>NZ_JBVJDS010000003.1:0-809427 GCF_055582185.1 Streptomyces sp. NPDC042201 | reverse complement strand
GTCACCGCGACCGTCCCCGTCGGAGCCGTTCCACTCGAAGCGGCCATCACCCCCAACGGCCTGTCCGTCTACGTGACCAACTCCGGCGACAACACGGTCAGCGTGATCAGCACCGCGACCAACACCGTCACCGCCACCATCCCCGTCGGAGCGGTTCCCCTCGGCGTCGCAACTACTCCGGACGGTCTGTTTGTTTATGTGACCAACTCGGGTGACGGCACGGTCAGCGTCATCAGCACCGCCACCAACACGGTCACCACGACCGTCCCGGTGGGAACCGCGCCTCTTGATGTGGAGGTCACGCCGGACGGTCTCAACGTCTATGTGGCCAACTCGGGTGACGACACGGTCAGCGTGATCAGCAGCGCCACCAACACCGTCACGGCCACCATCCCGGTGGGCACCACCCCGTTCGGCGTGGCCGTCTCCCCCGACGGCCTGCACGTCTACGTGAGCAACCAGAACGAGGACACGGTCAGCGTCATCAGCACCGCCACCAACGCCACCACCTTCACCATCCCCGTCGGCGTGGCACCGATCGGGGTGGCGATCACCCCGGACGGGCTGCACGCCTACGTGGCCAACTCCGGTGACAACACGGTCACTGTCGCTGAGACCGTTCCCTTCGCCACCACGACGACTCTCACATCGGCGCCCGACCCTTCCGTCTTCGGCCAGATCAAAATCCTTACCGCCACCGTGAGTTCCACCGCCGGCACACCCACCGGAACCGTCGACTTCTTCGACGGAGCCACCCTCCTCGGCACCTCCCCCCTCACCGGCGGAGTCGCCACCCTCTCCGTATCCACCCTCACCGTCGGCACCCACAGCCTCACCGCCGTCTACAGCGGAGACACCAACTTCACGACCTCCACCTCACCGGTGGACACCCAAACCGTCACTACCGCGAGCACCAGCACAGTCCTGACCTCGGCCCCAGACCCCTCCGTCTTCGGCCAGGCCAAGACCCTCACTGCAACCGTCACTGCTGTCCCACCGGGAGCCGGCACTCCGACCGGAACGGTCGACTTCTTCGATGGCGCCACTCTTCTGGGCACAGGCACCCTGACCGGTGGAGTCGCCACCCTCACCACCTCCGCGCTGAGCGTCGGCAGCCACAATCTGACCGCCGTCTACAGCGGGGACAGCAGCTTCGACGGCTCCACCTCACCCGTGGACACCCAGACCGTCACCACCGCGAGCACCAGCACAGCACTGACGTCGGCGCCGGACCCGTCGGTGTTCGGCCAGGCCAAGACGCTGACCGCCACCGTCACCGCCACCCCGCCAGGAGCCGGCACTCCAACGGGAACCGTCGACTTCTTCGACGGCGCCACCCTTCTGGGCACAGGCACGCTCTCCGGCGGAGTCGCCACCCTGACCACCTCGACGCTGAGCGTCGGCACACATAGCCTCACCGCCGTCTACAGCGGGGACGGTAACTTCACGACCTCCACCTCACCCGTGGACACCCAGACGGTCATCACCGCAGGCACAACCACAGCGCTGACGTCGGCCCCCGATCCTTCGGTCTTCGGTCAGGGCAAGATCCTGACCGCCACCGTCACCGCTGTCCCACCCGGGGCCGGGACACCGACGGGTACGGTCAGCTTCTTCGACGGCGCCACCCTCCTCGGTACCAGCACCCTCACCGGCGGAGTCGCCACCCTCACCACCTCCGCGCTGAGCGTCGGCACACATAGCCTCACCGCCGTCTACAGCGGCGACGGCAACTTCGACGGCTCCACCTCACCCGTGGACACCCAGACCGTCACCACCGCGAGCACCAGCACCGCCCTGACGTCAGCGCCAGACCCCTCCGTCTTCGGCCAGGTCAAAACGCTGACCGCCACCGTCACCGCCACCCCACCAGGAGCCGGCACCCCGACCGGGACCGTCGACTTCTTCGACGGCGCCACCCTGCTGGGTACGAGCACCCTCACCGGCGGCGTCGCCACCCTGTCGGTGTCCAGCCTCAGCGTCGGCAGCCACAGCCTCACCGCCGTCTACAACGGCGACAGCAACTTCACCAGCTCGACTTCGCCGGTCGACACCCAAACAGTCACCGCTGCTGACACGACCACAGCTCTCACCTCGGCGCCAGATCCCTCCGTCTTCGGCCAAGCCAAGACCCTCACCGCCACCGTCACCGCCACCCCACCAGGAGCGGGAACCCCGACCGGAACCGTCGACTTCTTCGACGGCGCCACCCTCCTGGGTACGAGCACACTCTCCGGCGGAGTCGCCACCCTGTCGGTATCCACGCTGAGCGTCGGCAGCCACAGCCTCACCGCCATCTACAACGCCGACAGCAACTTCACCACCTCAACCTCACCGGTCGACACCCAGACAGTCACCACCGCCGATACCACCACAGCACTCACATCCGCCCCCGACCCCTCCGTCTTCGGCCAAGCCAAAACCCTCACCGCCACCGTCACCGCCGTCCCACCGGGAGCTGGCACCCCGACCGGAACCGTTGACTTCTTCGACGGAGCCACCCTCCTCGGCACCTCCACCCTCACCGGCGGAGTCGCCACGCTCACCGTGTCCACGCTGAGCGTCGGCAGCCACAGCCTCACCGCCGTCTATAGCGGGGACACCAACTTCGACGGCTCCACCTCGCCCGTGGACACCCAGACGGTCACCACTGCTGACACAGCCACAGCGCTGACGTCAGCACCGGACCCCTCCGTCTTCGGCCAAGCCAAAACCCTCACCGCCACCGTCACCGCCGTCCCACCGGGAGCTGGCACCCCGACCGGAACGGTCGACTTCTTCGACGGCGCCACCCTGCTGGGCACGTCCACCCTCACCGGCGGCGTCGCCACCCTCTCCGTCTCCACCCTCAGCGTCGGCAGCCACAGCCTCACCGCCGTCTACAACGGCGACACCAACTTCAACACCTCAACCTCACCGGTCGACACCCAAACGGTCAGCACGGCCAACACCAGCACAGCACTGACGTCGGCGCCGGATCCCTCCGTCTTCGGCCAAGCCAAAACGCTGACCGCCACCGTCACCGCAGTCCCACCCGGAGCCGGCACACCTACCGGAACCGTCAGCTTCTTCGACGGAGCTACCCTCCTGGGCACGTCCGCCCTCACCGGCGGAGTCGCCACCCTCTCCGTCTCCACCCTCACTGTCGGCAGCCACAGCCTGACCGCCGTCTACAACGGCGACAGCAGCTTCAACAGCTCAACTTCGCCGGTCGACACCCAAACCGTCACCACCGCCGACACGGCGACAGCACTCACCTCGGCGCCAGATCCCTCCGTCTTCGGGCAGCCCAAGGTCCTCACCGCCACCGTCACCGCAGTCGCACCCGGAGCGGGAACCCCGACCGGAACCGTCGACTTCTTCGACGGCGCAACCCTCCTGGGCACAGGCACCCTCACTGGCGGGGTCGCCACCCTCACCAACTCGACGTTGAGCGTCGGCACCCACAGTCTGACCGCCGTCTACAACGGCGACAGCAGCTTTAATGGCTCGACTTCGCCGGTCGACACCCAAACCGTCACCAGTGCTGACTCGGCGACAGCACTCACCTCGGCCCCGGACCCGTCCGTCGTCGGCCAAGCCAAGATCCTCACCGCAACTGTCACCGCAGTTCCACCCGGAGCGGGAACCCCGACCGGAACGGTCAGCTTCTTCGACGGCGCCACCCTGCTGGGCACGTCCACCCTCTCCGGCGGGGTCGCCACCCTCTCCGTCTCCACCCTCAGCGTCGGCACCCACAGCCTCACCGCCATCTACAGCGGAGACAGCAACTTCGACGGCTCTACCTCACCGGTCGACACCCAGACCGTCACCACCGCGAGCACCAGCACAGCACTCACCTCGGCGCCAGACCCGTCGGTCTTCGGGCAAGCGAAAACCCTCACCGCGACCGTCACGGCCACTCCACCCGGAGCCGGCACCCCCACCGGAACGGTCGACTTCTTCGACGGCGCCACCCTCCTCGGCACCGGCACCCTCACCGGCGGCGTCGCGACCCTCACCACCTCCGCGCTGGGCGTCGGCACACATAGCCTCACCGCGGTTTATAGCGGCGACAGCAGCTTCGACGGCTCCACCTCGCCCGTGGACACCCAGACGGTCACCACCGCAGGCACGAGCACAGCGCTGACATCGGCCCCCGATCCTTCGGTCTTCGGTCAGGCCAAGATCCTGACCGCCACCGTCACCGCAACCCCACCCGGAGCCGGCACACCCACCGGAACCGTCGACTTCTTCGACGGCGCCACCCTTCTGGGGACCGGCACGCTCTCCAGCGGAGTCGCCACCCTGACCACCTCGACGCTGAGCGTCGGCAGCCACAGCCTGACCGCGGTCTACAGCGGAGACCCCAACTTCACGACCTCCACCTCACCCGTAGACACCCAGACCGTCACGGCCGCAGGCACCAGTACCGCCCTGACGTCGGCGCCGGACCCCTCCGTCTTCGGCCAAGCCAAAACCCTCACCGCGACCGTCACCGCCACCCCACCCGGAGCCGGCACACCCACCGGAACCGTCAGCTTCTTCGACGGCGCCACCCTGCTGGGCACGGGCACACTCACCGGCGGAGTCGCCACCCTCTCCGTATCCACCCTCACTGTTGGCACCCACAGCCTCACCGCCGTCTACAGCGGGGACTCCAACTTCACCGGCTCCACCTCACCCATCGACACCCAATCAGTCACCACGGCGAGTACCACCACGGCACTCACATCCGCCCCCGACCCCTCCGTCTTCGGGCAAGCCAAAACCCTCACCGCCACCGTGACCGCCGTCCCACCAGGAGCCGGCACACCCACCGGAACCGTCGACTTCTTCGACGGCGCCACTCTCCTCGGCACCGGCACCCTTACCGGTGGAGTCGCGACCCTCACCACCTCGGCACTGGGCGTCGGCACCCACAGCCTCACCGCGGTTTATGGCGGTGACAGCAGCTTCGACGGCTCTACCTCACCCGTGGATACCCAGACCGTCACCACCGCCGGCACCAGCACAGTGCTCACCTCGGCCCCCGACCCCTCCGTCTTCGGCCAGACCAAAATCCTCACCGCCACCGTCACCGCCACCCCGCCCGGAGTCGGCACACCCACCGGAACCGTCGACTTCTTCGACGGCGCAACCCTCCTCGGCACCGGCACCCTCTCCGGCGGGGTTGCCACCTTCTCCGTATCCACCCTCAGCGTCGGCACCCACAGCCTCACCGCCGTCTACAGCGGAGACAGCAACTTCACCACCTCCACCTCACCCGTGGACACCCAAACAGTCACCACCGCCAGCACCAGCACCCTGCTCACCTCGGCCCCCGACCCCTCCGTCTTCGGCCAGACCAAAATCCTCACTGCCACCGTGAGTTCCATCGCCGGGACGCCGACCGGAACCGTCAGCTTCTTCGACGGCGCGACCCTCCTCGGCACCTCCACCCTCTCCGGCGGAGTCGCCACCCTCTCCGTGTCCACCCTCAGCGCAGGCACGCACAGCCTCACCGCCGTCTACAGCGGAGACTCCAACTTCGCGGGCTCCACCTCACCCGTGGACACGCAGACCGTCACCAAGGCCAACACCTCCACGGCTGTGACCGCCTCGCCCGACCCCTCCGTCTTCGGGCAGCCCAAAACGCTGACGGCCACCGTCACCCCCGTCGCGCCAGGAGCCGGGACGCCGACCGGAACCGTCACTTTCTTCCTCGGCGGCATCCCCCAGCCGCCCGTGCCTCTCGTCGGTGGAGCCGCCACCCTCACCACCTCCACCCAGCCCGCCGGCACCCGCAGCGTACGAGCCACCTACAACGGGGACGGCAACTTCACCGGCTCGACCTCACCCACCATCAACACCACCGTCACCAAGGCCAACACCAGCACCCTGCTGACCTCGGCCCCTGACCCCTCCGTCTTCGGCCAGGCGAAAACCCTCACCGCCACCGTCACGGCCACCCCGCCCGGAGCAGGCACACCCACCGGAACCGTCAGCTACTTCGACGGCGCCACCCTCCTCGGCACCAGCACCCTGTCCGGCGGGGTCGCCACCTTCTCCGTATCCACCCTCACCGTCGGCACCCACAACCTCACCGCCGTATACAACGGCAGCAACAACTTCAATGCCTCCACCTCGCCCACCGACCCCCAGACCGTCACTACCGCCAACACCAGTACGGTTCTGACCTCGGCCCCCGACCCGTCCGTCTTCGGGCAAGCGAAAACCCTCACCGCCACTGTTACGGCCACCGCACCCGGAGCCGGCACCCCGACCGGAACCGTCAGCTACTTCGACGGCGCCACCCTCCTGGGAACGGGCACACTCTCCGGCGGGGTTGCCACCTTCTCCGTATCCAGCCTCAGTGTCGGCACGCACAGCCTCACCGCCGTATACGCCGGAGACAGCAACTTCAACGCCTCCACCTCACCCATCGACACCCAGACGGTCACCCCCGCCGGCACCAGCACATTGCTCACCTCGGCACCCGACCCGTCCGTCTTCGGCCAGGCGAAAATCTTCACCGCCACCGTCACCGCCACCGCACCCGGAGCCGGCACACCCACCGGAACCGTCGACTTCTTCGACGGCGCAACCCTCCTCGGCACCAGCACCCTGTCCGGCGGAGTCGCCACCTTCTCCGTATCCAGCCTCACCGTCGGCACCCACAGCCTCACCGCGGTATACAACGGGGACAGCAACTTCACGACCTCCACCTCACCGGTGGACACCCAAACGGTCGGCTCGGCCAGCACCTCCACTGCTGTGAGCGCCTCGCCCGACCCGTCCGTCTTCGGGCAGCCCAAGACGCTGACAGCCACCGTCACCCCCGTCGCGCCAGGAGCCGGGACGCCGACCGGGACCGTGACCTTCTTCATCGGTGGCATCCCCCAGGCACCCGTGCCCGTCACCGGCGGAGTCGCCACCCTCACCACCTCCACCCAACCGGCAGGCACCCGCAGCGTGCGCGCCATCTACAACGGGGACGGCAACTTCACCGCCTCGACCTCACCCACCATCACCACCACCGTCACGAAGGCCAACACCAGCACATTGCTCACCTCGGCACCCGACCCCTCCGTCTTCGGCCAGACCAAAATCCTCACCGCCACCGTCACCGCCACCGCGCCCGGAGTCGGCACACCAACCGGAACCGTCGACTTCTTCGACGGCGCCACCCTCCTGGGCACGTCCACACTCACCGGCGGAGTCGCCACATTCTCCGTATCCACCCTCAGTGTCGGCACCCACAGCCTCACCGCCGTATACAACGGCAGCAGCAGCTTCATCACCTCCACCTCGCCCATCGACACCCAGACGGTCACCCCGTAGGCATGGCAAAGCGCCCCGGCCAGCTCGTTGAGCTGCGCCGGGGCGCTTGCATGCTTCGGAAGGATGAGGTCAGCGCTGTTCGGCCTGCTCCTGCCGGCCCGCCGGCGCACCCGCGGCGTCTTCGTCGGTCCCGTTCCGGTGGTGTGGTCCGCAGCCGATCGCCACGCCCGCCGGGCCGGTGCCGACCCGGGTGGTGCGGATGACCCTGTTCCTGGCCGTATTGATCACTGACGCGTTGTTGGAGAGAAGATTGGTGACGTAAGCGCGGTCGCTGCGCTCGTCCACGGCGACTCCGACGGGCGCGGTGCCGACGCGGATGGTGCCGGTCACCGTATTCGTGGCGGTTCCGATCACCGACACATTGTTTGACGCCTGGTTGGCCACGTACACGCGGCGGTGCCGGCCGTCGACGGCCACCCCGAACGGAGTACCGCCGACGGGGATGGTGGCGGTCACCGTGTTTCCGGCCGTATTGATCACCGACACGCTGTTCGAGCCCTGGTTGGTCACGTACGCACGGCCCCGGTCCACGGCGATTCCAGCGGGCGTGCTGCCGACGGGAACGGTGGCGATCACCGTATTGGTGGCCGTCCGGATCACCGACACCGTCCCGGACAGCATGTTGGTGACGTACGCCCGGTCGCGCTCATGGTCGACAGCGACCGCGAACGGGTTGCCGCCGACCGCGATGGTGGCGGTCACGGCGTTGGTGGCGGTATTGATCACCGACACCGTCCCGGCGGCCCGGTTGGCCACGTAGGCACGGCTGCGCCGGCTGTCGACGGCGATCCCGAACGGACCGCTCCCTACGGGGATGGTGGCGGTCACCCTGTTCCTGCTCGTATTGATCACCGACACATTGTTTGAGCCATGATTGACCACGAACGCGCGGCGGTGCCGGCCGTCAACAGCGACCTCGAACGGACTGCTCCCGACGCGGACGGTGTCGATGTCCCCGGCAGGATTGATCACTGACACGCTGTTCGATCCCTGGTTGACGACATAGACGGGCCGTCCGCCTCTGCCGCCCTGCCCACCCAGCCCGCCGTCCCCGGCGTCGCTTTGAGCGGTCCCGTGCGTCAGCTCCGCCGCATCGCGCGATGCCGGCACCGGTTCGGCCTCCGCCCAGGCAGGTGAAGTTCCGAGCAGCGGGCCGGCGAACAGCGCCGCGGCGAGCCCCACCGCCCACGTTCCCCGCCGTGGGCACGGCGCCTTGCGGGGCCTCCGCTCCAGGGCTTTTGACTGCTGCGGCACGTTACGGGCGAGAGGCATCGTGTCTCCTGACAGGCTGTGGCTCGTCGTCGGAGCCGGGAAAGAAGATGGGGACGGCGCGGCGAGCCGATTCAGCCGTCATGGCTCGATCCGCCAGCAGCCATCCTGTGATGCCCCTTTGCCACTCGCCACGAGAGTTCGGCCAGAAGGACGCAGCGGCGGATCAACAGCCCCCTGCCACCTCGCGAGCGGACCTCGGGGACTTCGCGAACCGCGCGGACCCACGGGGACAAAGATCGCCCATCGGCCGATACGCGTACGAGCCCGGTCCCCGACCGCACGTAAATGATCACGCCGCGCCGCCGCGGACCGGCCGGGACGCGCCAACCAGTCGATCGGCGTGCGGAAACCGTTGACAAACCGGTGACATGATTGCAACCTTTGACTCGCAAAAAACTGGGCAACTGGCTCAATTTTCTAAGAATCTTTCTGCAACTTCATGGCAGGGGCCCGACCTGCCTGCTCCGGTCCCACCGCTCGGCCCGGTCCTGCGGGCCGCCCGCGCTCTCGTTCCAACCGAACAGAGGACCCGATGAAACGGAAGCAGCCCATCCGGCGGCTGATCACCGGCATAGTCATGGCCGGCCTGATCGCCGTCGGGCTCTTGCCCATCTCCGCCTCCGCCTCCGCGGCCGAACGTCCCAACCTGTCCCTGGGCAGGTCGGCCTTGGCCGGCGGATCCGAGGGGAGTCATCCCGCCGCCAACGTCACCGACGGCAACCAGGCAACGTACTGGGAGGGACCGTCCAACTCCTTCCCGCAATGGATTCGGATCGACCTCGGCAGCGCCGTCAGCGTCGACCAAGTGGTGCTGAAGCTGCCGACCACGTGGGAAGCGCGCACCC
Source organism: Streptomyces sp. NPDC042201 (assembly GCF_055582185.1). Taxonomy (NCBI): domain Bacteria; kingdom Bacillati; phylum Actinomycetota; class Actinomycetes; order Kitasatosporales; family Streptomycetaceae; genus Streptomyces; species Streptomyces sp. NPDC042201. The sequence goes on along the minus strand of NZ_JBVJDS010000003.1, from coordinate 800,008 downwards.
AGGCCCTCAGCGTCCAGGGCAGCACCGACGGGAACACCTTCAGCACCCTCTCCGCGTCGCAGGGGCGGGCGTTCGCCCCGGCCTCGGCCAACACCGTCACCATCGACTTCCCCGTCGCGAGCGTCCGGTACGTACGGCTGAACATCACCGGCAACACGGGCTGGCCCGCCGCGCAGGTCTCCGAGTTCGGGATCTACGGCCCGCAGGGTGAGGACCCCGGCGAGGACCCGGGTGAGGACCCGGGCGCGGAGGACGGTTCCGATCTGGCCCGCGGCAAGCCGATCGAGGCGTCGTCGACGGTCCACACGTTCGTCGCGGCCAACGCCAACGACGACAAGCTCAACACCTACTGGGAGTCCGCCGGACACCCGTCGACGCTGACGGTGAAGCTCGGAGCCGAAGCCGACATCACGTCGGTCGTGGTCAAGCTCAACCCCGACGCGGCATGGGGCTCCCGTACGCAGAACATCCAGGTCCTCGGCCGCGCCCAGGGCGCCACCGGCTTCACTTCCCTGAAGGCCCGGGCCGACTACTCCTTCAACCCGTCGACGAACCAGAACTCCGTGACGATCCCGGTCACCGGGCGCGCCGCCGACGTGCAGCTCCAGATCTTCAGCAACACCGGCGCGACCGGCGGACAGGTCGCCGAGATCCAGGTCATCGGAGTCCCGGCACCCAACCCGGACCTCACGGTCACCGCGCTGTCGTGGACTCCCGCCTCCCCGGTGGAGACCGACGCGACCACGGTGAGCGCGACCGTACGCAATGTGGGCACAGCGCCCTCCGGCGCCACCACGGTGAACGTCAGCGTGGGCGCAGTCGTCGCGGGCAGCGCCCCGGTGAGCGGGCTCGCCGCGGGTGCCTCGGCCACCGTCCAGGTCGCCGTCGGGAAGCGGGCGGAGGGCAGCTACAGGGTCACGTCCGTGGTGGACCCGACCGACACGATCGTCGAGCAGGACAACGACAACAACAGCTTCACCGCTACCGCGCAGCTGGTGGTCGGCCAGAGTCCCGGCCCCGACCTGCAGGTGCTCGATATCAGCTCCACCCCGCAGAATCCGGCCGTCGGCGCGGCGGTCCAGTTCACCGTGGCGGTGAAGAACCGCGGGACCACCGCGTCCGGCGTCACCACGGTCACCCGCGTGGCGGTGGGCGGCACCACGCTCAACACCAACACCCCGTCGATCGCGGCCGGCGCGACGGCCAATGTGAACGTCAACGGCACGTGGACCGCCACCAACGGCGGCGCCACCATCGTCGCCACCGCGGACGCGACCAACGTCGTCACCGAGACCAACGAGACCAACAACGCGTTCTCACGCTCGATCGTGGTCGGGCGCGGTGCGGCGGTCCCGTACGTCGAGTACGAGGCGGAGGCCGCCAGGTACCAGGGCACCCTGCTGGAGGCCGACGCGGAGCGCACCTTCGGGCACACCAACTTCGCCAGCGAGTCGTCGGGCCGGAAGTCGGTGCGGCTGAACAGTACGGGCCAGTTCGTCGAGTTCACCTCGACCAACCCGTCGAACTCGATCGTGGTGCGCAACTCCGTTCCCGACGCTCCGAACGGCGGCGGCGCGGAAGCCACCATCGGCCTCTACGTCAACGACACGTTCGTCAAGAAGCTGACGCTGACCTCCAAGCACAGCTGGCTGTACGGCGACACCGACGGCCCCGAAGCGCTGACGAACACGCCCCAGGCCGACGCCCGGCGGCTGTTCGACGAGTCGAACTCGCTGCTGCCGACGACCTATCCGGCGGGCACCAAGTTCAAGTTGCAGCGCGACGCGGGTGACAACGCCTCCTTCTACGTCATCGACATGATCGACCTGGAGCAGGTGGCGCCGCCGACGAGTAAGCCCGCCGAGTGCACCTCGATCACGGCGTACGGGGCGGTGCCCAACGACGGGATCGACGACACGACCGCGATCCAGCGGGCGGTCACGGACAACCAGACGGACGTCATCGACTGCGTGTGGATTCCGGCGGGGCAGTGGCGGCAGGAGAAGAAGATCCTGACCGACGACCCGCTGGACCGGGGTCAGTACAACCAGGTCGGCATCAGCAACGTCACGATCCGCGGCGCGGGAATGTGGCACTCCCAGCTCTACACGCTGACCGAGCCGCACCAGGCGGTGGGCAGCATCAACCACCCGCACGAGGGCAACTTCGGCTTCGACATCGACGACAACACCCAGATCTCCGACATCGCCATCTTCGGCTCCGGCACCATCCGCGGCGGCCCGGGCGGCGCCGAGGGCGGGGTGGGCCTGAACGGGCGGTTCGGCAAGAACACCAAGATCGCCAACGTGTGGATCGAGCACGCGAACGTGGGCGTCTGGGCCGGTCGTGACTACGACAACATCCCGGCCCTGTGGGGGCCTGCCGATGGGCTTGAGTTCACCGGGATGCGTATCCGCAACACGTACGCCGACGGCATCAACCTCACCAACGGCGCGCGGAACTCGCGGGTGTTCAACTCCTCGTTCCGCACCACCGGCGACGACTCCCTGGCGGTCTGGGCGAACCGGTACGTCAAGGACACGACGGTCGACGTCGCGCACGACAACTCCTTCGTCAACAACACCATCCAACTGCCCTGGCGGGCGACCGGTATCGCGGTCTACGGCGGTTACGGCAACAAGATCGAGAACAACCTGATCTATGACACGGCGAACTACCCGGGCATCATGCTGGCGACCGACCACGACCCCCTGCCCTTCTCCGGGCAGACCCTGATCGCCAACAACGCCCTCCACCGCACCGGTGGCGCCTTCTGGAACGAAGACCAGGAGTTCGGCGCCATCACGCTCTTCGCGGCGAGCCGGGACATCACCGGGGTCACCATCCGGGACACCGACATCTACGACTCGACCTACGACGGCATCCAGTTCAAGACGGGTGGCGGCACCATGCCGGGCGTAGTGATCAACAATGTGAAGATCGACAAGTCCAACAACGGCGCCGGCATTCTGGCCATGAGCGGCGCTCGCGGTGGCGCGACGCTGACCAACGTGACCATAACCAACTCGGCTGACGGCAACATCGTCACCCAGCCGGGGTCGGGCTTCGTGATCACGGGCGGTGCCGGAGCGGCAAGGGCACCGGATCGGAAGTCGGCTACCCGACGCTGAGATCCGAGCAGGTGCGGAGCGAGGCCGACCTCGCTCCGCACCTGCTGCTGTGCGGGACCGCCACCGGCCCCGCGCCGAGCGCGAGATCACCCGGCCGCTCGTCCGGTCGGCCGCGCGCCGAGCGCCAAGCGGAATAGGGCGATGGGGATTCCCGACGGGTCTCCGCGACGACTGATGACCTGCGGCAGGATTGAGCCGTGACAACCGAGTCGGACAAGATCGAGCTGAGCGAACACGAACTTCGTGAGATCGCGGGCTACGCGGCTGATTGTGCGCGCAGGGCACTGTCGATCTTCGAACAGAATCTTCCTGCTGACACGCGCCCTCGCGACGCCATCGACGCGGCGGACACGTTCGCCGGGGGCGGCCGGCGCACAGCCGCTCTGCGGCAGAGCGGCTGGGCGGCGTACAGAGCGGCACAAGAAGCCGCTGTACCCGCTGCGGTCGACGCGGCGCGAGCGGCGAGCCATGCGGCCGGCGCCGCGTACCTTCATCCCAAGGCAAGCGCTCATCAGGTGAAACACATTCTCGGAGCGGCAGCCCATGCGGCACGAGCGGAAGAGCTGGCAGCCGGAGAAGACCAGCGTGTCGCTGCGGAAACCCTTGAATGGGCGCGTCATCACGCACCGGCAGCGGTCACCGCGGTGCTCAGCCGTTTTCCCGCCGCACCTCCCGGAGGCGGGCGCGTAGGAGAGTTCATTCGCGATCTCGACGCCGCCCTGCGCGCCTGAGGGCGATCGGATACCAACGGACGCGGCGGGGCGGGGCGTACCCGGCCGGCGCTCTGCGGGGCGGCTGCTTCACCGTGTCGGCGTACCCGTCGCCCCTGTGGGAAATTCCTGGCTGCCGAGTACGCGCAGCAGTTCCAGCCGCTCGCGGGTCTCGGCATCCACCGGGGTGAGCACCAGCAGCAGCTGGCCCTGGTCGGGAGTGACCAGGGTCTCGCAGTCCATCAGCAGGCGGCCCACCCGCGGGTGCAGCAGGGTCTTGCGGTCGGCGCGGCGGACCGCCACCTCGTGCTCGGCCCAGAGCCGGCGGAACTCGGCGCTCGCTGCCCGCAACCGGTCGATAAACCCGGTGACCGTGGGGTCGCCGGACCGCCACCGCGTCATTGACCGCCTTGGCACGGCCACGCCGCCGCCTCTCGGGCGCCGCCCTGCTGGGTGCGCATCGCGATCGTCTGCTGGACGCCTCCCTGGAGCACTCCACCGCCGCCATGGTCACCGCGCTGTTCGACCAGGCTGAGGAACGCGACCCCGAGCGTCGGCGCCGCTGGATCGTGCTGGTCGACGGCGCCAACCACCAACTGGATTGCATCGGGAAGGAAGCCGCGGCCCGCGGCGTGGACATCGACGTCATCGTCGACTTCGTGCACGTGCTCGAGTACCTGTGGAAGACCGCCGAGGACCTGCACCCGGCCCAGACCGCCCGCGCCGCCTTCACCGACTGCTGTTGCCCGCCGTCCGCGTGGGCGGTGCCGTCGCCGCTCTGGGCTCACTGCTCGCGCTGATCCTCGGGTTCTCCCGCACCACCCTGGCCATGGCCCGCGACCGGCACCTGCCCCACGCCCTGGCCGCCGTCCACCCCCGCTTCGGCGTCCCGCACCGCGCCGAACTGGCCATCGGCGCCATTGTCGCCCAGCTCGCCGCGACCACCGACGTACGCGGCGCGATCGGCTTCTCCTCCTTCGGCGTCCTGGCCTACTACGCCATCGCCATCAACGCCTCCGCCCTCGCCCTCGCCCTCGCCCCGCAAGAAGGCCGACCCAACCGCCTCGTGCCCGTCATCGGCCTGGCCGGCTGCGCGTGCCCTCGCTATCGCTCTACCCCTGAGCACCGTCCTCCCCGGCACCGCGGTCCTCACTCTCGGAGCTGCCCTCTACGGACTGCGCAAGGCCAGGGCCACCAGCTCCCGCCACTGAACCGTCGGTTTTCCGAGCCTGCGCCGCTCCCCGGGCACGGACCTGGCGGCTTGACTCCGTCGCGGCGCCGACCGCGCCCTCCGATTCGATGGCTTCGGTGCTGGGCCTGTTGGAAGCCAAGGCCCGGAATCGGGCCGAGCGGCTGCGGGTGGAATCCGGGCGGATCACGGCGGAGTCGAGCGGCGGCCGCGGGCCGTCGGTATCAGCGGTTGCGTGGGGTGACCAGGCCGGATTCGTAGCCAAGGACGACGAGTTGGGCTCGGTCACGGGCGTGGAGCTTGGCCATGGCCCGGTTGATGTGGGTTTTTGCGGTCAGTGGGCTGATCACCATGCGCTCGGCGACCTGGTCGTTGGACAGGCCGTGCGCGACCAGGGCGACGGCCTCGCGTTCGCGGCTGGTCAGCCCTTCCAGTTCCGTGGCGGCGCCGGTGTGGAGCGGCTGGGCGACGTACCGGTTGATCAGCTTTCGGGTGATCGACGGTGCGAGCAGGGCGTCGCCGCGCGCGGCGACGCGTACGGCGTGCAGGAAGTCCTCCGGCACGATGTCCTTGACGAGGAACCCGGCAGCGCCGGCGCGCAGCGCGTCGAACACGTATTCGTCCAAGCCGTAGTTGGTCAGGATGACGACGTGCACCTTCGCCAAGGCCGGGTCCGCGGCGATGAGCCGGGTCGCCTCGATGCCGTCGATAACCGGCATCTGGATGTCGATGAGCGCGACGTCGGGCAGGTGTTCTCTGGCGAGGGCCAGGCCCTCTTTCCCGTCGGCGGCCTCGGCCACCACCTCGATGTCGTCCTCAAGGTCGAGGAGCGCACGGAACCCGCTGCGCAGGAGCGCCTGGTCGTCGACCAGCAGGACCCGGATCATGATGTTCCGTCCACGGGGAGTTCAGCGCGGACGGTGAAGCCGCCCTCGCCACGCGGTTCCGCGTGCAGGCGACCGCCGAGGGCAGTGACGCGTTCGCGCATGCCGAGCAGCCCGATACCGGGATTTGGGGTGGTGTCCGGGGTGGCCTTGCCGTCGTCATCGACTCGTATGGTCAGGGCGTTGGGACGGTAGCCGATGTGGACCGATGCGGTAGTGGCGGCGGCGTGTCGTGCGATGTTGGTGAGCGACTCCTGCACGATCCGGTAGGCAGTCCGGTCCACCGCGGCCGACACCTCGTGTCGTTGTCCGTCGATCGTCAGCGTCGCGGCCAGGCCTGTCGTACGGGACCGTTCCACCAAGTCCGGGACGTGGTCGAGCCCCTGCGGCGGGGTCCTGTCGTCGTCGCGCAGCACCTCCAGGGTCGCCCGCAACTCCCGGGACGCCTCACGACCAGCCTCCCGAATCGCCAGCAATGCCTTCGGTACCTCTTCGCCACGCTTGCGGGCCACGTGCACGGCGGCTTCGGCCTGCACCTTGATGACCGAGATCTGGTGGGTGAGCGAATCGTGCAGCTCCCGCGCGATGTGCAGCCGCTCCTCATCGGCGCGACGCCGTGCGGTCTCCTCCCGGGTGCGCTCGGCCTCGTCCGCCCGCCGCTCGGCCTGCCGCAGCGCTTCCCCCGCAGCACCGGCCGCGATTAGCCAGGCAATCTCCAGGGCGCCTCGGGCCCGCACGAACGCCTCGCTCGTATCGTGCAGGGAGACCAGGGCCGCGAGCGGGAGAGTAGCCAGCAGGGTCACGGACGCGGCCACCGAGATGACGTGGTGTCCCGCGCGCATCGCGCCGTACACCGCGAACAGGTAGGCAACGGCCGGCACATCGAAACCCGCCGCCTGGTAGCCCAGCGCGCACAACCCGGTGACGGCCAGAACCTGAACCGGAGCCCGGCGGCGCACAGTCAGCGCCAGGCCGCCGACCGCCAACAGCACGTAGCCGAGCAGGTCAAGCCCCGTGGCGGAGTGCTGCTCGGACAGCCCAGTAACCACCAGCGTCGCCGCCACACCAACGGCGATCGCCCAGTCCCTTACATCGGCCCGAACACCGAACCGCCCTGTGGTCATACGTGGACCCTAGCCGGAGGCCACTGCGGGCGAGTCCCGCCCGCGGACGAGCGGCCACCTACCGCACCCGCAGTACCTTCCCCGTGCCTGCGTCATTCGCAGCAACCGGATGCGCCACCTGCGGCAGCGCGAAATGCCTCCGTCTGCAAGACGACTGGCGATGGGTCCGGCGGCCAGGATCAGGTGACATCCCAACCCGGGAGTCGAGACGCACGAATGAGGAGAGGGACATGAGCTCATCAGGAGCCCTGAGGTCAGTCCGGCTGCCGCTTGCCGCGGCCGGAGCCGCCCTGCTCGGGGTGTTCGTGCTGGCCGCACCGGCGGCTGCCGCGCACGTCTCTGCTCAGCCATCCGCCGCCAGTATTTACACCATGAGCGCCGGGCGGCTCGGGGCCACCACCGCCGCCGTGCTAGGACTGATCGGCGTGGTCATCGCCGGACTGGCTCTGGCCCGCCCTACCGGTCGTTTCGGAACCGACAACGGGCGACTCGGAGCCAACACGGCCCTAGCGGCGGGGCTCATCGCCATGGCCCTCGGCGGGCTGGTGGTAGCAACCTCCGACGGCTCTCTCGGCACCGGCAACGGGCTGGGCGGAGCCATCGTGGCCCTGATCGTGGGACTGATCGCCATGGCCCTTGGCCGGCGGGCTCTCGCCCGCTCCCGCCACAGCGTCCGTGAGTAGGCAGCGGGCGGTGTCGCCCGGTCAGCGGATCCGTGGCAGGGCCTTGTCCGGGTGCGCTGACCTCAGGAGTCTGATTTCGGAGTTCGCGAGCTGGGTGCGCAGCCTGCTGTTTTCCAGCTGGGATGCGACGAGTGCTTCGACGTATGCTGTCAGTAGGCGGATCTGAACTGCGTCCGCAGCTCGGAGTTCCTTGAGTTTCGTGATCTGCCTTCAGAGCCGCTTCTCGTGGTCCGGGGTCTGGCCGCGTGCGCGGACTCTGTCGTAGAACTCGTTTCTGAGGTCGGGGTGTCGCTGGGTGAGGGCATTGCGCGGGACGCCGGCTTCGGCGGCCAGGGCGACGATCGTCCACGCTCCATCGGCGTGGTCGGAGACGCCGCTGAGGACCCGATCCATGGCTGAGCGAATCCGTGCGCGTTCGTCGGTAGCCGGGCTCATCAGGCGCTCCCGCAGCAGGTGACGCGATCCCGGGTGTGGGCGTCGGCCTGAGAACGCAGGCGTGTGGAACTCCTGTACAGCCGCTCGGCAAGAGGCCCCGGTGCCGCCTCAGAGAGTCCGCTTGACGCTCCAGCACGGCCGCACGTTGCCGAAGTTGCTGTGCGTGCTGGTCGGTACGGGCGATGTTCGCGCAGGACGGCTGACAGCGGTGAAGGCTCGGGCTGTCGGCGGTATCCGCGCGGTGGCACAACGCCCGGTCGCGGTTGTAGACGCACATCAGCAGGGAATTCGGGTTGTCGTTGACGGCCAGAGCGGGGTTGTCGAGAATGTCGCGGGCCTGCCGCAGTGTGCGCACGAACCCGGCGAAAGGTCAAAGCCCAGGGACGGCTGCGTGCTCTGCCCCGGCGAGCGGCCTCATCGAAGCGGGACATCAAAGCACTCGTCACAGGTCTCGGTGATATCGCGAACGCGATCCACAGCGCCACCGCAGGAGAAAGCCGACGTTACCGGGCCCTCGGCCTACAAGGCACGTATGACCCCGGAAAGCAGCAGGTCCGGATAGAGGCGAACCTCTGTCCGGACCTGATCACTGCCGTATCTCCCCGTAGGGAAATCGTTGGTGTCCGAGGGGGGACTTGAACCCCCACGCCCGATAAAGGGCACTAGCACCTCAAGCTAGCGCGTCTGCCATTCCGCCACCCGGACGAGTGGTCGTACCGCAGTGTTCGGCCGCGGCGACATGGACAACGATACCAGGGGATGGGGGCGGTCCTCACCCGTATATCCGGTGGTCAGCGATCCGTAGCCGCTCGGTGTGGGTGTCGGGAGGGCCACCGCGGCGAGTCCGGGCTCGACGCGGTGGCCCTCCGGCAAACGGGCGTCCTACGGCATCAGGTGGTAATCGGGGAAGTTGCCCGGCGGGCGCTCCCCCGGGGGGCCGTCCGTCACGGCTCGTACGAGGAGCTCGCCGCCCACAAACGCGCCTCGCCAGGAGTGGCCGAAGCCGCCGAAGAGCTCGTCACGGTCGCCGCGCGAGCGGGGCTTTCCGTGGCCGACCTTGAAGGCGCGGATCTGGGGGGAGAGCCGGGCGTACGTCGCCGGGTCGTCGGTGGACAGGGTCGCGACGAGGGCGCCGTTCGAGGCGTTCATCGCGGCCAGCAGTTCCGCCTCCGTATCGACCAGGACGATCGTGTCGACCGGGCCGAAGGGTTCCGCGTGGTGCAGTGGGGAGGACGGGGGCGGGGCCAGCAGGGTGACGGGCGGCAGGTAGGCGCTCGTGTCCTGGCCGGGGAGGAAGAGGCCGTCGGCCAGCGTGCCCTGGTGCAGCGGGACCGCGCCGCGGTCGATCGCCTCGGACACCTGGTCGTCGAGCTCCTTGGCCTTGGCCGCGTTGATGAGCGGTCCGAAGTCCAGTTCGGGCAGCGGGTCCTCGGGCAGCTGGACCGCCAAGGGATGGCCGAGCCGGATGGAGCGTACGGCGGGGAGATACGCCGCGAGGAAGTCCGCGAAGAGCGAGCGCTGGACGACGAAGCGCGGGTACGCCGTACAGCGCTGCTTCCCGTAGTCGAACAGCTTGGGGATGACGGCGGTGAGCGCGGGCCAGTCGCTGTAGTTCCAGACGCCCCAGGTGTTGAGTCCCTCCTGTTCGAGGATATGGCGTTTACCCAGGTCGGCGACTGCCGTGGCGATGCCGGCGCCGGTGTCCCGGCCCCCGACGAAGGAGACGCAGCCGATCTCCGGCGAGCGGACGAGCGCCTCGGAGAGTTCGCCGCCGCTGCCGCTGACCAGGGTGACGGGGATGCCCTCGCGGACGGCGAGCGCGCAGGCCAGGGTCAGACAGGCCACTCCCCCGTCGGTCGGGGCCTTGGCGATCACCGCGTTGCCGGCCAGCGCCTGGACGAGCATGGCGTGGACCAGGACCGACATCGGGTAGTTCCAGCTGGCGATGTTGGAGACCGGTCCCGGCAGCGGGGTCCGGCCCTCCAGCATCGGTTCGACGCCGTCGACGTACCAGCGCACGCCGTCGATCGCACGGTCGACGTCGGCCTGGGCAAGCCGCCACGGTTTGCCGATCTCCCAGACGAGGAGAAGGGCGAGCAGCTCTCGGTGTTCGGCGAGCGCGTCGAGCGTGGCCGTTACGCGCGCCTTGCGTTCCGCCAGAGGTACGTGTCGCCAGGCGCGGTGCTCGTCCAGGCAGGCGCGCACCGCCTGCTGGGCGGTGGCGCCGTCCAGCCGGGGCGGCCCCGCGATGGGGCTGCCGTCGACCGGACTGGTGGCGGACAGGGCGCGGCCGTCGGACTGCCATCGCGACGCCCAGAGGTTGCGCACCCGGTCGTCGTGGAAGGCCTCCGGGGCGACGGCGAGACAGCGCTGCCACGCGTCGGACCAGGCCGTGCCGGGTTTGAGAGTGAGGTGGTGAGTGAGGGTGGGTGCCATTGAGGGTCTCCGCTCTGAGGAGGCGGGAGGTGCATGGCTCGGCTGCCGCCGCGGCGGCAGCACACAGAGGTGTGGCCGCCGCGGCGTATCGCTGTTACTGGACGGTAGTGAGCCGGGTGGGTGGTGGCACGCACTCGCCATCAAGTATGAGTGACGTCACGCGACGCCGCGAGGCGGTCCAGCACCAGCCGCGCGGTCTCCGAGGGGGTCGAGCCGACCCGTACGCCGGCCGCCTCCAGGGCTTTCTTCTTGGCCTCCGCGGTGCCGGAGGAGCCGGAGACGATCGCGCCCGCGTGCCCCATGGTCTTGCCCTCGGGCGCGGTGAATCCGGCGATGTAGCCGATCACGGGTTTGGTCACATGCCCGGCGACATAGGCCGCGGCGCGTTCCTCCGCGTCGCCGCCGATCTCTCCGATGAGCACGATCAGCTCCGTGTCCGGGTCGTCCTCGAACGCGGCCAGGCAGTCGATGTGGGTGGTGCCCACGACGGGGTCGCCGCCGATGCCGACCGCCGAGGAGAAGCCGATCTCCCTCAGCTCGTACATGAGCTGGTAGGTGAGGGTGCCGGACTTGGAGACGAGGCCGATCCGGCCGGGCTTGGAGGCGATGTCCGCCGGGATGATGCCGGCGTTGGACTGCCCGGGGCTGATCAGTCCGGGGCAGTTGGGGCCGACGATACGGGTGCCGCGCTCCCTGGCGTACGCGTGGAAGACGACGGCGTCATGGACGGGGATGCCCTCGGTGATGACGACGGCGAGCCCGATCCCGGCGTCCGCCGCCTCGATGACGGCCGCCTTGGCGAACGGCGGCGGTACGAAGACGACGGTGACATCGGCGCCGGTCGCCGCCATGCCCTCGCGGACGGAGCCGAAGACGGGCACGGCACGGTCGTCGAAGTCGACGCTGCGGCCCGCCTTGCGCGGGTTGACGCCGCCGACGATGTCGGTGCCGGCGGCGAGCATCCGCCGGGTGTGCTTCATGCCCTCGCCGCCGGTCATGCCCTGGACGAGGACCTTGCTCTCCTTGGTCAGGAAGATGGCCATGGTGTCCTTCTCCTTATCCGGCGTTCGCCAGTACGGCGGCCTCCCGGGCCGCCCCGTCCATCGTGGTGACCTGCTGTACGAGCGGATGCGCGCGGTCCGCGAGGATCGCGCGGCCGCGGGCGGCGCTGTTGCCGTCGAGGCGTACCACGAGCGGTTTGGTCAGCCGTACCGATTCCAGCGCCTGGACGATGCCTTCGGCGACGGCGTCGCAGGCCGTGATGCCGCCGAAGACATTGACGAAGACGGAGTTCACGGCCGGGTCGGAGAGGATGACGGACAGACCGTCCGCCATCACCTGGGCGGACGCCCCTCCCCCGATGTCGAGGAAGTTGGCGGGGCGGGCGCCGCAGCCGGCGACCACGTCGAGGGTGGACATGACGAGGCCGGCGCCGTTGCCGATGATGCCGACCTCGCCGTCGAGCTTGACGTAGTTGAGTCCCTTGGCGGCGGCCGCGGCCTCCAGCGGGTCGCCGTTCGGGTCGTGCTCGCCGTCGCCCCACCGCACTTGCCTGAAGCGGGCGTTGTCGTCAAGGGTGACCTTGCCGTCGAGGGCGAGAATCAGCCCATCTGGAGTGCGTACCAAAGGGTTCACTTCGACCAGCAGAGCGTCCTCGCGGACCAGCACCTGCCAGAGCGCCCGGAGTACGGGCACGGTGGCGGGCGGTAGTCCGGCGGCCGCCGCGATCTCGGCGGCCTTGGCTTCCGTGACCCCTTCCGCCGGGTCGACGGGGATCCGGGCGACCGCCTCCGGGCGGCTGGCCGCGACCTCCTCGATGTCCATGCCGCCCTCGGCGGAGGCGATGGCGAGGAAGGTCCCGGCCGCGCGGTCGAGGACGTACGAGACGTAGAACTCGGCCTCGATATCCACTGGTCGGGCGAGCATCACCTTCCTGACTGTGTGGCCCTTGATATCCATGCCGAGCATCTGACGGGCGGTCAGTTCGGCTGCCGCCGGGTCGGCGGCGAGCTTCACCCCGCCCGCCTTGCCCCGGCCTCCGGTCTTCACCTGAGCCTTGACGACCACGCGGCCGCCGAGCCGTTCGGCGGCGAGTTTGGCCTCCCTGGCCAGCTCCACCACCTCGGCCTCCGGCACCGCGATGCCGTGGTCCGCGAAGAGTTCTCGTGCTTGGTGCTCGTACAGATCCATACCGGCTCCCTTTTGACGAAAGTGCCGCACGCCCCCTGGACACCATCCGCTGGATGCGGGATAACAAGTTTCATACAGTATTCGTCGACTGTATGCAATGTACCGGGAGGGCGCAGGCCCTCCCCTACGAAGGGACAGGGACTACCTCATGCCCGACGACAGCCAGGAACTCATCTCCGGTGGTCATCTGGTCGCCAAGGCCCTCAAAGCAGAGGGCGTAGAGGTCATTTACACCCTCTGCGGCGGCCACATCATCGACATCTACGACGGCTGCGTCGACGAAGGCATCGAAGTCGTCGACGTACGTCATGAGCAGGTAGCCGCGCACGCCGCGGACGGCTACGCCCGTATCACCGGAAAGCCGGGCTGCGCGGTGGTCACCGCGGGTCCGGGCACCACCGACGCCGTCACCGGTGTCGCCAACGCCTTCCGCGCCGAGTCCCCGATGCTGCTCATCGGCGGCCAAGGCGCCCTCACCCAGCACAAGATGGGTTCACTCCAGGACCTGCCGCACGTCGACATGATGACCCCGATCACCAAGTTCGCCGCGACCGTGCCGGACACGGCGCGCGCGGCCGACATGGTGTCGATGGCGTTCCGCGAGTGCTATCACGGCGCTCCCGGCCCGTCCTTCCTGGAGATCCCGCGCGATGTGCTGGACGCCAAGGTGCCGGTGGAGAAGGCCCGGATCCCCGAGTCCGGGCGCTACCGGGCCTCGACCCGCTCGGCCGGTGACCCCGAAGCCATCGAGAAGCTCGCCGACCTCCTCGTCCAGGCCGATAAGCCGGCCATCCTGCTCGGCAGCCAGGTCTGGACGACACGGGGGACCGACTCCGCGATCGAGCTGGTGCGGACGCTGAACGTCCCCGCGTACATGAACGGGGCGGGACGCGGCACGCTGGCGCCGGGCGATCCGCACCACTTCCAGCTGTCCCGGCGCTACGCCTTCTCCAACGCCGACCTCATCGTCATCGTCGGTACCCCCTTCGACTTCCGGATGGGGTACGGAAAGCGTCTCTCGCCGAACGCGACGGTCGTCCAGATCGATCTCGACTACCGCACGGTCGGCAAGAACCGGGACATCGACCTGGGCATCGTGGGCGACGCGGGGCTCGTCCTCGCATCGGTCACCCAGGCCGCGAGCGGCCGTGTCAACGGCGGATCGGTCCGGCGCAAGGCCTGGCTGGACGAGCTGCGCGCCGCCGAGCAGACGGCGATCGAGAAGCGGCTGCCGCAGCTGAAGTCGGACTCCTCCCCCATCCACCCCTACCGGCTGGTCAGCGAGATCAACGAATTCCTCACCGAGGACTCGATCTACATCGGCGACGGCGGCGACATCGTCACCTTCTCCGGCCAGGTCGTCCAGCCCAAGTCGCCGGGCCACTGGATGGACCCGGGTCCGCTGGGCACCCTCGGTGTCGGCGTCCCGTTCGTCCTCGCCGCCAAGCAGGCGCGGCCCGACAAGGAGGTCGTCGCGCTCTTCGGCGACGGTGCGTTCTCCCTGACCGGCTGGGACTTCGAGACGCTGGTCCGCTACAACCTGCCGTTCGTCGGCATCGTCGGCAACAACTCCTCGATGAACCAGATCCGTTACGGCCAGAAGGCCAAGTACGGCGACGAGCGCGAGCGCGTCGGCAACACCCTCGGCGATGTCCACTACGACAAGTTCGCCCAGATGCTGGGCGGTTACGGCGAGGAGGTCCGCGACCCCGCCGACATCGCGCCCGCCCTCCAGCGGGCCCGTGAGTCGGGTCTGCCGTCGCTGATCAACGTCTGGGTCGACCCCGACGCGTACGCCCCCGGAACCATGAACCAGACCATGTACAAGTGAAGGAGCCCTCCCATGACGCAGGCTCTTGAGACCCCGCAAGGAACGAAAGCGCTCACCGGCGTCCGGGTCCTCGACATGACGCATGTTCAGTCGGGGCCCTCGGCAACGCAGTTGCTCGGCTGGCTCGGCGCGGACGTGGTGAAGCTGGAGGCACCGACCGGCGACATCACCCGCAAGCAGCTCCGCGACCTCCCCGATGTCGACTCGCTGTACTTCACGATGCTCAACTGCAACAAGCGGTCCATCACCCTCAACACCAAGTCGGAGCGCGGCAAGGAGATCCTCACGGAACTCATCCGCCGCTCGGACGTCATGGTGGAGAACTTCGGCCCCGGCGCCGTGGACCGGATGGGTTTCACCTGGGAGCGCATCCAGGAGATCAACCCGCAGATCGTCTACGCCTCCATCAAGGGCTTCGGCGAGGGCCCGTACACCAATTTCAAGGCGTACGAGGTCGTCGCCCAGGCCATGGGCGGCTCGATGACCTCGACCGGCTTCGAGGACGGGCCGCCGCTCGCCACCGGGGCGCAGATCGGCGACTCCGGCACCGGCATCCACGCCGTCGCCGGCATTCTCGCCGCGCTCTACCAGCGTGAGAGCACCGGCCGCGGCCAGCGGGTCAATGTCGCGATGCAGCACGCGGTGCTCAATCTGTGCCGGGTGAAACTGCGCGACCAGCAGCGTCTGGCCCACGGTCCGCTCGCCGAGTACCCGAACGACGACTTCGGCGACGAGGTGCCGCGCAGCGGCAACGCGAGCGGCGGCGGGCAGCCGGGCTGGGCCGTGAAGTGCGCGCCCGGCGGTCCGAACGACTACGTCTATGTGATCGTGCAGCCCGTGGGCTGGCGCCCGGTCACCGAGCTGATCGGCCGGCCCGAGCTGGCGGAGGACCCGGAGTGGGCGAGCCCGGAGGCCCGGCTGCCCAAGCTGGGCAAGATGTTCCAGCTCATCGAGGAGTGGACGGCCACCCTTCCCAAGTGGGAGGTGCTGGAGAAGCTCAACGCCCACAACATCCCGTGCGGTCCGATCCTCTCCACCAAGGAGATCATCGAGGACGCGTCGCTGGCGGCGAACGAGATGGTCGTCCAGGTCCCCCACCCCGAGCGCGGCTCGTTCACCACGGTCGGCAGCCCACTGAAACTCTCCGACTCCCCCGTGGACGTGGTCACTTCACCGCTGCTCGGCGAACACAACGAAGAGGTGTACATCGGCGAGCTGGGTCTGGGCGCCGAGGAACTGCGCCTGCTCAAGACGAACGGAGTCATCTAGCAGTGGACACCACAGAACCGAATCACGCGGCCGTACGCGCCGTCCTGGACGCCGCGCTCGCCCAGGGGCGTACGTCCCTGACCGCGCCCGAGGGCAAGGCCGTCACGGACGCCTACGGCATCCCCACCCCGGCCGAGGCTCTCGCCGAGAACGCCGACGCCGCCGTGGCGCTCGCCGACCGGATCGGTTTCCCGGTCGCGATGAAGATCGTCTCGCCCGAGATCCTGCACAAGACGGACGCGGGCGGCGTACGGATCGGGCTGACGTCGGCCGCCGAGGTACGGGGGGCGTTCACCTCGATCGTCACCAACGCCAAGGCGTACGACCCGGACGCGCGGATCCTCGGCGTCCAGGTGCAGCAGATGGTGCCGGCCGGTACCGAGGTGCTCATCGGTACGGTCACGGACCCGACCTTCGGCAAGATCGTGGCCTTCGGCCTCGGCGGCGTGCTGGTGGAGGTCCTCAAGGACGTCACCTTCCGGCTCGCCCCGGCGTCCAAGGACGACGCGCTGTCGATGCTCGACGGGATCCGCGCCGCGGAGATCCTGCGCGGCGTCCGGGGCGGCGCGGCCGTCGACCGGGACGCGCTGGCCGAGCTGGTGGTCAAGGTGTCCCGGCTCGCGGCCGACTTCCCGGAGATCGCCGAGGTCGACCTCAATCCGGTGTTCGCCTCGGAGAGCGGGGTGATGGCCGCCGATGTGCGGATCCTGCTGACCACCGAGGTGCCGGCCGAGCGGCGGAGATACACGCGCGAGGAGATCCTCGTCTCGATGCGGCGGCTGATGAAGCCGCGTTCGGTGGCCGTGATCGGCGCCTCTAACGAGCAGGGCAAGATCGGGAATTCGGTCATGCGGAACCTGATCGACGGAGGTTTTCCGGGCGATATTCATCCGGTGAACCCCAAGGCCGATGACATACTCGGCCGTAAGGCATACAAGAGCGTGATGGATGTTCCTGGCGAGCCCGATGTGGCGGTCTTCGCGATTCCCGCGAAGTTCGTCGCCGCGGCGTTGGAAGAGGTCGGCCGCAAGGGCATACCGAACGCCGTTCTGATCCCGTCCGGCTTCGCCGAGACCGGTGAGCACGAACTCCAGGCGCGGATCGTGGCAATCGCCGAGGAGTACGGCGTACGGCTGCTGGGGCCGAACATCTACGGCTACTACTCCACCTGGCAGGACCTCTGTGCCACCTTCTGCACCCCGTACGACGTCAAGGGCGGCGTGGCGCTGACCTCGCAGTCCGGCGGCATCGGCATGGCGATCCTGGGCTTCGCCAGGAGCACCAAGACGGGTGTCTCGGCCATCGTGGGCCTCGGCAACAAGTCGGACCTCGACGAGGACGATCTGCTGACCTGGTTCGGCGAGGACCCGAACACCGAGTGCATCGCGATGCACCTGGAGGACCTGAAGGACGGCCGGGCCTTCGTGGAGGCGGCCCGCGCGACCGTGCCGAAGAAGCCGGTGGTGGTCCTGAAGGCCGGGCGTACGGCGGCCGGCGCGAAGGCGGCGGGCTCGCACACCGGCGCGCTCGCCGGTGACGACGCGGTGTACGACGACATCCTGCGGCAGGCCGGTGTCATCCGGGCGCCGGGTCTCAACGAGATGCTGGAGTACGCGCGGGCGCTGCCGGTGCTCCCCACTCCGCAGGGCGACAACGTCGTGATCATCACGGGCGCGGGCGGCTCGGGGGTCCTGCTCTCGGACGCCATCGTCGACAACGGTCTGTCGCTGATGGAGATACCGCCGGATCTGGACGAGGCGTTCCGGAAGTTCATCCCGCCCTTCGGAGCGGCCGGCAACCCGGTGGACATCACCGGCGGCGAGCCTCCGTCCACCTACGAGGCGACGATCAGGCTCGGCCTGGAGGACCCGCGGATCCACTCGCTGGTCCTGGGCTACTGGCACACGATCGTCACCCCGCCGATGGTCTTCGCCGAACTGACGGCGCGGGTCGTCGCGGAGTTCCGGGCGCGGGGCATCCAGAAGCCCGTCGTGGCCTCCCTCGCGGGCGATGTCGAGGTCGAGGAGGCGTGCCAGTACCTCTTCGAGCACGGCGTCGTGGCCTACCCGTACACCACCGAGAGGCCGGTCGAGGTGCTCGGTGCGAAATATCGCTGGGCACGGGCGGCGGGGCTGCTGTGACGCCTCGTCAGCACACGGCACCGGCCGGGCGGTTGGGAGGCGATCAATGACCTGACCCGCCCGGGCGAGCACGAAAGGTTTTGGACAGGGGGCGCTGGCCAGCTCTTTCGATGCAAGGGGTGCGACACCTATGACAACGACTCACATCACCAGCTCCGTCCCCTTCAAGGAGGTGACGGACCGCAACGGCCGCGTGTACCGGATCGGTGAGACCGACCGGGACATCATGGGCCGGCCGCGATGGACGATGGTGCTCTTCCCCTGGATGGGCATGCTCGGCATCAGTTCGTCGGAGTACGCGTTCACCTCGGCGGAGGACACTCTGCACGAGGCCCATCTCTGGAACAGCGGGCACATCTTCTGGCTGATGGGCGTCTGGATCTTCTTCCAGGCGGCCGTCGCCTTCCCCGCCGGGCAGCTGCGTGAGAGCGGCAAATTGCCCGCTCGCTACGCCATGATGCTCGGCGCGCTCGGTACGTTGCTCGGCTATGTCTCCCTGGCCTACGCGCCGCATGTGATCGTGGCGTACATCGGCTTCGGAATGTTCAGCGGTATCGGCGCCGGTCTGGTCTACGCCACCTGCGTGAATATGGTCGGCAAGTGGTATCCGGAACGCAAGGGAGGCAAGACCGGCCTCGTCAACGGCGGTTTCGCCTACGGTTCCGTGCCCTTCGTCTTCCTCTTCACCTCGTACATGGACCTGAGCAACTACCAGACCGTGCTGGTGCTCGTCGGCGTGATCTGCTGCCTCGTCGTCGCGGTCGCCGGCTGGTTCTTCAAGGACCCGCCGAAGTACTGGTGGCCGACGGGCGCCGACCCGCTCAAGACCTCGGAGGACCCGAGGATCCGGCGGGCGCTGGCGAAGAACCCGCCGGCGGTGAAGCAGTACTCACCCAAGGAAGCGGCACGCACACCGGTGCTGTGGATGATGTGGTTCTGCCTGCTCTGCACGGCCGGAATCAATATTTTCGGAATCGCGTTCCAGGTGCCCTTCGGAAAGGACATGGGGTTCGCGGGCGGGATCGTGGCCACCGCGATGTCGCTGAAGGCGATCGTGAACGGTACGGGGCGCGGGGTCATCGGCTGGATCTCCGACCGGTACGGACGCCGTAACACGCTGATCTTCGTCTGTCTGGTCCTGGGCAGCGCTCAGTTCGGCGTGCTGGTCTCCGGGTCCATGGGCAGCATGCCGTTCTTCCTCTTCTGCTCGATGGTCTCCGGCTTCGGCGGGGGCGCGATCTTCCCGCTGTTCGCGGCGATGACCGCGGACTACTTCGGGGAGAACAACAACGCTTCCAACTACGGCATGGTCTACAGCTCCAAGCTCATATCGGGCCTGGTCGGCTCCGGCATGGGAGCCGTGGTGGTGGGCGCCTGGGGTTACGAGGGCGCGTTCGTCATCGCGGGATGCATCGGACTCGCCTCGGCGGTGCTGGCGCTGTTCCTGAAGGCGCCGGGACGGCCGGACGCCAAGAAGATCGAACCGAATCCGAACCCGATCGGCCGGGACGCCGCCTGACCCGGCACCCGGCCCCGCACAGAAGGACGGCCCTCCCCACGGCTCGGACAGAGCCGCGGGGAGGGCCGTCCCCCGTGTGCGGGTGGGGCGGTGGCTACCGCTTCTCGCGCAGCGAGTGCAGGTGCGCCGACGACTTGCGGGCGAAGGCGATCGAGTCCACCGGCTGGTCGTGCTCCACCTGCCAGTGGTGGTCACGGCGGCCGCCATGGGTCTTGTTCACGGCCGAGATGAAGCGCTGGTAGTCGATGTCACCGTCGCCGACGTCCACCATCCGGTAGCCGTCGCGGGCGGTGATGTCCTCGATGCCGTCCTTGACGTGGAAGAGCGGGTAGCGGTGGGGCTGCTTGAGTACGTAGCGCAGCGGGTCGAAGGGTGCGGGCTTGCCCTCGACGGTCTTGCTGAAGCGGAACTGGCCGGCGAACGCCCAGTAGATGTCCATCTCCAGGAAGACCAGATCGGGGTCGGTCTCGGCCAGCAGGACGTCGTAGAGACGGACGTTCGGCTGGTCGGTGGCGAAGGAGAACTCCTCCGCGTGGTTGTGCTGGTAGAACTTCATGCCGCGCCGCCTGGCCGCCGCGCCGTAGGTGTTGAAGTCCTCGGCCGCCCGCTTCCAGGCGTCGACGGTGGAGCCGTAGCGGAACGGCCCCGAGGCCGTCCCGATGTGCTCGAGACCGAGGGCCTGGGCGTCGTCCAGGACCTTGTCGAGGTTCTGGGCGAAGCTGTAGGCGTCCGGGTTGTTGTCATCGGCGTAGTTGACATGGCTGCCGATGCCCTTGAGGCCGTGGTCCCTGGCCAGCTTCTTGAGCTGGGCCAGGGTGATCTCTCCGGTGCCCTGGGTGTAGCCGGCGTACTCGATCTCGTCGTAGCCGAAGCGCTCCAGCTCGTCGAAGACCTTGGCGAAGCCGATCGAGGACACCTTGTCACGCAAGGAGTAGAGCTGGATGCCGAGACGCCCGGGGGGCAGGACCGGCTGTCCCTTGCCGTGGCCGTGGTCGTGCCCGTGTCCCTTGCCGTGGGCGGCGGCGGGGGTGGCCGAGGCACCCAGGACGGCGGCGGCGGTGGCGCCCGCGGCGACACCGAGCATGCCGCGTCTGCTGAGCTTCTGCGCGAGCTCGGGGTCGGCTGACTTCTTGCGGCTCATTGCGGAACTCCTTTGTGTCTGTGCTGGGCGGTGCTTGCTTGTCAGTGCTTGCTTGTCAGTGCAGTCCGGCAAGCTGGAGGAGCAGGGACTTCACATCAGTGGCCGCGACACGGCCGCTGACGGCACGGGGGGTGGAGCACAGGATGAGCGGACCTTCGTCGTCGCTCTGCGGAAGGCGGCCGTGGCTGCCGCGAATGGGTGAGGGGTCGAGGGGGACGACCGCGAGGCGGTAGCGCATGCCGAGCTTCTTGCGGGCTATCGCCTTGGCCGCCTTGAGGCGTACGTACGGATCGAGGGGGTCCATGAACAGCTCGACGGGGTCGTAGCCCGGCTTGCGGTGGATCTCGACCAGCTGGGCGAAGTCGGGTGCCCGGTCGTCGTCGAGCCAGTAGTAGTACGTGAACCACGCGTCCGGTTCGGCGATGGCCACCAGCTCGCCCGAGCGGGGGTGGTCAAGGCCGTGGCTCTTCTTGCCCTCGTCGTCCAGGATCTCGTCGATGCCGGGGAGATCCCGGAGAGCCTCGCGGGTGGCGTCGAGGTCCTCGGGACGGCGCACGTAGACATGGGCGAGCTGGTGGTCGGAGACGGCGAAGGCACGGGAGGCCATCGGGTCGAGATACTCCATGCCGTCCTGGGTGTGCACCTCCAGCAGCCCGGCCCGGCGCAGCGCCCGGTTGATGTCGACCGGCCGCGAGACCCGGGTGATGCCGTACTCGGACAGCGCGACGACGGTACGGCCCTCGGCCCTGGCGTCGTCCAGCAGCGGGGCCATGGCCGCGTCGAGATCGGCGGCCGCCTGGTGGGACCTGGGGTCGTCGGGGCCGTAGCGCTGGAGGTCGTAGTCGAGATGCGGGAGGTAGCACAGGGCCAGGTCGGGCCGGCGGGTGGCGATGATGTGGCGGGTGGCGTCCACGATCCACTGCGAGGAGACGATGTCGGCGCCCGGGCCCCAGAAGTGGAAGAGGGGGAACGTGCCGAGCTTCTCGGTGAGTTCGTCGTGCAGCGCCGGCGGACGGGTGTAGCAGTCGGGTTCCTTGCGGCCGTCGGCGTAGTAGACGGGACGGGGCGTGACGGTGAAGTCGGTGTCCGCGCCCATCGCGTACCACCAGCAGATGTTGGCGACGGTATAGCCGGGGTGGGCGCGGCGGGCGGCGTCCCACAGCTTGTCGCCGGAGACCAGCCCGTTGTGCTGGCGCCAGAGGAGTACGTCGCCCAGCTCGCGGAAGTACCAGCCGTTGCCGACGATGCCGTGCTCAGCCGGGAGCGTCCCGGTGAGGAAGGTGGACTGCGCGCTACAGGTGACGGCGGGCAGCACCGTGGTCAGCGGGGCCTGGGATCCGGCGCCGGCCAGCTTCTTGAGGTGGGGCATGTGGTGGAGCAGCTGGGGGGTCAGGCCGACGACATCGAGGACGAGGAGCGGGGTCGGGCTCTCGGTCATGGCAGCTCCTTCAGGCCGAGGTCGACCAGGAGGTCGCGGGCCAGGGTGAGTTCGGCGGCGATCCCGTCGGCGAGCTGTCCGCGCGAGCGGGGACGCAGCTCCGGCGGGAGCGCCTGCCAGGTGTAGGTCTCGACTTCCAGATGGCGGGTGCGCGGCTGCGCGCCGCCGACGAGCCGGGTCAGCGCGTCCTGGAGTACGGGGAGGGTGGAGGCGAGCGGCGGGGCGGGCGGGGCGTGCAGCGGGACGTGGAAGTGCGCGCGCCAGGGGGCGCCGTCGGGCAGCGCCCCGCCGTTGAGGGCCTCGTCGAGGTCGTCGGTGCCGTGCAGCCCGGCGGCGGTGCGGGTGCGGGTCTGGTGGAGGAAGCGGGGCTCGGCGAAGGCGCCGAGAGCTTCCCGTACCTCCGGCAGATGCGGCTGCTCGGCGTGCAGGGCCGCGGAGAGCTGGGCCTTGGGAATGGAGATGCGCGCGGCGTGCAGCGCGTCCAGGGCGGTGGCCGGGTCCTCGAAGGACGTCGCGAGATGGCAGGTGTCGATACAGATGCCGATCCGGCCGCTGGCGATGTCGGTGAGCGGGCCGATCGCGTCGGCGGTGGTCTCGACCGTGCAGCCCGGCTCCGGTTCCAGCGCGATCCGGATGGACTTGCCGGTCAGCTCCTCCAGCGCGTCGAGCCGCTTCGCCAGCGTGGTCAGCGCGGTGTGGGCGGCGCGGGCCGCGGCGTCGTCGAACGGGGTGCGCCAGGCGAGCGGGAGGGTGGAGACCGAGCCTTCCGTGACATCGTCGGGCAGCAGCGCGGCCAGCAGCCTGGCCAGGTCGCTGGTGTGGGCGAGCCTCTCGGGATCGGCCCAGTCCGGTTTGTAGACGCGGTACTTGACCTCTTCGGCGCCGAAGCCCTCGTACGGGAAGCCGTTGAGCGTGACGACCTCGAGCCCGCGCCGGTCGAGTTCGGCGCGCAGGCCACGCAGCACCGAGGGATCGTTGATCAGGGCCTGGGCGGCGTCCTTGGCAAGCCAGAGGCCGATGCCGAGACGGTCCCTGCCGAGCCGTTTGCGTACCGGTTCGCAGTGGTCGCGCAGTTGGGCGAGGACGCCGTCGAGGGTCTCGGCGGGGTGGACATTGGTGCAGTACGAGAGGTGGACGGTGGAGCCGTCGGGGTGGCGGAAGCGCATGGCCTCACTCCCCGCCGCGGAGGATGGAGTTGCCCTCGTGGAGGGCCTCCGGGGCGGGGACGTCGAGCTGGAGTCTGCCGCTGAGGCCGTAGAAGGCGACGGGGTTGCGCCACAGGACCAGGTCGACGTCGTCCTCGCTGAAGCCGGCGGCGAGCATCGCGTCGGCGACTTTGCGGGTCTTCAGGGGGTCGCTCTTGCCCCAGTCGGCGGCCGAGTTGACGAGCACCTTCTCGGTGCCGTGGGACTTGAGGACGGCGACCATGCGGTCCTCGTCCATCTTGGTGTCGGGGTAGATGGAGAAGCCGAGCCAACTGCCGCTCTCCGCCGCGTCCT
This sequence comes from Streptomyces sp. NPDC042201, assembly GCF_055582185.1. Lineage (NCBI taxonomy): Bacteria > Bacillati > Actinomycetota > Actinomycetes > Kitasatosporales > Streptomycetaceae > Streptomyces > Streptomyces sp. NPDC042201. The sequence goes on along the minus strand of NZ_JBVJDS010000003.1, from coordinate 776,388 downwards.
TGACCGTCGTCTCGTTGAGGTGGTCGAGCAGCACCCGGTCGGGGGCGAGGGCGGATTCACGGATGACGTCGATGGTGCGGCGCAGGCCCGACAGCTTGTCCCGGTGCGGGGTGTGGACGAGCGCGGGCAGGCCGTGGTCGGCGGCGAGCTGGAGCTGCGCGGAGAGCGCGAAGTCCTCGGCCGGGGTCATGGAGTCGTAGCCGATCTCGCCGACGGCGACGACGGAATCCTTGACGAGATAGCGCGGCAGGGCGTCCAGGACGGGGGTGCAGCGCGGGTCGTTCGCCTCTTTGGGGTTGAGGGCGAGCGTGCAGTGATGGGCGATGCCGTACTGGGCCGCGCGGAACGGCTCCCAGCCGAGGAGCGCGTCGAAGTAGTCGAAGAAGCTGGCGGGCGACGTACGGGGCTGGCCGAGCCAGAAGGACGGCTCGACCAGGGCGCGCACACCGGAGGCGTACATCGCCTGGTAGTCGTCCGTGGTGCGGGAGGTCATATGGATGTGGGGGTCGAAGATGCGCATCAGGACTCCTCGCCGGTCAGGTTCAGTGCGCGGTGCAGGTCGGCGGGTACGGAGCGGCCCGCGGCGGTGCGCTCGGCCGCGAAGTCGGCGAGCATCCTGGCCAGTTCGGCGTCTCCGTGGGCACGTCTGTCCAGGCCGTCGACGGCGTCGAGGTCCACACCCGTGAACAGGCATTTGAGGATGGCGTGCCGCCAGGCGTGGGGGTCGAGGTGGGCGGCGGCGTACGGGCCGACGGCGGCGGCGACCAGCCGGGTGTCGTTGGTCCGCAGCGCGTCCTCGGTCAGGGGCAGCGCGCCGGGCCCTTCGACGCGGTCCGGCAGGGCGAGCAGGACGGCGCGGCGCTCGGCGGCGGCGCCCTGGTGGTAGAGCCGGGTGAGCGTGGCGAGGTCGGCGCGGGCTTCCTGAAGGAGCAGCGTGCGTACGGAGTCGACCGTGTCGCCGGACCGTCCGCAGTGGCGTCCTGCGGCGGCGAAGCGCAGCTCCCAGGCGGCGGCAACGTTGTCGGCGGCGGCGGGGACCGCGTCCCGGGCCGTCGCCGCCTCGGCGAGGGCCTCGTCGAGCCAGGACGCGGCGGCCGCGTCGAGCCGGGGGGACAGCTCCTCGCGGGTGGGTGTCATGCCGATGCTCCCTTCGTACGCAGGAAGTCCAGGGAGGTGCGGGCCAGTTCGGGCCCGGCGTGGGAGTGGCGGGGCAGTTCGACGACGGTCAGGCCCTCGTAGCCGGTGGCGGCGAGCGCGTCGAGCACGGGCGGGAAGTCGATCTCGCCGTCCCCGAACGGGAGATGCTCGTGGACACCGCGCCGCATGTCCTCGATCTGTACGTGCCGCAGCCAGGGCGCGGCCTCGCGCACGCAGTCGGCGGGCGAGGCGGGTTCCAGGCACTGGCAGTGGCCGATGTCGAGCGTGAGGCCGAGCAGGTCCGGGTCGCCGAGGCGGTGCCTGAGCTGGTGGAAGCCGGCGAGGTCCGAGACGAGATGGCCGGGCTCCGGCTCGACGGCGAGCGGGATGTCGGCGGCCTCCGCGGCGTCGAGGACCGGTCCCATCGCCTCTTCGAGCCGCTTCCAGGCGGTGTCCGTTTCGGTGCCCGCGGGGGTGATCCCGCTGAAGCAGTGCACGGCGTGGGCGCCGAGGTCCGCGGCGACCTGGACGGCGGTGATCAGCAGTCGCGTACGGGCCGCCCGCCCTTCGGGGTCCGGGTCGAGCAGGGAAGGACCGTGCTTGCGGCGCGGGTCGAGTACGTAGCGGGCCCCGGTCTCGACGGTGACGCCGAGCCCCAGCTCGGCCAGCCGCCGGGCGACCCGCTGGGTGCGGGCGGCGAGTTCGGGGGCCATCGGGTCGAGATGCATGTGGTCGAGCGTCAGCCCGACCCCGTCGTACCCGAGATCGGCGAGCAGCGCGAGGGCGTCGTCGAGCCGCAGGTCGGTGAGCCCGTTGGTGCCGTAACCGAAACGCAGACTCATGTGGGGCTCACTTTCCGTGCGAGTGCGCGGGCGAGCGGCACGAGCGCCATGACGCCGGCCGCGACACCGGCCGCCCCGCCGCGCGCGGCGAGCGCGGCCTGGAGCGGGATCATGGCCCGGATCCCGCCGCCGACGGCGCGCTGGGTGAGGGGCGGGGAGGGGTTGAGCGCGGCGTGCAGGAGGGGCCGTCCTGCGGTGCCCGCGTAGACGGCGGCGAGCGCGCCCGCGAGGACGGGCGCGAGGACGGCCGGCCGCGCGGCGGCCGGGGAGACGTGGCGCGGACCGAAGGAGACCGGGGCCGATGGTCGGGCGGCCGCGCCGGCCGGTCGCGGCGCGGCCTTACGGCGGCGGCCCGCCAGGACGCCCAGGACCGCGGTGGCCGCGAGCGCGGCGAGCGGCGCGGCCGTCGAACCGCCCTGCGCCTCACGGCGCGAGACGGTGGTGACCGCGACGGTGTGCGCTCCGAGGAGCGCGGCGGACGGCAGGGCGGCTCGCGCGCCGCGCAGCGCGCCCGCCGTCGCCGTCGCGCCGAGCAGCAGGTCCAGGGCCCTGGCCGCGCCCATCGCGACGGGCCCGGCCGGGGTGTGCTTCAGCCGGATGTCGTACGCCCAGACGCTGGCCGCCAGCGCCGTGCTCACCGCGAGGGCCGGGCGGCCCGCGCCGGCCGACAGCGCCAGGCCCGCCCCGGTCAGGGCGCCCGCCGCCGCGAGCGCCGCCGCCGGGGAGATCCGGCCCGAGGGGATCGGACGGTGGGGGCGGTCGCGCGCGTCCTCCTCGCGGTCCGCCCAGTCGTTGAGCGCCATGCCCGCCTCGTACAGGCAGAGCGAGGCGCCCACGGCGAGCGCGGTGCCGCGGTGGGGACGTACGCCGAGGGCGGCCGCGCCGGCCAGGGCGTCGCCCGGGACCGTGAACAGGGCGGACACCCTCAGCAGTTCGGCCCAGGCGCGCAGGCTCACCGCGTCTCCCTCAGCCGCTCGGCGAAGGTGAGCAGTGCCTCGAACTGTTCGGCGAGGGCGGCGGGGCCGCCGTCCGGATCCTTGAAGTAGAAGCCCAGCTCGGGCAGCGGCCCGCTGAGCCCCGCCTCGTGCGCGCGGGCCACCAGCCGGGCCAGGTCGAGCACCAGCGGCGCGGCGAGCGCCGAGTCGCAGCCCTGCCAGATGGTCTGGAGGATCATCCGGGAGCCGAGGAAGCCGTCGAAGGCGATGTGGTCCCACGCGGTCTTCCAGTCGCCGAGCGCCGGGACGTCGTCGATATGGACCTCGCCCTCGGGGGCCGCGCCCAGCGTGTCGGCGAGGACGCGTTCCTTGCCCGCGTTCTTGGCCGCCGCCGCGGCCGGGTCGGCCAGCGCCGCTCCGTCCCCGCCGCCCAGCAGGTTCGTGCCCGACCAGGCCCGTACGGTCAGGGCCCGCTGGACGAACATCGGGGCGAGCACGGAACGGAGCAGCGTCTGGCCTGTCTTGCCGTCGCGGCCGGCGTGGGGAAGGCCGCCGGCCTCGGCGGCGGCCGTGAGGGCCGCGGTGCGCAGCCCGGTGGACGGGGTGAAGTTGACGTACGAGCAGCCGGCCTGGACGGCGGCCGCCGCGTACAGCGAGCTGGCGGGCAGCCGTGGATCGTCCGGCGCGGGCTCGGCCTCCGTGGAGGAGACATTGACGACGACCGTCCGGGCGACGCCGGTGCGCCGCGCGAAGTCCGTGATGTCGGCGGCGAAGGCGGCGATGAGTTCCTCGTCGCTCCTGGTGTCGCCGGGGTGGGGTCCGCCGGCTCTGATCTCCTGGTCGGCGGCGGTCAGTTCGGCATGGAGCGCGGAGGGCAGACCGTGCGGCAGTACGCCCGCCGCGGTCAGCGCCTCGGCCCGTTTGGGCAGCGGACAGCTCGCCGTGTCATGTCCGCCGAAGACCAGTGAGGAGAGGGCGGGGAGGCCCGTCCCCGCGAAGGGCGGGGTCTCGGTGACCATGCCCGTCGCGGGGTGGAGCCCGGCGGTGACCGCCGCGCATCCCGCGACGGCAGTCGTGGCGACGGAGCCACGGGCTCCGACGAACCAGACTCCGGTGCGTGCTGCAGTCGATTCGGTAGTGGTCGTCGCCACGGGCTGCCTCCCTGCCGGTGATGTGGTGTGGTGGACGGCGGGCGGGGGGTACGGCGCCTCCCCGCCCGCCGCCGGCTGACGGGCTGCTCTCCTGGGGGTTCCCAGGACTCCTAGAGGTTTCTAGGAGGAGGGCAGCTCCTTGAGCTGGATGTTGCGGAAGGACGCCTGGTCGTCGGCACCATGGTTCTGGATGCCGATGTAGCCGTCCTTGAGACTGCGCGCCGGGTCGCTGTTGGTGAAGTCGTTGATCTTCACGCCGTTCAGGAAGATCTGCAGACGCTCGCCCTGAACCCGGATCTCGTAGTTGTTCCACTGCCCCGGGGGCCGCAGAACCTGGTCCCTGGCCTTGATGTTGGCCGATTTGAAGGTGTAGACGGAGCCGGTGGTGCGGTCCGGGGCGTCGGTGGCGTCGATCTGCACCTCGTACCCGTTGTTCACCGCCGACCAGGGGTCGTCCGAGGCCGGGAAGCCCACGAAGACACCGGAGTTGTCGTCGCCGGCCAGCTTCCAGTCCAGCTTCAGCGAGTAGGACTTCAGCTCCTTGGCCTGGTACCAGAGCATGCCCATGCCGCCCTCGGAGCGCAGTTCACCGTCGACGACGTTGAACGTGCCGGGCCCTGCCTGCTTCCAGCCGGCCAGGCTCTTCCCGTTGAAGATGTCCCGGTAGCCGGTGTCCGGCTTGCAGTCGGCCTTGACCTGGCCGGCCGCGTACCGCAGTCCGCCGAGCAGATGCTGCCGGAAGGGCGCGTCCGCGTACGACTCCTTGGTGTGGCCGCCCCCGGTGTAGAAGGCACGGCCGCCCTCGTACGTCTGGCACCAGGCGATCGGGTGATCGCCCTTCATTTTGCCGCCCTGGTAGGTGGTCTCGTCCAGGGTGGCGAGGACCTTGGCCTGCGTACGGGGGTTGGTGCGGTAGTTGTACCACTCGTCCGTGCGCTGCCACTCGTCGTCCAGATGAGCGGTCGCCGGGTGGTCGTGGTCCTCTACCCGCACGGTGGCGGACTGGATCGCCGGGTGGGAGTCGAAGTAGGCCCCCACCAGGCCGCCGTAGAAGGACCAGTCGTACTCGGTGTCCGCTGCGGCGTGGACCCCCATGTAGCCGCCGCCGGTGGCGACATAGTTCTCGAACGCCCTCTGCTGGTCGGCGTTGAGGACATCACCGGTGGTGGAGAGGAAGACCACCGCGTCGTACCTGGCCAGGTTGTTGGTGGTGAACTGGCCGGCCTCCTCGGTGGAGTCGACGGTGATCCCGGTGGTGCCGCCCAGTTCCTTGAGGGCGGTGACTCCCGCGGGGATCGAGTCGTGGCGGAAGCCGCCGGTCTTGGAGAAGACCAGGACCCGCTTCTCGGTCTTGCCCGCGACGGCCGTACTGAGCTGGAAGTCGTCCAGGTCGTACAGCGCGCCGTCGCCGCCCTTGAAGACCAGGAACAGTTCGGTGGTCTTCTTCGGTACGGACCGCAGCGGTACGTCGATGTCCTGGAAGGTGTCCCAGCTTCCGGTGACCGGGATCGGCGCGGAGCCGAGCAGGTTGCCGGTGGCGGAGCCCGTCCGCACCTCCAGGAATCCGCCGGCGCCGCCGGAGGAGATCCGGGCGGTGAGCGTCTTGGACCCGGTCAGGTTGTACGGCGTGAAGGAGATCCAGTCGTTGTTGTTGATGTCGCCGACGGTCTTGCCGCCGTTGGCACTCGCCTTGTCGTAGGTCTTGATGCCGGACGAGTTGTTGAAGTGCTCGGCCTGCCGGTGACGGGGCTGCAGCTGCGCCTGGTCGTGGCCGGTGAGCGCCTCCTGGCCGCCGCCTCCGCCGTCGGTGTACGAGGCGTCGATCACGCCGAAGATATTGGCGTTGGGGTCGTGCTCGCCGTCGGCGGGCGCGGTGATGGTGCCTTCGCAGCCGTTCGCGGAGGTGATCGGGTGGCCGTGGTTGTCATGGCCGAGGATGTAGCTGACCACGACCTTGGAGCAGTCGATGGGCCCTGCGGCGCCGTCCTCGGGGTCGGTGACCTTGACCTTGAAGGGCAGGGTGTCACCGAAGCTGAAGAGCGTTCCCTCCGCCGGGATTTCCAGCGTCAGCGTGGGCGCCGTGTTGCCGACGACCACGCGTACGGACGCCGAACCGGTCCGCTCCGTGGGGTCCGTGACGATGAGGTTCGCGGTGTAGGTGCCGTTCTTCTTGTACGTGTGGCTGGGGTTGGCCTCGGTGGAGGTGGTGCCGTCGCCGAAGTCCCACGCGTAGGTGAGGGGATCGTCGTCGGCGTCCTCGGTGCCCGCCGAGGAGAAGGTGACCTTCAGCGGGGACTTCCCTGACGTCTTGTTCGCGGCGGCCACGGCGATCGGTGACTTGCCGCCGGTGGAGTTCTCGATGCGGTAGACCGCGGAGTTCTCGTCACCGCCGAACCAGGCCAGGCCGTAGTCGAGCACGTAGAGCGCGCCGTCGGGGCCGAACTCCATGTCCATGACCTGGGTGCCGGTCCACGGGAAGTCGTTGATCGCGCTGACCGTGCCGTCCTCGCTCTGCTCGATCCGCTTGATCCACTGGCGGCCGAACTCGCCGGCGAAGTAGTCGCCGTCGTAGGACTCCGGGAACTTGACCGGGGAGTCCAGGTCGTGGTCGTAGCGGTAGACCGGGCCGCCCATCGGGGACTCGGAGCCGGTGCCGAACTCGGGGACGCTGCCGCCGTCGTACGCGATCCAGGCGGACTGCGCCGGCGGGAGGTCGGTCAGGCCGGTGTTGTGCCGCGAGGTGTTCTTGGGCGCGGCGCAGTCGAAGGCCGCGCCGGAGGTCCCGGTCGCGAAGTCGTAGTCGATGTACGGGTCGTTCTCACCCGTGCAGTACGGCCAGCCGAAGTTGCCGGCCTCGGTGACCCGGGCGAACTCGACCTGTCCGGACGGTCCCCTGGTCGGGGAGGCGGCGCCGGCGTCGGGGCCGTAGTCACCCACGTAGACGATGCCGGTCTTCTTGTCGACGGAGATACGGAACGGGTTGCGGAACCCCATCGCGTAGATCTCGGGACGGGTCTTCTCGGTGCCGGGGGCGAAGAGGTTGCCCTCCGGGATCGTGTACGAGCCGTCTTCGGCGACCTTGACGCGCAGGACCTTGCCGCGCAGGTCGTTGGTGTTGCCCGAGCTGCGCCGGGCGTCGAACGCCGGGTTGCGGTCGGACCGCTCGTCGATCGGGGTGTAGCCGTCGGAGGCGAAGGGGTTGGTGTCGTCGCCGGTCGACAGATAGAGGTTGCCGTCCGCGTCGAAGGCGATATCGCCGCCGACATGGCAGCAGGTGCCGCGCGAGGTGGCGACGTCGAGGACCTTCTTCTCGCTCGCCTTGTTGAGGGTGCCGTCCTCGTTCAGCGTGAAGCGCGAGAGACGGTTGTACCCGTCGAAGGGGGCGAAGTCGGCGGCCGTGCCGTTCTCGGGCGCGTCGCCGGCGGGGGTGTCGAGCTTGGGGGCGTAGAACAGATAGATCGCCCGGTTCTCGGCGAAGTCGGGGTCGACCCCGACGCCTTGGAGTCCCTCTTCGTCGTGGCTGTAGACCTCCAGCGTGCCGGAGACCTTGGTGGCGCCACCCGCGTCGGTGATACGCAGTGTGCCGTCACGCGAGGTGTGCAGCACCTGCCGGTCCGGCAGGACGGCGAGCGACATCGGCTCGCCCACCTCGTCGGCGCCCTTCGCGAGGGTCACCTGCTGGAAGCTTTCTTCCGCGGCCGGCGGCTCGGGATCGTGAGCGGCGGCGGGTACGGCGCTGAGGCTCGCTACCGCGAGCACGGCGCCGGTCAGGAGTGCGAGGAGGGATCTGGCTCGGGGGCGTTTTCTGGGCACGAAAGTCCTCCACAATGGCCGTTCGTACGTGCGGGTTGCCAGGGGAGCGCAGGGATCGCGCTCGCCTCTCAGGGGTGGTGCTCTCGCACCGGACCCCCCGGGGGAGGTGGCTGTTCACCGACGTGCGCCGTCACATCGGAGACCATCTATGTCCTGTACATCTCAGTTGGACGGTAGCCGTGTTCGTCCGGGACCGAAAGACCTTGCGCACAGGTGAAGTTGTACTTCTTCCTGCCTCAGGACAAAGCAACTTCCGGGCACGCCAAACCGCCCGGCGGCGGCCCCCCTTTTTTAAGGGCTCGGTTCGCCTCCGGGGCGCTTTATGCCCCTGTCGACGGTCGACCGTGCTCGATTCGCTCGTACCTCGCGAACCTCCGCGCGCTCTCCCTTTCGACAGCGGCGCGCCCCTTCGGCTCACTCGCCGGGCGGACGGCCTGTGCGCAGTTTTAGTCGCCGCCTCCGAACGCGGCGTCGAAGGACGCGGTCGGGGCGTCGAAGTCGAAGCGCTTCAGGTCGGCCAGGGCCTCCGGGGCTCCCGCCAGCCGGTCCATGCCGGCGTCCTCCCACTCGACCGAGATGGGGCCCTCGTACTTGATCGAGCGCAGCATCCGGAAGACGTCCTCCCACGGGACATCGCCGTGGCCGGCCGAGACGAAGTCCCAGCCGCGCCGCGGGTCGCCCCAGGGCAGATGGGAGCCGAGGCGCCCGTTGCGGCCGTCGAGACGCTTGCGCGCCTCCTTGCAGTCGACGTGGTAGATCCGGTCCTGGAAGTCGTAGAGGAAGTTGACCGGGTCCAGGTCCTGCCAGACGAAGTGGCTCGGGTCGAAGTTGAGCCCGAACGCCGGCCGGTTGTCGACCGCCTCCAGCGCGCGCTTCGTGGTCCAGTAGTCGTACGCGATCTCGCTCGGGTGGACCTCGTGGGCGAAGCGCACGCCCTCGGCGTCGAAGACGTCGAGGATCGGGTTCCAGCGCTCCGCGAAGTCCTCGTACCCCCGGTCGATCATGCCGGGCGGCACCGGCGGGAACATCGCGACCAGATGCCAGATCGAGGAGCCGGTGAAGCCGATGACCGTGTCGACCCCGAAGGCGGCCGCGGCCCTGGCGGTGTCCTTGATCTCGGCGGCGGCACGCTGCCTGACGCCCTCGGGCTCGCCGTCGCCCCAGATCCGGGACGGCAGGATCCCCTGGTGGCGCTCGTCGATGGGGTTGTCGCAGACGGCCTGGCCCACCAGATGGTTGGAGATCGCCCAGCACTTCAGCCCGTACTTGTCGAGCAGCTGGTGGCGGCTGTCCAGGTAGCCCGGGTCGGCGAGTGCCTTGTCGACCTCGAAGTGGTCGCCCCAGCAGGCGAGTTCCAGACCGTCGTAACCGAAGTCACGGGCGAGCCGGCACACCTCCTCCAGGGGCAGATCGGCCCACTGGCCGGTGAACAGCGTAAACGGACGTGGCATGGGACCTCCTAGGCGGGAATTCCGGGCGTGGATGCTCCGGACGGCGGCGGCACAGGCGTGTACACGGCGTTCTTCGCCGCGCTGTCCTCCACCGCGGCGAGCACCCGCTGCACCTGCAGCCCGTCGGCGAAGGACGGCACCGGATCGGTTCCGGCGGCGACCGCCTCGACCAGATCGCGGGCCTGGTGGACGAAGGTGTGCTCGTAGCCGAGCGCGTGGCCCGGCGGCCACCACGCCTCCAGATACGGATGCTCCGGCTCGGTGACCAGGATCCGGCGGAAGCCGGACGTGGGCGCGGGCTCGGTGTGGTCGTGGAACGACAGCTCGTTGAGGCGCTCCAGATCGAAGGCGAGCGAGCCGCGCTCGCCGTTGATCTCCAGATGGAGCGCGTTCTTGCGTCCCGCGGCCATGCGGGTGGCCTCGAAGGAGGCCAGCGCGCCCGAGGCGAGCCGTCCGGTGAACAGCGCCGCGTCATCCACGGTCACCGGGCCGAGCTCGCCTCCCCCGGTCGCCGACAGGCCGGCCGACGCCCCGCTGAGCAGCGGCCGTTCCCTGACGAACGTCTCCGCGAGCGCGGACACCCCGACCAGCAGTTCCCCCGTCAGGAACTGCGCGAGGTCGACGATGTGCGCCCCCAGGTCGCCGAGCGCCCCGGATCCCGCGTGCTCGCGCTTGAGCCGCCAGGTCAGCGGGAACGCCGGATCGACCAGCCAGTCCTGGAGATAGCTGACCCGGACGTGCCGCAGGGTGCCGAGCCTGCCTTCCGCGATCAGCTTGCGGGCGTACGCGATGGCGGGCACCCGGCGGTAGTTGAAGCCGACCATGGCCAGCTGGCCGCGTGACCTGGCCGCCTCCGCGGCCCTGACCATGGCCTCGGCCTCGGCCACCGAGTTGGCGAGGGGCTTCTCGCACAGGACGTGCTTGCCCGCCTCCAGCGCGGCGATGGCGATCTCCGCATGGCTGTCCCCCGGCGTGCAGATGTCGACCAGCTGCACGTCGTCACGCGCGATGAGGTCCCGCCAGTCGGTCTCCGCGGCGGCCCAGCCGAGTTTGTCGGCCGCCTTGACGACGGCCGCCTCGTCCCGCCCGCAGATGGCGGCGAGGTGCGGCCGCATCGGCAGATCGAAGACATGTCCCGCCGTGCGCCAGCCCTGGGAGTGGGCGGCACCCATGAACGAGTATCCGATCATGCCGATACCGAGTGGCGGCGGTGCGCCGGCTTCCTTCTCCGACGCTTCCCTGCTGGTCATAAGGGAGTACTCCTCGTCTCTCGCGCGTGTGGGGGCAGACTGGCGGAGCCGGTCAGCTGAATCCCTGCGGCAGGTACTCGTCGATGTTCGTCTTGTCGACGACCGCCGAGAACAGGGTCACCTGAGCCGGGATCTCCAGACCGGCCAGGCCGCTGACGCCCTTGCTCTGGCCCAGCGCGCGGGCGAGGTCGATCGCCGACGACGCCATGATCGGCGGGTACAGCACGGTCGCCTTCAGGACGCTGTTGTCGGCCTTGATGGCGTCCATCGCCGCCTTGGCACCGGCGCCGCCGACCATCAGGAAGCCGTCACGGCCGGCCTGGTCGATGGCGCGCAGGGCGCCGACGCCCTGGTCGTCGTCGTGGTTCCACAGGGCGTCGAACTTGGGCTGCGCCTGGAGCAGCTGAGCCATCTTGGCCTGGCCGGACTCAACGGTGAAGTCGGCCGCCTGGCGGGCGACCTTCTTGATGTTGGGGTAGTTCGCGAGCGCGTCGTCGAAGCCCTGGGTACGCTGCTTGGTCAGCTCCAGGCTGTCGGGGCCCGACAGTTCGATGACGGTGGCGCCGGCCTTGTCCTTCAGCTTCTCGCCGATGTAGTTGCCCGCGTTGACGCCCATGCCGTAGTTGTCACCGCCGACGTAGCAGCGGAACGCCTGCGGGTCGGCGAAGATCCGGTCCAGGTTGATGACGGGGATGCCCGCGCGCATCGCCTTGAGACCGGCCTGGGTGAGGGCCTTGCCGTCGGCCGGCAGGATCACCAGGACGTCGACCTTCTTGTTGATCAGGGCGTCGATCTGGCCGATCTGGGCGGCGGTGTCGTTCGAGCCCTCGGTGATGTCGAGCGTGACGTCCGAGTACTTCTTCGCCTGGGCACGGGCGTTGTCGTTGATCGCGTTGAGCCAGCCGTGGTCGGCCTGGGGGCCGGCGAAGCCGATGGTGACCGGCTTGCCGGGCTTGTCGTCGGCGGCCGGCGCGGTGTTCGCCGCGGGCTCTTCCTTCTCGTTGCTGGTGCAGGCGGTGAGGAAGGCACCCGCGGAAATGGCGGCGGTGCCGAACAGCAGGCCTCTACGGCTCGTTTCTGGCATGACGATTCAGACCCTTCGATCGAGCGGTGCGTCGGAAGCGGTGCGTAGGGAAGCGGTACGAGGTCGGGCCCCGGGCTACGAGGTCAGCCCTCGCCGTTGCGCGCCGTGCGGCGCTGGACCAGTACGGCGGCGACGATGATCGCGCCCTTGGCGATCTGCTGGACGTCGCTCTGCAGGTTGTTGAGCGCGAAGATGTTGGTGATGGTGGTGAAGATCAGGACACCGAGCACGGAGCCGACGATCGTGCCGCGACCACCGCTGAGCAGGGTGCCGCCGATGATCGCCGCCGCGATGGCGTCGAGCTCGTACAGGTTTCCGTTCGTGTTCTGTCCGGAGCCGGAGAGCACGATCAGCATGAAGGCCGCGATACCGCAGCACAGACCGGAGAACAGGTACAGATACAGCCGCTGCCTGCGGACGTCGATACCGGCGAGCCGGGTCGCCTCCGCGTTGCCGCCGACCGCGATCGTGCGGCGGCCGAAGGTCGTACGGTTCAGCAGCAGCCAGCCGACCACCGTCACCACCGCGAAGATGATGACGAGCGGCGGGATCCCGAGGATGTACGACTCACGGGCACCGAGGTCGAGCACCGACTTCAGGGTGACGATCTGCGTGCTGCCATCGGTGATCAGGAGGGCCAGACCACGGGCGGACGCCATGATCGCGAGGGTCGCGATGAAGGGCGCCATGCCGCCGTACGCGATCAGCACTCCGTTGACCAGACCACAGGCCAGACCCACGATGATCGCGGTGAACAGGATGCCGGCGAAGCCGTACTCCTGGGTCGCCAGCGTCGTCGCCCACACCGAGGCCAGGGCCACGATCGCGCCGACCGACAGGTCGATGCCGCCGCTGGTGATGACGAACGTCATGCCGACGGTGACCACACCGATGATCGACGCCTGGGTGAGGACCAGCTGGAGGTTGTTGGTGTCCAGGAACTGTTCGGGCTTGGTGATACCGCCGACGACGATCAGGGCGGCGAGCACGCCGAGCAGCGAGAGGGTACGGAAATCGAGACGCAGCCCGAGCGGCGGCCGGCCCCCGGAACCTCCCGGCGTCTTTCCGGCGGGCTCGGTCCGCGGTATGGATACGGCGTCGGCGGGTGCGGCGTCGGGCCCGCCCTGCCGTGCCTCGGAGGCAGGCTGTTTCATGGCGTCGGACTCCCGTCCATCACAAGGTCGAGTACACGGTGCTCGTCCAGCTCCTGGGCCGGTGACGTATGGACGACACGGCCCTCCCGGAGCACCAGCACCCGGTCGGCGAGGCCAAGGACCTCGGGGACCTCGCTGGAGACGAGAAGTACGGCGAGGCCGTCGTCGGCCAGCCGGCGGATCACGGAGTAGAGCTCGGCTCGGGCGCCGACATCCACACCGCGGGTGGGTTCGTCGAGGAGCAGCACCCGGCAGCCGCGCAGCAGCCAGCGGGCCAGGACCGCCTTCTGCTGGTTGCCGCCGGACAGGGTGCGGATGATCGCGTCGGGGTTGTCGGGACGCAGGGAGAGTTCCTGGGTCGCGGCCCTGGCGGCCTTGCGCTCGGCGGCGCTGTCGAGCCAGCCGCCACGGGAGAACCGGGACAGCGACGACACCGACACGTTGCGGGTGACCGACTCGATGAGCAGCAGGCCCTGGGCCTTGCGCTCCTCGGGTGCGAGGCCGAGGCCGGCGCTTACGGCGGCGCGGACGCTGCCGGGCTTCAGCTCCTTGCCGTCGACCAGCACCCGGCCCGCGCTGGGCTTGCGGGCCCCGTAGATCGTCTCCAGGATCTCGGAGCGTCCCGAGCCGACGAGCCCCGCGAGGCCGACGATCTCGCCGGCCCGCAGTTCGAGGTCGACCGGGGCGAACTCCCCGTCCCTGGCGAGCCCTTCGACCCGCAGTACGGGCTCGGCACGCGGGGCGCCGTCCGCCGTGGCGGGCCGCTCGGGGAAGACGTACTCGACGTTCCGGCCGGTCATCAGCGCGACGACCTCGCTCGTCGGGGTCTCCTTCGCGGGCAGGGCGACCGCCACGGTCCGGCCGTCCTTGATGACGGTGACGCGGTCGCCGATGCGCCGGATCTCCTCCAGCCGGTGGGAGATGTAGATGACGGCCACACCGTCGGCGGTGAGTGTGGCGACGGTACGGAAGAGGTTGTCGACCTCGTCGGGGTCGAGGGCCGCGGACGGCTCGTCCATCACGATGAGACGTACGTCGTGGGAGAGCGCGCGGGCCATGGACACGATCTGCTGCTGGGCGGCGGAGAGCGAGCCGACGGGCCGGTGTGCCTGGATCTCGGGGTGGCCGAGCCGCTTGAGCAGCGCGGTCGCCCGGGTCCTGGCCTCGCGGCCCCTGACCACGAAGCCGGCGGTGGTCGGCTCGTGCCCGAGGAAGACGTTCTCGGCGACCGACAGGCCCTCGACGAGGTCGAGTTCCTGGTAGATGGTCGCGATGCCGAGCCGCATGGCGGCGATGGGCGACTTGAGGGTGACCTCTTCGCCGCGCCAGATGATCACACCGTCGTCGGGCTGGTGGGCCCCGGCGAGCACCTTGATGAGGGTGGACTTGCCGGCGCCGTTCTGGCCGAGCAGGCAGTGGACCTCGCCTGCCTCGACCTCCAGGTCCACGCCGTCGAGGGCGCGGACGCCCGGGAACGACTTGGTGATGCCGGACATGGTGAGCAGAAGACTGTCGGGTGGTGCGGGTGCCATGGCGTATCCCCTCGGCGGATGCGGCCGTTGAGCGGGCAGGGCAGAACAAGGGAAGGGGTGGAACTGAGGCAGGGCGGGACCAGGTGCGGCGGAGCTGTCGTACGGATGCGGTGATACGGTCGTACGGGTGCGGTGAAGCGGCTCGTGCAGGTGGTGCGGCTCGTGCGGATGGTGCGGCTCGTGCGAGTGGAGCGGGTGGTGCGGGTGCTGCGTCTCGTGCGGGCGGTGCGGGGTGGTGCGGTGGTGCCTGGTGGTGCGGTGGTGCGCTACCGGCGTCAGGCCGGTGAGAACAGGTGGTCGCTGATGAGCCGGGCGGCGCCGGTGACTCCGGCGGCCGGGCCCAACTCGCCCAGGACGATGGGGAGATTGCCGGTGGCCAGCGGCAGTGACTGCCGGTAGACCTGGGTACGTATGCTGGCCAGCAGCGTGTGGCCGAGGCCGGTCACCCCGCCGCCGATCACCACGAGACCCGGGTTGAAGAAGCTGACGAGTCCGGCGATGACCTGCCCGACCCGGTTTCCGCCGTCGCGGATGAGATCCAGCGAGGTGGGGTCACCCGCGGCCGCGGCCGCGGCGACATCCACCGCGCTCAGCCGGCCGGGCGTCTCCAGCCGGGCGGCCAGCTCGGGCGAGCGTCCGCTGCGGGCCGCGTCGTCGGCGTCGCGGGCGAGCGCGGCGCCGCTGAAGTAGGCCTCCAGACAGCCCCTGTTGCCACAGGCGCAGGCGCGGCCGTCCGATTCGACCTGGATATGGCCGATGTCGCCGGCGCTGCCGGTCGTCCCGCGGTAGACCTCGCCACCGACGACGATGCCGCAGCCGATACCGGTACCGATCTTCACGCAGAGGAAGTCGCCCACGGAGCGTGCGACGCCCGCGTGCTGCTCCCCCATCGCCATCAGGTTCACGTCGTTGTCGACCATGACCGGGCAGCCGAGCTCCTGGCTGAGCGCCTCCCGTACGGGGAAGCCGTCCCAGCCCGGCATGATCGGCGGCGCGACCGGGACACCCTCGGGGAACCGGACAGGACCGGGCACCCCTATCCCGGCTCCGTCGAACTCGTCGGCGAGCCCGGAGACCTTGAGCTTGGCCGCCATGGCGAGCACCTGCTCGAAGACGGCGACCGGACCTTCGCGGACGTCCATGGGGTGGTTGAGGTGCCCCAGTACTTCCAGCTCCGCGTTGGTCACGGCCACATCGATGGAGGTGGCGCCGATGTCCACACCGAGGAAGCGCAGGGCGGGCGCCAGCCGGATGTTGTGGGAGCGGCGTCCGCCGCGCGAGGCGGCGAGTCCGTCGGCGACCACGAGTCCGGTCTCCAGCAGCCGGTCGACCTCCACGGCGAGCTTGGAACGGGAGAGATCGACCTGATCGCCCAGCTGCGCACGGGAGTTGGGGCCGCCGTCGCGCAACAGCCTGAGCAGTCGCGCCTGGTGCGCGTTCGCGGGTCGTGCGGTCATACGTCTCACGCGCCCTCCCCGCCTTCTCGGCTGTTTTCCTTCGGCTTTCGAGGGAACGTAGCAGCGCTTGACCGCAGTGGGAAGAAGTTGCGCGGGAATCTGCCCCAACTTTCTCCACGCCGAGGACAAAGCTGTTTCCAGGCATGGCTTTTAGGGTGAAATGTTCCTACTGTCCGGCTGAAGGGAAACGGACGGCATTCGGCCACGGCGGCGGCTCCACCCGGGCACACCGGGGGTCCACACACCGCGGCCCGCACCGCCGGCCCCGCGGGGGGTCACCGGAGGGCAGCGGTGTGCCTTCCGGGTGGGGCCGGGGAGCGGGCCGGTGGGTCGCGACGACCCCGGTCAGGACCGTTCGCGCTGGTGATAGGTGGTGCGGGTGTGCTCGGTGTGCCCCTTCATGACCTCGGTCGCGCGCCGCTCGTCCCGCGCGGAGATGGCGGCGATCAGCTCCCGGTGCTCGATCCAGGACTGCTTGCCGCGCTGCCGGGCGACCGGGGTGTAGTACCAGCGGACCCGGCGGTCCACCTGGGCGGCCAATTCGGCCAGCACGATATTGCCCGCCAGCTCCATGACCTTGGCATGGAAGGCGGCGTTGGTGGCGACGGTCAGATCCACGTCGTCGTCCGCCACCGACTGCTCGCCCCTGGCGCACAGCTCCTCCAGGGCGGCGATCCCCGCCGTGCCGGAGTTGGCCGCGGCCAGCCGGGCGGCCTCCGCCTCCAGGAGCGTGCGGACCGACAGCAGCTGGTCCGCCTCGTCCTCGGTCGGTTCATGGACGAACGCGCCCTGGGCCGGGCGCAGATCGACCCAGCCCTCGGTGTTGAGGCGCTGGAGCGCCTCGCGCACCGGCTGCCGGGACACCCCCAGATGACCCGCGAGCTCGCTCTCGACCAGATGCTGGCCCGGCTGCAGCGCCCGGGTCGTGATCAGTTCGAGCAGCGCCTCGTACACACGCTCGCGCAGTGGACCCGGTCGTTCGAGCTTGGGCACGGCTCCCTGCGCCAGTTTTGCAGACAACATCGCGGTCCCCCTCGTGGCCGACAGTGCCAATGACTGTAGCGATCAGATCAAGACATTGGCTATCGTCTACAGTCTACCGGGAGGCCGCACGGTTCACGGGCAGCGGATGACCTGACCCGCGTAGGAGAGGTTTCCCCCGAACCCGAAGAGCAAGGCCGGTGCCCCGGACTCGACTTCGCCGCGGTCCACCAGCTTGGACAGCGCCATCGGAATCGACGCGGCGGACGTGTTGCCGGAGTCCACCACATCGCGGGCGATCACCGCGTTGATGGCGCCGATCTTCTGGGCGACGGGCTCGATGATCCGCAGATTCGCCTGGTGCAGCACGACCGCGGCCAGCTCCTCGGGGGCGACCCCGGCCCGTTCGCAGACCTTGCGCGCGATCGGCGGCAGCTGGGTGGTCGCCCAGCGGTAGACCGACTGGCCCTCCTGGGCGAACCGCGGCGGGGTGCCCTCGATCCGTACGGCGTGTCCCATCTCCGGCACCGAGCCCCAGAGCACCGGGCCGATGCCCGGCTCCTCGTCGGGACCGGTCGCCACGACGACCGCCGCGCCCGCGCCGTCGCCGAGGAGAACGCAGGTGGAGCGGTCGGTCCAGTCGGCGATGGCAGCCATCTTGTCGGCGCCGATGACCAGGACCCGGGACGCGGAGCCCGCCCGTACGGCGTGGTCGGCCGTGGCGAGCGCGTGGGTGAATCCCGCGCACACGACATTGAGGTCCATCACGGCGGGCGAGCCCATGGAGAGCCGGGCCGCGACCCGGGCCGCCGTGTTCGGCGAGCGGTCGATCGCGGTGGAGGTGGCCACCAGGACCAGATCGATGTCCCCCGGGGTGAGGCCGGCCGCGGCGAGCGCCTTGGCGCCCGCGTGCGCGGCCAGCTCGTCGACCGGCTCGTCCTCCCCCGCCACATGGCGGGTCTTGATCCCGACCCGGCTGCTGATCCACTCGTCGCTGGTGTCGACGATGGCCGCCAGGTCGTGGTTGGTGAGCACCTTGGCGGGCTGATAGTGCCCGAGCGCGGCGATACGAGTGCCGGTCATGCCCGGGACCCCCTCTGTTGTCGACGTCAGGAGTCCTCCAGTCTCGTCAGCGACTCACCCGTATGGGGACAGGAAAACCAACAGGATTCGCACGCGCCGCTTGGAGACTCCGCATCATCTGGTGAACAGTTGTGCGGCCTTGAGGACCAGCTCGTACACACCGTACGCGAGTGGGATGCCCACCCAAAGCCACGCGAAGACGATCAGACCGGTACGCCGGGACTCAGGCGGGGCGCTGCTGCTCGTTGGTGATGTGGTCATCGACTGCCTTCCTCGGAGCGGGGATGTGGTGGCGCGGGTTGACGGGCCTGACCAGCTCATTGGCGACAAAGCCGACGACCAGCAGGCCGATCATGATGGTGAACGAGAGTCCGTACAGCCCTGAGCCGCTCCGGCCCGCCTCCTCCTGGCTGTCCGCGACCCGGTTGACGATCAGGGGGCCGAGCACGCCGGCGGTGGACCACGCGGTGAGCAGCCGGCCGTGGATGGCACCGACCTGATAGGTGCCGAAGAGGTCCTTGAGGTAGGCCGGGATGGTGGCGAAGCCGCCTCCGTAGAAGGAGAGGATCACCAGCGCGCAGAGGACGAACAGCGGCTTGGAGGAGTCGCCGAACTGTGAGATCAGCAGATACATCAGGGCGCCGACGCCGAGGTACACGCGGTAGACGTTCTTGCGGCCGATCAGGTCGGAGGTGGAGGACCAGCCGATCCGGCCCGCCATGTTGGCGGCGGAGAGCAGGGCGACGAAGCCGGCCGCCGCGGAGACGGAGACGGGGGTGTCCGTCTCCGCGAAGAAGTCGGTGATCATCGGGGCGGCCTTCTCCAGGATCCCGATGCCCGCGGTGACGTTCATGCACAGGACGACCCACAGGCACCAGAACTGCGGGGTGCGCACGGCCGACCTGGCCGAGACCTGGGCGGTGGAGACCAGCGAACCCGCCGGTGCCTCCGGCGCGTCGGGGGCCTTCGCCGGCCTGCCGGACGGCCGGGGGACGCGGACCAGCAGGACGCCGAGTGACATGAACACCGCGTACACCAGGCCGTGCACCAGGAAGGCCAGCGCGATGCCGTCGCTGCCGGTCCCGAACGACTCCAGCATCTGGGCGGACCACGGCGACGCGATGAGCGCGCCGCCGCCGAAGCCCATGATGGCGATGCCGGTGGCCATGCCCGGCCGGTCGGGGAACCACTTGATCAGGGTGGAGACGGGCGAGATGTAGCCGATGCCGAGACCGATCCCGCCGACGAAGCCGTAGCCGAGGACGATCAGCCAGTACTGCTCGGTCGCGGCGCCGAGCGCGGCGATCAGGAACCCGGAGGAGAAGCAGCACAGGGCGACGGTCATCGCCCAGCGCGGCCCGTTGCGTTCGACGAGTGTGCCGCCGAAGGCGGCCGAAAGGCCGAGCATCACGATGCCCAGCTGGAAGGGGAGCGCGCTCTCGGTGCCGGTGAGACCGAGCGCGGATTCGAGTGGGGGTTTGAACACGCTCCAGGCGTAGGCCTGGCCGATCGACAGGTGCACCGACAACGCGGCGGGGGGTACCAGCCAGCGGCTCCAGCCGGCGGGGGCGAGAGGTGGGGTCATGGTCGCGAACTCTAGGAACCGGTCGACCGGTTGGGAAGATCTACAACGGAGTTTGCCGACTGCATACCGAACGGGAGCCTTGTCGGCCAGAACTACATACTGTAGACAATATATCGTCGACACAGAGTGGGCATCAGGTGTGACCCTTCCTCGGTCCCCCTCAAACCGAACGGAGAGCCCCACGGTGAAAGTCGCAGTTGTCGGTGCCGGTGCGATCGGCGCCTATGTCGGAGCCGCTCTCGACCGAGCGGGCGCCGACGTCCATCTCATCGCCCGTGGACCGCATCTGGCGGCCATGAGGCAGCACGGAGTCCGGGTGTACAGCCCGCGCGGTGACTTCACCGCGCGGGTGCACGCCACCGACAGACCGGAGGACATCGGTCCGGTCGACTATGTGTTCCTGGGGCTGAAGGCGAACTCGTACGCGGCGTGCGGGCCGCTGATCACGCCTCTGTTCCAGGACAGTACGGCGGTCATCGCCGCCCAGAACGGCATCCCCTGGTGGTACTTCCACGGCCACGGCGGTCCGCACGACGGGCAGCGCGTCGAGAGCGTCGACCCGGGCGGCTCGGTCAGTGCCGTGCTGCCGCCCGAGCGCGCGATCGGCTGCGTGGTCTACGCCGCGACGGAACTGGAGGGGCCGGGCATCGTCCGGCATCTCGAAGGGACCAGGTTCTCCATCGGGGAGCCCGACCGCTCGGTCTCCCCGCGCTGTCTGGAATTCAGCGATGCCATGCGGGCGGGCGGTCTCAAATGTCCCGTCGAGGCCGACTTGCGCAATGACATCTGGATCAAGCTCCTCGGCAATATCTCCTTCAACCCGATCAGCGCCCTCACCCGGGCGACCATGCGGGAGATGTGCCTGCACCGCTCCACCCGCCAGGTCATCGAGCTGATGATGGCGGAGACGCTCCAGGTGGCGGAGGCGCTGGGCTGCCGTCCCGACATCTCCATCGAGCGCCGGCTCGCCGGCGCGGAGCGGGTCGGCGACCACCGGACCTCCACACTCCAGGATCTGGAGAAGGGCAAGCCGCTGGAGCTGGACGTGCTGCTCACGGCCGTCGTGGAACTCGCCGCGATCACCGGCGTGCCGGTGCCGACGCTCCGCACGGTGGACGCGATCTCGGATCTGCTCGCCCGTGGCGTGGCCGCGGCGGCCTGATCCCGCCCTCCGAGGGGCGGGTACGCGTCATATCCCGTACACGGGGTTCCGCTGCGTACCCGCCTACAGAATACTGTATGCAATGGGCGCGTCATCACTCCCGAGGAGAGCGCAGCGTGAAGAAGCGAGACCGAACACCGAAGACATATGCCCGCATCACGTATCCGATGGTGCGGGACGAGAAGGGCGGCCCGCTGCGGCGGGCGACCTGGGACGAGGCGCTGGACCGGGCAGCGGAGGGCCTGCGCGCCGCGCGCGGCGCGTTCGGGATGTTCTCCTGCGCCCGCGCCACCAATGAAATGAACTATGTGGCGCAGAAGTTCGCGCGGGTGGTGATGGGCACCAACAACGTGGACTCGTGCAACAGGACCTGTCACGCGCCCAGTGTGGCCGGCCTCTCCGCGGTCTTCGGATCCGGCGGCGGCACCTCCTCGTACGAGGAGGTCGACCACACGGATCTGATCCTGATGTGGGGCTCCAACGCCCGCTTCGCCCACCCGATCTTCTTCCAGCATGTGCTGCGGGGCATCAGGAACGGCGCGCGGATGTACGCCGTCGACCCCCGCCGTACCTCCACCGCGGAATGGGCCGAGAGCTGGCTCGGGCTGAACGTCGGCACCGACATCCCGCTGGCCCACGCGGTCGGCCGCGAGATCATCCACGCGGGGCTGCACAACACCTCCTTCATCGAGCGGGCGACCACCGGTTTCGAGGAGTACGCCGCCGAGGTCGAGCCCTGGACGCTCGCCGTGGCCGAGAAGGTGACGGGTGTGCCGGCCGAGGCGATCCGCGGCCTCGCCCACGCCTACGCCCGCGCCGAACGGGCCCAGCTGTGCTGGACGCTGGGCATCACCGAGCACCACAACGGCACCGACAACGTACGGGCGCTGATCAACCTCTCGCTGCTCACCGGGCATGTCGGCCGGTACGGCTCCGGCGTGCAGCCGCTGCGCGGCCAGAACAACGTCCAGGGCGGCGGCGACATGGGGGCCATCCCCAACCGGCTGCCCGGCTTCCAGGACATCCTGGAGCCCGCCGTCCGGCGGAAGTTCGAGACCGCGTGGGACACCGTCATCCAGCCCCGGTACGGGATGACCCTTACCCGGATGTTCGAGGCGATGGAGTCCGGCGAGCTCAAAGCCGTCTACTGCATCGGCGAGAACCCCGCCCAGTCCGAGGCCGACAGCGAGCAGGCCGTCGAACGGATGAAGCAGCTCGACTGTCTCGTCGTGCAGGACATCTTCCTCACCAAGACCGCGGAACTCGCCGATGTGGTGCTGCCGGCCACCGCCGCGTGGTGCGAGACCGACGGCACCACCACCAACAGCGAGCGCCGGGTGCAGCGGGTGCGCAAGGCGATCGAGCCGCCCGGTGAGGCGCGTGAGGACATCGACATCATCTGTGACCTGGCGGGCCGGCTCGGCCACGCCTGGAAGTACGCCGACGCGGAATCCGTCTGGAACGAGCTGCGTTCGGTCTCCCCCGACCACTTCGGCATGACGTACGAGCGGCTGGCGGAGCATCAGGGAATCCAGTGGCCCTGCCCCGAGACGGACCGGCTCGAACCCACCTATCTGCATGGCCGGCTCTGGGAGGCGGACCCCGCCAGGCGCGGCCCGCTCGCGCCGTTCGGCCTCGTCAAGCACGACCCGCCGGTCGATCTGACGGATGATCAATTTCCGATCAGACTCACCACCGGACGCCGGCTGGACTCGTACAACACCGGTGTGCAGAGCGGGAGTTTCGCCTCCCCGCTGCGTCGCGGCGAGTATCTGGAGCTGTGCCCGGAGGACGCCGAGCGGTACGGCGTGTCGGTGGGCGAGGAGGTACGGATCAGCTCCCGGCGCGGAACGGTGCAGGCGCCGGTCTGGGTCGATCCCGGGCTCCGTCCCGGCCTCGCCTTCATGACCATGCACTTCCCGGACGAGGTGGACACCAACCAGCTGACCATCGAGGCCAATTGCCCGATCGCGGGCACCGCCGAGTTCAAGGCGTCCGCGATCCGGATCGAGAAGCTGCCTGTGGCAGCCGTCAGGAGCTGAGACGCAGTGGACCTGCACTTCGGTGACAGCAAGCCGACCGACGAGGAACGGGCGGCGGTCGACGCGCTGCTCGGCCCGCCGACGTCGGCCTGGGAGGGCGCGGACGACCGTACGGACGCGGATCTGCGCTGGGCACGGGGCGGCCGCGAGGCACGTGAGCGGCGCGATCTGCTGTTGCCGGGGCTGCACGCGGTCAACGACCGGGTCGGCTGGATCAGCGAGGGCGCGCTGGACTACCTCTGCCGGCGGCTCACAGTGCCGCCGGCGGAGGCCTACGGCGTGGCCACGTTCTACGCGATGTTCGCCGTCAAGCCGCGCCCCGCGAAAGTGCTGCACGTCTGCACCGACCTGGCCTGCGCGAGCCGCGGCTCCACGGCGCTCTGCGCGGATCTGGAGGAACGCCTCGGGGCGGCGGGCTCGGCCTCGGGAGGCGTCGTATGGCAGGCGAGTCCCTGCCTGGGCCTGTGCGAGCGGGCCCCTGCCGCGCTGGTGATCCAGGCGGGCGCTCCCGCCGACGCGGCCGGCGCGGCGGCGGAGCCGGCATCGCGGCGGTACGCGACGGCTGTCATCGCGCCCGCGACCGCCGAGTCGCTCGTCCACGCGGCGGCCGCGCCCGAGGAGGCGCCCGGGGAGCCGGCCGCCGTGATGGCCGTACCGCAGGCGGGGCAGCCGGGGCTGACCCTGCTCGGCCGTGTCGGGGTCGTCGACCCGTACAGCATCGACGACTACCGGGCGCACGGCGGGTACACCGCCCTGCGGCGGGCCTTCGACATCGGTCCCGCCGCGGTCATCCGGGAGGTCACGGACGCCGGCCTGGTCGGCCGCGGCGGCGCGGCGTTCCCCACCGGGCGCAAATGGCAGGCCACCGCCTCGCAGCCGGACCACCCGCACTATCTGGTCTGCAACGCCGACGAGTCGGAGCCCGGCACCTTCAAGGACCGGGTGATCATGGAGGGCGATCCGTACTCCCTGATCGAGGCGATGACCATCGCCGGGTACGCGGTCGGCGCGCGGCGGGGCTACCTCTATCTGCGCGGTGAGTACCCGCGCGCCCTGCGCCTGCTGCGGCACGCGATCGACCAGGCGCACGCCCGCGGACTGCTGGGGGACGACGTCCTCGGCCAGGGGTACGCCTTCGACATCGAGATCCGCCGCGGCGCGGGCGCCTACATCTGCGGTGAGGAGACCGCGCTGTTCAACTCCATCGAGGGCTACCGCGGCGAGCCGCGCTCCAAGCCCCCGTTCCCGGTGGAGAAGGGCCTGTTCTCCAAGCCGACCGCCGAGAACAACGTCGAGACGCTGATCAACGTGCTGCCCATCCTGACGCACGGCGCGCAGGCGTACGCGGCGATCGGCACCGGCGGGTCCACCGGACCCAAGCTGTTCTGTGTCTCCGGGAACGTCGAGCGCCCCGGTATCTACGAGCTGCCGTTCGGCGCGACCCTCGGCGAACTGCTCGATCTGGCCGGCCCGTCCGCCACCACGCGGGCGATCCTCCTGGGCGGCGCCGCGGGCGGCTTCGTACGGCCCGACGAGCGGGACATCCCGCTCACCTTCGAAGGGACCAGGGCGGCCGGTACGACGCTGGGATCCGGCGTGGTGCTGGTCCTCGACGACACCGTCGAGCTGCCGCGGATCCTGCTCCGTATCGCCGAATTCTTCCGCGACGAGTCCTGCGGACAGTGCGTGCCCTGCCGGGTCGGCACCGTCCGGCAGGAGGAGGCGCTGCACCGGATCGTGGACCGTACCGGCGCCGCGGCCGCCGACGACATCGCGCTGCTGCGTGAGGTCGGGCGAGCTATGAAGGACGCCTCGATCTGCGGTCTGGGACAGACCGCGTGGAACGCCATCGAGTCCGCCATCGACCGTCTGGGGGCCTACAAGTGACCGCCGTACCTCTGCAACCGCCCCGCCGCCTGATCGAGTTCACGCTCGACGGCCAGGAGACGCGGATCCCCGAGGGCGCCACCCTCCTCGACGCCTGCCGGGCGGCGGGCAAGGACATCCCGACCCTCTGCGAGGGCGACACGCTCACGCCGAAGAACGCCTGCCGGGTGTGTGTCGTCGAGGTCGAGGGCGCCCGTACCCTCGCGCCGGCCTGCTCGCGCCGCGCCGAGGCGGGCATGGACGTCCGCACGGACACCGAGCGCGCCCGGCACAGCCGGAAGATCGTCCTCGAACTCCTCGCCTCCTCGACGGATCTCTCGACCACCCCGAGGGCCGCCGAGTGGATCAAGGAGTACGAGGCCGAGCCGGCCCGCTTCGGCCCGGACGCGGCCCGGCTGAACGAAGAGCCCAAGATCGACAACGATCTCTATGTCCGCGACTACGACAAGTGCATCCAGTGCTACAAGTGCGTGGACGCGTGCGGCGAGCAGTGGCAGAACTCCTTCGCGATCTCCGTGGCGGGCCGCGGCTTCGACGCCCGTATCTCCACCGAGCACGACGCGCCGCTCACCGATTCGGCCTGTGTCTACTGCGGCAACTGCATCGAGGTCTGCCCGACCGGAGCGCTCAGCTTCAAGTCGGAGTTCGACATGCGCGAGGCGGGCACCTGGGACGAGTCGGTCCAGACGGAGACCACCACGATCTGCGCGTACTGCGGTGTTGGCTGCAATCTGACCCTGCACGTACAGGAGAATGAGATCGTGAAGGTCACCTCGCCGCACGACAACCCGGTGACCCACGGCAACCTCTGCATCAAGGGCCGCTTCGGCTTCCAGCACGTACAGCAGCGCTGATCGACACGAGTAGGACTGATCACCATGGGACGGGTCACCGAGCGCCGCCGCACCATCCGCATCAGGGACGGATCCGTCACGACCCGGCCCGACACCCTGGTCGCCGAAGAACCCCTGGAAATCCGGCTGAACGGCAAGCCGCTCGCCATCACGATGCGCACCCCGGGCGACGATTTCGCGCTCGCGGCGGGCTTCCTGGTGAGCGAGGGCGTGCTCGCGGCGGCCGCCGATGTGCGGTCCATCGTGTACTGCGCCGGCGCGAAGGACGACGGCTCCAACACGTACAACGTGGTCGACGTACAGCTCGCGCCCGGCGTGCCCGTCCCGGACATCACGCTGGAGCGCAACGTCTACACGACCTCCTCGTGCGGCCTGTGCGGCAAGGCCAGCCTGGACGCCGTACGGACCACCGCGCGTTTCCCGATCAACGACACTCCCCCGGTCCGGGTCGAGCCCGCACTGCTCTCCAGCCTCCCCGACCGGCTGCGGGCGGCACAACAGGTCTTCGAACGGACCGGGGGGCTCCATGCGGCCGCCCTGTTCTCCGAGGACGGCGAAATGCTGGACATCCGGGAGGACGTCGGCCGCCACAACGCGGTCGACAAACTGGTCGGCCGCGCGCTGCGACAAGACCTCCTGCCGCTCTCCCGGGCGATCCTGCTGGTCTCGGGCCGCGCCTCCTTCGAACTGGCACAGAAAGCCGTGATGGCGGGCATTCCCGTCCTGGCAGCAGTGTCGGCACCGTCGTCGCTCGCCGTCGACCTCGCCGCGGAAACAGGGCTGACGCTGGTCGGCTTTCTCCGCGGCCCCTCCATGAACGTGTACGCGGGCGATGAGCGGATCGCCCTGCACACCGGGGTCTGACTCGTCCCCGCTGCACGGGAAAAGGGCCCGGCCGACGGGGAGCGCCCCCTGCGTCGGCCGGGTTCCGACTCCCCCTTTTTTTTGGGGCTCGGTTCGCCTCCGGGGCGCTTTATGCCCCTGTCGACAGTCGACCGTGCTCGGCCCCTCGTACCTCGGGGCCTGTGCGCGCTCTCCTTTTCGACAGCGGCGCGCCCCTTCGGCTCACTCGCCGGCGGTCGGGGAGACGGGCGGTCGTCACACGGGAGGAGCGGCCCTCGTGCCACGGGCGCGCGTGTCCCCACCTTCCCCAGGCGGGGCCGAGCGGGCTGGTGGGCCACCGGCGGGAGGGGGGTGGGGGCGCAGGAGGTGTGTGTCCGGACGTAAAGCGTGATTTGTCGGCGCACACAAGCCGCACCCGACAAACGAGCCGCACGGCGCCGTAAATCATGCAGTCCGGACACACACCTCCGGAGCCGCCGACCCCCGCACCACGACAAACGGCCCCGCACCCGAACCCCCGCCGGACGCCGAACCGCGACACGCTCCGCGTACGTTCGGACACCACCCGGCAACGGAAAACCCGCAGGTCCAGACCAAGATCCCTGGCCCGCGTGACAACGTCGTACGGGTTTGGTGGAGATTCCCCCGCGACGAACCTACCCTTCGGTCAGAAGTGTGCCCGGCCCTCGCCGATCCGGTCTCGTTTCAGGCGCTGACCTGTGGTGATACGGCTCTGCTCCGGCGCCGTGCACACTCTCCCGCCGGGCCCCGCCGTGGGGTACCGTCACCGGCGCTGTGCGGAGCGCCACAAGGAGCAAGTCATTGCGCGAGTTCACCGTCCCCCCCTTGGCCGCTGCGCCCCCCGTCGGTGGGCTCGCGGACGCCGTGTTCGATCATGCCCTCGACGACCCGCGCCGTATCGCGCTCGGCCGTAAGGACAAGGAGGGCCGCTGGCGGGACGTGACCTCCGCCGTGTTCCGCGACGAGGTGCTCGGTCTGGCGAAGGGGCTGCTCGCGCACGGCGTGCGGTTCGGGGACCGGGTCGCGATCATGTCCCGTACCCGCTACGAGTGGACGCTCTTCGACTTCGCGATCTGGGCCGTCGGCGCCCAGTCCGTGCCGGTCTACCCGACCTCCTCCGCCGAGCAGGTCTACTGGATGCTGCACGACGCCGATGTCTCGGCCTGTGTGGTCGAGCACGAGGACCACGCCATGACCGTCGGCTCGGTGATCGACCGGCTGCCGCGGCTCGGGCGGCTGTGGCAGCTGGACGCCGGCGCCGTCGAGGAGCTGCTCGGTGCGGGCGCCGGCATCGACGACGACGTGGTGCACCGGCACAGGAAAGCGGTGACGCCCGACTCCGTGGCCACCGTCATCTACACCTCGGGCACCACCGGCCGCCCCAAGGGCTGTGTGCTCACCCACGCCCATTTCATGTTCGAGGCGGACACGGTGCTCAACCGCTGGGAGCCGGTCTTCCACACCAAGTCGGGTGACGAGGCGTCGACGCTGCTCTTCCTGCCGCTGGCGCATGTCTTCGGACGGATGGTCGAGATCGCGGCGGTCCGCGGCCGGGTGAAGCTGGGCCATCAGCCGGCCCTCCAGGCGAGCGCCCTGCTGCCCGATCTGGCCGCGTTCCGGCCGACATTCATCCTGGCGGTGCCGTACATCTTCGAGAAGGTCTACAACGCCGCGCGCCGCAAGGCGGAGAAGGACGCCAAGGCCGGGCCCTTCGACAAGGCCGTCGAGGTGGCGGTGCGCTACGCGGAGGCGATGGAGCACCGGGCGTTCGGAGTCGGGCACGGGCCTTCCCCCGCGCTGCGCGTGCAGCACCAGTTCTTCGAGAAGGCCGTCTACAGCAAGGTCCGCGACGCGATGGGCGGCCGCGTACGGCACGCCATGTCCGGCGGCTCCGCGATGGACCGGCGGCTCGGGCTGTTCTTCGCGGGCGCGGGCGTCATCGTCTACGAGGGGTACGGACTCACGGAGTCGTGCGCGGCGGCCACGGCCAACCCGCCCGAGCGCACCCGCTACGGCACGGTCGGGCAGCCGATCCCCGGCACCACCGTGCACATCGCGGAGGACGGCGAGGTGTGGCTGCGCGGCGGCCAGGTCTTCGCCGGCTATCTCAACGATCCGAAGGCCACCGACGCCGTCCTCCAGGACGGCTGGCTCGCGACCGGCGATCTGGGGGCGCTCGACGAGGACGGCTATCTGACCATCACCGGCCGGAAGAAGGAGATCCTGGTGACCTCCGGCGGCAAGAGCGTGTCTCCCGGGGCCCTGGAGGAGCGGGTACGGGCGCATCCGCTGGTGTCGCAGTGCATCGTGGTCGGCAACGACCGGCCGTACATCGCGGCGCTGGTCACCGTGGACCAGGAGGCCGTCGAACACTGGCTGTCCGTCCAGGGCAAGCCACGGCTCAAACCCGCCGAGCTGGTGCGGGATCCGGATCTGGAGATGGAGGTCAGGCGTGCGGTGGTGGCCGCCAACACGGCGGTGTCGCAGGCCGAGTCGATCCGTACGTTCCGGATCCTGGCGCATCCCTTCAGCGAGGAACACGGGCTGCTGACGCCGTCGCTGAAGCTCAAGCGCAAGGCGATCGAGGCCGCCTACGCCGTCGAGGTCGACGCGCTCTACCGTTGAGGCGGCACCGCCGGCGCCCGACGGACATGGTGGCGGGAATCCGTCCGCCCTCGTGATCGTTGTACGACGGAGAAGCAACCGACGACGTTAGGATCGACCGCCCGTGAGCAAGGTCCCCACCCTCACTCTCAACAACGGCATCGAAATGCCCCAGCTCGGCTTCGGTGTCTGGCAGGTGCCGGACGACGAGGCGGCACAGGCCGTCGGCACCGCCCTGGAGGCCGGCTACCGAAGCATCGACACCGCCGCCATCTACGGCAACGAAGAGGGCACGGGCAAGGCCATCGCCGCCTCAGGGACACCCCGTGAGGATCTCTTCATCACCACCAAGCTGTGGAACAGCGAGCAGGGGTACGACTCCACGCTGCGCGCCTTCGACACCTCGCTGGAGAAGCTCGGCCTGGACTATGTCGATCTCTATCTCATCCACTGGCCGATGCCGGAGGCCGGCACCTATGTCGACACGTACCGGGCGTTCGAGAAGATCCACGCGGACGGCCGGGCCAGGAGCATCGGTGTCTCCAACTTCCTTCCGGCGCACCTGGAGCGGCTGATCGGCGAGACCTCCGTGGTCCCGGCGGTCAACCAGATCGAGCTGCACCCGCAGCTCCAGCAAGGCGAGTCCCGTGCCTTCCACGCGGAGCGCTCCATCCTCACCGAGGCCTGGTCGCCGCTGGGCCAGGGCAAGGGTCTGCTGGAGGTTCCGACGGTGGTGGCCATCGCGCGGAAGCACGGGAAGACCCCGGCCCAGGTGGTGCTGCGCTGGCACCTCCAGCTGGGGAACGTGGTGATCCCCAAGTCCGTGACCCCGTCCCGGATCCGGGAGAACCTCGACGTGTTCGGCTTCGAGCTGGACGCCGACGACCTGGCGGCGTTCGCCGCGCTCGACGAGGGCAAGCGCATCGGCCCGGACCCGGCGACGGTCAACCGCTGACGCGAGCGGGACCGGCGGTTCGGAAGACCCGACCGGACACCGCGTCACCCGGCGCCGCCGGCCGACACCGGCCGGCGGCGCCGTCGTTGCCGGGGTTACGGCGAGCTCCGCTGCTGCTCCGGCACGGTGCCTGCCGCGGCGCCCGGTACCGCTCCGGTCGTCGCGCCGCCCGCCCGGTACTCCTGGGGGCTGACGCCCCGTACCCGCTTGAAGGCCGCGCTGAGCGCGAACGAACCGCTGTAGCCGACCTTCCTGGCCACCGACTCGACCGTGGCGTCCGTTCCGCGCAGCAGATCGGCGGCGAGCGCGAGCCGCCAGCCGGTGAGGTACGCCATCGGGGGTTCCCCGACCAGCTCGGTGAAGCGGCGGGCGAGCCCGGCCCGCGATATTCCGCACGCGGCGGCGAGCGAGGCGACCGTCCAGGGACGGGCCGGGTCGTTCTGCAGCAGCCGCAGGGCGCCGCCGACCGTCGGATCGGCCATGGCGCGGTACCAGCCGGGTGCCTCCGCGTCGGGGCGCGAGAACCACGCCCTGAGCACGGCGATCAGCATCAGGTCGAGCACCCGGTCGAGCACCACGCTCTGGCCGGGCTCGTCCCGGGAGATCTCGTCGTCGAGGACCGGCATCAGCGGACCGTTCCACGCGTCGGCGGGCAGCTGGAGCAGGGTGGGCAGCGCGTCGAGCAGCCGTCTGCTGACCTCGCCGTCCATCTGGTACGTGCCGATCAGGACGGTCGTCCCGCCGTCCGGGGCGTTCCCCCAGGTCCGTACCCCCAGCCGCATGGACTGGGCGAGCGGTTCGCCCTCCAGGGTGTGGCAGACGCCGCCTGGGCCGATGAGCGCGCGGGGGCTGGTCTCGGGGCGGTCGGCGGTGATGTACGGCTCCGGGCCGCGGACGACCGCGACACCCCCGGGGCGTAAGCACACCGGATCCCCGCCGCCGTCGGGGACGATCCAGGCCTCACCGCGGGTGACGCACATCAGGCAGAGCGGGGCGCGGTCCTCGATGCGGACGGACCACGGCGGCTCCATCACCATGCGCAGCAGAAAAGCCCCCCGGGCCCGCGGTCCGTCGAGGAGTCCGGCCAGTACGTCCATGGTCACCAGCGTAAATGCACCGGCGGGGGTGTCTGTCGCCGCACCGATCAGTTCGCGCCGTGTGCCGGGGCAATTTCCTCGACGCGTCGCGCGAGCGTGAAGTCCCGCTCGGTGACGGCGCCACCCGCGTCATGCGTGTGCACGGCGAGGGAGACGGTGTTATAGCCGAGGGTCAGGTCGGAGTGGTGGTTCAGCTCCTCCTGGATCTGGGCGACATGGACGACCATGGCGGTCGCCGCGAAGTGGCTGCCGAGCCGGTACGAACGGGCGATGCGCCCCTCCTTGAGGCTCCAGTCGGGAAGCTCCCGCAGCCGGTCCTCGGTCTCCTTCTGCGACAGCGCCTCGGTGGCCATGGGGGGCTCCTTCCGGGAACGGGCAGCGACCCGGCCGACGATACGTCGTCGTGCGCGCGCCCCGTGTCCGCCGTGCCGCGCGGGTCGGTTTCAGCGGATGTCCCGCGGTGTATGACCCTCCTCGGCCGTTGCATTACGGTCCTCGTATGGCAGCTCTCGCCCCGGACACGGCAGTCGGTCCCCTGTTGCGCGACTGGCGCCGGCAGCGCCGGGTCAGCCAGCTGGAGCTGGCCCTGCGGGCGGATTCGTCCGCCCGGCACATCAGCTTCATCGAGACGGGCCGGTCCCGGCCCAGCGAGGAGATGGTGCTGCGGCTCGCCGAGCATCTCGATGTTCCGGTGCGGGAGCGCAATGTCCTGCTGCTGGCGGCGGGTTACGCGCCCCGGTTCACCGAGACGGCGCTCGACGACCCGGCCATGGACGCCCTGCGCGAGGGCCTCGGCCAGTTGTTGCGGGGCTACGAGCCGTATCCGGCGGTGGTCGTCGACGGGACGTACACCGTGGTGGCCGCCAACCGGGGCATCGCCCTGCTGATGGAGGGGCTGCCCGAGAAACTGCTGGCACCGCCCTTGAACGCCATGCGGATCACCCTTCATCCGGAGGGGCTCGCTCCGCGGATCCGCAATCTGCCGGAGTGGCGCGGGCATCTGCTGGAGCAGATGGGGCGTCAGCTCGCGCTCTCCCGCTCCCCGGCGCTGCGCGAGCTGTACGAGGAGGTGGCCGCCTATCCGCTGCCGGCCCCACGCCCCGACGCGGCACGGGCAGAGGCGGCGGCCCACGCGGACGGCCCTGCCGCGATGCCGGGTTTCGCGCTTCCGATGCGGATCGAGCACGACGGGCACGTGCTGTCCTTCGTGTCGTCCATCTCCACCTTCAACACGCCGATGGATGTGACGGTCGCCGAACTGGCCGTCGAGACCTTCCTCCCGGCGGATCCGGCGACGGTCAAGTATCTGACGTCGGTCCTTCCGTAGGCGTGGCGCGCCGGGTGGCCCAGCCGGCGCACGCCGTGGCGAGCGCGGTGATGCCCAGGGCGACGGCCCAGTTCACGGGATAGTCGAGCGGGAGCACGGACGGGTTGTCCGGCTTTCCGGGGCGGAGCAGGAGCGGCAGCGCCAGCAGGGTCAGACAGCCGGCCGTCAGCAGACCGCCGCGCAGGACGGTCCTGAGCCGGGTCCGGCCGAGGAGCAGCCCGGCACCGAGGACCAGAGGGACGAGCAGCCCGTCGTGCAGCGCGACGGCTCCGGCGAGCCACAGGGCCACCTCGGCGGGGTCGCCAGGACGGGTGCGGTCGAGGAGTTCGTACCCCCCGAAGCCCAGGGCGAGTACGCCGAGGGCGCCGAGGGCGATCCGGGAGACGTTCGCGGCGCTCATGCCATGACCTCCAGCCGGGTGACCCATTTGGTCTGCAGGACCCCGGGCCGGTTGGGCGCGATGATCCGCGCCGGATAGCCGTGGTCGGGTGAGAGGACCGCTCCGTTGAGACGCAGCGCCAGCAGGGTGAGTCCGTCGCGGGTGTAGGCGCGGTCCATCTCGCTGACGCCGTATCCGCCGTGGCGCTGCAGGGAGACGATCCGCAGCGCGGCGCCGTCCCGCGCCCCCGCGCGGGCCAGCAGGTCCTTGACCCGTACCCCTTCCCAGTGCGCCGACTTCGACCAGCCCTCCACGCAGGCGATGGGAAGCTCGACGCGGTGCTGCGGCATCGCGCGCAGCTCGGCGAGGGTCAGTTCGTACGGCTCCGGTCCCGCCACCCGCAGCCGCCACTCCCGCAGGTCGTCAGCGGTGATGCCGGCCGCCGCGGCCGTGCGGTTGACGGGCAGGCCCTGCGGTCCTGTGCCGGGGTCGCGCGGGGCAAGCAGCAGGAGCCCCTCCAGCGGGGTCACCGACTGGCCGGCCGAGACGACGGTGACCGCGCCGACAGCGGCGGCGAGCCCGAGCAGCAGCGAGCGCCGCTCCACGCCGTCGGCGGCGGGCTCGGCCGTCCCGGGCGGGGTACGGCGCCAGTGCGCGGCGATCAGGGGTGCCTTCACGGCGAGATGGACCAGCAGCGCGCCGATGATGACCCAGGCGAGCGACCAGTGGACCTGCCGGAAGGAGAAAGGCCAGAGATACCACTGCGCGGTATTGAGCAGTCCCATGAACAGTTCGAGCAGGGTGGCCGCCACCAGAACGGCGAGGGAATCGCGTTCCAGCGCGTGCGCCACGGAACGCACCGGGGGCCAGCTGAAAAGCCGTGGATAAACGGTCCAGAGTTTTACCAGCAGCAGCGGTACGGCGGCGATACCGCTGATGACGTGAAGGCCCTGCGTGACGCGGTATCCGGAGACGGGACGCGTCGGGAGACGGCCGGCGGCCCAGGTGGGCGGCTCCTGGAGCACATGGCTGAGCACGCCGGTGAGAAAGCAGACCAGAAGGGCCAGGCCCAGCAGCCGGCCCACCACGGTCGCGGTGCGCGGGTCGTGCGACCGGCCCCGGAAGCGGGGAAGGAATGTCGGGATACGCATATCCGTATTCCACGCGCTTTCCGGGTCCGGGTGAAGATTCAACGTCCTTACGGAATATGAACGTTCCCCGTCCTTACCAATAGGTCAGCAGCAGATGATTGACGAGGAGGGCGGTCACGGCCTGCGCCGCCAGCCAGCCTCGGTGCTTCCCGGCGGGCAGCAGCGCGGCGGCCGCGGGCAGCCAGAGCGTGAACGGCAGCCAGATGCGTTCGGTCTCGGCCTTGCTCATGCCGGACAGGTCGGCAGCCACCAGCGCGAGCAGCACGGCGGCCACCAGGAGCGCGACCCGGCCGTCACCGCCCCGGTCGCCTTCGGCGGGCCCGCCGTCCCGCAGTCCGTCGCGCAGCCGCCGTAGGGACGGCGCGGCGGCGGCCGGTGCGCGCCGGATGCCGGCGACGGACGCGAGTCCCGCCGTGACCATCACGGTGGCGAGATTGGCCCATACCCAATACCCGTAAGGACGCTCCCTGGCCACGCCCTGGTAGTAGCGCTCGACCAGCAGTCCGTACGCCTCCCACCAGCGGAACCCGGCCAGCAGGAAGACCCCCGCCACCGCGGCGAACCCCAGCAGCGCGAGCGGCAGCGGCCGTGCCGTCCGGGCGAGAAGCAGCACCATCGCGGCCGGAATCACCATCAGCGTCAGTCCGTACGACAGATGGACGGTCAGTCCGAACAGCAGACCGGAGCCCAGCGCCGCCGCGCGGGGTGCGCGGGCCGTGCGGGTCGCCGCGTGTGCCAGCAGCGCGAGCGCCCAGGCGGCGACGGCCGCGAAGTAGCCGTCGGCGGAGGCGCCGACCCAGACGGCGGCGGGGGCGAGCACGAGGAAGGGGGCCGCGGCGCGGGCCGCGCGCTCGGCGCCTAGCGCGCGCAGGGTGACGAGTACGGCGGCCGCCGTCGAGGCGCCGGTGACGACGCAGAACGCGGCGGCCCATGCCCCGCCGCCGAGGCCGGCCCGGTCCAGGCCGACAAAGGTCAGGACGGCGGCCGGCGGGTGTCCCGCGATATGCGTCGGCCAGTTGTCCGGTGAGTTGATCAGGATGTGCCGGGTGAAGTCCCGCAGGGTGGCGCCGATGTCGTCGAACCGGTCGACTCCGCGCAGATACTCGTGCGGGGTGGTCAGCCGGGCCGCCACGCCGCGCTGCCAGCCGTCGACCAGCGCCAGCGACCAGGTCCAGGCCATGGTGGCCGCCCAGGCCGCCCAGGTCAGCCGGCGCCAGGACAGCCGGGCGGCGAGGGGCGGGCCGTACAGGATCACCGCGACGGCGATCACGAGCGCGGGGAGGGTGCCGGGGCCGAGGTGCGGCATCCACTGGGCGAGGAGGGGCGCCCAGTTGACATGCAGGGTGTCGTCGTACCGCTCGATCAGGGTGCCGGCCACGGCGGCGACGGCGAAGAGGAGCGCGCCCGCGCCGGCCGCCGCCAGGTCCAGGGCGTGTCCGGTGGATCTTCGGGGACCGGCGGGCGGCGTCCGGTGCCCGTCGGCGCGCGGCGGGCGGGGCGTACGGGCGTGCGGGGCATCGGGATGCGGTTCCGGCTGGGGAAGGCCGGGGCGGGGCGGGGTCACGCCGTCACGTTAGGCCCGCGGTCCCCCGTGCCGGGGCAGCCGACAGGCCGCGTCACCGAACCGTCAGATCTCGCCCTGCGTCGTAACCGGGCCCGGCGCGCACCAGGACCTACGGTCACGGATATGAACGTCCCTGCCCGGTTCGTCCCCTCCTGGCGCAGCCCATTGCGCGGGCCCTGGCTGACCTCGGTCTTCGCCGTGGTGCTGCTGGCCGGCATTCCCGTTCTCTTCCTCACGGGTCTGCTGTCGTACGTCGCGTACAACCCGGATCTGGCCCCGGTCAACGACAAGACGCCGGACAAGGGGGTGCTGGGCTTCTACCTCTTCTCCTGGCAGACCGATCCCTACTGGCTGTACCGCGTCACGCAGGGCGTGCATGTGACGCTCGGGATCGTGCTCGTGCCGGTGCTGCTCGCGAAGCTGTGGTCGGTCGCGCCGAAGCTCTTCGTCCTGCCGCCGGTACGGTCGCCCGGTCACGCTCTGGACCGGCTGTCGCTCCTGTTGCTGGTCGGCGGCGGGCTGTTCGAATTCATCACCGGAGTACTCAATATCCAGTTGGAGTATCTCTTCCCGGGCTCGTTCTATCCGCTGCACTTCTACGGGGCGTGGGTGTTCATCGGGGCGTTCGTCGCCCACGCCGTGCTGCGGCTGCCGCGCATGGTGCGCGCGCTGCGCGGCCGCGATCTCCGCGCCGAGCTGCGGACCCCGGCGTCGCGGACGGTGCCCGAGCCGCTGGACGAGACCGGGCTGGTCTCCGCCGACCCGGCGCCGCCGACCATCTCGCGGCGCGGCGCGCTCGGTCTGGTGGGTCTGGGCTCGCTAGCGCTGTTCGTGGTGACGGCCGGTCAGAGCATCGGCGGGTCGCTGCGCGGCACGGCGCTGCTCGCCCCGCACAACCGCGAACCGGGGTCGGGACCGAACGGCTTCCAGATCAACAAGGGCGTGACGGCGACCGGGATCCGGGCGCGGGACATCGGCCCCGACTGGCGTCTGGTCGTACGGGGCGGCGGCCGGGAGGCCACCCTGACCAGGGCCGAGGTGGAGCGGCTTCCGCAGCACGGCTCGGCGTTGCCGATCGCCTGTGTGGAGGGCTGGTCCACCTCCGACCAGCGGTGGGAGGGGGTCCGGCTGGCCGATCTCGCCGCGCTGGTCGGGCTGGGCGGTGCTCCGCCGAGTGTCTTCGTGGAGTCGGCGCAGCGGCGCGGCGCCTTCCGGGCGGTCGCGCTGCGCGACAACCAGGTCCGCGATCCCCGTTCGCTGCTCGCGCTGCGGGTCAACGGCGCGGTGCTGTCGGCGGATCACGGCTATCCGGCGCGGATCATCGTGCCGGGCGCACCGGGCGTGATGAACACCAAGTGGGTCCGGCGGCTGAGCTTCGGGGAGGCAACATGGCCCGCGTGAGGCGCACACGCGCGGGGCGGAACGGGGTCGGCCACCACCGCTTCGGCGCCCGGCGGCACTTCCGGCGTCTGTACGGGGAGTCGCCGCTGCAGCTCCTTCTGCTGCTGGCTTCGTTCGCGCTCTGCGCCTACGCCGGGATCAGGCTCCTGAAGGGCGACTGGCTCTTCATCCTGGTCTGGTTCGTGGGAGCCGCCGTCCTGCACGATCTGGTGCTGGTGCCGCTGTACGCGCTCGGTGACCGCGCCGTCCGGTCGGTGCTGCGGCCCCGTGGCGCCGTCCCACGTACGGCGGTCCATCACGTACGCGTCCCGGCCGCTGTCTCCCTGCTGTTGCTGCTCGTGTACTGGCCGCTGGTGCTGCGGACGTCGCGGCGGACCTACGAGGCGGACACGCGGCTCACCATCGATGTGTTCCTGGGCCGTTGGCTGCTGATCACCGCCGCCCTGTTCGCGCTGTCCGCCGTATGGCTGGTGATCAGGCTGTGGCGGCCGCCGCCCTCCGACGCGGGCTCCGGCGCGGGCCCCGGAGAACTGGTCTCGGACAGCCGGACATGAGCGGGCGCGTTCAGGGCAGGAGCGCCCTTTGTAGGGTCCGCTGCGCTGGAGGGTGATGTCATGACGACCAGAACTGTGCATGCTGCCGAAGTGGAGCAGGCGGAGGGTGTCCTCGCTCCCAGGGCTGGAGCACCCTCCGACGAGCTGCCGTGGATCGAGGACGCGGGCAAGATCGCCCCGAAGGACGCGCGTGCGCTGTCGAAGGTGTTCTTCGATCAGCTCCAGGTCCTGGAAGAGGGCACGCACGAGTACCAGTACGCGCGCAACACTCTCATCGAGATGAACCAGTCGCTGGTCCGCTTCGCGGCGAGCCGCTTCCGCAACCGGGGCGGCGGCGACATGGAGGACATCCTCCAGGTCGGCACGATCGGCCTGATCAAGGCGATCGACCGGTTCGATCTGTCCCGCGAGGTCGAGTTCACCTCCTTCGCGGTCCCCTACATCGTGGGCGAGATCAAGCGCTTCTTCCGTGACACCAGCTGGGCCGTCCATGTTCCGCGCCGTCTCCAGGAGCTGCGCGTCGAGCTGGCCAAGGCCAAGGAACACCTGGCCACCAGCCTGGACCGGGATCCGACCGTCAAGGAACTCGCCGAGCTGCTCGGCATCAGCGACGAAGAGGTCATCGAGGGCCTGGTCGCGACCAACGGCTACACGGCCGGCTCCCTGGACATGCCCACCGGCGACGAGGGACAGCCCAACGGCGGCGGGCGCACCTTCGCCGATGTGATGGGCGAGGCGGACCCGGCCATGGAGAAGGTCGAGGACCTGCACACGCTGGCCCCGCTGCTGAAGCAGCTCGACGAGCGCGAGCGCAGCATCGTGGAGATGCGCTTCGGCCGGGAGATGACGCAGTCCCAGATCGGCGCGGAACTGGGCGTTTCGCAGATGCATGTGTCCCGGCTGCTGAGCCGGATCATCAGCCGGCTCCGCAAGGGGATGCTCGTCGAGGAGTGACGCGTCGGCCGGGCGCCGGTGACGAGGGCGCGGCGGCTTTGTCAGACCCATGAATCAGACTGGAAAGTCCGACGGATTCATGGGAAGGAAGCCGAGATGACCACCGCGTCCCGAACGTCCGGCATGTCCAGTGAGTACACCGCGGCTCGGGCCTATCTCCGACTTCTGGCGGCTGTCCGGGCCGTCCTGGACGATCCCCTGCAGGCCTCCCTGAGCGCCCCGTTACTGGCGGCCCCGATCGCGGAGGCGGACGAGGCCCTCAGCGCGGCGGGCCTGGCGGGCAACGAGCGGGAGTTCCTTCATCTCGTCGCCGCCCAGGCACTGGACCCCACGCACGGACGGAACATGTCACGTCGCGACCATTGACACCCGAAGAGATCAAGTGATCTATTCACTTTATGAGTCGCAGTGAACTGTCACTGTCCGAGCATCTGGCGGACAGCATCGTCGAGATCATCCGTGCCGAACGGCTGGTCCCGGGAGACGCCTTGGCGTCCTCGCGGGATCTCGCCCGACGGTTCGACGTCACCACGCCCACGGTCCGCGAGGCCCTGCGCAGACTTGAGGCCACCGGCGTGGTGGAGTTCCGGCACGGCTCGGGCACGTACGTGGGCCCGGGCAGTGAGCGACGGCTGCTGGCCAATCCCCACCTTCCGCGTGGCAGCCGCGAGTCGGTGCTCGAACTCGTCGAGGCGCGGCTGGTCCTGGAGCCGGCCGTGGCGGCCGCCGCGGCGCGTACCCGCGCGCCGGAGGCGGTCGGGGAGCTGGAGGCGGCGTCCGCCAACGCGCTGCATCCGCCGGACGAATCGCTGCGGCAGTCGGTGCACTTCCATGTGGCACTGGCCGCCGCCAGTGGCAACGCGCTGCTGCGGGAAGCCGTCGAGGCGCTGCTCCAGGTCAGGGCGCGGGAACAGGTCGAGATCCGGCACCGGTACAACGACCGCGCCCGGGACCACGCCGAACACGTGGAGATCTTCGAGGCGGTACGGGACGGGGACGCGGACGCGGCCGAGCGGCTGACCCGGGAACATCTGGGGTCCATCCGCGAAGCGGTCCTCGCCGCCGATTTCCCGGACGCCGTCCCGGAGACCGCCCCGAACACTGTCCCGGAGACCGCCCCGGGGACCGGCCGATGAGCGCCCGACAGCCGCTGCGGCTGGCCGAGATGACCACCGAAGAGGCGGCCGCGGCGGTCACGGCGAGCCCCGTGGTGATCATCCCGGCCGGCGCGTTCGAACAGCACGGTCCCGGTATGCCTCTCGCCACGGACACCATCCGGGCCGAGGGGGTGGCCGAACGCGTGGCCGCCGAACTGGCCGGCCGTGCGGTGATCGGTCCGCAGCTGCCGGTCGGTGTCTCCCCGCACCATCTCGCCTTCGCCGGCACGGTCACCCTGACCACCACGACCCTGGCCGCGGTGGTCCGTGAGTACGTCGGGAGCCTGTACCGGCACGGCTGGCGGAAGGTGCTCGTGATAACCGGTCACGGCGGCAACAACGCCACCCTGACCACGGTGGCGCAGGATCTGCTCACCACCCACCCCGATCTGCAGTTCGCGTGGACACCCGTCACCGCGCTCGCTGCCGATGTCGTGTCCGGTATGGGGGTCAGCGAGGTGCACGGCCACGGCGGCGAGGCCGAGACCGCGCAGCTGCTCCATCTCACCCCGCATCTGGTGCACACCGACCGGCTCGCCGCCGGTACGACCGCCACCGCCCAACTCGATCCGCTCTCCCGGCTCTCACGGCACGGCAGCCATCCGGCGCTCGCCGTCCGCTACGACCGGCTCAGCGCCAATGGCATCCTCGGTGACCCGCGCCGGGCGACCGCCGAGGACGGACAGGCGGTCGTCGACGCCGTCGTGGTCCGTGTGGTCGCCTTCGTCAAGGAGTGGCTGGACGTCTGACACCGGCTGACCAGCCGCTCCGCCCGCGCACCGCGCGCACCCCGCACGCCGGACCCGCGCCGAACACCGCGCACCCTCCGCACCCGCAATCCCGCAATCCCGCACCCCGCAACCCCGCACCCTCCGCCCACGGCACCGCGCCCGCCTCATCGCGCGTGGTGCCGTGGGCCGGACCTTCCCGCGCCGCCGGGCCCGTACGACGCTCGTCGCACCTCAGGCCCCCGGACCGCGATCCCCGCCCCCCGCAGCGTGGGGCACCCCTGCCCGCACATCAGTGAGCCGTCCGCCCCAGGCGTCCGGCAGAAGGAGCCTGCCATGACTGGCACCCCGCACAGCAGCCGGAAGAGTCGTACCACCCGCCCCCTGCGGCGGACGGCGACGGCCGCCCTGGGCCTCGTCCTGTCCCTCGGAGCCACCGGCGCCGGGACCGCCACCGCCGCACCCGGCGGCGCGGCCAAAGCACCCGCCGCGGCCTCCAAGGCATGCCGGCTGCCCGCCCCTCAGCAGCCCGGCACCAGCGAACAGCACACCCTCACCAGCGGCGGCCGCGACCGGACGTATCAGCTCCATCTCCCGGCCGGATACAGCCACAAGCGCGACTGGCCGGTCATCCTGGCCTTCCACGGCCGCGGCAACACCGGCGCGGGGACTGAGGAGTTCTCCAAGCTGTCGACGCTGCCCGCCGTCGTCGTCTACCCCAACGGCGTGATCGGTACCGGGGACGGCGACCGGCAGGCCTGGCAGGGCGCTCCCTACGCGGCGGCCGGCGTCGACGACGTCGCGTTCACCGAAGACCTCCTGGACCGGCTCGAAGACACGCTGTGCGTCGACGAGCGGCGGGTGTACGCGACCGGAAAGTCCAACGGAGCGGGCTTCGTCGGGACGCTGCTCGCCTGCCGTACGGCCGACCGGATCGCCGCCATCGCCCCCGTCGCCGCCGCCCTCTACCCGACCGGTGAGGCATGCGAGCCCTCCCGGCCGGTCCCGGTCATCGAGTTCCACGGCACGGGCGACGCGACCATCCCGTACGCCGGCGACGCCGAGCGCGGACTCCCCGCCATTCAGGACTGGGTGGCGGGCTGGGCCGGCCTCAACGGCTGTGTCCTGCGCGCCCGTGACCGGGTGACCGAGCCCGACATCACCGTATCGCGGCGGCTCGGCTGCGACCGCGGGGCCGAGGTCCGGCATGTCGCGGTCACCGACGGCGGACACACCTGGCCGGGCGCCGACATCTACAGCGGCGGCGGCTACACCACGCAGACCATCGAGGCGCACGAGGTCATGTGGCAGTTCCTGCGCCAGTTCCGCACTCCCCCGTCCCACCGGCGCTGACCCCTCCCGCAGAACCCCTCCACCTGACACCGTGGACCCGAGCAAGGAGCCGCTCCCATGACCACGCCGACCCCCGCCCCCGCCGGTACGCCCTCGCCACCCGGTATGTCCTCCCCACCCCCCGACGGAACCCGGCTGCCGCGCGTCGTCCGCGCGATGGCCGTCATCGAACGGGCGGGCAACGCGCTGCCGCATCCGTTCTGGCTGTTCTGGATCCTGTCCGCGGTACTCGCGGTCATCAGCGCGGTGCTGGCCGCGGCCGATGTCTCCGTCGTCGCTCCCAGCGACGGCAAGACGGTCGCGGTTCAGAATCTGCTCAGCGGTGACGGACTGTCCATGGCGGTCTCGACGATGATCGAGAACTTCGCCACCTTCCCGCCGATGGCCACCATCGTGGTGGTGATCATGGGCGTCGCCGTCGCCGAGCGGACCGGTTTCCTCGCGGCGCTGATGCGGGTCAGCGTCTCGCGGGTGCCGGCCTCCTGGGTGGTGTTCGCCGTCGCGTTCGCCGGCACCGTGGCGCATGTCGCCTCGGCCGCCGCGTACATCATTCTCGTACCGCTGGGCGGTCTGGCCTTCCGCGCCGTGGGACGCTCCCCGATCCTCGGTATCGTCGTCGCCTACACGGCCATCGCCTCCGGGTACGACGCCAGCCCGATCCCCACGCCCAACGACGCCATCTTCGCCGGCATCACCACCGCGGCCGCGCGGATCGTCGGAGGCGACGCCGCCTATGTCTCACCGCTGAGCAACTGGTTCTTCAACATCGCCTCGTCGCTGCTGCTCGCGGCCGTCATCACGCTCGTGACGAAATTCGTCCTGAGCCGGCGGCCCGATCTCGACGCCGACCCGGACGCCGACCTCGAAGACCTCGGCGCGCTCACTCTCAGCCCCCGGGAGCGCTCGGCGCTGCGCGCTGCCGTCCTCAGCCTGGTGGCGACGCTCGTGGTGCTGGTCGCGGTGATGCTGCCGCAGTCGTCGCCGCTGCGGGGCGAGGGCGGCAGCATCGTGGACTCGCCGCTCCTCGACGGCATCGCGGCGGTCGTCGCCCTGGTCTTCGGACTGGTCGGCATCGTGTACGGATACCGCTCGGGCTCGATCACCTCACCGGGCGACGTACCGAAACTGATGGGGCAGGGCGTCATGCAGATGGCGCCGGTGCTGGTGCTGTTCTTCGCCATCGCCCAGTTCCTCGCGTACTTCGACTGGACGAATATCGGCGATGTGCTCGCCGTCAGGGCCGCCGAGGCGCTGGAACAGAGCGGGATGCCGATCGTCCTGGTGTTCCTGCTGATCCTGGTGCTGCTGACCCTGGTCAATGTCATGGTCACCAGCGGGTCGGCGATGTGGGCGCTGGCCGCGCCGGTCCTGGTGCCGATGCTGATGCTCGTCAGCGTCCCGGCGGAGACGACGCAGGCGCTGTTCCGGATCGCGGACTCGGGGTCGACCGCCATCACCCCGATGAGTCCGTACTTCGTGATGGCCCTGGGCTTCCTCCAGCGGTACCGCAAGAGCGCCGGCATCGGCACGCTGGCCTCGTACACACTGCCGCTGGCCGTCGCCATGACGGTCGCGTGGACGGCACTGTTCCTCATCTGGTGGGCGGTGGGCATACCGCTCGGGCCCGGCGCGCCGGTGCGCTGAGGAAACCGGTGTGCCGAAGGGAAGGGCCATGGGCCGCCGCGCCCACGGCCCTTCCCCCGTTCTCCCCGGCTTCCGCCTGCCGGCCGGCTCTTCCGCCGGCCGGCCGGACCGGCCCGCGACCCGGCCGCGCCCACCGAGAGCGGCGCGGCCGGGCGTGCGGTCAGGGCGTTACTGCGGACTGCCGCTCTCGGTGCGTTCTCCGTCCGCGGCCCCGCCGTCGGACGCGGCTACGGGCTCGGCGTCCCGGTCGGAACCGCGCGAGGCCCGTCGACGGGCTTCTGACACGTCGGCGCGCGCGACTTCGGCGCGGAGCATGGCGTTGAGTGCGGCGAAGGGGTCAATAGGCATGGTGGTGTCCTCGCTGTGAGATGGGGCTGAAGCAACTGCTGTGACTCGATGGGCACATGGGGCCCTCGGGCCTGTCAGCAGCGCAGCACCACACAGCGCGAGGCACTCGGCGCCCGCGGGGGCCCGGCCGGAGCGCGGCGCCCGGCGTACGGATCCTGTTCCGTCCCCGCCTGCGGGCCTGAGCGGGGGAACGGCTCGATACGGGACCTGCCCGCCCGCTCGGTCCTGGAGGGGGCGGCCTGTTCGGTCTCGGCCGTGTCCTGCTTTCCCTCGCCCGCGGGATCGGGGGCGGCCGAGGCGGGTGGCCGGGACTCCGCGCCCCGCGCCACCGCGGAGCGGGCATCGAGCGACATGCCCAGGAGCGCGACCAGCACCAGCAGGGTCACCAGCGCGGTCCGGCGCGCGGAGGCAGCCGCGCGGGCGGCTGCGGTGCTGGGGATGACGGACGCGGCGTGGCGCATGGGCACGACCTCCTGGACATGCCACCCCTGCCCATCAACGGCCGCGACTCGTCCTGCTACCGCCGGAAATCGCCCGTATGGGGGACGTTCGTTACGCCGAATTCCTTTCGCCCTCGGCCGAACGCGCCGCAGCGGGCCGTACGTCGCCCGATTGCGCCTGCGCCGACGGCCCCTCCACCGGCCGGAGCTCCACCGGACGGGATTCCGCCGGACGGGGTTCCGCCGCGGGTCCGAGCGGCACCTGCGGTCCGCTGCCTTCGCGCAGCCAGCGGGCGAGCACCCGGTGCACCTCTTCGGCGCCGACGAGTTCACCGCTGTCGGGGACCGGCGCCGAGAGCACCAGCGGTGACAGCAGGAAGGCCCGCGACTGTTCGCCGCCGAGGCCGCCGTGCGAGCCGATCTGTTCCTCGAAGGCGTGCACCCGGCCCGTCGCCGGGTCGTACATCGAGTT
This sequence comes from Streptomyces sp. NPDC042201, assembly GCF_055582185.1. Taxonomy (NCBI): domain Bacteria; kingdom Bacillati; phylum Actinomycetota; class Actinomycetes; order Kitasatosporales; family Streptomycetaceae; genus Streptomyces; species Streptomyces sp. NPDC042201. The sequence continues at coordinate 731,996 of NZ_JBVJDS010000003.1, read as the reverse complement.
GACCATGATGTCGGCGACATGCGGGAAGGTGTCGGTGCGCCGTACGGCGTCGGCCGCGCCGGGCCCCATGGCGGCGAGCGGCCCTTCGTCACCGAGCTCGGCGAGCGGGACCTCCACCCCGTCAGGGCCGAGCACCACCGATCCGTGTCTCTCGCTGCGGACCAGCAGGAAGCCGATCCCCGGGTGTCCCGCGAGGGTCCGCAGGAGCGCGGGGTGGCGCCGGTCGATCTGTTCGCGGCTCATCCGCCCCCGCACTTCGGGGAAGGAGATCAGGGCGAGATTCCCGGAGGCGAGCACGATCGGTTCCGAGTCCTGCGCGGGCTTCCGCCCGGTGTCCTCCTCCCCCATCGGCCGGTGGAGCGCGCTGAGTACGGCGTGCCGTGCGGCGTCACGCGCCTCCGCGCCGCTCTTCGTCCGCTCGGCCTTGCGCGACACGGGCAGTCCGCAGCCCGCTCTGACCAGGTCCTTGAGGGTGAGCCCGTAGCGGCCTTCGAAGGTTTCGCCGGGGCTCTGGCCGTGGTCGGAGAGCAGCACGATCCGGTACGTACGGGGCGCGTGCTCGGCGACCTTGGCTATCAGGCCGACCGAGCGGTCGAGGCGTTCGAGGACGCGCGCGGCGTCGCGGCTGTGCGGTCCCGAGTGGTGGGCCACTTCGTCGTAGGCGACGAGGTCGGCGTAGACGGCGGTGCGTCCGGCGAGCATGTCCCCCATCACCGCCGCGACCACCACGTCCCGCTCGACGACGGTCGCGAAGGCCCGGATGAACGGGTAGAGCCCGCCCCGGCCGACCCGCGGCCGGTCGCCGCGCAGCCGCGCCCGCGTCGACTGGCCGATCTCGCGGCCGACGTCGGCGACGAAGGAGACCACCGTACGGACGGCGTTGGCCGGATCGGAGAAGTACGCGAAGTAGCCGGCGCGGGAGCGGTTGGCCCTGCCGCGTCTGGCGGCCATCGAGAGCACCAGGGCCAGTTGGTCGGCGCCGCCGCTGAAGAGATTGCCGCGGCTGGCGCCGTCGAGGGTGAGGAGCCCGCCGTCGCCGGTGCGTTCGATGGCCCGGCGCTGGAGTTCCGCGGCGCTGGCGGGCCGGTTGCTGACCATGATCCGGCCGCTGTCCTTCTCGTACCAGCGGAACGCGGGGATGTCGTGGTTGGAGCCGTGCAGGATGCCCAGCTGGCTGGCGCCGGTCTGGCTGGACCAGTCGGTGCGCCAGGGCGTCAGCCGGTGCGTCGGCTGCCCGGAGTCGGCCATGGATCCCGACCGTCCGCTGCCCAGCCAGCCGGCGACATGGGGCATCACCCCGTCGGCGACGGCGTCCAGCAGCACCTGGTGCCCCACCCCGTCGAGTTGCAGGAAGACCGTGCCGGGCTGACCGCCGTGGCTGCCGTCCTCGCCGCTCCTGCGGCGCCGCCGGTCGGCGAGGCGCCAGAGTCTTCGCCGGTAGGCGCCGTCGTCGCCGACCGCGAGCGCCGTGGAGGTGGCGGAGGCCACGGCGGACATCACCGCGGCGACGACCACCGCGGTCTCCGGGTTGGCGGCGCCCCGGCCGTCGGGAATGAGCCAGAGTGCGATCAGCAGCAGCGAGCCGTTGAGGAAGAACACCAGCAGCCCGAGTATCAGCGCGGGGACGAGCAGCAGCGCCCGTACGAGCAGCGGCCAGACCAGCGCGCTGAGCAGCCCGAACGCGCCTGCGCCCCAGGCCGCCGTGACCGCCGTCCTGGTGGCGCTGTCCCCGACGTCGGACTGGAGCTGGAAGTCCGGCAGGATGCCGGCGAGCACCAGCAGGGTCAGCGTGGACACCAGCCACACGATGATCACCCGCAGCAGGGCTCTGCCCGTCGTTCGCCATCGCCCCTGGAGCACTCCGCTGTCACCTCACGTCGGGGCCCGTACCGACCCACGGGCTCGGCCCAGCCTGACACAGCTCGCCGCGGTCCCCGGGCGGTACGGTCAGCAGCCGCCGTACCCGGCCGTCGGCATCGAGAGCCTGCGGTGCACATCGGCCTTCATGGCGGCGTCGTACGGGGGTTCGTCCAGGCCGACGGTCTCCAGCCGTACGCCCCTGCGCTCGCACTCGGCGGCGAAGGCGGGCGCCGAGGTGAACGCCCGGTCGAGCACCCGCTCGTTGGCAGCGACGAAGAGGTCCACCTGCCCCTCTTCGACATCCGCCCACAACCCGCGGTGGCCGGGGCGCAGTCCGTAGAGGAGCAGCTGCGTGGTGACGGCATAGCCCTTGTCCTCGGCCCACCGCGCGCACATCGCGTGCTGGCCGCGGGTGTCCACCAGGAAGGGGACGCGGTCGAGTTCCTCCAGTGGGGTCAGGCTGGCGATCGCAGCCACTCGTAACGCATCCATGTCCGTCCCCCCGTGCCCCCGCACTCGCCCTGGTCCGCAGACCCTACTCCGCGTGCGGCCCCGGGAGGGAGGAGCGCACCGGATGGCCTGCGGCGCGCGCGGGCGGGCGGCGGGCGACGCCGCGCATCCCGGCCACCCCGTGCGGGTACCCGCCGTACGCTGAGTACGGAGATCGTGCCCGGGGCGTACACCTCCCCGGGCGGACGGAGCTGAGGTCGGGTTGGGAACTGTCATCACCTGGTGGGGCCATGCCACCTGCACCGTCGAGGACTCCGGGGTCCGGGTGCTGACGGACCCGCTCTTCGTACGCCGGCTGGCCCATCTGCGCCGCCGTCTCGGAGCCGTACCGCCTGCCGGGGCCACGGTCGCCGACGCGGTGCTCGTCTCGCATCTCCACTCCGACCATCTCCATCCGCGGTCGCTGGCGAGACTCGCGCCCGGCACCCTGCTGATCGTGCCGCGCGACGCGGCGCGGTCCGTCCCCGGGCTCAGAAGGCTCGACTGCCGCAGAAATCCGGCCGGGCTGCGGATCACCGAGGTCGACGCGGGCGACGAGGTGAAGATCGGGCCGCTGCGGGTACGGGCCGTGCCCGCGCGGCACGACGGACGACGGCTCCCGGTCGGGCCGCACCGCTCCCCCGCGCTCGGTTATGTGATCAGTGGTGAGTCGCGGACCTACTTCGCCGGTGACACCGGGCTCTTCGACGGGATGGCGGACGCCGTGGGGCCGGTGGATGTGGCGCTCCTGCCGGTCGGCGGCTGGGGGCCCCATCTGGGGCCCGAGCATCTGGACGCGGAGCGGGCGGCGCAGGCGCTGGTCCGGCTGGCGCCGAGCGCGGCGGTGCCGGTGCACTACGGCACGTACTGGCCGATCGGCCTGGACGGCGTCAGGCCCCACGAGTTCTTCTCGCCGGGCGACGAGTTCGTACGGAACGCGGCGCGGCTCGCGCCGAAGGTGACGGTGCATCTGCTGGGGCACGGCGAGAGTGTGCGGCCGGAGGTCACGCGGTGATTGACCAGCTCATGTCGCAGCTGCCGGCCGAGTCGACCCAGCAGGCCGTCGGCTATCCGTCGCTCTTTCTGCTGGTGGCGCTGGGAGCGCTGGTGCCGGTGGTGCCGACGGGCGCGGTGGTGAGTTCGGCGGCGGTGGTGGCCTTCCACCAGACCGCGCCGCTCTCGATGGTCTACATATTCGTCGTGGCGGCCTTCGCGGCTTTCCTCGGCGATGTCTCGCTCTACTGGCTCGGGCGGCGCGGCGTCGGCTCGAAGAACGGCTCGCGCTGGCTGGCCGCGCTGCGCCGGCATGCCCCGCCCGACCGGCTGGAGCAGGCGCAGCGCAAGCTGCGGGAGAACGGCGTGACGGTGCTGGTGCTGTCCCGGCTGGTACCGGCCGGGCGGATTCCGGTGATGCTGGCCTGTCTGCTCGCGAACTGGCCGCTGCGGCGGTTCGCCCGGGGCGATGTGCCGGCCTGTCTGGCCTGGGCCGCGACGTATCAGCTGATCGGGGTCCTCGGCGGGTCGCTCTTCGCCCGGCCCTGGGAAGGGGTGCTCGCGGCGGTGGTGCTGACGGTGGTGGTCAGCGGCGCCCCGGCGCTGTGGCGCCGACTGCGCAGGCCCGGCTCGGAGAGCCAGGAGACGTGAGGCACCGGTTCGCTCCGCGCGGTCGGTTCGCCCGGTTCGTTCCGTCATAGAGGATCCGCTCACCGCAGTTCGTCGAAGGCGGATCCGAACACGTCGAGCGCTCGCGCGACATGGGGCAGTTCCAGGGGGTCGGGCGCGGTGAGGGACTCCAGGCGCTGCCGCGGGGTTGATCCGAGCAGCGGTCCGGTGGACAGGCGTACGCGCAGCGCGCCCAGTTCGTCCCCGAAGCGGTGGCCGCCCGGTACGGGCATCCCCAGGCGTTCGCTCAGATGGTTCTCCAGCTCCATCGAGTCGGTGACCCCCAGGGCGGCCAGGCGGGCGCGCAGCGGCCCGAGGTCGGCGTAGAGATGACGGCCCGCCTGCGGGGGCCTGGCGAGGGCGCCGGAGACGAGCACCGCACGGTGGGCGGCCGCGGTCACGCGCGCGTACAGGGCCGCCGCGGCCGCCGCTCTGGCCGTGACAGGACCGGGTTCGTCCAGCGCGTGGGCCCCGGCCGCGGCGACGGGACCGGCGACCATCGCGCCGAGCGCGGTGAGGATGTCGAGCGTTCTGGCCCGCCGGGCGGCTCCGTCCGGGGTGGCGGGGAAGCGTGCGACGGCCATCGGCCAGGCGGCCGGGAGCAGCGCGCCCGCCAGGTCGGAGACGATGACGACCTCGTCGGGCCACATCTCGGCCGGGCTGAGCAGCACCGTCTCGTGCGGCCGGTGCAGGGTGTCGCGCCAGGTCTCGTCGCTGATGATGTGCAGCCCCTCGTCGGCCGCGGCCTCGCAGGCCTCGCGGACGAGCTCGGGCGGGGCGACGGTGGCGGTGGGGTCGTCGGCGAGGGAGAGCAGCAGGACCCGGGGGGCGCCGCCCTCGGCGCGTACCCGGCGGACCGTCTCCAGCAGGGCGTACGGATCGGGCACGCCGCCCGCCTCCGCCGGGGTCGGCACATGGTAGGCGGGCCGCCCGAGAAGCCGGGCCTGCGGGGTCCACCAGGCGGGGCAGGGCCTCGGCATGAGAACGTCCCCGCCGTACGCGGCGAGCAGCGCGAACAGCAGGGGCTGCGCGCCGGGCGCGGCGGCCACGTCGTCCGGTGCCGTGCGCAGACCGCGCCGCCCCCAGTAGCCGCAGGCGGCCTCCCGCAGCACCGCGTCACCGCCGGGCTCCTCGGCCGAGGAGCGTCCGGCGGCCGCCGCGCACACGTCGACCAGCTCCGGCAGCGCGGGCAGCCCCGACTCGGGGGCGGGCGGGCCGAACCGGACGGGGCCACGGCCTTCGGGAGCGGTCCGCCGCATACGCCACCTCCAGCCGTCACCCGCCGGAAGCCCGGCCCACCGGCCGGGCCCAACGGCCCGTCGCACGGGCCTTGAGCCCTTTATACGGAGATTCCGCACTGCGTGCTCCCCGGGCTCCGCTCCCCCCTGCTACCCGGGACGGCCGTGTCCGTACCCGCCGGTGCGCCCACGGGGACGCCCGGCGGTTGGCCGTCGACGGCAGCGCACGCCGGCTCTCCGCCGCGTGCGCTCCCGCGCGAGCGCCGAGGAGCGGGCACGGGCGCGGGCGCGAGCCGGCCCGTCCGTCCGCCCGTCTGTCCGTCCGTCTGTCCGTCCGGATGCCGTACGGGCTGCTTGGGTCCGCCATCCGCGGGGTACCCGCGTTCCATGTTCGACACCTCTGCGGCCCACCAGGCGACTCCGGGAACCCGTGCCAGGATCGCCGCACTGCTCGAGTCCTGGGACGAGCAGGTCTTCCGTTCCGTCGCCACCCGGCACTGGCCGGGCGCCGATCCTGTGCTGCCGCGGCTGAGCCGCGGCGCCAACCACGGACTGCTCTGGTTCGGTGCCGCGGCGGGCATCGCCACGCTGGGGCGCGGGGCGCGTGCGCGGCGCGCCGCCCTGCGGGGCGTGGTGTCGCTGGGGCTCGCCTCGGCCGCCATCAACACCGTGGGCAAGCGGGCGGTGCGCCGTCAGCGGCCGCTGCTCGACGCCGTGCCGCTGATACGGCAGCTGAAGCGGCAGCCGTTCACAACCTCCTTCCCGTCCGGGCACGCGGCCTCGGCCGCCGCCTTCGCGACGGGGGTTGCGCTGGAGTCCAAGAGCTGGGGCGCCGTGGTGGCGCCCGTGGCCGCCGCGGTGGCTCTCTCCCGGGTGTACACGGGGGTCCACTATCCGAGCGATGTGCTGGTGGGTGCGGCACTGGGGGTGGGCGCGGCCTTCGCGGTGCGCGGGATCGTACCGACCCGTTCCCAGATGCCGTCACCGGGGCGGCCGTACGCCGAGGCCCCCGCGCTGCCGGGCGGCCGGGATCTGGTCGTCGTGGTCAACCGCGCGTCCGGTTCGTCGGAGACCGCCACGCTGGTGCGTGACGCGCTGCCGCTCGCGGAGATCGTGGAGTGCGAGCCCGAGGAGATGGACACCGAGCTGGAGAAGGCGGCGGGCCGCTGCCGCGCCCTCGGCATCCTCGGCGGTGACGGAACGATCAACCGGGCCGCGGCCCTCGCCGCGCGGCGCGGCCTGCCGCTGGCCGTCTTTCCCGGCGGCACGCTCAATCACTTCGCGTACGACCTCGGCATCGAGGACGTGCACGACACGGTCAGGGCGCTGACGGAGGGGGACGCCGTCCGGGTGGACCTCGGGCGCTTCACCCCGGGGCCGGACGGAGCGGAGTCCGGTCACTTCCTCAACACCTTCAGCCTGGGCGTCTATCCGGAGCTGGTACGGGTGCGGGAGCACTGGGCGCCGCGGATCGGCGGCTGGCCCGCCGGGGTTCTGGCGGCGCTGAAGGTGCTGCGCGGGGAACATCAGCTGGCGGCGGAGTTCGAGGGCCGGCACCGGGCGCTGTGGCTGCTGTTCGCGGGGAACTGCATCTACCAGCGGATGGGGCCGACCCCGGGCCGGCGGCACGATCTGGCCGACGGTCTGCTGGACGTACGGATCGTGCACGGCGGCCGCACCCCCGGACTGCGGCTGCTCGCCGCCGCGCTCGCCGGACCGCTGAGCCGCTCGCCGGTGCACGCGGCGGAGCGGATGCGGCGGGTAAGGATCGCGGACATCGCGCCGGGTACACCGCTGGCGTTCGACGGTGAAGTGGCCGAGGCGCCACGCGAGTTGATACTGGACAAGGCGATCGAGGCACTGACGGTCTACCGCCCGCAGGCCCTGCTGTAGGCCCTGCGGCAGGGGGTCTGCGTCGGGGACCGCCTCGGGGTCCGTACCGGCACGGAAACCCGATGGACAGGCACGGACGGGGCGGCCGAGGATCGCGGCCATGGATCCTCGATTCTTCCTGGAGACCGCGCGGCTGAGGCTGCGGTCCTTCACCGAGGGCGACCTCGACCGGCTCGTCGCGCTCGACAACGACCCGGGCGTGCGGCGGTTCATCGACGCCGGCCGTCCGGTCTCCCGCGACACGGTCCGCCGCCTGACCCTGCCCCGGATGCTCGGCCGTGGTTTCTGGGCCGCCGAGGAGAGGTCCACGGGGGCGTGGCTGGGCTGGTTCTCGCTGGAGCCCGGCGATGAACCAGGCTGGGACGTGGTCGAGCTGGGCTACCGGCTGCACCGTGCGGCGTGGGGCCTGGGGTACGCCACCGAGGGCGCACGCGCCCTGGTCGGCAAGGCCTTCACCGACCTCGGCACGGAGCGGGTGACGGCGCAGACCATGACGGTCAATACCGGTTCGCGGCGCGTGATGGAGAAGGCGGGGCTGACGTATGTCCGCACGTTCTTCGAGGAGTGGCCGGAGACCATCGAGGGGTCGGAGCAGGGCGATGTCGCATACGAACTCACCCGGAAGGAGTGGGCGGAGGCCGGGCGTGCCGGGTTCGCCGCGCATCCGACCACATAGCAAGACGCGTATCTCATTATCCGACATGGCGGCGTACCGTGGCCGGACTGCCTCACGCTAGGAGTCCTGCCGTGCCGAAGGAGACCGCGGTCTACACCCACGGGCATCACGAGTCGGTGCTGCGCTCGCACCGCTGGCGCACCGCCGCCAACTCCGCGGCGTACCTCCTGGGCGAACTGCGTCCTGGCCAGGACGTGCTGGACGTCGGCTGCGGCCCCGGAACCATCACCGCCGACCTGGCCGCGCTCGTCGCGCCGGGCGTGGTGACGGCGGTCGACGCCGCGGCGGACATCCTGGACCAGGCCCGGCGGACGGCGGACGCGGCCGGCGTGGACACCATTCGCTTCGCGGTCGCCGATGTCCACGCGCTGGACTTCCCCGACGACTCCTTCGACGTCGTCCACGCCCATCAGGTCCTGCAGCATGTGGGCGATCCCGTTCAGGCTCTGCGCGAGATGCGCAGGGTGTGCAAGCCCGGCGGCGTCGTGGCGGCGCGCGACGCGGACTACGGCGCCTTCGCCTGGTTCCCCGAGGTGCCGGTGCTGGACGGCTGGCAGGAGCTGTACCGGCGGGTGGCCCGCGCCAACGGCGGTGAGCCGGACGCCGGGCGCCGGCTGCTGTCCTGGGCGCGGCAGGCGGGCTTCACCGGCATCACCGCGACCGCCACGGCCTGGTGCTTCGCCACTCCGGAGGAGCGTGACTGGTGGAGCGGCCTGTGGGCGGAGCGCACCACCGCGTCCGGCTATGCCGGCCTGGCGGTCGCCGGCGGCCATACGACACGCGGGCGGCTGGCGGAGATCGCCGAGGCCTGGCGGGAGTGGGGCCGCGCCGAAGACGCCTGGTTCATGGTCCCGCACGGCGAGATCCTCTGCCGGGTGTGACCCCCTTGCCGCCCGAATCGATCACCTGTCCCGGCGCGGCCAACTAGGGTGTTCCGTATGGAAATCCTGGGAACCACGTTGCGCATCTGCGTCGACGACCTGGAGACCTCGGTGGTGTTCTACGAACGCCTCACCGGAAGCCCCGCGCTCCGCTTCGAGCGCGGTGGGGTCTCGGTCGCCGCCGTCGGCTGCTTCCTCCTCATGAGCGGACCCGCGTCGGAGATCGATGTCCTGCGCAAGGTGACGGCGACGATCGCCGTCAAGGACGTCGACGAGGCGCTCGCCGCCCTCACCGAGGTCGGCGCCCGGGTCCTCGCGGGACCGGTGCCGACCCCGGCGGGCCGCAATCTGATCGCCCTGCACCCCGACGGTTCGGTCTTCGAGTACGTCGACCGCCGAGTGGTCCAGGGCCCGTGACAAGACGGGTTCTGTGACGGGGCGGGCCCTGTGACGGGGCGGGAGCCTGTGACGGGGCCGTGCGCCTCGCTCAGTCCCCCGGCCGCATCCGGTACTCATAGGCGTCGGGCAGCGGATCGTCCGTCAGCGCTGCCCACACCTCACCCAGCGTCTCGGCGCCCTCCCTCAGGTCCGCCACCTCGAAACCGGCGTCGAAGACGGCGCGGGCCGCGTCCTTCTCCCCCTCGGCGAGCAGGAGTCGCGCCTCGACGAGCCGGAACGCGCCGCGCCGCCGTACGTCCGGCCGCAGCCGGTCCCAGACCCGGCGCGCCTCGGCCGTACGGTCCACCGCGAGCAGCGCGGTGACGGCCTCGCGGCCAAGGGCGGTGTGCACGGCGGTCCATGCCTCGCCGTCGTCGCCGCGCCCCGCGCAGAGGTCGTCGAACGCCGCCGCGTAGTGGTCGGCGGCGAGGTCCGGGTGGCCGCTCTGCCGGTCGGCGACGGCCAGACAGCGCAGCAGCGGCCACCGCGAGGGCGCCAGTTTCAGCCCGCGCTCCCAGCTGCGCACGGCCTGGGCCAGATCCCCGGCGTGCCACTGCGCGATACCGAGGTGGTACTCGGTGAGCGGCTCGGCCGGGGCGGTCTCCAGCATGTCGCGCCAGTGCGGCGCCACGAGCGTGGGGCCCGGCGGGGCGTCCACGCGTGGCTCCGGAAGCAGCCCGCTGGTCAGCAGCTCCACCCAGGGTTCCTGCTCCTCGCCGAGCGTGGACTCCTCGAAGGGCGTGCCAGGAAGTTTGTGCCCGGCCCGCAGCACTTCGAGCGCGCCCCAGCCGGAACCGGTCGCCAGACGCTCCCCCGGCGCGGCGTCGGCGTACGGCAGCCAGGCCGCGTACGCGGCGTCGACCTCCGCGCGCGGAAGGACCGCTTCGAGCCGGTCCGCGGCCGCCGCGCGGGCCCGGTCCCAGTCGGTTCCGTGGACCGTCGCGGGGTCGGCGGCGAGTGGTCCGTACGCCTCCAGCCAGCTGAACTCCGCCTCGCCTTCGAGCCGGACGTGCTCCAGCTGGGTGCGGGCGAGCCCGGCCTGGATCTCGGCGTATCCGGGGGTGCCCGGCTCGGTCAGCCAGCGCTGCCAGCGCCGGCCGCCCCGGCCCGCGCCCCACAGGAAGAGCTTGCGGCCGCGCAGTGCGTCGGTCGATGTCTGGACGAGCCCCGTCCCGTTCGCGTCGAGCGAGGCGATCCATTTCCGCTCCTCGTCCGGCACGTCGTAGAAGTAGTCGGCCGGGACGTCGCCGCGCAGCGGGTACGTACGGTCCTCGCCCCGGAACTCGGGCACCGGGACCTGGCGCAGGTCACGTTCGTACCCGAAGTGCCAGGCCGACTCGGCGGGAGACAGGACCCGGGTGTGTTCGTCCTCCTCGACCGCGATGTTGGACCACCAGTAGACGGGCGCCGCCCGCTCGTGGGGATTGCGGATCCGTACTCCGGCGTAGAGGAAGTCGGAGCCGTCGGGCAGCCACAGGTCGACCTGGAACGGCAGGTCGCGCAGGCGCTCCCACTCCCAGAGCCTGAGCATCTCGCCGCCGTCGGGGGCGGGTACGAGAGCGGCGTGCAGCGGCGCGCAGGACAGGGTGGTGTGGCCGGTGGCGCCGATGTTCCACTCGATACCGCCGGAGAACCAGGCGCCGTTGAGCGCGAAGCTCGCGGGCTGGAACACCGGGTTGCGGTAGACCAGTTCACGGCCGGTCGGCTTGTGGTGCAGCGAGTGGATCCGGCCGCCGAGACCGGGCAGTACGGTGACCCGCAGCCGGTCGTTCTCGATCACGACGGCGTCGAGATCCGTGTCCGTACGTTCTCGTTCGTATCCGTCGAGAATCCGGACGGGCAGCAGGGTACGCAGCGGCTCGTAGCCGATCTGCCGCACCATGTCGCGCGGCAGCCGCTCCTTGGCGCGCTCGTCGAGGGTGTGCGTCTCGTCGAGGACCCCCAGGGCGGGCAGCGGGTTCTCCGGCCCCAAGGGGGCGGCGGGCAGGGTCAGTACGGCACGTCGCACGGTCGTGGCCACGGTAACCTCGCTTCGTTCACGCGGGCGGCCGGCGACTCCGTTGGCCGGTGGCCCGTCGACCATGGAACACGGTGAACGCCCCGCTGACCAGGGGCCCTCGGGGCGTACGGTCACCGGTGTCCGCCCGCGCGGGAGCGGCGTCCACCCGCGCGGGGCGCCGGCCGGGGTATCGGCTACCGTTCGGCCGCCGGTGCGTCGCCGTCGGTGAAGGCTCCCACGATCAACTCCAGATCGGTCAGGTCCCGCTGGCCGCGTCCTGTGGAGAGCGCCAGCTCCTCGCCGCGTTGGAGGGCGCGTCGATCACCACGATATTCCGCATGCGGACCATCCTCACCGCCGTACGCTCATCCTCAAAGCGGTACGGCGGACCTGCACGGCCGCCACGGACAGAAGACGCGGACAGAAGGCGGTAAGCGGGATGACCACGCAACACACGTACCGGGTGATCGTGCGCGGGACGTGGGACGGGCTGACGGACGAGGCCCGTACCCGGCTGCTCGCGGACGTGGACCAGCACGGTCTGGCGCAGATGCGGTTCACCCCGGAGGGCTCGCTCACCTACGACCCGGCGCTCCGGCACTTCAGCTACCGCTATGTCGTGGTCTCGGACGTGGCGGACGGCGAGGAGATGGCGGCCGTGCTGGCCGAGGACCGGGCGGAGACGGCGCTGAAGGGGCTCGGCTGCGGCTATCGCGGGCTGCGCTCCACGGTGACCGACATGGACACCATGAAGATCAACCGCAAGGGCCGCTGAGGGCCGGCATCTCCGCGGTGACCGCCCAGCGTTCGTGGTCGCGCCAGGCGCCGTCGATGTGCAGGAAGTCCGGCGAGAAGCCCTCCAGCCGGAAGCCCGCGCGCCGCACGAGCGCGATGGATCCGGTGTTCAGGGGCTGGATGTTGGCCTCCAGCCGGTGCAGACCGAGCGGGCCGAAGGCATGGCGCAGGACCAGCCCGAGCCCCTCCGTCATCAGACCGCGGCCGGCGGCGTGCGCGAAGGCGCCGTACCCGAGCGCGCCGCTCAGGAAGCCGCCCTGGACGATGTTGTTGATGTTGATGAAGCCGGCGATCCGGCCGTCGTCCCGGGCACAGACCAGGAAGCCCGCCTTGGCGGGGTCGTCGATGAGCCGGCTCGCGTACTGCGCGTACGCCTCGGCGTGCTCGGGCGGGAAGAGCCACGGGTGGTGCAGGGCCCTGCTCGCGCGGGCGGCGGCGGTGAACTCCCCGGCGTCCTCGTGGCGGCAGGGCCGGATGAGCGTGCGCGGGCCCTCGGCGAGCGGGGTGGGAACGGCGGGCATCGCGCCAGCTTACGACCTGGTGCACGATAGCCAGCGGGCTCCCGACGCCCTGCGACTCCGCCTCCGGCGTTGTCGTCAGTCGACGACGCTCCGCGTCGCCTCCCTCCTCCGCCTTGGATGCGAAGCCGCATGACGCCGCTCGCTGATCCACTGGCTATCGTGCACCAGGTCGTTAGGTCCTGTCCGGTCGGTCTTGGCCGGGCGGTCGTGGGGTCAGGTCAGCGCGGGCACGTCCAGGGTGAGGGTGGCGCTCTCCGCGTCCAGGACCGCGGGCACGCCCAGCGGTATGGTCAGCGCCGTCTCGCCGTGACCGAAGCCCAGCTCCTCGACGACCGGTACGCCCAGGCCGCCGAGCCGGTCGAGCAGCAGCTCGCGCACGTCCTCGTACGGGCCGCACTCCGCCCAGGAGCCGAGGCCGATCCCGGCGACGCCGTCCAGCCAGCCGGAGCGCAGCAGCTGGGTAAGGACGCGGTCGAGACGGTACGGCTCCTCTCCGACATCCTCGATCAGCAGCAGCCCGCCGGCGGCCGAGGGACGCGCGTGCGGCGTGGCGAGGTCGGCGGCGAGCAGGCTGACACAGCCGCCGAGCGTGACGCCCCTGGCCCGGCCGGGCACCAGCGCGCGGGCCGTGTCCAGGCCGAGCGTCCGTACCGACTCGGGCTCGAACAGCGTGGCCCGCAGCGACTCCTGGGTCCTGGCGTCCTTCAGGAAGGTCACCGCGGCGGTCATCGGGCCGTGCAGCGTGGCCAGGCCCATCCGTACGGCGAACGCCTCGTGCAGGGCGGTGATGTCGCTGTAGCCGACGAAGACCTTCGGTCCTGCGGCCCGCATCGCGGTCCAGTCCAGCAGATCGGCCATGCGCTGTGCTCCGTAGCCGCCGCGCGCGCAGAGCACGGCGGAGACGGACGGGTCGCACCACGCCTCCTGCAGATCGCGGGCGCGGTCCTCGTCCGTGCCCGCGAGATGGCCGAGCCGCGGATGAACGTCCAGGACGTGCGGGGCGACGACGGGGTCGAGGTCCCAGCCGCGCAGGATGTCGAGGCCCGTTTCGAGCCGGTCCGCGGGCAGCGGGCCGCTGGGCGCCACGACGGCGACCTTGGCCCCCGGCCGCAGTCGCGCGGGCCTGGTCAGCGGCGTGACGGTCACTTCTTGAGCTCCAGCCTCGGGATGTCGGTGCGGGTGATGCCGAACGTCTGCGCGTACAGGGACAGTTCGGCCTCCAGCGCGCGGACCATGGTGTCGGCCCTGCGGAAGCCGTGTCCCTCGCCCTCGAAGGCGATGTACGCGTGCGGAATGCAGCGTCCTTCCATCCGCTCCAGGAACCGCTCGCACTGGACGGGCGGACAGATCACATCGTCCAGCCCTTGCAGCAGGAGGAACGGCGCGGTGATCGCGTCGGCGTGCTGCGACGGCGAACGGTCGTGGTAGCGGTCGGGGACCTCGGCGAGCGGTCCGATGAGCGATTCCAGATACCGCGACTCGAAGTCGTGCGTCTCGTCGGTGGCCCAGCCCAGCAGATCGAGGATCGGATAGATGATGGTGCCGCAGGCGTAGACGCTGGTGGTGGTGAGGGAGGCCGCGGTGGTCCAGCCGCCCGCGCTGCCGCCGCGCACGGCGAGCCGGGCCGGATCGGCGGTGCCCTCCGCGGCCAGGGCCTCGGCGACTGCCGCGCAGTCCTCGACGTCCACGACACCCCACTGCTCGCGCAGCCGGTTGCGGTACTCCCGGCCGTAGCCGGTGGAGCCGCCGTAGTTGACCTCCGCGACGCCGATGCCCCGCGAGGTGAAGTAGACGATCTCCAGGTCGAGGACGAGCGGGGCATGGCCGGTGGGCCCGCCGTGGGCCCACACCACATAGGGCGGCAGTTCGCCGTCGGGCGCGCTGTGGCCGGGGCTGTGCGGCGGATAGATATGGGCGTGGATCTCGCGGTCGCCGGGTCCGGTGAAGGTACGGATCCGGGGCTGCGGGTAATACGCGGGGTCCACCGCGTCGTGGTGCGTGGAGCCGATCACCCGGGCCCGTCCCGTCGCGGTGTCCAGCTCGACGACCTCGTACCCGCTGTGCGGACCCGCCGCGACACCGATCACGCGGGTGCCCTGCACCGCGAGGGTGGCGGCCCATTCGGTCCAGGGCCCGGCGGCGTCCACCAGCTCACCGGTCGCCGGGTCGAGTATGCCGAGGGCGGTGGTGCCCTTGCCGTGGATGACGGCGATCAGCCCGTTCTCCAGGGGGTGGAACCACTGGAGTCCGATCTTCCAGAGCGGCCCGCCGAACTCCTCCCCCCGGCCGGGGCACAGCGTGGTGCTCGGGATGACGCCGGGTGCGAGCGCGTCCAGGTCCGGTCCGAGGCGCGCGCGCTGAAGTTCCCAGTAGTCGCCGGCGTCCGAGACGAAGAGCAGCGAGCCGTCGGGCGCCCAGTCGACCTGGGCGACCGATTCGTCGGTGTCCCCGACCACGGGCCTGACCCCGGTGAAGGGGCCCGTTCGCGTCACCTCGCCGAGCATGACCACCGTGCCGTCCCAGGGCATCTGCGGGTGGTCCCAGGCGATCCAGGCGGCGTGGCGCCCGTCCGGCGAGAGCCGGGGCCCGGTGACGAACCGGTGCCGGTCGTCGGAGAGTTCCCGTACGGCCGCGCGGTCCTCGGCGGCCGAGCCGTCCAGCGGGACGGCCGCGATCACGCGGCGTACGTCGGTGGGCCGCTCGCCGGTGAACTCTTCGAGCACGCACCAGACTTCGCCCCGGTCCTGATGGATCCGCGGATCGGCCCAGCGCAGTCCGCCGCCGGTCGCGGAGACCGGCGTGAGCGGGCGGGGCTCGCCGGCGCCGTCCGGCTCGTACACGTACAGCCGCTGGTCGGGGAAGTGGACGAAGACGACGAGCGGGCCGCCCTCGGTGCGTGCGGCGCCGGCCCAGGGCACGCCGCCGTACTCGATCACCCGGCTGCGGACATTCCACGGGGCCGGCAGCACCGACTCCTCGCGGCCGTCCGCCCGTCGGCGCACGAGCGCGCGCCGGCCCGCCTCGGCGGGACGCGGCTCGGTCCACCACACCTCGTCACCGACCGCCCCGGCGTACTCCGGGCGCCCGTCGTGCGAGGCGGCCAGCGCGGCGTCGATCGGTGACGGCCACGTTCCGTAGGCCCCCTTGGACGGCATGGACACCATGGACAACGCTCCTAAGCGGACTGCAGATAGTGGTCGAGGACGCGGACACCGAAGT
Organism: Streptomyces sp. NPDC042201; assembly: GCF_055582185.1. NCBI lineage: Bacteria > Bacillati > Actinomycetota > Actinomycetes > Kitasatosporales > Streptomycetaceae > Streptomyces > Streptomyces sp. NPDC042201. The sequence goes on along the minus strand of NZ_JBVJDS010000003.1, from coordinate 716,325 downwards.
GCAGCGCGTCGATGGGCACCCGCTCGTCGACGCCGTGGAAGAGCGCCTGGTAGTCGAAGCCGGGAGGCAGCTTGAGCGGCGAGAAGCCGTAGCCGGTGATACCGAGCCGGGAGAACTGCTTGGCGTCCGTGCCGCCCGACATGCAGTACGGGACGACGTGCCCGGCCGGGTCGAAGCGCTCGATGGCGGCGCGCAGCTTGGCGAACGTCGGCGAGTCGACCGGCGCCTGGAGCGCGATCTCGCGGTGGTGGAACTCCCACTCCACGTCCGGTCCTGTGAGCTGGTCCAGGGTGGTGCGGAACTCCTCCTCGCCGCCGGGCACCATCCGCCCGTCGACATACGCGGTGGCCTGGCCCGGAATCACATTGACCTTGTAGCCGGCCTCCAGCACGGTCGGATTGGCGCTGTTACGGATTGTCGGCTCGACCAGCGCGGCGGCCGGGCCGAGCTTGCCCAGCAGGCCGTCCGGGTCGAAGTCCTCGGCGTGGACATCGGCCGCGATGCCGTGCAGCGCGGCGAGTTCGGCGAGGGCGGCCCGTACGGTCGGGGTCAGCCGGACCGGCCACGGGTGGTCGCCGATCCTGGCGACGGCGGCGGCGAGCCGGCTGACCGCGTTGGCTCGGTTCACCTTGGAGCCGTGACCGGCCTTGCCGCGGGCGGTCAGCTTCAGCCAGGCCGTGCCGCGCTCCCCCGCGCCGATCGGATAGAGCGCCATTCCTGGGCCCGCGTGGAAGGTGAAGGCCCCGGACTCGCTGATGCCTTCCGTGCAGCCCTCGAACAGCTCGGGGTGCTGTTCGGAGAGGAAGCCGGAGCCGTCCTCGGCGCTGGCCTCCTCGTCCGCGGTGTAGGCGATCACGATGTCGCGGCGTGGCCGGATCCCGGCCCTGGCCCAGGCCCGGACGACGGAGAGCACCATCGCGTCCATGTTCTTCATGTCGATCGCGCCACGGCCCCACACCACGCCGTCCCTGACCTCCCCGGAGAAGGGGTGCACGGACCAGTCGGCGGCCTCTGCGGGCACCACATCGAGGTGGCCGTGGACGAGCAGCGCGTCGGCCGACGGGTCCGTGCCCTCGATCCTGGCGACCACATTGGTGCGCCCGGGGGTCCGCTCCAGGAGGGTGGGTTCGATCCCGGCGTCGGCGAGCCGCTGCGCGACATATTCGGCCGCGGGCCGCTCCCGGCAGTCGCCGCTCCCCCGGTTCGTGGTGTCGATACGGATGAGCTCGGAGGTGAAGGTGACCACCTCGTCCAGCGCCGCCGTATCGAGAGCGGCACTCGTGTCGATGGGCGTCATGTCAGCCATACTGCTCCTCCACTGCGGCGGAGACGATCGTGGTGACCGCCTTGAAGGTGCGAATGGCCTCATACATCGTCCCGCAGGTGTACGCGACACGCCGTTCGCCGCTGGGGGTCACGCCCGGCACGACCGTGGCGGCGGCGGAGAGATGGTCGGCGTCGAACTCCAGCTCCACCGTGAACGGGCCGCCGCTGACCGGTGCGTACCGGCGGGCGAGCGCCGTGGCCTCCTTGGCGGCGGCGCGGATGTCGGCGGCGGTACGGGCCGGGGTGCGGCACACCGCCGCGTACCGCGAGACATGGTCCTTCACCGCGACCTTGCGGGCCTCCGGCGCGTAGCCTTCCGCGTCCTCGCAGGTCAGGTCGTCGCCGGTGACCAGCACCACCGGGATGCCGTACTCCGCGACGACATGGGCGTTCAGCAGGCCCTCGCTCGCCCGTGCGCCGTTGAGCCACACCCCGGTGATGGAGTTGGCGAGGTAGGTGTGCGCGAGCACGCCTTCCGTGCCCGCGCCGGTGTGATAACCGACGAAGGCGATGCCGTCGACGTCGCCGTGCTGCACGCCCTCGACCATGGACAGCGGCTTGTGCCGGCCGGTGAGCATCTCGACGCGCTCGTCCAGCCGCTCCAGCAGCAGGTTGCGCATGCTCCAGTGCGCCTCGTTGATGAGCACCTCATCGGCGCCGCCGTCGAGGAAGCCGAGCGCGGCGGCATTCACGTCGGAGGTGAACAAGGCGCGGCAGCGTTCCCACTGGGGTGTGCCCGGCAGGACGTCCGCCGGCCAGGTCACACCCGTCGCGCCCTCCATGTCGGCGCTGATAAGGATCTTCATGGCTGGAAACCGTACGCGTCCCGGCAGGACCGGGCCAGCCCTGTGGAAAACTAACGGTGGTCTAGACCTCCAAAGCGGCCCCGTATGGCGTACGACCAGCGCTTTACGCGAACGGCGCCAGGAAGTCCTTGGGCGCGAGCGCGCGGCTCACGATGCGGGTGTCACCGATCCAGCCGTAGAAGCCCTGGCCGAACTCCTCGTTGAACTGGGTGGCCCCGATGACGAACGGCTTGCCCAGGGTGGCGATGCCGGTCGACTTCTGGGACGGGTTGCGGGCGATCTTCGATCCGTCGACATACATGACCGTACGGCGGCCGTCGTTGACCAGCGCGATGTGCATCCAGCGGCCGACCGGGACGGCGTGGCTCCACGAGGTGGGGTCGGCGTCCTGCCGGTGCGGGTAGACGACGAACTGGAGGAATCTCTCGGGGGAGAGATTGAGGCTGCACGTGGGCTCGTCGGGCGACCAGCCGGTGGTCTTGCCTGCGTCGCCGTTGCGCCCCTCCCAGCTGAGGATCCCCATCCAGTCGTGATTGCCGTCGAAGGGATCCGGCAGCTTGACGAAGGTCTCGATGGTGTAACCCGAGGTGAAGGTCGCGCTGTTGAGCGGGGCGCCCGCGGCGGTGGTGAGGACCGCGCCGCGGTCCGGTTCCTTGCCGCCGTCGAAGCGCAGGCTCGCGTGGGCCGGCTGGCCGAGGTGGTGCTCGGCGGACCAGGTCAGCGCGTCGGCGCCGCTCGCGTGCAGCCGGCGCACCATCAGGTCGTTGCCGTTGCCGGTCAGGTCACGGGCGACCTTCCCGTCCGTCACCGGCTGGCCCGCCCGGCCGGCGTCGCGCAGCCCCGAGGAGTCGAAGCGCCAGTACGCGACGGTGCCACGCGGCATCACGGCGGCGGCCGGACGCGGGGCGGGCGGCCTGGCCGGGGCGAAGCCCGCGAACCGTTCGGTGAAGTCGATGTTCATGCTGAACCGGTCGACCGGACCGGTCAGTTCGATGGTCTCGGCCTCCAGCGGGGTCCGCTTGCGCGGATCACGGGCGAGGAACCACGGGGAGAACGTCTCGACGTCGACGACACCGCGGACGAGGTCGAAGCCGTACATCCGGATCATCCCGGCGCCGCCGTAGTAGCGGTCCTGATAGTTGGTGATCTGGACATGGACGTCGTGGCCCGCGTCGTTGGTGAGGACCGTGCGGCCCGGCGGCCAGTAGTGACCGCCCAGGGCGAGGAAGATCTGGTCGTTGCCGCGGACCAGGCCGTCCCACAGCCGCTTGCCGTTGTCCGACAGCTGCGCCGTGCCGGCGTCGTCCGACCACGCGATGTCATGGGTGGTCAGGATGGCCGGCAGCGAGGAATGCCGGTCGAGCACGCCCTGCGCCCAGCGCAGTCCCTTGTCCGACACCCGCCAGTCCAGGGCGAGGACCAGCCACTCGCGTCCCGCCGCGCGCAGCACGTGATAGCTGTTGTAGCCGTCGGGGGAGGCGCCGCCGAAGGTCGGCATGGAGGAGAAGCGCTTCGGGCCGAAGGCCCTGAGGTAGGCGCTGTCGCCGCGCTGGTCGTCCGTCGAGGAGGCGATGTCGTGATTGCCCGCGAGGACGCTGTAGGGCACCTTGCCGTGCAGGGTACGGAAGGTGTCGGCGGCGAGCTCGATCTCTTCCCCGGTGCCGTGCTCCGTGACATCACCGAGGTGCGTCATGAACGCGATGTTGGACTCGCCGCGTTCCGAGACGAGATAGCGGAATGTCTCGCGCAGCGGCGCCGGGTCGGAGCTGTCGGCGTCGAAAAGATACTGGGTGTCCGGAAGGACGGCCACGGCGAACCGGGGGCTCTCGGTGTCGAACCGGCCTCCGCCGGCTGCCGCGCCGCTCTCCGACGCCGCCCGGGCCGGTGAGGTGTCGAGCACGGTCGCCGCGGTGCCCGCGGCCGGCACGACAAGGGCTGCCTGGAGCAAGGCCCTTCTGTGGAAGTCCTTCTGATTGCCTGCCGTACCCATCTTCGCACTCCATGCACTGGACGCTGGTGTCAGTTGCACTGTGCTGATCGTCCATGGCTGTCCGGTGGCAGACAGCTGAACGGCCAACCGCTGTCCGCCGTACGAATGGGCTGGTCAGGCAGCGGGCGAGGCATCCGGCACGACCGCCCGGCGGCCCGCACTCTTGAGGACGGACGGGGCGTGGGAACAGAAACGAGGTGCCGCATGGGACGACCACTCGGCCGGCGGGCGCTGCTGCTCACTGCCGGCGGACTGCTGGCGGGAGCCGCCGGCTGCTCCGGAACCTCACCGACACGCGCCGGCCCGTCGGGCGCGGCGTCTGCGCTGTCCGCGTCCGGATCCCCGCCCTCGCCCCTGCCGACGACCACGGCGTGGCGGCCCGACCGCGGTGATGTGGACCCCGCCGTGAAGCTGCGCGCCGTACAGGTGGTGGAGGCGATCGGTGCCTGGGCCGCCGGGCAGGGCGGTGCGGCGGCGGCGAAGCGGCGGGTGGCCGCGCTGGGGGCGGCGCCGTCGCTGGTGGATCAGGCGGGGGCGCTGCTCCCCCGTGCCGCCGAGGCCACGCTCCAGGTGGTCGACGCGCAGTACGGCGGGATCCTGGCGGACAGGGCCAGCGTGCTGGTGGTGTGCCGCCAGTGGATCCCGGGGCACGCGGGCGGCACGACCGTCGACGTACGGCTGAGCCGGGCGCGGCCGCACTGGGAGGTCACCGCGCTCCACCCGGCGCGACCCGGCGCCGCCGCGGCGTCGCTGCCCACCACCGCGCGGCAGGTGCTGGCCGACCCGCGGATCACGTTTCCACCCGCCGCGCGGGCCGACTTCCGCAGCGGGAAGGTCCACCCGAGCGTGGGTCGGGCCCTGCTGCGGCTGGCCGGTTCCTACCGGATGTACGTCAGTGTGGTGCGCTCCGGGCATCCGCTGGATGTGTTCGGCACCGACCGGCCCAGTGACCATCCGCTCGGCCGGGCCTTCGACGTCTGGCAGATCGACGGGCACGCGGTGGTCGACCCGGCCACGCCGCGCCGGCTGGTCGAGTCCTTCATGCGGGACGCGGCGGCGGCCGGCTCGTACAACGTCGGCGGACCGGTCCAGCTCGCCGGGGGCGCGGCCGGTCAGTTCTTCACCGACAACACCCATCACGACCACGTGCACGCCGGGTTCACGGCCTGAGGACTGTCCTTAGGGAATTCACCAGATCCGGCGCCCTAGGCTTTTCGGGCGGAAAGAAATCACGGAAAAGACACCACAGTCGTTGGTTGCGCCTGCCCGAATTCCCTCCGGTGACGTCTGGATTGGATGCGAAATGCCCGCACAGGACGACTGGAACAGGATGCGGCCGGTCCTCGGCCCCGGCTCGATCGTGCATCAGATGTCATTGAACGAGACCTGCTATCCACCGTTGCCGGGCGTTCTGCGCGCCGTGCAGGAGACCGCCGCGCAATCCCACCGCACGCTGGACGCGCTGGGTTTCGGGCTGGCCGGTGCGATCGGCGGGCATCTGGGGGTGCCGGCGGCCGATGTCCTCGTCGGGGCCGGCTCGGGGGCTCTGCTTCAGCAATTGTTCAGCAGCCTGACGGGGCCCGACAGCCACACACTCCACGCCTGGCCCTCCTGGGAGGCGTACCCGATGATGGCGGCCAACGCCGGCTCCAGCGTCGTGCGCATACCCCTGACCGAGGACCGGCACGATCTGGACGCGATGGCCGCGGCCGCCACCGCGGACACCCGCATGGTCGTGTTGTGCAACCCGAACAACCCCACCGGGACGGCGGTGGACCATCAGGCGGTGGAACGGTTCCTGGACCGGCTGCCCGCCCATGTGACGGTGGTCGTCGACGAGGCATACCGGGACTTCGCGGCCGCCGATGCCGTCGCCGACGGCATCGCGCTGTACCGGGCGGACGAACGGGTCTGCGTGGTCCGCACCTTCTCCAAGTCCTACGGGCTGCTGAGCCTGCGGGTGGGTTATCTCGTCGGACATCCGCGGGTGCTCGCTCCGCTGCGCGCCCTGCAGCCGTTCCACCGCGTCAGCAACACCGGCCAGGCGGCCGCGGTCGCCGCGCTCGCCGAGGACGCCGAGATCCGCCGCCGCTGCGCGGAGACCGCCGGGGAACGCGACCGGCTGCACGGGATCCTGAGCGAGCAGGGCTGGCACGTGGCACCCAGTGAGGCCAACTTCCTCTGGCTTCCGCTGGAGGAGAGCGTCGAGGACTTCACCCAGTTCTGCGCCGACCACGGCGTCGTCGTCTGCGGCAAGCCGGGCCAGGGCGTCCGGGTGACCATCGCCGAACGTGCCGCCAACGACGCCTTCGCCGAACTGGCCGCCGCCTTCCGCGCCATGTCGGGCAGTGCGGCGTGACGCCCTCCCGCGTGCGGGCTCCGGCCGCACCCGCCGCCGCCTCCGCCGTTTCCGCCGCCTCCGCCGCCTCCGCCGCGCCGGCCCCCGCCGCTTCCGTCCCGGCCGCGCCGCCGGCACCGCTCCCGCAGGCGCTGCTGGATCCGACGCTGCGTCTGCTGCGCGGCGAGATGGAGCGCCGCCGCCCGGCCGGCGGCGCCGGTGTGCGCGCCATGAGCCGCGAGGCGCTGCTGCCGCCGGGCAAAATGCTGCGTCCCCTGCTGTTCGTCGAGTCCGCGGCGGCGGTCGGCATGCGGCGCGAGGACGCCGTGGCGGCCGCGCTCGGTGTGGAGTACCTGCATGTCGGCTCCCTCGTCCATGACGACGTGATCGACGGGGACACGCTGCGGCGCGGCCGGCCCACCGTCGCCGCGCGATTCGGCGCCGACAACGCCATCGTGGCCGGGGACGCCCTGATCATGGGCACCTTCCAGGCCGTCGCCGACTGCGCCGACAGCGGCATACCGGAGCACCGGCTGCTCGCCGTCGTACAGGCACTGGCCCGGGCCGGCACCGACCTGTGCCGGGGGCAGGTCATGGAGGAGGAGCTGCGCGCCGATCACGGCTGTGGCCTCGACCGGTACCTGGCGATGATCGCGCTCAAGACGGGCGCCCTGTTCCGCGGAGCGTGTCTGGGCGGGGTGCTGCTGGCCGGCGGCTCGGCCGCGGAGCAGGACGCCGTGACCCGGTTCGCCGGCCATCTCGGGCTGGCCTTCCAGATGTCGGACGACCTGCTGCCGCACGTGAGTGACACGGCCGCCAGCGGCAAGCCGCAGCTGAGCGACATCGCCAACAACCGGCCGACGTTCGCCCTGCTGCTGTGCCGGCAGGCCGCGGGCCCCGGCGACCGGCAACGGCTGGCCGAGGCGCTGAGCGGCGGGCGGCCGGCCGCGGAGGCGCTGGAGACGGTACGCCACCTGCTGGTGGTGACCGGTGCGCTGGAACGGGCCAAGCAGGAGGCCCGCACCCAGGTCGCACTGGCGAAGACCGCTCTGCGGGGGCTGCCCGAGGGCCGTGGCAGGGACGTACTGGCCGCCGTCGCCGACCTGTCCGTGGACCGGGAGCGGTGACCGTGGCGCGGGGCGGCGCTCTCCGCGCGCATCTGGAGACCTGGCGGCCGTACACGCTGGCCTACCCGGGAGTCGTCGGGCTGGCCGGCGCCGCTGCCGGTGGCGGTACGGCGACGGCCGGGGCGCTGCTGGCGGCCTGGGCGGCCCCGACCCTGGGCTGGCTCGGCGGTCACTACCTCGGCGACTACTTCGACCGCGACCTGGACGCGATCGGCAAGCCTCAGCGTCCCATTCCCTCGGGGCGGCTGAGTCCGGGCACGGCGCGGGCCTGCGGGATCGGCGCCGTCCTGGCCGCCGCCGTCGTCACCGTACTGGTCAACTGGCCGGTGGTGATCGCCGTCTTCGTCGCGCTGGCGGGCGTGATCGCCTACAGCCTGGTGCTGAAGGGGCGGGGGATCCTCGGCAACGCCGTCCGTGGCGTTCTGACGGCAGTCGCCGTGCTGTTCGGGGCGGCGGTGACCGTGGGGGTGGGTGATCCGCCGTCCTGGCGTGCCCTGCCCGTCGCGATCGTGTTCCTGCTGCACGACACCGCGTCCAATCTCGTCGGCACGCTGCGGGATGTGCGGGGCGACTGCGCGGGCGGCTACCGCACCCTGCCGGTGCGCCGCGGGCTGCCGTTCGCCATCCGTACGGCATCGGCGCTCCACCTCAGCGCGCTCCTGGTCGCGGCGGCCGGTGCGGCGTTCACCGACCGTCCCGCCGCGTATCTGGTCCTGCTGCTGATCACGGCCTCGGCGGGGACAGCGGCGTTCGTGCCGCTGCTGCGCTCCGGCGCCGCGCCGACCGCCCGGCTGGCCCTGCGCTCCCATGAAGTGCTGGTGGGCGAGCGGCTGGTGCTGGCCGGTGCGGTGCTGGCGGGCGGCTGGGGCCCGGTGGCGGGGCTCGCCGTGCTGCTGCCGCTGCTGGCCATCAGCCTGGTGACCCAGCGCCGGATGCGCGCACGGCACGAGTTCCCGCCGGAAGCGCCCGGTGCGCTGTCCCGTCGTCAAGGCGCCGTCGACCCGGCGCGGGGTAGCGCCCTGCCGCGCCCGAGGCCCGGTCCGCACCGCACGGGACGAGAAGAGGAGGTCGCGCCATGACGCGTTCAGCTCTGACCGTACGACTGGAGGAGGCCGTCACCTCCGGCGCCGAGGCGCTGTTCGGCCGGCAGCGCGCCGACGGCGTCTTCGCGCCAGGGGGTGACCGCTTCTCCCCCGCGAACACCGGTGCCGCGCTGATCGCGCTCCACTGCGTACGGATGGCCGCCGCCGCGGGGCCCGGCGGCGCCGGCCGGAGCGTCGCCGAGCGGAGCGCCGAGGGACAGCGCGTGGACGAACAGGGCCTGTACGACGAGAGCCTGCGTACGCGGGCCGTCACCCGGCTGTGTGAGACCCAGCGCCCGGACGGCGGGTGGGCCATGGCAGGCGTGGCCACCGAAACGCTCGCCACGGCCGTCGCCGTCGCCGCTCTCCAGCTCACCGCTCCGGACACCGCGCGATCCGCCATCACCGCGGGGCTGGCCTGTCTGGAGCGGCTCGGCGGCGCCGAAGCGCTGCCCGAGCCGACGATGACCGGTCTCGTACGACAGTTCGAGGCCCTCGCCGGACAGCGCGACGAGACCTCGCTCCCCCGGCTCCCCCTGGAGCTGCTCCTCCTGGCCGGGCCCGCGCGCCGGCTGCTCAGCCTGCGCCTGCCCATCTTCGCGGCCATGGCCCTGGGACAGGCGGCGCACCGCCACCAGGGTCCGCTGCGCGCCCGGCTGAACCGGCTGGCGCGGCCCCGCGCGCTCGCCGTGATCCGCCAGGCGTACGAACGTGAGGGCGGCACCGGCGCGTTCAGCACCGACCCGTGGCTCACCAGCCTCATCACGACAGGCGTCAGCCGCTCCGGTCTGGCCCCCGACATCGCCCGCGCCGCCGCCCACTGGCTGGCGACCGCGGAACGGCCCGGCGGCGCCTGGGACCTGATGCCGCTCGACATCACCTGGTCCAGCTTCGCGACCGCCGCCCTGCTGGAGGCCGGGTATGCGAAGGACCCCCGGCTGGAGCCGACGCGCGCCATGTTCCACGAGCGCCAGCAGGACGTGCCGTTCCCCGCGCTGGGCTGCCCGGCCGGCTACTGGGGTTTCTCTGACCGCCGCAGCTGGCCGATGGCGCTGGAGACTGCCGAGGTCAGCTCGGCCCTCGGCAGACTGCCCGGTGGCGCGGACGACGACCACGCCCGGCGGGGCATCGCCTGGCTGACGGCGCTGCAGGACCGGGCGGGCTCCTGGAGCCTGGCCGTACGCGACAGCCGGCCCGGCGGGTTCGGCCCCTGCCCGCAGATGACCGCGAAGGCGGTCATCGCCCTGCTCGACTCCGGTGCGGGCACCGACGACCGCCGGGTGCTGCGCGCGCTGCGCTGGCTGGGCCGCCGGCAGCAGGACGCCGGATGGTTCACCTCCCTGTGGTACCGCGGCCGTACGCCCGGCACGGCCCTGGTGCTGGAGGCGCTGTGCCTGGCGGGCCACGGCGGCGGGGAGCCGGCCCGGCGGGCCCGTGACTGGCTGCTGCGCTCCCAGCACGAGGACGGCTCATGGAGCACCGGCGGCGCCGACCCGGGGACCGTGGCCCCGCCGGAGGAGCCGGTATCCGAAGCTCCGGGCAGCGTCGAGGAGACCGCCTGGGCCCTGCACGCACTGCTGGCGGCGGGTGATGACCCGTACTCCGCACCGGTCGTCGCGGCGGCCGGGTGGCTGCTCGACGCCCAGGATGCCGAGGGCGGCTGGACCGGCTCCGCGGTCAACGAGTACGTGCGGTACTGCTCGCGCTACGCGGACGACATGATCGCCACCGGCCTCGCGCTCAAAGCCCTGGCCCGTCTGCGCTCAGACACCGCCACCGCCACCCACAACGCCATCGCCATCGCCTCCGCCACCGGCACTGGCGCCCCCACCGGCACCGGCACCGCGAGGAGGGAAGAGGCCGCATGAGTGACAGCACCCACTACGACGCCCTGGTGTGCGGGGCCGGTGTCGGCGGCCTCGCCTCGGCTCGCGCGCTGGGAGAGCTCGGGCTGCGGGTACTGCTCGTCGACCGGCAGCGCGCTCCGCTGGACGTCGCCAAGGGCGAGGTGCTCCAGCCGGGCGCGCTGCGGGTGCTGCGCCGCTGGGGCACCGAGCGGCTGCTGCGCGAGCGCTCCGCGGTCGGCCTGGACCGGCTGGTGGTCCGTACGGCGCGGGGCGATGCCCTGATGGCCCTGGACTACCGTCAGCTTCCCGACGGGGACCGGCAGTTGCTGGCCCACGACCATCTCGCCATCCTGACCTCGCTCGCCGACGGCCTGGGCCCCGAGGTGGAGATCCGCCGCGGCGTGCTGGTCCAGGAGCCGCTGCGCGACGACACCGGACGCGTCACCGGCCTGCGGCTGACCCAGGAGGGCGTGAGCCACGACGTGCGCGCCCCGCTCGTCGTCGCCGCCGACGGCATCTCGTCCCGGCTGCGCCGCGCCGTGGGGATCGGGGGCCGGCGGGTGGACTACCCGCACCGGCTGGTCTCCCTGGACATCGCCGGCCCGGCGTGGCGCCCGGAGGACTTCGCCGCCTATCTCACCGACCGGGGCCTCCGGCTGGCCTACCCGCTGCCCGGCGGCCGGGTGCGGCTGTATCTGCAGACCCGTTCCGACGAACTGCGCGGCCTGGACCGCGGCCGGCTGGAGGAGTGGGCCGCACAGGCGGTGGGAGAAGTGCCCGCGCTGCACGGGCTGGTACCGGCCCTGGCCGCCGCCGCGGGCAGCCGGCAGATCTTCTCCGTCACCCGGTTCCTCTCGGACCGCCTGGCCGCGCCCGGCCTCGCCCTCGTCGGCGAGGCCGCGTACGCCGTCCATCCGATGGCCGCGCAGGGCATGAACACCGCCATCACCAGCGCCGCCGCCCTGGCCGAGCAGATCGGCCGCCGCCTCGGTGACCGGCCGGCGGCAGGCGGTCCGTCCCGCCTCGACACCGCCACGGTCGACGCCGCGCTGCACGCCTACCAGGCCGAGCGGCTGCCCTTCCTCGTCCAGGCGGCGCAGACCAGTGGCAACGCCGCGCGGATGGTCACCGACCTGTCCTGGCCGGGACGGGTCGTCGGACGCAGAGCGGTGCGCTGCACCGGGGCCAACCCCCGGCTCCTGCACACCGTCACGTACAACATGGCCGGCCTCGGCCCCCGCCCGCTGACTCCGCTCGACAGGCTGCAGCAGATCGGGCTGCTGCCCGACCCCCGCGCCCACCTGGTCCCGGCCGGTTGATCCCGCCCGGTTACTGGCCACACCCCACCGCGCCCACCGCCAACCAAAGGACGATCCTCCATGGCGAATGAGGAATTGGTCGTACGCCCGGTCTCCGGCGCCCTCGGTGCCGAGGTGCACGGCATCGACCTGAGCCGGCTCGACGACAAGCAGTTCGCGCGGATTCATGAGCTGATGCTGCGCCACCTCGTGCTGTTCTTCCCGGGGCAGGCCGGCCTGACCCCGGAAGCCCATGTGGCGCTCGGCCGCCGCTTCGGCGAGGTCGAGGTGCACCCGTTCCTGCCGAAGCTGGAGGGACACCCAGAGATCACGCTCATCGAGTCCGACAAGGGCGGCAAGGCGGACGAGTGGCACATCGACGTCACCTTCAGCCCGAACCCCCCGGTCGCCTCGATCCTGCATCTCATCACCTGTCCCGAGGCCGGTGGGGACACGATGTGGAGCAACCAGTACCTCGCCTACGAGACGCTGTCCGCTCCGTTCCAGGAGATGCTGAACGGGCTGACCGCCGTCCACGTACTGAAGGCGCCTCAGGTCGGTGAGCTCTCCGCGGAGCACCCCGTGGTGCGGGTCCATCCCGAGACGGGCCGTCGCTCGCTGTACGTCACCCGGATGTGGACCTCGCACATCCCGCAGCTGAGCCGGCACGAGAGCGACATCGTGCTGCAGCACCTCTTCGACCACTCCGAGTCGCCGCGCTTCGCCTGCCGCCACCGCTGGGATCCGCACACGGTCGCCCTCTGGGACAACCGCGCCACCCAGCACCTGGCCATCAACGACTACGAGGAGTACCGGATGGGCCAGCGCGTGACGGTCCTGGGCGACCACCCCACCGGCGACACCCCGCGCCGGCCGGACTACGAACGCGCGGGCGACGAACGGTACTACCCGCGCAGGGTCAACGCGCGCTTCGGCTACTGAGGGGCCCGGCCATGTCCCGACGACCGCTGACCTTCATAGTCGGCACTGGACGCTGCGGCTCGACGGCACTCTCCGACGTGCTGCGCCTGCACCCCGGTGTCCTCAGCCTCAGCGAGCTGATCACCACACTGGAGCCCGGCGCGCTGCCCGACCGGCCGATCGACGGCGAGCGGTTCTGGTCACTCCTGGCCTCTGCCCGGCCGTTCGCCGACCGGATGATCCGCGAGGGCACCCCCCTGCCCGAACACCTCTACCCGCGCACCGCCGGCCGCTTCTCCGCGGACAGCGGCATCCCCGCCGTCTGTCTCACCACGCTGCCCCACCTCACCTCCACCCCCGACGAGCTGTTCGACGCGCTGCGCCCCGTGCTGGCCGGCCGGCCGGACGCACCCGTCGCGGATCACTACCGGGCCCTGTTCGACACCCTCGCCGAGCGCTTCGGCCGCCGGGCGGTGGTGGAGCGGTCCGGCTTCTCCCTGGGGCTGGTGCCCCAGCTGCGGGCTCACTTCCCGGACGCCAAGTTCGTACACCTGTACCGGGACGGCCCGGACTGCGCGCTGTCGATGAGCCGTCATCCCGGGTTCCAGCTCGTCCAGCTGATGACCGAGGCCGCCCGGGGCCGCGGCGGGGAGGTCCCGCTCGACCTGGAACGCCTGCTCGCTGACGACTCGTACGACCTGGCCTCCGCGCTGCGACGGCCGGTTCCGGTGGAGCGGTACGGGGCACTGTGGTCCGGGATGATCACCAGCGGGCTGGCCGCCCTCGACGAGGTCCCCGCCGCATCGCGTATGTCGCTGGCCTTCGAGGACCTGCTCGACACACCCGAGCGTGCACTCACCCGGCTGGCGGGACACCTCGGTGTGGACGCCGACCCGGTCTGGATCGCGGCGGCCGGGACGATCCTGGACGCCGGGCGGCGAGGCGCCTCCGCCCAGCTCTCCGACAGCGAACTGGCCACCCTGCGGGCCAGCTGCGCACCCGCCTCCCGCGCGCTGGCCCGCAGCGCCGCGTGAGACGGGCCGGCCCTGTCCCGTTCTCTCAGGCGTGTCCCGTTCCCCGGGCCGCTGGTGTCCTGCTCTCTCAGGCCCTGCCCGTTCCCTCAGCCCCTGTCCGTCCTGGCGAGCACGAACCACCTGGCGGGCAGGTCGATACGGGTGCCGTCCGGCAGTCGCTCCGTCTGGGCGAGCGCGGTGTCCCCGCTCGCGAGGACCGTCAGGCCCGCCGCGCGCAGCAGCTCGGGTACCTCCTCCTCGGCGGCGCCGGCTGGCTTGAGCCCGTGGTCGAAGACCCGCCGGAGCTTCTCGGGTGGCCCGCCGGGGCCCTCCGCGGCCTTCTGCAACACGGCCTTCGACGCGGGGGTGAGCTCCACGACGAAAGCCCGGCCGCGCCCACCGAGCAGCTCCGCGACGGCCTCCGCGACGGCGGGCCTGTCCTGCGGCTCGCTCTGGTGGATCACCGCCCGCATATAGACATTGGTGTCCCCGAGCCGCTCGCGCAGGGCGCGCACCGCGTCGTGGTCGACCAGATCGAGCTGCTCGAACTCCGCCACTTTCGCGGTGTCGGCGCGGCGCGCGAGCTCGATCGCCGCGTGCGAGAGATCCACGCCCACCGCGCGGGCGAAGCGCGTGGCCAGATAGCGCGTCTGGGTGCCGTTGCCACAGCCCAGGTCGACCACCGGCAGCGAGACGTCGGCGTACGGCAGCAGCAGCTCGCTGTGCGGCACGGAGGCGAGTGCGGGGTCGGAGTCCCAGATCGCCTCGCCCGGCGCGTCGGAGGTCTCGCGCCAGAAGCCCTCCCATGCTTTCCGGTAACGCTGCGACGCGTCCATATGACCTCCTCGAAGTACGTCCTGCCGAAGGCAAGTTGCCGTGGACCGGACAGGACCCGGCGCCGCCACCCGTCGGGGGCACGAGGGCGGCGGCCTTCCCTCAGCGTGCCTTGCGCGCCAGTGCCTGTTCGAACCAGACCGTCTTGCCGAGAGCTGTCGTGCTGGTGCCCCACTCCCTGGCCAGACTGCTCACCACCCGTAACCCGCGCCCGAACTCGTCGTCCCGGCCCGCGTCCAGCAGGGCCGCCGGGGCCGGTTCGTCGTCCATGACCTCGCACAGCAGGGCGTCCGTACGGACCAGCCGCAGGCCGACCCGGCCCGACCGCGCGTGGTTCATGGCATTGGTGACCAGCTCGCTGACCAGCAGCTCGGCCGTCTCCACCGCCTCCGGCAGCTCCCAGTCGAGCAGCCGTCCGCGCACCAGGCGTCTGGCCCTGGCCACCTCGCGCGGGTCCAGGGCGAGTTTGTATTCGGCGACGTTCTCGTCCGGGATGCCGTTCAGCCTGGCCATCAGCAGGGCCACATCGTCCTTGCGCCCGCCACGGGTGTTGAGCGCGCGGATGATGGTGTCGCAGGCGTCGTCCATCGAGGCGGCGGGATGCGCGGCGGACGCGCAGAGCGCCGCCAGCCCGTCCCCGATGTCCTCGCCGCGTACCTCGACCAGGCCGTCGGTGCACAGCACCAGCCGGTCGCCGGGACGGACCCGTACGATCGCTGTCTCGAAGGCCACTCCGCCGACACCGATGGGCGCGCCCGTGGGCAGGTCGAGCACCTCGCCGCTGCCGTCCTCGGCCCGGACGAGCACCGGCGGGACATGGCCGGCGTTGGCGATCTGGAGCTCGGAGTGGATGGGGTCGTACACCGCGTAGAGACAGGTCGCGAGATACAGCTCGCCGAGCCGCTGCGCCAAGTCGTCAAGATTACGGAGCAGTTGGGCAGGCGGCATCTCCATGGTCGCCATCGTCTGTACGGCGGTACGCAACTGGCCCATCATCGCCGCCGAGTTGAGGCCATGGCCCATGACGTCGCCGACGATGAGAGCGGTGCGTGAGCCGGGCAGTTTGACGGCGTCGAACCAGTCGCCACCGATCCGGCCGAGCTGGGTGCCCGGCAGATAGCGGGTGGCGATGTCGCACCCCGCCATGCGCGGCGTGACCTGCGGCAGCATGCTGTCCTGCAGCGTCTCCGCGACCTGCTCCTGGTACGTGTACATCCGGGCGTTGTCGAGCACCAGACCGGCCCTGGCGGCGAGTTCGGCGCCGGTCGTACGGTCCATGTCGTCGAACGGCTCCCGGTCGGGACGCCGCAGCAGCACCATGAAGCCGAGCACCACGTCGCGCGCCTTCAGCGGTACGACCAGCAGGGACCGGTTGTTGATGAGGGGCCGCAGATCCCGCTTCTCGAACTCCCCCGAGATGCGGTCACCGTCCTCCTCGCTGAGCCGCGGGATGAGCACGGGCTCGCCCGTGACCATGCACTGGAAGAACGGCGTGTGCTCGGGGAAGGAGATGGCCTCGCCGACCGGCACGGTGTCGTCCCAGCGGCCCGGTGCGTCGGTGTGCTCGACCCACACCCGGTGCCAGACCGTGGTCACATCGGGCGGGCCGTCGGGGAATCCCTCGCCGGCGAGGACCGCGGCCCGCAGATGGGTGCCCGCGAAGTCGGCGAAGCGCGGCACGGCGGCGCTGGTGACCTCACGGATGGTGCGTGCGAGATCGAGGGACGTACCGATACGGCCGCTGACCTCGTTCAGGAACTCCAACCGTTCCCGCACCTCGGCGTATTCGAGGTCGAGTCGCGGAGTCGGCACCGGCTCCTGCCGGAGCCGCGCGGCTCCCATCGAGGGCTCCGGCGCGCTCTGCCGTCCGGCCGTCCGGCGCGGCACCCCCCAGTCGGGGGTGACCGGCACCCGGTCGTGGTGGCTGAATTCCAGTACGGGGTAGCCCAGTTCGAGGACCTGCGCGACGATACGGCCGGACTCGGCGGGGCCCATGTTCGGCAGGATGTCCGGCAGCCGCCGGGCCAGCGCGTCGGCGTCCTGGAACTCCGTGTGCAGGGCGAAGCCCGGGGTGATCCGCAGGATGTCGGGGTCCTCCCCCTCGTCCTCGCTCTTGCCGCCGCCCCCACCGTCGCCCTGGCCGTCCGTCCGGAACTGGCCCGCGTCGGCGGCGAGAATGAGATGGCGCCCCGGGCCCGGTCCGACCAGTGGGTAGGCCCACCAGAGCACATCGAGCCGGTCGCGTCCCGTCCCGGACACCTTCGCCCAGCCCGCGGTGGGGTAGGAACCACGGGCGTGCAGCTCAGGGCCCAACTCGTCGTACGTGTCGTACGCACCGTGGGCCACGCCGTGCTCGTTCTCGGCGAGGGCGCCGGCGACCGGCATCAGATCACCTGCGGGCCGGCCGACCGCGTCTTCCCTCGCACGGCCGAAAAGCCGCCGTGCCCCGGTCGACCAGTGCGACACCAGGCCGTCACCGTCCACGACGACCACGGCGAGCGGAATCCGGCCGGCCGCGGCGAGTGGCCGCGGCAGCCCCGGCGGAATACCCCTGTCCATGGGTGGGAGGCTCCTTCCCCGCCGCCAGGATCCGCGGCTCCGCCCTCCACGGTACGACCCTTACGCAGGTTCCGCCGGTCAATGAACTAATAGGTTGTGCGCCCGCGCACGCCCCCCGGTTGACTGAAAATCAGTCAGTCTTCATGGCCCAGTTGGAGATCGCGTTCGGTGCGTCCGCCGCCCGCCATCTGGAGCACGGTGGCGACCGGCGGATAGCCCGCCGCGATGACGGTGTACTCGCCGGACGAGAGGTCCACGAACCGGAAGGTGCCGTCGGCGCTCGTGGTGAGGGTGTCCACCACGTTGCCCGCCGCGTCGAGCAGCGTGACACGCGCGTCCTCGACGGGGCGGCCGCCGCCGGCGCGTACGGTGCCGCGCAGCACCGCTCCGCCGGCCAGTTCGATGTCCTGGCGGGTCTCGCGCGAGGCCTGCACACTGACCGGAAGCGCCGCGGGACGGAACGCGGGGGCGCTCGCGGCGAGGGTGTACTCCCCCGCCACCAGCTCCGAGATGACATAACTGCCCTCGCGGCCGCTGCGGGTGGACGCCACGACCTCTCCGCGTACATCCGTGAGGGTCACGGCGGCGTCGCGCACCGGGGTGCCGTCGGCGGTGACCACGGACCCGGCGAGGCGCCCCGCGCCGCCGAGGACCACGTCCAGCTCGATGGGCCGTTCGCCGACGGTGACGGTCACGGCCTGCGGCTGGTGCCCGCCCGCCGCCGCGATCATCACGTACGAGCCGGAGCCCGGCACGCTCAGCGCGTACCGCCCGTCCCCGCCGCTCGCCCCGCGCCCGATCTGCTGTCCATGGACATCGATGAGGGTGAGGGCGGCGTGCGGCACGATGGTGCCGTCGTGGTGCTGCACGGTGCCGCAGACGGCCACGCCGGAGGTGTGCGGGGGCGCGGGCGGGCCCGGGGCGGCGGCCGGGGAGCCGGAGGCCGCGGCGCGAGCGGAGGGGACTGCGGTGGAGGCGTTGTGGGACACCAGTGGTTTCTCCTTGAGGAAGAAGGCGATCAACAGGCCGAGGACGAGCACCGGCACGAGATAGAGGAAGATCCGCGGCATGGCGTCCGCGTACGCCTGGATGTAGGCGTCGCGCAGCGCGGGCGGCAGGGCGTGGACCGCCTGCGGGGTGATGGACTCGGCGCCGGGCAGGCCGGTCGCGACGGGGACGCGGTCGGCGAGGGCGTGGTCGAGCCGGTTGGCGAAGAGCGTGCCGAAGACGGCGGCCCCCACGCTGCCACCGATCTGCCGGAAGTAGTTGTTGGCGCTGGTGGCGGTGCCCAGGTCGGCGGGCGGCACGGCGTTCTGCACGGCGAGGATGAGCACCGGCAGCACCAGGCCGATCCCCAGACCGAGGAGTGCCTGCGCGATACCGCATTCGAGCCGGGACGTATCGGTCTCCAGCCGGGACAGCAGCCACATCCCGGCCACCGAGATCGCGCTGCCGAGCACCGGGTAGACCTTGTAGCGCCCGGTGCGGCTGATGAGCTGCCCGGAGACGACGGAGGCGACGACGATGCCGCCCATCATGGGCAGCATCAGCAGACCGGACTCGGTGGCGCTGGCCCCGTCGACCATCTGCAGGAAGGTCGGCAGATAGCTGGCGGCGCCGAACAGTGCCACGCCGACGACGGCGCCGATCAGGCTGGTGATGTTGAAGACCGAGTCGCGGAACAGCCGCAGGGGAATGATCGGCTGGGGCGCGAAGTGCTCGACGACCAGGAACAGCACGGCCGTTCCGGCGGCGCCGGCGGCCAGGCCGAGGATGACGCGCGAGCCCCACGCGTACTCCGTACCGCCCCAACTGGTCAGCAGGACCAGGCAGGTGGACGCGGCGGCGAGCATCAGCGCGCCGAGGACGTCCAGCCGGGCCCGGGCGGTGGGCTTGGGGAGTTTGAGCACGGCGGTCACGACGGCGAGGGTGACCAGGCCGAAGGGCACGTTGAAGTAGAAGCACCAGCGCCAGGAGGCATGGTCGGTGAAGAAGCCGCCGAGCAGCGGTCCTGCCACGGAGGCGAGGCCGAAGGCGGCGCCGATGAGCCCCATGAAGCGGCCGCGCTCCCGGGCCGGCACGATGTCCGCGATGATCGCCTGGACGCCGATCATGAGTCCGCCCGCGCCGATGCCCTGGATGGCGCGGAAGGCGATCAGCTGGTCCATGGTGCGGGACCAGCCGGCCAGCGCGGACCCGATCACGAAGACGACGATCGCGAACTGGAAGACGCCCTTGCGGCCGAAGAGATCGCCGAGTTTGCCGTAGATCGGCAGGCCGATCGTGGCGGTCAGCAGATAGGCGGTGATCGCCCAGGACATCCGGTCCAGGCCCTGCAGCTCGCCGACGATCTTCGGCAGCGCGGTGGCCACGATCATCTGTTCCAGCGCGGCCAGCAGCAGGGCGAGCATCAGCCCGAGGAAGACCAGGCGCACCCGGCGGGGGCTGAGGGGTTCGGCGGCGGCCGCGGCCGCGGTGCGTGGTGGTGGCGGCGGGCCGGCCGTGGCGGGAGCGGGCAGCGCCGCGGCCCGCTCGGCGTCCTGCCCGACGTCGGGCCCGACGTCCTTCACCAGAGTGATCCCGCCCACGTACTGCTCCCCTCGTCACACCTGCGCGGCGTCATTCTTCGCATTGCGCGCCAAGCGGGAGCAAGCGGAATGCTGTCCGCCGAAGGGGGTTGTGACGGGGGCGGGTTGGGCCGGGGAGCGCCTGCCGAGGCGCTCATCAGGGGCTTTCCCGCGACGTGTCGCGCGCTGGACGCACAACGGCGCCGCGGGGAAAACCACTCGAAACGGTGACTTCGGCGGTGACCTCGGCAGGATCGGCGGTGACCTCGGCAGAAGCCCGCCGGGCTACTCGCCCGGCTACTTCCCGGGCTCGGCGCCGGGCTCGGTGGCGGTGCCCGGCTCGGGCTTGTTCTCGGTCTCGGCGGCGAGCTTTTCGAGCAGCGCGTCGTAGATGCGCGCCAGGCCCTTGGGGGCGAAGGTCCGCTCGAAGAAGCCGCCGATGCCGCCGGCGCCGTCCCAGACGGTGGTGACGACGGCCTTCGAACGGCCCTCACCGGCCGGGGTGACGGTCCAGGTGGTGACCATCGAGGAGTTACGGTCCTTCTCCACGAGCCGCCCGTCACTCGGCTCGGTCACCTCCAGCAGACAGTCGCGCACGCGCTTGCTGGTGGCCTGCAGCTTCCAGTGGACGAGGGTGCCCTCGCCGTCGCCGCCCTCCCGCACCTCGTACTCGCTGTACTGCGCGGGCATGACCTTCGCACGGGTGTCCTCGTAGTCGGCCAGCGCATCGAACACCGTCTCCGCGTCCGCCGCGATGATCCGCTCCGTCGTGGCCTCGACCTGCGCCATGGCTCTTCCTCCAGCACTCGTACTTCGGTGGGGTGCGGCCAGCCAATCACCTCCGGAACCCCCGCCCAAATCCGCGCCGCGGCGATCAAGGGAACAAGTGTTCTATTCTGAGAGGAGCACTACCGAGGAGGTACCCATGCGCTGGGACAATCTGGCCGAAAACCCACCGGCAAACGGACCGGCGGGGGACATCGCGCTCTTCGGTACGGACGCGGTGACCACACGCACCTTCGACACCCCCGAGTTCCGCGGCATCACCTTCCACGAGGTCCGCGCCCGCTCGATCGTGAACCGGGTGCCGGGCGCGTCCCGTATGCCGTTCGAATGGACGGTGAACCCGTACCGGGGTTGCACGCACGCCTGCGTCTACTGCTTCGCGCGCAAGACCCACAGCTATCTGGATCTCGACACCGGTCTGGGCTTCGACTCCCAGATCGTCGTCAAGATCAACGCGCCGGAGCTGGTGCGCCGCCAGCTGGCCTCCAGCCGCTGGCAGGGGGCGCATATCGCGATGGGGACGAATGTCGACTGCTATCAGCGGGCGGAGGGGCGCTACCGGCTGATGCCGGGCATCATCTCGGCGCTGCGCGACCGCGCCAATCCCTTCTCCATCCTCACCAAGGGCACGCTGATCCTGCGCGATCTGGAGCTGCTGCGGGAAGCGGCCTCCGTCACCGAGGTGGGCGTCTCGGTCTCGGTCGGCTTCACCGACCAGGAGCTGTGGCGCACGGTGGAACCGGGCACGCCGTCGCCCGAGCGCCGCCTCGACGTCGTACGCGCCATGGCAGACAACGGCATCGGCTGCGGCGTGCTGATGGCGCCGGTCATCCCCTTCCTGGGCGACCGCCCCGACCAGCTGCGGGAGACGGTACGGGCGATAGCCGAGGCCGGCGCCACGTCCGTGACCCCGCTGGTCCTGCATCTGCGGCCGGGCGCCCGCGAGTGGTTCATGGCCTGGCTGGCGGAGCACCATCCACGGCTGGTGGCGCGCTACGAGCGCATGTACGCCGAGGGTGCGTACGCCCCCACCTGGTACCAGCGCCGCGTCACACGGCAGGTGCACGAGCTGGCGAACGAGTACGGGATCGGCCCCGCGAGCCGGGGCGCCGCCCGGCGCATCACCGACCCCAGGGATCCGGACCCGCCGACGGCACCGGAGCCCGGGCCCGGCGCCACGCAGCTCACGCTCCTGTGACGGCCTTCCGCCCTTCGGCCGGTCGGAAACCCCGTGGTCCGTTGTCAGTGGCGTCGGCCAGGATGGGCCCATGACTCGACTCACCCATCTCGGCTCCCCCGACGGGGTCGCCCCAGGAAACGGCTACAGCCATGTCGTCTGGGGGACGGGCAGGTTCGTCGCCGTCTCCGGCCAGTGCGCCTTTGACGAGGCCGGCGAGATCGTGGGCGTCGGTGACCCCGCCGCCCAGGCCCGTCAGGTCTTCGAGAACCTGTGCCGCTGTCTCGCCGCGGCCGGCGCCACCTTCGACGACGTCGTCAAGCTGACGTACTTCGTCACCGACGTCGCACACCTGCCCGCGGTACGAGCGGCCCGGGACGCGGTGATCGACACCGAACACCCGCCCGCGAGCTCAGCGGTCCAGGTGGCCGCGCTGTTCCGGCCCGAACTGCTCGTGGAGATCGAGGCGTTCGCGATACTCGAAGACCCGGCCCGGTCCCGATGACCGTCGAGATCCGCGAGATGACCGCCGACGACTGCGAAGCCGTCGCGACGGTCCGGATACGGGGCTGGCAGCACGCGTACGCGGGGCTGATGCCGCAGGCCTATCTGGACGCGCTGAGCGTCGAGGAGGACGCGGCCCGCCGCCGTGACCATCTCGCCCGGGGCAAAGGCCGGGTGGTCAATCTCGTGGCGGAACGCGCCGGCCGGGTGGCGGGATGGGGCTGCTACGGGCCCGGCCGCGACGAGGACGCGCCCGCCGGGTCCGCAGAGCTGTACGCGATCTATGTGCTGCCCGAGCAGCTCTCCACCGGGGTCGGCCGGGCCCTGATGGACGCGCTGACCAGCCGGGCCGCGGCAGAGGGCTGTCCGCTTCTGCTGCTCTGGGTCCTCGCGGGGAACGAGCACGCCCGCCGCTTCTACGAGAAGGCCGGATTCGCGCCGGACGGCGCCGAGGAGTCGTTCGAGGTGGGCGGGGTCTCGGTGGGGGAGGTGCGTTATGGGAGGCGGGTGAGTGCTGTCGTGGCGGCGGGGGACAGTCTCGGGTGATTTCGGGCCGCTTCCAGGACGGTGCGTGCCTGGGCGTCGCCGAGCAGGCCCAGGCCCTCTACGCAGGCGAGTGCCACCCGCCAGTGGGGTTCGTCGGGGGCCAGTAGCCGTTCGAGGGTGGTGATCAGTGCCGGTACGGACTCGGGGGCGCGCAGTTCGGTGAGCAGCCGTACGGGGTGGAGCGCGTACGCCGTCCGCAGCCCGTTGCCGGCGAGCGCGGCCGCGGCTCTGGGAGTGCGCGGGTCGTCGAGTTGGGCCAGTGCGTACGAGGCGGAGACGCAGCGCTCCGGATCGCGGTGGTTGAGGAGCAGCACCAGCGCCTCGAAGGCCCGCCGGTCGCCGGCGCAGCCCAGCCGGAACGCGGCGATCTCCCGGGCCCACAAGGGCTGGCTGCGCGCGGTGAGGACACCGGCCAGCTCTTCGTGGTCCTCGGTCCCGATGAGCAGTTCGTACGGGCCGGAGCCGCCGGACTCCTCCCGCACCCGGTCCGCGAGCGAGCGGAAGTCCTCATCCATGGCGGCCAGCGTATCGGCGCCCGCCGGAGCATCCGTGACACAGCGCACAATGAGCCAGCTATGGCGCGCTCGTTACTCGTCGGTTAATCTCAGATGAGCGGGTAACCCCCCGCGGCTCCCGGTGGCCTGGTGACGCAGCCATCGAGAGTGCTGTCGGTTCAGCACACCGTGGTCCGGCCCGTCCGGGCCGCGCGACGCGACTCCGGAACAGAGTCCCGTCACCCTTTCGCAGCGAACAGCGATCCGCATCCGCCGCGCTCCGCATGTCTGCCGGAGCCGCCCCGCGCGCGCCCTTCTTCAGTCGTCACTCATCCCCTGGAGTCCCGTGATGGACATCCCTCTCTCCACCATCGCCGTCGTCGGCCTCGGCACGATGGGGACCGGTATCGCCGAGGTCCTCGCCCGCGCCGGCCGTGAGGTCATCGGCATCGACATCAGTGACGCGGCCACCGGCCAGGCCGTCGCCGCGCTCGAAGCGTCCACCGCACGGGCCGTCGCACGCGGGCGGCTGACCGAGGAGGAGCGGCGCACGGTCCTGGCCCGCTTCCGTACCTTCTCCGATCTGCACGCCGCCGCCGACGCCGAGCTGGTGATCGAGGTCGTGCCGGAGTCGTACGAGACGAAGCAGCAGGTCATCCGCGCGCTGGACGGGATCGTCGGCCCCACGGCGATCCTCGCGACCGGCACCAACGCGCTGTCGGTGACCCGGCTCGCCGCGGACTCCGCGCACCCCGAGCGCGTGCTCGGGCTGCACTTCTTCAACCCCGCCCCGGCGATGAAGCTGGTCGAGGTGGTCTCCTCGGTCCTCACCTCCCCCCAGGCCGTCGCGGCGGTCACCGCGCTCGCCCATGAGCTGGGCAAGGAGCCGGTCGCGGTGGGCGACCGGCCCGGTTTCGTCGCGGACGGGCTGCTCTTCGGCTATCTCAACCAGGCCGCCGCGATGTACGAGGCCAAGTACGCCTCCCGTGAGGACATCGACGCGGCGATGCGGCTGGGCTGCGGTCTGCCGATGGGACCGCTCGCCCTGCTCGATCTGATCGGGGTCGACACCGCCCGTACCGTGCTGAACGCGATGTACGCGGCCTCCCAGGACCGGCTGCACGCCCCCGCGCCGGTCCTCCGGCAGCTCAGCGACGCCGGGCTGACCGGCCGCAAGTCCGGGCGCGGCTTCTATACGTACGACGCGCCCGGATCCGGCACGGTGGTGCCGGACGCCCTCACCCCGTCGCCGGCCGCGCGGAGCGTCTCCGGCCGCCCGGTGCGTTCGGTCGGCGTGGCCGGCTCCGGCACGATGGCGAGCGGCATCGCGGAGGTCTTCGCCACGGCGGGCTTCGACGTGGTGCTCGCGGCCCGGAGCCCGGAGAAGGCGGAGGCGGCCCGGGCCCGGACGGCGAAGTCCCTGGCGCGCTCGGTCGACAAGGGCAGGCTGACGGCCGAGGCCCGTGACGAGGCCCTGGCGAGGATCACCCCGGCCGGTTCGCTCGACGCGTTCGCCGAGGTGGATCTCGCCATCGAGGCGGTGGCCGAGGATCTGGAGATCAAGCGGCAGCTCTTCGCCACGCTCGACAAGGTCTGCCGGCCCGGCGCGGTGCTGGCCACGACGACGTCCTCGCTGCCGGTCGTCGCCTGCGCCCGCGCGACCTCGCGCCCCCAGGACGTCATAGGGATGCACTTCTTCAATCCGGCCCCGGCGATGAAGCTGGTCGAGGTGGTCCGTACGGTCCTCACGGCCGACGAGGTGCACGCCACGGCCCGCGAGGTCAGCACAGCCGTCCGCAAGCACCCGGTGGACTGCGGCGACCGCGCCGGTTTCATCGTGAACGCGCTGCTCTTCCCGTATCTGAACAACGCGATCAAGATGGTCGAGGAGCACTACGCGACGCTCGACGACATCGACGCCGCGATGAAGCTGGGCGGCGGCTATCCGATGGGCCCCTTCGAACTGCTCGATGTGGTCGGCCTCGATGTCTCACTCGCCATCGAGCGGGTCCTGCACCGCGAGTTCCGCGACCCGGGCCTGGCACCGGCGCCGCTGCTCGAACATCTGGTGGCCGCGGGATGCCTCGGCCGCAAGACGGGACGCGGCTTTCGCGAATATGCCCGGCGCTGACCCAGGCGCTGACCTAGGCGGTGATCCCGGCGCCGACCGCGGTGCCGACTCCGGCACTGACCCCGGCGCCGGCTGGGGCGGGCTGCTCGATCCCCCGGGCGGTCCGCCCCCGCAGGCGCGCTCTCCTGCGCCGATGCAGTACGTTCACCTCATGTCCCAGTCGGCCAAATCCCCCCGTACGAACACCACGTCCGACGTTCCGGAGAGCGCCGCGGGCACCCGCGCGGCCGCCCAGCGGCTGAAGATGCGCCGGGAGCTGGCGGCCGCGGCGATGGAACTGTTCGCGACCAAGGGGTACGAGGCGACGACCGTCGACGAGATCGCCGCCGCGGCCGGGGTCGCGCGCCGGACCTTCTTCCGGCACTTCCGTTCCAAGGAAGAGGCCATCTTCCCGGACCACGACGACACGCTCGTACGGGCGGAGGCGGTGCTCAACGCCGCACCGGCCCACGAGCACCCGCTCGACACGGTCTGCCGGGGCATCAAGGAAGTCATGCGGATGTACGCGGCCTCCCCGGCGGTCTCCGTGGAGCGCTACCGCCTCACCCGCGAGGTGCCCACGCTCCGCGAGCGCGAGATCGCCTCGGTGGCCCGCTACGAGCGGCTCTTCACCCGCTATCTGCTGGGCCACTTCGACGAGCGCGACCACACCGACGGCAATGACGACCCGCTGCTGGCGGAGGTGGCCGCGTCCGCGGTCGTCACCGCGCACAACCATGTGCTGCGCCGGTGGCTGCGGGCGGGCGGCCAGGGCGATGTGGAGACACAGCTCGACCACGCCTTCGCGATCGTCCGGGACACCTTCGGCACGGGCATCGGCGCCGGCCGGACCGTCGGCGGCAAGCCGCGGCACGCGGCGGCCTCGGCCCGCACCAGTGGCGACGTCCTCGTGACGGTGGCGCACACGGACGCGCCCCTCGACGAGGTCATGCGAACCATCCGCCAGGCGCTCAGGAACGCCTAGACCCTCCCAGGTCACCACCGGCGGTAACGCGCGGCGCGCGCTACCGCGTGCGTACGGCTGCCCTCGCGCCGATACGCCATGCGCACGCTCGGGCACATGAAGTGATATTTACCGCTTACAGGGCGGTAAACATTGCTCATGCGTGCCATGCGGGTGACAAGTGAGAGTAAATTTTGGCACCCAGTGCCTTGTCAGGTGTCACGGCGTGCCATACGTTGACGTTGTCCGGCTGTTCCCGCAAGCGATCCCGCTTGTGCCCCGGACGCCTGCGTCACAGGCACCTCCGCGCCCACCCGGCGCCGCCGATCTGCTCGATCAGCACACCGCGCACCCGCCGAACCGACGGCACACCTCCCTCGCACCGCAAGCAGCCCCCACGCACCACGCACCCTCAGCTTCGCCGGAGGCAAAACCGTGAAGGAAATCCTGGACGCGATCCAGTCGCCGGACAGCACGTCCGCCGACTTCGCCGCACTGCGCATCCCCGGCTCGTACCGCGCGGTGACCGTGCACAAGGACGAGACGGAGATGTTCAGCGGTCTCACCACCTCGGAGAAGGACCCGCGCAAGTCCCTCCATCTCGACGACGTGCCCGTGCCCGAACTCGGTCCTGGCGAGGCCCTCGTCGCCGTCATGGCCAGCTCGGTGAATTACAACTCCGTCTGGACCTCGATCTTCGAGCCCCTGCCGACCTTCGGGTTCCTGGAGCGGTACGGCAAGCTCAGCGAGCTCGCCAAGCGCCACGACCTGCCGTACCACGTCATCGGCTCGGACCTGTCGGGCGTGGTGCTGCGCACCGGACCCGGCGTCAACGCCTGGCAGCCGGGCGACGAGGTCGTCGCACACTGTCTCTCCGTCGAGCTGGAGTCGTCCGACGGCCACAACGACACGATGCTCGACCCCGAGCAGCGGATCTGGGGCTTCGAGACCAACTTCGGCGGCCTGGCGGAACTCGCGCTGGTGAAGTCCAACCAGCTGATGCCCAAGCCGCTCCACCTGAGCTGGGAGGAGGCCGCGGCTCCCGGCCTGGTCAACTCCACCGCGTACCGCCAGCTGGTGTCCCGCAACGGCGCCGGAATGAAGCAGGGCGACAACGTGCTGATCTGGGGCGCGAGCGGCGGACTCGGCTCGTACGCCACGCAGTTCGCGCTCGCCGGCGGGGCGAATCCGGTCTGTGTCGTCTCCAGCGACAAGAAGGCGGAGATCTGCCGGCGGATGGGCGCCGAGGCCATCATCGACCGTACCTCCGAGGGCTACGCGTTCTGGCGGGACGAGCACCACCAGGACCCGCGTGAGTGGAAGCGCTTCGGCAAGCGCATCCGCGAGCTGACCGGCGGCGAGGACGTGGACATCGTCTTCGAGCACCCCGGACGCGAGACCTTCGGCGCGAGTGTGTACGTCACGCGCAAGGGCGGCACGATCGTCACCTGCGCCTCGACCTCGGGCTACACCCACGAGTACGACAACCGCTATCTGTGGATGTCCCTGAAGCGGATCGTCGGCTCGCACTTCGCCAATTACCGCGAGGCGTGGGAGGCCAACCGTCTGGTCGCCAAGGGCAAGATCCACCCCACGCTCTCGAAGGTGTACGCGCTGGAGGACACCGGCCAGGCCGCGTACGACGTCCACCGCAACCGCCACCAGGGCAAGGTCGGGGTGCTGGCGCTGGCGCCCCGTGAGGGTCTGGGGGTGCGCGACGAGGAGATGCGGGCCGAGCACCTCGACGCCATCAACCGCTTCCGGAACATCTGAGGACGTCACATGACCGATCATCAGAAGGACCGGCCCTGGCTCATGCGGACGTACGCCGGTCACTCCACCGCCGAGGCGTCCAACGAGCTCTACCGGCGCAACCTCGCCAAGGGACAGACGGGCCTCTCGGTCGCGTTCGACCTCCCGACGCAGACGGGTTACGACCCCGATCACATCCTGGCCCGGGGCGAGGTCGGCCGGGTCGGGGTTCCGCTCTCGCATCTCGGCGACATGCGGCGGCTGTTCCAGGACATCCCTCTGGAGCGTACGAACACCTCGATGACCATCAACGCCACCGCGATGTGGCTGCTGGCGCTCTATCAGGTGGTCGCCGAGGAGCAGGGCGCGGACCTCACGAAGCTCCAGGGGACGACGCAGAACGACATCGTCAAGGAGTACCTCTCGCGCGGGACGCATGTCTTCCCGCCGGTGCCGAGTCTGCGGCTGACCACGGACATGATCACGTACACGGTGAACCACATCCCCAAGTGGAACCCCATCAACATCTGCAGCTACCACCTCCAGGAGGCGGGGGCGACCCCGGTACAGGAGATCGCGTACGCGATGTCCACCGCCGTGGCCGTGCTCGACGCGGTGTTCGCGTCCGGTCAGATCCCGGAGGACCGCAGGGGTGACGTCGTCGCCCGGATCTCCTTCTTCGTCAACGCCGGTGTCCGCTTCATCGAGGAGATGTGCAAGATGCGGGCCTTCTCCCGCATCTGGGACCAGGTGACCCGTGAGCGGTACGGCATCGAAAACGCCAGGCAGCGCCGCTTCCGCTATGGCGTCCAGGTCAACTCCCTCGGACTCACCGAGGCCCAGCCGGAGAACAACGTCCAGCGGATCGTCCTCGAAATGCTGGCGGTGACCCTCTCCAAGGACGCCCGCGCCCGCGCCGTGCAGCTGCCGGCCTGGAACGAGGCGCTGGGCCTGCCCCGGCCCTGGGACCAGCAGTGGTCGCTGCGTATCCAGCAGGTCCTGGCGCACGAGAGCGATCTGCTGGAGTACGAGGACATCTTCGAGGGCTCGCATGTCATCGAGGCCAAGGTGGCCTCCCTGGCCGCCGAGAGCCTGGCCGAGATGGACCGTATCGAGGCGATGGGCGGCGCGATGGCGGCCGTCGAGTCCGGCTATCTCAAGTCCCAGCTGGTCTCCTCGCACGCCGGACGGCGTGCGCGCATCGAGTCCGGCGAGGAGAAGATCGTCGGCGTCAACTGCTACGAGTCCACCGAGCCCAACCCGCTCACCGCGGATCTCGACACCGCGATCATGACGGTCGACCCGGCGAACGAGGCGCGGGTGGTGACGGCCCTGCACACCTGGCGGGACAACCGCGACGAGGCCCGCGCCACCGAGGCGCTGACCGCGCTGAAGAAGGCCGCCGCGGGCACCGCCAATCTGATGCCGGCCACCGTGGAGTGCGCGCGGGCCGGTGTGACGACCGGGGAGTGGTCCTGGGCGCTGCGCGATGTCTTCGGCGAGTTCCGCGCGCCCACCGGCGTGAGCGGCGCGCCGGTCGCGGTGACCGCCGAGGCGGGCACCCCGCTCGCGGCCGTACGGGAGAAGGTGTCCCGTACCGCCGAGGACCTCGGCTCGGGACGGCTGCGGCTGCTGGTCGGCAAGCCCGGTCTGGACGGGCACTCCAACGGCGCGGAGCAGATCGCCGTACGCGCCAGGGACGCCGGCTTCGAAGTGGTCTACCAGGGCATCAGGCTGACGCCCGAACAGATCGTCACGGCCGCGCTCGCCGAGGACGTGCACTGTGTGGGGCTGTCGATCCTGTCGGGTTCGCACGGAGCGCTGGTCCCCGATGTGCTCGCGCGGCTGCGCGAGGCGGGCGCGGCCGACATCCCGGTGATCGTCGGCGGGATCATCCCGAGCGCCGACGCCGAGGAGCTGCGGGCGGCCGGCGTGGCCGCCGTCTTCACCCCGAAGGACTTCGGGATCACCGGGATCATCGGCCGTATCGTCGACGAGATCCGGAAAGCGAACAGACTCGACCCTCTGGAGGTCCCCGCATGACCGCCCCCGCCGCCCCTCTCACTCCGGCCTCCCCCGGGGCCGCCGCGAACCGGTTGCGTCCGCGCCGCTCCTGCCTGGCCGTGCCGGGCTCGAACCCGCGCTTTCTGGAGAAGGCCCAGGGACTGCCGGCCGATCAGGTCTTCCTGGACCTGGAGGACGCGTGCGCGCCGCTCGCCAAGGAGGGCGCCCGCCACACCATCGTCGACGCGCTGAACAAGGGCGACTGGACGGGCAAGACCCGGGTCGTACGGGTCAACGACTGGACGACGCACTGGACGTACCGCGATGTGATCACGGTCGTGGAGGGCGCGGGCCACCACCTCGACTGCATCATGCTGCCGAAGGTCCAGGACGCCCAGCAGGTCATCGCCCTCGATCTGCTGCTGACCCAGATCGAGAAGACGATGGGCTTCGAGGTCGGCAGGATCGGTATCGAGGCCCAGATCGAGAACGCCAAGGGCCTGGTGAACGTCGACGAGATCGCGGCCGCCTCGCCGCGGCTCGAAACCATCGTCTTCGGCCCCGCCGACTTCATGGCCTCCATCAATATGAAGTCCCTGGTCGTCGGTCAGCAGCCGCCGGGCTATGGCGCGGACGCGTATCACTACATCCTGATGCGCATCCTGATGGCGGCCCGTACCCACGATCTCCAGGCGATCGACGGCCCGTACCTCCAGATCCGCGATGTGGCGGGATACCGCGAGGTGGCGGGCCGCGCCGCCGCTCTGGGCTTCGACGGCAAGTGGGTGCTGCACCCGGGCCAGATCGAGGCGTCGAACGAGATCTTCTCGCCCTCCCAGGAGGACTACGACCACGCCGAGCTGATCCTCGACGCGTACGAGTACTACACGTCCGAGGCGGGCGGCAAGAAGGGCTCCGCGATGCTCGGCGACGAGATGATCGACGAGGCCAGCCGCAAGATGGCTCTGGTCATCTCGGGCAAGGGCCGGGCCGCCGGGATGCGGCGTACCACCGCGTTCGAAACCCCGGAGGCGTGAGCGATGCAGTTCGGACGCACCTTTGAGGAGTTCGAGGTCGGCGCGGTGTACAAGCACTGGCCGGGCAAGACGGTCACCGAGTACGACGACCACCTGTTCTGTCTGCTCACCATGAACCATCACCCGCTGCACCTGGACAGCAACTACGCCGAGAAGACGACGGACTTCGGGAAGAACGTCGTGGTCGGCAACTACATCTACTCACTGCTGCTGGGCATGTCGGTGCCGGACGTCTCCGGGAAGGCCATCGCCAATCTGGAGGTGGAGTCGCTCAGGCATGTCGCGCCGACCTTCCACGGCGACACGCTCTACGGCGAGACGACCGTGCTGGACAAGACGCCGTCACGGTCCAAGAGCGACCGCGGAATCGTCCAGGTGGAGACGAGGGGCTACACCCAGAACGGCACGCTGGTCTGTGTGTTCCGCCGCAAGGTGATGGTCCCCACCGCGACGTACATCAAGGAGCGCGGCGGCGAGCAGCCGGGCCGCCCGCAGTTGTCGGACAGCCAGGACACGCCACAGCAGCCGCAGACGCCTCAGGGGAAGTGACAGCGATGAGCCGACTCGCCCAGACAGCCGGGCTGACCGACATCCAGCAGGAGATCCTGGCCACCGTCCGGGATTTTGTCGACAAAGAGATTCTCCCGGTCGCCACCGAACTGGAACACCGCGACGAGTATCCGACGCGAATCGTCGAGGGCCTGAAGGAACTCGGCCTGTTCGGGCTGATGATTCCCGAGGAGTACGGCGGCCTGGGCGAGTCCCTGCTCACCTACGCGCTCTGCGTGGAGGAGATCGCCCGGGGCTGGATGTCCGTCTCGGGCATCATCAACACCCATTTCATCGTGGCGTACATGCTCAAGCAGCACGGCACCCAGGAGCAGCGGGACACCTTCCTGCCCCGGATGGCGGCCGGCGAGGTGCGTGGCGCGTTCTCGATGTCGGAGCCCGGTCTCGGTTCCGATGTCTCGGCGATCACCTCCAAGGGCATCAGGGACGGCGACGCGTACGTACTGAACGGCCAGAAGATGTGGCTGACCAACGGCGCGACGTCCACGCTCGTCGCCGTGCTGTGCCGCAGCGACGAGGGCCATCCGGAGGGCACGGCTCCGCACAAGTCGATGACCACGTTCCTGGTCGAGAAGGAGCCCGGCTTCGGCGAGGTCAGGCCCGGTCTCACCATCCCCGGAAAAATCGACAAGATGGGCTACAAGGGCGTCGACACCACCGAGCTGATCATGGACGGACTACGCATTCCGGCCAATCGGGTCCTCGGCGGCGCCACCGGCCGAGGGTTTTACCAAATGATGGACGGTGTCGAAGTCGGCCGGGTGAATGTCGCGGCGCGTGGCTGCGGGGTCGCGCAGCGCGCTTTCGAACTGGGCGTCTCATATGCCCAGCAGCGTCACACTTTCGGAAAGCCCATCGCCCAGCACCAGGCGATCCAGTTCAAGCTGGCCGAAATGGCCACCAAGGTCGAGGCCGCCCATGCGATGATGGTCAACGCCGCACGCAAAAAGGATTCAGGGGAACGAAACGACCTGGAGGCGGGGATGGCGAAGTACCTCGCCGCCGAATACTGCAAGGAAGTCGTCGAGGACGCCTTCCGGATCCACGGCGGCTACGGCTTCTCCAAGGAGTACGAGATCGAGCGCCTCTACCGCGAGGCACCGATGCTGCTGATCGGTGAGGGCACCGCCGAGATCCAGAAAATGATCATCGGCCGCCGGTTGCTCGAGGAGTACCGATTCCAGGGCTGATTGTCTATTTTGGACCCGTTTAACAGCGAAGAAGATCACACCGTGTCGTCATCTGTCGTCGGCTTCCAGCCGTCCGACTCGGCTGCTGGCTTGCTCAGTTACGGCCGCCAACCGATACCATCGATGGAAAGCCGCCGTCCCCCGTTGCCAGCGCGGCATCATCCGCTACGAAGGTCATCCATGCCCCACAGCCAAACCTCCGCACCACGCGGCCGGGTCCGCCTCGCGCGCGGAGCATCGCCGTGGCTCCTGCCGACCGTCGCCACCGCCGCGATCGGCCTCGCCCGTGCGCGCCGCTCCAAGCGCGCCGCCGTCCTCGCCGTGCCCGCCACCGCGCTCGCCGCGGGCATGCTCTGGTTCTTCCGCGACCCGGAGCGCGAGATCACTGAGGGCCGGGTCATCTCCCCGGCCGACGGCGTGGTGCAGAGCATCATGCCGTGGAAGGACGGGCGCACCCGGGTCGCCATTTTCATGAGTCCGCTGAACGTCCACGTCAACCGCGCTCCCCTCGCGGGTACCGTGACGTCCGTCGAGCACATCCCCGGCGGATTCGTTCCGGCGTTCAACAAGGAGAGCGAGAACAACGAGCGCGTTGTCTGGCACTTCGACACCGAGCTGGGCGACATCGAGATGGTGCAGATCGCCGGCGCGGTTGCCCGGCGCATCGTCCCGTATCTGCCCCAGGGGACCAAGGTGGAACAGGGCGAGCGCATCGGCCTGATCCGTTTCGGCTCGCGCGTCGACATCTACCTTCCGGAAGGTGTCGATGTCGCTGTCGAGGTCGGTCAGACCACGACCGCAGGGGTGACTCGAATTGACCGTGATTGATCCTGATACGCAAGCCGGCTGGGCCACGGAGGCCGAGGCGGAGGACGACGCGGAAGATATGCCGCTGTCAATGCGGCTGTCGATCGCGGACACCCTCACGCTCGGTAACGCCACCTGTGGCTTCATGGCCGTGTACTTCACCACCACCGGCATTCTCATCCCCCATCTCACGGGCAGCGATGAGAGCGGCATGGCACGGCACTCCGCCGCGACGGCCGTCATCCTGATGCTGTGCGCCGCGATCTTCGACCTGTTCGACGGGCTGGTGGCGCGCAAGCTGCGCAGCTCGCCGATGGGCGCGGAGCTGGACAACCTCTCGGACCTGATCAGCTTCGGCCTCGCCCCGGCGTACTTCGTACTCGTGTACGGCATGGTCGCGGACGACGCGCATCAGCGGGTCTCGGCGCTGGCGGCGATTGTGGTGCTGCTGGCCGTCGTGCTACGGCTCGCCAGATTCTCCTGTGTGACATTGAAGGACGGCATGTTCCAGGGCATGCCGAGCCCCTTCGGCGCGCTGACGGTCATCTCGATCGTGCTGCTGGAGCTTCCCTTCGTACCGACGCTGCTCGCGATCGTCGGGGTGGCGTGGCTGATGGTGAGCCGGGTCGAGTATCCCAAGCCGCGCGGTGTCCTCGCGGTGGCGATGCTCAGCTGGATCGTGGCCGCGATGGGGCTGCTGGCGGCCTGGGCGTTCGATGCCCCCGGCGGTCAGCTGCTGCTGCAGACCGGCTGTGCGCTCCAGGTGGTGACGGGCGCGGTGATCCCGCTCTTCGCCACGGCGCGCCGGGTGAACACCTTCCGCGACAACCGCCGCGAGGCGCGGGCGGCCCAGCTGCCCTAGGGCCTGTCCGACACATGGCGGTCAGAGGAACAACGGGAAGGGCCCGGGTGCACACGCGCCCGGGCCCTTCCGTGTTGAGGCGTCCGGTCAGTCGCCGACCTGGAAGGACTGCGCCGCCTCGGAGGTCTGCGCGGGCCGCACCACCTTCAGTCCGCCGGGGACCGTGTCGTCCGGCTTCATGATCACGGACTGCCGGGTGGACGGGGCCGCCGGGTCGGAGAAGTCGTGCGTGATGCCGAAGCCGCTGTCGTACGAGGTGAGGGTGAGCAGCGCCTTGCCGACGCCCTCCCGGGTCAGGTCCTTCGACGCGCACGCCTTCTTGAGCACTTCACCGTAGACGCCCGCGGCGGTGTACCCGGCGGCCACGCCGTTGTCGAGGACATCCTCCGGGTAGGAGGCCGCGTACTCCTTCGCGAGCTTCGCCGGGGCCGGCTCGGACGAGCCGATCGGGAGCGTGGAGGCGGCGACGTAGTAGTCCTTCATCAGCGCGGGCCCGGCCTGGGTCGCCAGGAGTTGGGGCGCGAAGGCCGAATTGTTGCCGACGACCGGCACCTTGAAGCCGGTGGCCGCCGCGACACCGACCAGTGAGGCCGCCTGGCGCGGTCCCGCGCTGATCAGGATCGCCTTGACGCCGGCCTGCTTCAACGCCGCGACCTGGGCCGACATGTCGTTGTCGGTCGGCTTGATCTTCTGCTCCACGATGGTCAGCCCGGCCTGCCGGGCCGCGTACCTGGAGCCGACGAGGGCGTTCTCGCCGTAGTCGCCCTCGAAGTAGACATGGCCGACCTTGTCGCCCTTGGCGATGCGCTTCTGCGCGAGGAGATAGTCGACGGCGTTGATGGTCTCGACGTCGTACGTCGCGCCGACCACCCGGACGTACGCGCTGCCGAGCAGCGAGGCCGACCAGGCCTGCGGCAGGACGAGGCCCTTGTCCTGGCCGTCGATGCGCTGTTCCACGGCGGCGACGAACGGAGAGCCTATGAACTGGGCGAAGCCGAGCACCTCGGGCGCGAGTTCGGTGTACGCGGCGACGGCCTTCTGCGGGTCGTAGCCGTGGTCACGGACGGTCAGCTCGACCGTACGGCCGCAGATGCCGCCGGCCGCGTTGGTCTGCTCGGCCCAGAGCCGCTGGGCCTGGGTGACGCTCTTGCCCAGCGAGGCGTAGACGCCGGTCATATCGGTGAGCACGCCCAGGGTGATGGTCTTGTCGGTGACGCCGACGCCGGTCTTCACTCCCCCGGCGCCCTCGGTCTTTTCGTCCTTCCCGGTGGTCTTGCCGCTGCATCCGGTGAGCGCGAGCGCGAGTACGGCCAGCAGCGCCGCGCCGCCCCTCAGCGTGTTCGTGGCACGTGGATTCATGTCTTCTCCCGAGAGGACCGTGGGGACCGTGCGGACAGGGCCGGGCGGGTGAGACCGCCGGGCAGGAACAGGACGACCGCGACGATCGCGGCGCCGTACAGATAGCGGGATGCCTCCCCCGGGGCGAGCCCGCCGGTGCCGGGGTCGGAGACCAGCGGGAGGGTGTCGCTGTAGTGGGTGAGAAGCTGCGGCAGCAGGGAGACGAAGGCGGCGCCGACGACCGCTCCCGCGACCGTGCCGAGACCGCCGATGACGATCATCGCCAGATATTCGAGGGCCAGGATCATGCCGAAGTAGTCGGGCACGGTCCGCTGGAAGATCAGCGCGAGCAGGACACCCGCGAGACCCGCGTACATGGAGGAGAGGACGAAGACGGCCGCCCGGTAGCGGGCCACCGGCACCCCCATCACCCCCGCCGCGATGCGATGGTCACGGATGGCGTTCATGGCCCGTCCCGGCCGGCCGCGCAGCACGCCGCGGGCGAACAGCGCACCGGCGAGGAGTGCGGCGAGTCCCACGTACCAGAGCTTCTCCGAGGACTGGAAGGGGACGGCGGCGACGACGGTCTCGCTGTCGTCGAAGGCGAAGCCGAAGAGGGAGAGCGGCGGGACGGCCCGGCCGTTGAACCCCCCTGTCAGATCACCAGCGTTGAACAGCACGTGCTGCCCGATGAAGATCAGCGCGAGGGTGGCGATGCCGAGATACGCACCGCGCAGCCGGCCAGCGATGGGGCTGAAGAGGCCGCCTGCCGCGCCGGCGAGCAGCACGGCGAGTACGGCGGCGAGCCAGGTCGGCAGGCCGAGTCCGGCGAGCTCGTGGCCGTTCTCGGTCCCGCTGTCGCCCGCCAGGACGCAGTAGCCGTAGGCGCCGACGGCGAGGAAGAAGGAGTGGCCCATGGAGAGCTGGCCGGTCGCGCCGGTGAGGAGGTTGAGGCCGATGGCGCCGATCGCCGCCGCCATCGCGAAGAGTCCGGCCTGCAGCCAGAAGCGGTCGAGATAGAAGGGCAGGGCGAGGAGCAGGACGGCCCCCGCGGTCCAGGCATAGCCGCGGGGCGTGCGCGGCCGGGCCCTGAGCAGCCCTGTACGGAGTGTTCCTGACGTCGCATCAGACACGGGCGAGCTCCTTCGTCCCGAGGAGTCCGGCGGGCCGGACCAGCAGCACGACGACCATCACGAGATAGGGCGCGAGATCGCCGAAGCCCCGGCCCAGGAAGGACAGATCGCTCTGGTAGCCGGTGGCGAGCGATTCGGTGACGCCCACGAGCAGCCCGCCGACCAGCGCTCCGGTGGTCGAGTCGAGACCGCCGAGGATCGCGGCGGGAAAGGCCTTGAGCGCGGCCAGGGAGGTGGCGCGTTCCAGTCCGGGTGTCGGAAAGACGGTGAGGAAGAGCGCGGCGACGGCGGCGAGCGCTCCCGCGACCGCCCAGGCGGAGAGCGAGACGCGGCCGAGCCGTACGCCCATGAGCGCGGCCGTCTGCGGGTTCTCGGCCGCCGCGCGCATCGCGACACCCCAGGTGGTGTAGCGGAAGGCGAGCAGGAAGGCCGTGATCAGGAGGGCGGCGGCGACGAAGGCCGCCACCCTGGTCTGGGCGAGGGTGATGTCGCCGAGGGTGAGGACACGGTCCCCCCAGGGGTCGCCGAGCGCGAGCACATCGGTGCCGAGACGGCGGGTGAGTTCGGTGGTGAGCAGGATGTCGACGCCGATGGTGACGATGGCGAGGACACTGTGGTCGGAGCCCCGGTAGCGGCGCATCACCAGGAACTCGACCGCCGAGCCGACGAGCGCCGCGCCCGCGATGCCGACGCCGAGGGCGGGCCAGAAGCCGAGGTCGTCATGGAGGACGGCGGTCACATAGCCGCCGGCCAGGAGGAGCGAGGCGTGGGCGAAGTTGACCACTTCGGTGGCCTTGAAGATGACCACGAAGCCGAGGGCGATCAGGGCGTAGACGGAGCCGATGGAAAGGCCGCCGAGGAGGAGTTCGATCAGGGTGGTCATGATCCGGTCTCCGCTTCGTCGTCGGCGCCGGCGGGGGTGTCCGCGCCGGTGGGGGCGTCGGCTTCGGTGGGGGCATCGGCTTCGGCGTCGGCTTCGGCGCCCAGATAGGCGCGGACCACCGCCGGATCGCTCTGTACGCGGGCGGGCGGACCGCTCGCGATCCTGCGGCCGAAGTCGAGTACGGTCACCGCGTCGGCGAGCCGCATCACCACCCCCATGTCGTGTTCGACCAGCACGATCGAGATGCCGAGGCTGTCGCGTACGCCCGAGACCACGGCGGCCGTACGGCGGCGCTCGTCGGCGGTCATTCCGGCGACGGGTTCGTCGAGGAGCAGGACGCTGGGCTCCATGCACAGGGCGCGGCCCAGTTCGACGAGCTTCTGCTTTCCGTACGGGAGTGCTCCGGCGGGCCGGTCGAGATCACCGGCAAGACCGACGAACTCCGCGATCTCCCCGACCCTGGCCCGGTGGCGGCGGGCCTCGCGAGCGGCGGACGGCAGCCGCAGCCCGGTGGCGAGGAACCCGGCGCGGGTGAGCCGGTGGCGGCCGAGCAGCATGCTGTCGGCGACGGTGGCGTGGGGCGGCAGGGCGAGGTTCTGGAAGGTGCGGGCGATGCCCAGGGCGGCGATCCGGTGCGGCGCGAGGCCGGTGAGTTCGGTGGAGCCGAGCCGGACACTG
Organism: Streptomyces sp. NPDC042201; assembly: GCF_055582185.1. Taxonomy (NCBI): domain Bacteria; kingdom Bacillati; phylum Actinomycetota; class Actinomycetes; order Kitasatosporales; family Streptomycetaceae; genus Streptomyces; species Streptomyces sp. NPDC042201. Next base: position 677,782 of record NZ_JBVJDS010000003.1, on the reverse strand, counting down.
CCCGAGGTGGCGCGGTAGACACCCGACAGGACGTTGAAACAGGTGGACTTTCCGGCGCCGTTGGGCCCGATGACGGCGTGCACGCTGCCGGGTTCGACGGTGAACGAGACGGAGTCGAGCGCGGTGAGACCGGCGAAGCGCACGGTGATCCCGCTGACGGTGAGCGGCGGGACGGGCACGGCGTCGGCGGGACGGCCGGGCGGTGCGCCGGGCGGTGCGTCTGCCGGTGCGTCTGCCGGGAGGTCATCGCTTCCGGCGAGCGGTTCGTGGCGCGTCACGCGGACCACCTCCGCAGCGTGGGTACGGCCTGCTGGGCGCGGCCGGCGTCGTCGGCGGCGGTCTCGTCGACCACGCCCAGGTAGCGGCGCCGTACCTCGTCCGACGCGGCCAGCTCGGCCGCGGAGCCTTCGAGCGTCACCTCGCCGACCTCCAGGACGTACGCCGTGGAGGCCAGCCGCAGGGCGATGGCGGCGTTCTGCTCGACGAGCAGGACCGCGGTGCCACGGGCGTTGATCTCCTGGACGGTCTCGGCGATACGGGCGGCCATCAGCGGGGCCAGGCCGAGTGACGGTTCGTCGAGGAGCAGCAGCTTCGGCCGGGCCATCAACGCCCTTCCCAGCGCCAGCATTTGCTGCTCACCGCCGGAGAGGAGTCCGGCCCGTTGGTGCGCGCGGTCCGCGAGTACGGGAAACAGCTCACGTACCCGGGCGAGCGCCTCGGCGGACTCCTTGCGGCCGCCCCGCGCGCCCAGCGCGCCCGCCCGCAGATTGTCGGCGACAGTCATCCGGGCGAACACCTGGCGCCCCTCGGGGACTTGCACCACCCCGGCGGCGACCACCCGGGCGGGGCTCAGCCCGTCCAGCGGGCGGCCGCCGAACCGGACGGTGCCGGGGCCCGCCGTCCCGCGGTGAAAGCCGAGGGTGCGCGAAATGGCGCGCAGCAGCGTGGACTTGCCGGCGCCGTTGCCGCCGAGAACGGCGACGATCGCGCCGTCCGGTACATCGAGGGAGACGTCACGCAGCGCCCGCACCGGGCCGTAGCCGACGGACAGCGCACGCACTTCGAGCGCGGCCATGCATTCCCCTTCCGTTGCTGTGAGTTGCTGTGAGTTGCTGTGAGTGGGCCTGGTCGCTGTGGTGGGGCTTGCCGGAGCCACACCTCAGCACCGGGTCCTGGCACCGTCCACGGCGCCGGGCGTAATCGCTGCCGATGACCAGCGGCGCGGCGCCCGCGTTGTGCACGCGCACAAGGGCTGCCTGCCGGACGGCAGGCGGTCTGGCCCCGACAGGGCGGCCGGTGGCATCCTCACCAGCCATGGGCGGCCGCAGAGCGCGCACGGATCACGAGTGGTCGGTCTTGGCGAGCGCCTCTCGGGTGCTGCTGGACCGCGTACCGCACCTCACCGACCAGCTCATCGGGGAACTGCGGCTTCATTCACCGCAGTTCGATCTCGCCGTGCCGCCCGACGAGCACTGGCAGCAGATCAACAAGGCGATGCGGTACGGGATCGAGGCCATCGCGGCGCCCCGTTCCGCGCCGCGTCCGGATCTGGAGTACGCGCGACGGCTCGGCCGGCGGCGGGCGGAGCAGGGGGTGGCGCTGGATCTGGTGCTGCACGCGTACCGGCACGCGGGCTATCTGGTCTGGGACGAGTTACTGCGGATCGTCACCGAGAAGGACCCGGAGGCCCTGCCGATGCTCGTGCACACCGCGTCCCACATGTGGGCGGGCGTGGACCGGCAGGCGACGACGGTCGCGGAGGCGTACCGCAGGACGGAGCAGGAGATGCGGCGGCGCAGCGACGAACGGGTGCAGGCGCTGCTCGACGCGCTGCTGGAGGGCCGGTCAGAGCCGGGGCTCGCGGCCCGCGCGGCGGCGGGGCTCGATCTGCCGGAGCAGGGGCGGTACGCGGTGGTGGTGGTCCGGGTCGAACGGCAGGGCGGCCGCGAGCCGTTCGAGCGGACCGCGTCGGCGGAGGGCATGCGCTTCTTCTGGCGGATGCGGGCGGACTGCGAGATCGCGGTCGTCGCGCTGGAGCCGGACGCGGGGCTGGCGGAGCTGGCCGAGGTGCTCGGGGAGGCAGGCCAGGGGCCCGGTGGCATCAGCCCGGTGGTGGAGAGCCTGGCGGAGCTGGGCAGGGCCCGCCGGCTGGCCGAGACGGCGCTGCGCACCCTCGCGCCCGACGCGACGCTGATCGTCCGCCTGGACGAGCGCCTGCCCACGGCGCTCGTGGTCAGCCAGCCGGAGCTGGCGGCCCGTCTGATCGCTGACGTCTTCGGCCCGCTGCTCGACCTGGACCCGGCGGACCGCGCCGTACTGCTGGAGACGCTCGACGCCTGGCTCGAGTACGGCGGCTCCGCGGGGCGCGCGGCGACCCGCCTGTACTGCCACCGGAACACGGTTTTCAACCGCCTGCGCCGGCTGGAACAGCTCACCTCGCGGTCCTTGTCGCGGCCGAGGGACCTGATCGAAATGACCCTGGCCCTGGACGCGTTCCGGCTGACGCCGGGGTGAGGGACGGTGCCGGTACGGCGGGAGCGGGCGGGCTCCGTCCCTCACGGGCGAGCCCTGTCCCGCTCCGCGCGCGGCTCAGAGCCTGTCGGACGACCTCTGATCGAAGGTCGTCCGACAGGCTCTCAGACCAGGAAGTCCCGTGCGATGTCCGCCGCCAGACGTTCCAGCAGCGGTCCCGCTTCCGCCATGCAGACGGCCGGGTCCGGTTCCAGATCGGTGAGCGCGTAGGCCCGGCGGATACCCGCCTTGCCGAGGGCCTCCGGGCGCAGCGCCAGCCGGCCGCACACCGCGATGACCTCGATCCCTTGGGCACGGGCCGCCGCCGCGACGCCCGCCGGGGCCTTGCCGTGGAGGGTCTGCTCGTCCAGTGAGCCTTCGCCCGTGATGACGAGGGTCGCCCGGGCCAGGGCCGGGGCGAAGCCCAGCACATCGAGCATGACCTCGATGCCGGGGCGGAAGCTCGCTCCGAGGCCGACCAGCGCGCCGTAGCCGATACCGCCGGCCGCGCCTGCGCCTGGCGACCGCGCGAGACGGGCGGCCCGGGAGCCGACGGCCGTCTCCAGGACCGAGGCGTAGTGGATAAGGGCCGCGTCGAGGGTGGCGACGTCCTGCGGGCTCGCGCCCTTCTGCGGTCCGTAGACGGCGGGGGCGCCCTTGGGTCCGGTCAGCGGGTTGTCGACGTCGCTGGCGAGGACGATGTCCGCCCCGGCGAGACGGGGGTCGAGGCCGGAGAGATCGGCGGTGGCGAGTTCCCGCAGTCCGCCGCCGCCGGGACCGACGGGCCGTCCGTCGGCGTCCAGGAAGCGTGCGCCGAGCGCCGCGAGCATCCCCGCGCCGCCGTCGGTGGTGGCGCTTCCGCCGACGCCGAAGACGATGGACCGGGCGCCCGCGTCGAGCGCGGCGCGCAGCAGCTCGCCGGAGCCGTACGTCGTCGCCGTCAGGGGTGCGAAGACGCCCTCGGGGAGGTGCTGGAGGCCCGACGCCTCCGCCATCTCGATGACCGCCGTACCGTCCCGCAGGGCGTAGGCCGCGGTCAGTTCCTCACCGAGCGGGCCGGTGACCCGTACCTCACGGCGCTCGAAACCGGCCTCCACGGCGGCGGCCACCGTGCCGTCACCGCCGTCCGCGACGGGCAGGGTCTCGACCGTCACCCCGGGGGCTATCCGGTGCAGCCCGGCCGTCACCCGCTCGGCGACCTGCACGGCCGTGAGGGAACCCTTGAACTTGTCCGCCGCGACGAGTACGCACGCGGCCTCTCGTACTGCTCCGTCCGTCACCTTGTATCCCTCTGCTTTCGAACAGGCAGTCGCGCCGCCCCGACCCTATCCGCAGCCGTATCTCCCAGGGGAGTCCCGGCCCTGACGGGACCGGGTGCTCCTGGCGGCAATAGGCTCTCCGTGTGACGAATACGGATGCCGACTACGCCGCGTACATCGCCGGCCTCCCCCGGGTACTCGCCGGGGCCGCCATGCTGTTCAGGGATGGCGAGGGGCGCGTACTGATCGCCGAACCCAACTACCGCGAGGGCTGGGTGCTGCCCGGCGGGACCATCGAGTCCGACCAGGGCGAGACGCCGCGCCAGGGCGCCAGACGGGAGACGATCGAGGAGATCGGCCTGGACATCGAGCCGGGACCGCTGCTCGCGATCGACTGGGTGCCGGGCGGGAACCGGCCGCCGATCGCCGTGTATCTCTACGACGGCGGGGTGCTGGGCGAGGAGCGGCTCGCGGCGATCCGGCTCCAGGAGGAAGAGCTGCTGTCCTGGCGGCTGGTGGACCGCGAGGAGATCCCGTCGTATCTGCTGGGGGCTCTCGGGCGGCGTGTGCTGGCGGCGCTCGACGTGCTGGACTCCGGCGCGGGCACGGCGGAGCTGGAGAACGGCCGCCGGCCGCTGTGAGCAGACCCGTGGCAGGCCCGTAACAGGCCCGTGGCGGCGCCGTCCCGGCGTGGAGTTGACCTTCAGGTTGACCTTCAAGCTGGATGAACGCCCACAATTGCGGCCATGGACGGCACCACGGACGACACCACGGAACTGCTGAGCATCAGCGCCTTCGCCCGGCGCGTCGGTCTCGCGCCGAGCGCGCTGCGCTTCTACGACGACTGCCGGGTACTGCGGCCGGCGCGGGTCGACGCGGCGACCGGCTACCGCTCGTACACGCCTGACCAGGAGACACGGGCCCGGCTGCTGCGGTCCCTGCGGGAGGCGGGGCTGCCGCTGGCCGAGGTCACCGTCGTGCTCGACGGTCCCGCGCCGGCGGCCCGCGCCGTACTGGAGGGGCACCGGGCCACCGTGCGGGACCGGAGCCGGACGGCCGACGCCACGATCGCGGCGGTGCTCCGGTCCCTTTCCCCCGCCGGGGGCGATGCGTCCACGCGGGTGCGGCTGGGTGGCCCGGAGCTGGCCGGCGCCGTCCGCCAGGTCGTGCCCGCCGTCGGGCACGACGCGGCGCATCCGGTCCTCGGGTGCGTTCTGGTCGAGATCGACGACGGCGAAGTACGGCTGGTGGCCACCGATCGCTACCGCTTGTCGATGCGTGTCCTGCGACCGGCGGCGTTGGACGGGCCGGCCTGTCGACTGCTGGTGGAGTCGGCCGCGTTGACCGGGACGGGGGCCTGGGCCGCGCGCCGTTCCGAGGTCACCGTCGAGGTCGGCCCGGACGGGGCCAGGGCATGCGACGCGTCCGGGTCCGAGTTCCGTGATCTCGTCGTACTCGACGGACGGTTTCCCTCGTATCGCGAGATGCTGTCCGCCCTGGCACCGCCCGCCCACCGGGTGATCGTGGACCGGCCGGCCCTGCTCGACGCCGTCAGCCGCCGCGGTGACACGCCGGGGATCGCCCTGGTCCTCGGCGACGACGAGGTGGTCGTCTCCCTGCCCGACGGCTCCGGTGCCACGCGCCTGCCCGCCGTCCGCCCGGGTGAGCCGCCGCTGCGGATCGGCTTCGACCCCGCCGTCCTGGCACCGGCGCTGGAGGCGAGCATCGGCCCGGACGTACTGCTGGAGATCTCCACCACGACCCAGCCGGTCGTGGTGCGCTCCGCGGACCAGGGCAGCTTCACCACCTTGGTCATGCCGATCAGCCTCACCCCCGGCAACGGCAAAGGCAACTGACACCCCGGCACATCCCCGCGCCTCCCGCACATCCCCGTACCTCCCCGCACATCCCCAGGAGTGGACATGGACCCCGAGAATCCCGTCGTACAGCTGTGCGCGCAGGGCATGCGAGCAGAGGCGGAAGGGCGGCAAGCCGAGGCGCGCGACCTGTTCCTGCGGGCATGGGAGGCCGCCGGCGACGACTACGACGCCTGCGTGGCCGCGCACTATCTCGCCCGCCATCAGCCGACCCCGCAGGAGACCCTGCGGTGGAATCAGGAGTGCCTGTCCCGCGCCGACCTGGTCGGTGACGAGCGCGTCCGCGGCTTCTACGCCTCCCTCCACGCCACCATGGGCAGCGCCCACCAGGATCTCGGGCAGACGGCCGCGGCGCGCGAGCACTTCGAGTCGGCCGCCGCGCGCCTGAAGGACGTGCCGCCCGGCCAGTACGGGGAGTGGCTCCGCCTCTGTATCGCCAGGGGCCTGCGTGCCACCGGCACGGCGGACGCGCGGGACGACTCGGTCCGTACCCTCCTGACGCGCCTGTGCGCACGCGCGGACCTCGAAGCGCTGAGTCTGCTCCTCCCCGCCTGCATGGGAAACCTCGGCGGACCCGAGGACGAGGAGCGCGTCACCACGGCGCTGCGCATGCTCCACGCCGAGCGCCGTCTCCCCGCCGCCGAGCAGACCGCGCTCGGCGAGGCAATCACACTGCGGTCCGCCCGGCAGAGCGGCGGTGCCGTGGCGGCGTCCAGGGGCTGATCCGAAGCGCCGCCGCTGGGTCGGCAGTTCGCGAGGCGTACATACAACCGTTTTTCTGCGGCGATCGGTTGACGGACCGGGGGCCGCACGCCACGCGTTCACTCAGTGTTGGTCCCTGGTGCACGCTCCGCTGGCATCATTCGGAGTCCCAGGATCCCGGAGGAACCATGCGAAGCCAGACACGTGGCCGACTGGCGGCCCTGCTCACATCCTTAGCCGTGATGTCCGTCTCGGTCGTCGTGGCCGGCGGGGGCGCCGCCCAGGCCGGGACCGCGGGCGGCAGACCGCCCGCACCGAAGACGCTTCCCAGGATGCCCACGGCCGTCAGCGGCGGCGGCTGGCAGTCCGGCCATCTCCAGGGCACGGCCGTCGACCGCCGCAAGGGCCGTATGTACTTCTCCTTCACCAACCTCCTGGTGAAGACCGATCTGCGCGGCAAGCCCCTCGGCTCCGTCACCGGCTTCACCGGTCACCTCGGCGACCTGGACTTCAACGACCGGGACGGCCGGGTCTACGGCTCCCTGGAATACAAGGCGGCGAAGGCGTTCTACATCGCCGTCTTCAACGGGGACCGCATCACCCGGATGAACATGGACGCCGAGTCCACGGGAGTGGTCTCCACGGTTCACCTCAAGGAGGTCGTGAAGGACTACACGGCCGACATGAACGGCGACGGCGTCTTCGACGGCGACACCGCCAAGACCCCCGACCACCGGTACGGATGCAGCGGTATCGACGGCGTGGCGTTCGGCCCGGCCCTCGACCGCAGAGGCGGCGGGCCGAAGCTCACCGTCGCGTACGGGATCTACGCCAACACCACCCGCAAGGACAACGACCACCAGGTCCTGCTCCAGTACGACGTCCGGCAGTGGAAGAAGTTCGAGAAGCCGCTGACCGAGACCGCCCCGCACACGAGCGGTCCCGCCGCCCCGGACGGCAAGTACTTCGCGTACACCGGCAACACCACCTACGGCGTGCAGAACCTGGAGTACGACGCGCACAGCGGCAATTGGCTGATGGCCGCGTACAAGGGCACCAAGACACAGTTCCCCAACTACTCCCTCTTCGTCCTCGACGGCTCGAAGCGCCCCGCCTGGGGCACCGTGCGCGGTCAGCAGCGCCCGGAGCGCGGCCGGCTGCTGTCGCTCCTCCCCCGCGGGCTGCACCACACGGCGTCCGGTGTGTACGGCTGGGAGTCCACGGGCCAGTACGGGCTGATCTCGCTCGACGACGGCCGCTACTACCTCGCCGAAGCCGGCACGGTCCAGGTCGACGGGGTGACCCAGCAGACCGGCCGCGCCGTCCTGCACCGCTGGACGGGCCTGGCTCCGAGCCCCTTCACCCCGGTCAAGCGGCCCTGACCGGCCGGCCCGCCGACCCTCCCGCGGCCTCACCGGCCGGCCACTAATCCGCTCGCCGCTCCCGGCGCCGCTGCGTACGCTCGCGGCATGACTCTCGTCGCGATCCTCAGCGGCGCCGGGATCTCCACCGACTCCGGCATCCCCGACTACCGCGGACCCAACGGCCTGTGGCGGCGCGATCCCGGGGCCGAGAAGCTCGTCACGTACGACTCGTACATGACCGACCCGGAGATCCGCCGCCGCTCCTGGCGCATGCGGGGCGACAGCCCCACGCTGCGCGCCGAGCCCAATGCCGCGCACCGCGCGGTGCGCGAGCTGGAGCAGTCGGGGACAGCGGTCCGGGTGATCACCCAGAACGTCGACGGACTGCACCAGCTGGCCGGGACGCCGGTCCGCAAGGTCCTCGAACTGCACGGCACGGCGCGGTCGGTCAGCTGCACCGGGTGCCGGGCGCGGTCCTCGATGAAGGAAGCGCTGGACCGGGTCGCCGAGGGTGAGGAGGACCCGCGCTGCCTGGTGTGCGGCGGGATCCTCAAGTCGGCGACGGTGATGTTCGGCGAGCGGCTCGACCCCGACGTGCTGGCCCAGGCACTGGCCATCGCCAAGGCGTGCGAGGTGTTCGTCGCCGTCGGTACGACCCTCCAGGTGCAGCCGGCCGCCTCGCTGGCGGGGATCGCCGCCGACCACGGCGCCCGGCTCATTGTGGTGAACGCCGAGCCGACGCCGTACGACGACCGGGCCGACGAGATCGTCCGCGAGCCGATCGGCACGGCGCTGCCCGCGCTGCTGAAGCGGTTTCACCAGGGCTGACCCGGCGGCCGGCTGATGCCCGCCTCCCGCGCCGGGGGTCAGAAGAGGGTGGCGGCGGCCGGGACGTCGGCCGTCGCGCCCTCGAAGCGCAGCAGCCGCTGCTTGCGGTCGAGTCCGCCGCCGTAGCCGGTGAGGCTGCCCGTGGAGCCGATGACCCGGTGGCACGGCACGATGATGCCGATCGGGTTCTTGCCGTTGGCCAGCCCGACCGCCCGCGAGGCGCCCGGCTTGCCGAGGGTCACGGCCAGTTCGCCGTACGAGCGGGTCTCGCCGTACGGGATCTTCCTGAGCTCCTCCCAGACGCGGAGCTGGAACGGGGTGCCGTCCAGCCGCATCGGCAGCTCGAAGTCCGTCAGCTCACCGTCGAAGTACGCGGCGAGCTGACGCGTCGTCTCACCGAACGGCCGGGGGTCGGGCTCGCCGAAGGTCTCCTCCGGCGGACGGTGGCGCTGTTCCACCATGTAGAGGCCGCTGAGCACCCCCTCGGTGGCGACGAGGGTCAGTGGTCCGTACGGACTGTCGATCACGGTGTGCTGTCTGAACACGGCGAACATCCTTACGCGGGCAGGTGGTTACGCGGGCAGGTGGTTGATGGCATGGTCTTCGGTGGCCCACAGATACTGGACGGCGTAGGCACGCCAGGGCCGCCAGGCGGCGGCGCGCGCGGTGAGCGCGGCGGGGGTGGACGGCAGGCCGAGTCCGCCGGCGGCCCGGCGGATGCCGAGATCGGTCGGCAGGAACGCGTCGGGGTCACCGAGCCCGCGCATCGCGATCACCTCGACCGTCCACGGTCCGAACCCGGGCAGGGCGGTGAGCCGCGCCCGCGCCTCCTCCCAGTCACTGTCGGTCCCGAGCCGCAGTGAGCCGTCGGCGAGGGCCGCGACGAGCGTGGTCAGGGTGGTGCGCCGGCTGCGCGGCAGGGCCAGCGCCTCCGGGTCGAGCGCGGCCAGCGCGTCGGAGTCCGGGAAGAGATGGGTGAGTCCGCCCTCGGGATCGTCGACGGGCACGCCGTGCGCGACGACCAGCCGGGCCGCGTGCGTCCTGGCCGCCGCGGTGGACACCTGCTGACCGAGCACGGCGCGTACGGCGAACTCGGCGGCGTCGACGGTACGGGGCACCCGCCGCCCCGGCGCCTTGTCGACCAGCGGGGTCAGCAGCGGGTCGCCGCGCAGCTGCTCGTCGACGGCCACCGGATCCGCGTCCAGGTCGAGCAGCCGGCGGCAGCTGCTGATGGCGAGCGTGAGATCGCGCGGGTCGGTGAGGGAGAGCCGGCACGCGATGTGGTCGGGGCGCGGGCTGAGGGCGACGATGCCATGGCCGTACGGCAGCGCGAGGGTGCGCCGGTACGCGCCGTCCCGCCACTCCTCGACACCCGGCACCGCGGTCGCGGCCAGGTGCCCGAAGAGGTTGTCCGGGTTGAGGGGCGCGCGGAACGGCAGCCGCAGCGAGATCACTCCGGGGGTGGCGGGCTGCTCCGCACCGCGCCTGGCGCGGGAGGCCGCGCGCGCGGCGCGTGCGCGCAGCTCGCTCGGCGCCAGCGCGAAGACCTCACGGACGGTGTCGTTGAAGGACCGGATGGAGGCGAAGCCCGCCGCGAAGGCGACCTCGGCCATCGGCAGCCCGGTCGTCTCGATGAGCAGCCGGGCGGTCTGGGCCCGCTGGGCGCGGGCCAGTGCGAGCGGGCCCGCGCCCAGCTCGGCGAGGAGCTGCCGTTCGATCTGGCGGGCGGAGTAGCCGAGGCGTCCCGCGAGGCCCGGGACGCCCTCGCGGTCGACGACCCCGTCCTGGATGAGCCGCATCGCGCGGGCGACGGTGTCGGCGCGGGCGTTCCACTCCGGGGAACCGGGGCTGGTGTCCGGGCGGCACCGCTTGCAGGCGCGGAAGCCGGCCTGCTGGCAGGCGGCCGCGCTCGGGTAGAAGGTCATGTTCTCGGCCTTGGGCGGCACGACCGGACAGCTGGGCCGGCAGTAGATCCGGGTGGTCAGGACTGCGGTGAAGAACCAGCCGTCGAACCGCGCGTCCTTGGACTGGACGGCCCGCACACAACGCTCGGTGTCGGTGTACATGCCTCAAGCATCGGGCATGCGAGACCTCCGGGCTGGCAGGAAAACGACATCAGCCTTCGGCCCGCCGGACCGGGCCGTCCGGCCGGCGGGGCGGGTGGACGGGAGGCGCTCCGGCCGCGCGTGCGACCCGAATCATGTGTGTGTCTCGCGCAGTCGTCGCCATACGGCCTTCGCCGCGTTGTGTCCGGACATCCCGTGGACACCGGCTCCCGGCGGGGTCGCGGAGGAGCAGAGGAAGACGGCGGGATGCGAGGTGGTGTACGGGAACAGCGAGATCTTGGGGCGCAGAAGCAGCTGAAGGCCCGAGGCGGCGCCGCAGGCGATGTCGCCGCCGACATAGTTGGCGTTACGGGCGGCCAGCTCGGGCGGTCCGGCGGTGGCGCGGGCCAGGACGCGGTCACGGAAGCCGGGCGCGAAGCGCTCGATCTGCCGCTCGATCGCGTCGGTGAGGTCCCCGTCCCAGCTGTTCGGGACATGGCCGTACGTCCAGAAGACATGCTTGCCCTCGGGCGCCCGGGACGGGTCGACCAGGCTGGGCTGGGCGCAGATCAGGAACGGGGTGCCTGGCGCCTCTCCGCCGGCGGCCTGGCGCAGCGCGGTGCCGATCTCCCGGCTGCTGGGGCCGATCTGGACGGTGCCGGCCCGGCGGGGCTCCTCGGCCATCCAGGGCACGGGTCCGTCCAGCGCGTAGTCGATCTTGAAGACGCTCGCGCCGTAGCGATAGCCGTCGTACACCCTCCCGAGGCCCGCGATCCGGGCGAGGGCGGTCGGCGAGGTGTCGAAGACGTACGCGCGGGCCGGCGGCAGGTCGTCCAGCCGCTTGACCTCGTATCCGGTGTGGACCGAACCGCCCAGATCGCGGAGGTACGCGGTCAGGGCGTCGGAGATCGACTGGGAGCCGCCGCGCGGCAGCGGCCAGCCGCCCGCGTGCGCGGCGAGGGCGAAGATCAGGCCCACGGCGCCGGTGGCGATCCCGCCCAGCGGGGCGATGACATGGGCGACGAGCCCGGCGAACAGGGCCCGCGCCTTGTCGTCGTGGAAGCGGCGCATCAGCCAGGTGGAGGGCGGCAGTCCGGCCAGACCGAACCGGGCGAGGGTGACGGGGTCGCGCGGCAGGGCGGTCAGCGGCAGGGACATGAAGTCCTTGGCGAGCGTGTCCCAGCGGCCGAGGAAGGGGGCGACCAGACGGCGGTACGCGCCGGCGTCGCGCGGCCCGAACGACGCGGCCGTCTCGGCGACGGAGCGGGACAGCACAGCCGCCGTGCCGTCGTCGAAGGGGTGCGCCATGGGCAGTCCGGGGTGCAGCCAGTCGAGCCCGTACCGCTCCAGGGGCATGGTCTTGAAGACGGGCGAGCCGACGCCCAAGGGGTGCACGGCGGAACAGGGGTCGTGCCGGAAGCCGGGGAGCGTGAGCTCTTCCGTCCTGGCGCCCCCGCCCACGGTGTCCCTGGCCTCGAACACGGCCACCGAGAAGCCACGCCGGGCCAGTTCGACCGCGGCGGTCAGCCCGTTCGGTCCCGCCCCCACGACGACGGCATCGAGCATCGACGTCACCTTCGGACTCCTTTGTAGCCGACGGCCAAGAACCTCCAGGATATTCCCGGGCACCGACAGCCCGTGCCCGGGTACTGTCCGCGACGGCGAAGGGGCGGTGAACGAGACGGTGAACGACACGGTGAACGGGACGATCGAGGCGATGGCGGCCCGGCTCACGGGCGTGCGCGGGGTTCGCGCCGTGGCGCTGGGCGGCAGCCGCGCCAGGGGCACGCACCGCCCGGACTCCGACTGGGACCTGGGTGTCTACTACCGCGGCGAGGTCGACGTACCGGCGCTGGCGGCGCTGGCCGCCGAGGTGACGGGCGCGCCGGTGGAGGTCGCCGGCCCCGGCGGCTGGGGCCCCTGGGTGAACGGCGGCGCCTGGCTGTCGGTGGACGGTGTCGCGGTGGACTGGATCCTGCGGGATCTCGACCGGGTGGAGCGGGTCCTGGCCGACTGCGCGGAGGGCCGTTTCGAGGTCGGGACGCAGCCCGGCCACCCGCTGGGCTTCTGGTCGCCCGCGTACGCCGGGGAGGTCGCCCTGTGCCGCGTACTGGCCGATCCGGCAGGCGAGTTGACGGCTCTGCGGGCCGCGGCGCGGACATATCCGGAGCGCCTGCGCACGGCGCTGACCGGGGCGGCCTGGGAGGCGACCTTCTCGGTCGGGTCGGCCCGCAAGTCGGTGGGCAGGGGCGACGCGCTCCATGTGTCGCTGTGCCTGTCGCGGGCGTTCGGCGTTCTCGTGCAGGCCCTGCTCGCCCACCACCGGGTCTGGTGCCTCAACGAGAAGGGCGCGGCGGCGACAGCCGCCGCCCTCCCGGACACCCCGCCGGACTTCGCGGACCGGGTCGCGGGGGCGCTGAAAGCGCTGGACGCGGAGGCGGTGGAGGCCGCGGCGGACGTGGTGAGGGACGTACGGGCGGTGCTGGACGCGGGCGCGTGACGCCGGACGGTTGTCGGGCGTGTCGGCGAGGTCCGGACTGCCGGACGCCGGACGCCGGACGCCGGACGCCTCGGGACTGTCACGGAGGTCTGCCATGCCCCGCCCCATCTGGTCCGGCGCCATCAGCTTCGGGCTGGTCACCATCCCGGTCAAGGTGGTGGCCGCGACCGAGAGCCGCAGCATCAGCTTCCACCAGTACCACGAGGCAGATGGCGGCCGGGTGCGGACCCGGAAGGTCTGCGAGCTGGATGACCAGACGGTGGGGCAGGAGGAGATCGGCCGCGGCTACGACCTGCCCGGCGGCAGCCTGATCGAGATCACCGACGACACCTCCCCCGACGGCTACGCCTGCCAGGTCATCGCCGCGACCAACGATCCCCTCCCCCGCCCCTACCCCGGCGTACGGGAGATCCGTATCGACACCGGGAACCGGTTCTTCGACCACGCCCCCGCCCGCGGCGCCTGACCCGTAACGGCAGAGAAGGGTGCCGGCCGGGCTGGAACCCCGTACGGGGTGCCAGCCCGGCGCACTGGTCCGAGGGGGCAGTTGACTCAGATGCCGGTCCCGTATCCGCCCGGCGAATGAGTGCCGCGGTACGGGCGTCCATGCCCGGTCCGAACGAGGCTGCACGGCGCCCGCAGGTGATCTTCTCGAGCAACGCGCTGCTGGAGACGTACTTGTCGGACCGCGCGCGACAGCGCGGCCTGCGAAGCCACGCCGGGCCCGAAACCCGGAAACAGGGCGGGGATGGCCGCCCACGGGCCGTCCCCGCCGTCCGGGTCCGGCACGACACGTGCAACTGTTCGGGGCCGGTATGTGTCTAGGGGTTGCACGTGCCGTTCTCCTGAAAGACGCCTTCCATTCAGCGATGTCCCGACAGAGGATTCCGTCAATGCCGAACCCCCCGTACCGACGCCGTGTCTCCCGTTCCGCCGTCGCCACCCTCGGTGCCGCCGGGCTTGTCGCGCTGGGCGCCGCTCCCGCCGCCGTGGGCGACGAGGCTCCGCCCTCCCTGGTCCTTGGAGACATCAAGCCGATCACCGGAGTGAAACCGGGGAGCCCGGTCGATCTGCCGGTCACCGTGGTGAACAAGGGCACCACGACCGTCGAGAAGGTGTGGATCAAGTACACCGCCACCCGGGGTCTCGCCTTCCCGGAGGTTCCCTCCAACTGCCAGAAGCAGTACGTCGGTGCGTACGATGAGATGCCCGAGCGGTGGATCGCGATATGCGCGTTCGACCAGGCGGTGAAGCCGGGCGTCGCCTACACGCCCCAGAAGCCGTTCGCCGTCAAGGCGGAGAAGCACGCCTTCGACGACGAGATGTGGGTGACCGTCACGGATTACGAGCCGCCACCGGACGAGAACAGCACTCCGTTTCCGGGCACCGCACCGGAGATCGAACTGGTCGAGTCGCCGACCGGGGGCGCGGGGTCCACGGACCGGTTCAGGGTGCCCGTCACGTCGGTCAATACGGCCGACTACGAGGTGACGGGCGCGGCGTTGCGGGGGAAGACCGGCGACACGGTGACGATGAAGGTGACTTTCACCAATACCGGCCCTGGCTGGGTCTGGTCGAAGCCGGGAACTCCGTGGACCTCTGTCCTGGTCACGCTCCCCGCCGGAACGTCGGTCGTCAAGCCCGACTTCTACTGCAAGGCCAAGGGCAAGGTGTACAACTGCGGCCTCACGACCCGCCCGCAGGAACACCTGGAGACGGCGACCTTCACCTTCAAGTTGAAGATCGACAAGAAGGTGGCGGGCGCCAAGGGCTCGGTGGCGCTGAGCAACAGGAAGCTGCCGTTCGACCCCGACAAGGCCAACGACACGGCCCCCATCACGGTGGAGGTCACCGGCGGGGAGCCAGGCGCGACGGGCGGTACGACCGGCGGCCCGGACGGTGGCTCCGGCTCGACCGGCGGGTCAAGCGGCGGTTCCACCGGCTCGACGGGCTCGACGGGCGGGTCGTCGTCGGCCGGCGGTGCCGGTTCGGCCACGACCGGCGGCGCCCTCGCGGCGACCGGCTCCTCCGCCACACTCCCGATCGCGGGCGCGGCCGCCGCAGCGGTCGTCGCGGGCACCGTCCTCGTCGTACGCCGTCGCCGGGCGCGGCACGACAGCTGACGGACTGACGACGCGCGCGGGCCCCGCCCCCTGGGCCCGCGCGGCTCACGGCCGGCGCGGGCGGATCACCGCCGGGCGTCGGGGTCGACGGAGATGACGACCAGGGCGCGGTCCAGGGCCTGCAGCTCGGCCTCGCTGTTGAGGGAGTCCAGTTGCTTCGCGGCGGAGTCGGAGAAGGCGATCCGGGCGCGAAGGCCGCGTCCGTCTCAGTGCGGGCGGCGGACTGCTCGCGCAGATGCTCCAGCCGCATCGTGAGCAGGTGCTGAGTGGTGCGTTCCCGGGCGGTGTCGGCGGCCCCCGTCACGGCGGCGACGGCGTCCGCGCCGTTCGGGCGTACTGGTTCGGCCCCGGCCTGCTCGACCAGGTCCCCGAAGGCGCCCGCACCGAACGCCTCATGGGACTGCGCGAACTCGCCGTCCGTCCGCCCTGGCAGTCCCAGGGCATCTGAGGCGACCCCGGTGGTGTGGACACTCTGACAATGGATCTTGCAGATCCGAGGAAGGGTGTCCTGGTGGGACGGAAGTCTCCGTATCCGGCGGAGTTCAGGAACGATGCCGTCGCGCTGTACCGCGCGGCGGGTGGCAAGCGCACGTATGCGGCGGTGGCGGCGGATGTTGGGGTGACCGGCGAGACGCTGCGCAGTTGGGTGCGCCAGGACGATGAGCTGGCGGGCCGCGGCAACCGCGATGAGCCGGTCGCCGAGGGCAGGGATGAAGAACTGGCAAGGCTGCGGGCGGAGAATGGCCGGCTGCGCAAGGCGGAGAAGGAGTGGGAACTCGAGCGGGAGATCCTGCGCCGGGCGGCCCAATATTTCGCGAAGGAGATGAGGGCATGACCCTCCGCTGGGGCTTCATCTCCGACAACCGGGGCGACTTCGGCGTGCAGCGGATATGCCGGGTGCTTCAGGTCTCGCGCTCGGGCTTCTACCGGTGGATCGCCAGCGCGAAGGCCCGGCAGGTGCGGCAGGCCGCCGACGATGCCCTGGCCGCGGAATTCCGCGAGATCCACACCGACCACAAGGGAACGTACGGAGTGCGGCGTGTCCATGCTGAGCTGCGGGGCTTCGGACACACGGTGAACCGCAAGCGCGTCGAGCGGCTCATGCGCAAGCACGGCCTGGAGGGCCTCCATCTGCGGCGCCGTAAACGCACCACGGTCCCGGACCGCCTCGCACCGCCTGCCCCGGACCTCGTCCAACGTGACTTCTCCGCCGGGCGGCTGGACGAGAAGTGGTGCGGTGACATCACGTATGTGCAGGTCGGCGGGTCGTGGCTGTATCTCGCCTGCGTCCTGGACGTCTGCTCACGCCGAGTGCTCGGCTACTCGATGGCCACCCATATGCGGGCCGAGCTGGTCATCGACGCCCTCAAGATGGCAATGGCGGCCCGCGGCGGCAACGTGGACGGCGTGATCTTTCATGCGGACAGGGGCTCGCAGTACACCGCTGCCGCGTTCGCACAGGTCTGCGACGGTTTCGGGATCCGCAGGAGCATGGGCCGGATCGGCTCGAGTTACGACAACGCCCTCGCCGAGTCGTTCTGGCAGGGGCTCAAGAGGGAGACGATGCACCAAAGGCTGTTCTCGACGGTGCGTCACGCGAGGCTGGAAATCTTCCAGTGGCTGACCTACTACAACGCCCGCAGACGCCACAGTGCCCTCAACTACCTCTCACCAGTGGAGTTCGAACAGCAGCATCTGCAAGCAGCTAAACTCTCAATCGCGGCATGAGCCCCTGTGTCCACACTCCGGGGGACGCCTCAATCATCTCGGACCCCATGGCGATAGTCACAAGGTCTCCTCCTCGCTAGACCGGACCCTGCGTCCGGTATGTAGGCAGAGGCAGGAGGCCTTGATCTCGCAAGAAGTTGACTCTGATCCCGACGACGGACGCGCCTACGCCCCGGCCCCGCGTGGCGGCGAGTTCGCATTCCGTAGTTGTGGGCACGCTGGTCGACACCTTGTCCTAACAGATGAGAACGGGCGGTGTCATGAAACGGTTCCAGGCTCCGCCGAACCGGCATATGCCGCCTGCAGGCGTGGGCGTAGTGAGGCCGGTCAGTCCTGGGGCTCTGCGGCGCTGGCGGTGCGGCGGGCGAGGAGGACGGCGACGACCGCGGCCGCCGCCATCGGCACCGCCGCAATGAGCAGCACGTCGCGGCCGGAGACGTCCGCCGCCAGGAGTGCACCGATCACGGCCGGGCCGACGATCGAGCCGACTCGGCCGATGGCGGCGGCCCAGGCGACGCCGGTGGTACGGGCCGACGCCGGGTACAGCCCCACCGCCACAGCCGCCTGGCCGAGAACGCCGGGGACGGTTCCGGAGGAGCCGATGGCCAGCAGGACCAGCAGGACCGTGCCCACGGCGCCCGAGAGCGCGGTGACGGTCACGAAGGCGCTGCCGATCAGCGCCCCACCGGCCACCAGGAGGACCGTACGGACCCGGGTCGACAGCGGGATCAGCGCCAGACTTCCGAGCACACCGCCGACACCCAGCGCGACCGTTCCCATCGGTGCCTGCTCTTCGCTGAACCCGAAGCTGGTGTTGAGCAGCGTGGGAATCCAGGTGGAGAGTGCATAGCCGCTCATGAAGACCAGGAAGGCAAAGGACCACAGCAGCGCCGTCGGCACGGCCAGGCCGCCCTGGAAGAGCCTGCCGACCGTGGCGGCCTTCTCGCCGGAACCGGACTGCCCGGCCGCCGCTCTGACGCCGGACGGGACGGGAGCGGTGCGGGGCAGTCCCCAGATGAGCAGCGGCAGCAGCAGCGTCGGCAGGGCCGCGCCCAGCCAGAAGATCGCGGTCCAGCCGTAGGCGGCGATCAGCTTGACTCCGGCGCCGCCCGCCACCATGTTGCCGATGGCGATTCCGATCACGACCATGACGCCGACCGATTCCCGCCGCCCATGCGGCGCGTGGTCCGTCGCGAGCGAGATGGAGGCGGGCAGCACCACGCCGAGGCCGAGGGCCGTGAAGAGGCGCAGCACGGTGAGTACCGCAATCGAGTCGGCCAGCACGGTGAGCGCCGAGCCCACCGCGAAGATCGTGGTGCCGGAGATGATCACCGGCTTGCGGCCGAACCGGTTGACCAGCCTGCCCAGAAGGACGTAGCCGATCACCACACCGACATGGGTGGCGACCAGCGCCGGAGTGAATGCCGAGGACTTCAGCCCCCACTCCTTGGCCATCTTCGGCACCACAAAGGTGAGGGCGTTGGTGTCGAAGCCGTCGGCGAGCACGGTCAGGAAGCCGAGGACGGCGATCCGCCGCCACCGGCTGGGCACGGCGGCTTCAGCAGTCGTGTCGACGGTGGCGGGTATCGAGGCTGTTGGAGCCGCGCTCAGGGGTCTCACCTCGGATGACGAGTTGATTCAGGCAGGACCGAGCCTTTCGCCGCCGGATAACGGTCCGGGCTCCTGCCGCGGAAGGTATGTCCGGGCGCTTGAGGATCGCTAGTGCCGTACCAGCACGGGGTCGCCTACATCGGGATCACCAACGGCCACCAGTTCATCGCCAACGAGGGTGAGGCAAGTTCTTGGATCGCGGCCCGCTCGGGCCCGGGTGCACCGTACGGTCGGTGGACGGATGGCGACCGGGCGGTGACGCCGGGTCAGGCGTGGGAGGGGATCCCCGGGGATGGTCAATGCCCGTACGTACCCGCTGTGGCGGGATCTCGCGATGAGCGAGGACCTTCCCAGGGAAGCCCTCAAGACGGTGATCGAGGCCCTGTGCGCCCCGGCGATGTGTTCGGACGGCTTCGACTCCCGGGCTGACCAGTGGCGGGAGGAAGCCCTCAAGGCCGCGCTTCCGGCGCTGCTGGCGCGGACGTCGGCCAAGCGGCTGCGGGGCCGGCTCCTGGTCCACGGTGACGAGAAGCTGCTGGCCGCCCTGGCAGCCGAAGGCACGGTGAGCGTCGACGACGTGCCCGCCATCCTGCGACACCGCCGCCTGTGGGCCGGGCTGGTCGCCGCTCTGGCCCGGCACCCCGGCCAGGTCGATGCGGCGGTCGCGCTCCTGCCGCGCCTCGCCGACCACGAAGTGGAGCGGGTCGTACGGGACTGGGATCCCGACCAGTACACCCGCACCGAAGGGGCCGCCCCGCCCCCGCCGGTGCCGCAGGCGCTGTTCGACGCCGTCCTCGAGGCGTGCCTGACCCCGCTCGCCGCGTACCTGCTCCTCCCGGAACCCGAAGAGGGCTGGGAGGCCGTGTCCGCGTATCCGAAGGACTGGTCGCTGGAACTGGGAGGCCGCAGCGGCTGGGCGATGCTGGCCCGGTGTCCCGAGCGGTGGGCGGAACTCGCCGCGCACCCCACGCTCAAGGCGGCCGTCCAGCACCTGCTCCTGGACCAGGCCGAGATCCAGGCCGCGGAAGACGCCCGGACCAACGCCGTCGGCTACCTGCCCGGCGAGGAGGACCCCGGCG
The DNA here is from genome assembly GCF_055582185.1 of Streptomyces sp. NPDC042201. NCBI lineage: Bacteria > Bacillati > Actinomycetota > Actinomycetes > Kitasatosporales > Streptomycetaceae > Streptomyces > Streptomyces sp. NPDC042201. The sequence goes on along the minus strand of NZ_JBVJDS010000003.1, from coordinate 658,155 downwards.
AAGACCTCCCCGCAGACGAGCCGGCCCCCGCTCTCAGCGAGGATCTGCTGCGGGCGTGCCTGCCCGCGTTGTGCCTGCCCGAGCTGGCCGCACTGCCCAACCCGCAGGTGACGGCCCGCAGGACCCTTCACCACATCGCCCGCCGCGTCGAGACCAACCCGCGCCTGGTCGACCTCGCCGCCGAGCAGCTGCACGCGGCCGCCGGCGCGGCGGTAGTCCGCGGCCAGCTGCTCCACCTGTCCGAGAAGCAGGAGAACGACTACGAGTTCGACGGGCGGGTGCGGCGCCTCGCCGATGACCTGGCCCTCCTGAGCGCCAACCCCGACCACCTCGCGGGCGCCTGCGCCCAGCTCGCCGCCCTGGACCAGCCGGCCGTCATCTCCCCCGCACCGAGCCGGACCCTGATCCGCGTCGTCGACGACAGCCTCCCCGCCGACTACGACCGCCCGGCCCGGCTCCTGGAACGCCACGCCGAGCACCGCCGCGCCGAGACCCTGGCCGCTCTCGCCGCCAACCCCCACACCCCGCACGCCGCCGTCACCGACGCCCTGAACACGCTGCACCCCGCCGAACTGGCCTGGATCGCCGAGAAGGTCGAAGGCCCCGCCTGGTTCCTGGAGGCGACGGCCGCCGTCCCGGCCCCGGAGGACGAGGACGACGGGGTGCTGCGGCTGCTGAGCGACGACGAACTCGCCCACCACCCCGACCCCGCCGCCGTCCTGCAGTCCTGGCTCGACTCCCCCGCCGCCGGCGAAATCCTCTCCCGCTCCGAGATCTACCGGGCCCTGGTCAAGTCCCGGCACCACACCCTGGAGCACCTGCGCCAGATCCCCGCCGATGAGGTCCTCGCCCGCCAGGAACCCGAGATCGCGCTGAAGATCCTGCTGGAGCACTGCGGGCGTAGCACCGGCCGATGGGAGGCTCTCGCCGCCGCCATGACCTTCGAGTACGACGAAACCAAGCCCACCTTCGGCGAGCTCCTCGACTCCCTGGACGGTGCGCCCGCGACAACGCAGACCACCTCCTGACCTAGCCGCCGGTCGAGGTCCAGCCAAGGTGCAGGCAGGAAACCCTCGGACCAGGACAGCCTTAGCTTGACTCTGTCGGGGATCTTGGCTTCGCTGCGGTCAACTGCTGGTGGATCGCCAGGACTTCGGCCGGTGGATCTCTTGCTGATCGAGGTAGTTCTGGAAGGCGGTCGGCTGTCGGGGTGGGGGCGCTTCCCCGGTTGGCGGCTGTCCGCTGAGACGCTCGATGTTGACGGCGATGGCGGTCAGGACGTGCTGGACGTGAGCCTTGTCCTGGCCTCGATAGCGGCAGCGGCGCATGCCGTGTCCGTGGGCGAACTCGTTGACGGTTCCCTCCACCCCGGAGCACACCGCGTAGCGGGTCTTCCACTCGGGTGTCTGCTGCTCGGTGCGGACGCGGAGTTGCAGGTCACGGAGTTCCCGCGGGGGAAGCCCACGTTGCGGGCGCTTTCGCGGGAGGTGGTGCACTGGGTGCGGACTGGGCAGGGTTGGCACTGGCCCTTGGTGAACCGCGCCACGATCAGTGGGGCCGCGGTGGGCGAGGACGTCGGGTAGGGGCCGTGCCAGCCCCGACTGACCTGGCCCTGGCGGCAGGTCACCTGCCGGCGGTCGAAGTCGATGTGGAAGTCGTCCCGGCCGAAGCCCTCGCCTCGGCGGTGCTGGCGGGTGGGATTGCCCGGCAGCGGTCCGGTGACGGTGACCCGGTGTTCGCGGGCGGCCTGTTCCAGAAGGACCAGGGAGGTGTAGCCGCTGTCGACCAGGTGCTCGGCGGGCAGCAGGCCGCGGCGCCGCAGCCGGGTATGAATGCCGGGCAGGACCTGGCTGTCGTGCGTGGTGGCCGCGGTGGTGGCCACGTCCGTGATCACGTTGAGGCCGTCAGGGGCGCAGGTCTCGGTCAGGTGGGCGGAGAAACCCTCCAGCTGATGATGTGTCCGTGACGCGCGTACTGGGCTGAGGTGTCGTAGGGAGAGACGATCGCCCGGGACGAGGGCGGCAGCCCGGGCCCGCCGTCCTCGTCGGTGCGCCAGAGCAGGCGGCCCGCGGCATCGCGGTAGTAGTTCTGCACCATGATCTGGCGTAGGGCCTGGACGCGGGGACCGGACGCTCGGCTTTCCCCGTGCCGGTAGAGGTGTTCCAGGAGCCGTAAGGCGTCGTCGCCGGTGGCGAGGATCCTGGTCTTGGGCCGGGTGGGGTTCTTGCCCAGGCGGACCGGTCGGCCGTAGCGGCGCCCCCACTCCTCGTCGACCAGGCCGTCCAGCAGGTGGCCAGCGGTGCCGGCGACTTCTTCCAGCGCGGCCCGCACCGCCTCGGTGATCAGTTCCAGCCGTGTCAGGTCACGCACCAGACCGGCGGCTTTGAGGCGGGCCAGCGCGAGGTCGAGAAGGCGGTCAGCACGCTCGCCCTCGGCGAGACGGTCACGGAAGTCGGCCAGCACGCTGTGGTGGAAGCCGGAATCGTTTAGCTCCATGGCCATGGCGTACTTGAAGTCGATGCGGCAGCACACCGCCTCGGCTGCCTGCCGGTCCGACAGACCGAGCAGGAACTGCAGCACACAGACGGTGGCCAGTTGAGCAGGCGAGAGGCCCGGACGCCCGTCGCGTGGGTACCAGTCGACGAAGTCCTCGTCGCACCACAGTCCATCCAGCCGATCTCTCACCCACACCGCCGTCGTACCGCCCGGGTTACTCGCCCGAGCAACCTGCGTAGTCAGAGACGGGACCTGCTCACCGGAACGGGGACGGAGCAACAACGCACACCTCGACAACTGCATCGGCCTTCGGAACAGACCCGAGCATGCCCGTTGAGCAAGCTGTCGCACCGGAGAACACCAAGATCCCCGACAGAGTCAAGCTGAAGGTGCGCATCACCTTCTGAGCGCGGGGGGCAGGCGGCACGGGCGTGGTTCCTCCCATGCCGCGCGGCGCCCTCGCGATGTCAGGCGGCGCGCTTCACGTGGCGGATCAGCCACATCAGCAGGGCGTCCAGGTCGGCGGCGGCCGAGAGGACCCGGTCGACCGCCTCGGGGGTGTGCAGCCACTCCTCGCAGCCGAGGGGACGCGCGGCGATCAGAGAACGGTGGCGCAGCAGGTTCGTACGGGAGTGGTCTGTCGGATAGCCGCGCGGGGGGCGTTTCATCACGTCCCCGGAGATGTCGTAGCCCTTCTTCCGCACGTCCTCGACGATGGCGGACAGTTCGCGGCCGCTCCCCTCGGAGGCTACGGCTTTGCGGAACATGTCCACCTGGCCGGGATCGGGGTACCACCAGGCGCCCTGGATCCGCAGGCCGTCCAGGGAGAACCGGAGACCGATCTCGATCTTGCGGCCGAGCCGGATCACCGCGCCCTGGTGCTGCCACCACCAGGAGTCGGTGCGGTAGTGCCAGACGGAGAAGTCCTCGTACCGGGGGTCGGTGTCCGCGACCTCGTTGAGAAGGGCGATCATCGGCTGCCGGACCAGGCGTTCGCGGTCCGCGCGGTAGCGCTCGCGGGTCGCGTGGGTCGGTTCGCCCTGGAGCTGCCACAACACATCCATGGCCTGCTCCGGCCAGCCGGTGAACTGTCCGCGCATGCGCGGATGGTAGCTCACCCATGATCCGCGCGCGCGGAGAGTGAGACGGGCAGGAAGGCGTGGCCCCAGACATGGTGTCGTCTGCCATCGGGACGTCAGCGGAGTCTGCCACTGGATGTCAGTGGTTCTGCCATGAGGTGTGTCAGTAGGTGCTGACGTCGTCGTCAGTGAGGCGGAGGCCGTATCGGACATCGTCGGCCAGGACGGCGGTGCCGTCGTCGGCGTGGACCAAGAGCCCGGCGTCGAGCAGGCCCGCGACGGTGGCCGCGGTCGGCTCCTCGGGATCGGTGGAGACGAAGCCCTCGTAGGACGCCTGGAACAGCACGGCCGCGTCCTGGCTGCTGAGGACGTCGCGCTGGAGCGGCCGGTAGTGCAAGTCGCCCAGGTGACGCCACGGCTCGGTGTGGTCGGCGGGGTGGACCCAGTTCATCTGCCGTTCGGTGAGGACGTCCAGGCGCGGGGTGAGGGTGAAGTGGGCGGGGGCCGCGCGGCGCAGCGCGTACGGCCCGGCGAGGTGGGGGTAGGCCCAGGCGCGTTCGATGGCGTCGCTGACGCGGTCGAGGTTCCAGCCGAGGGATTCGGCGAGGAAGTCGGCGGTGAGCGGGGCGGCCGGCGTGGGCGAGGGCGTTGAGGATGGCGACGGCGTCCGTGTCGGTGCCGGGGGCGGGCTCGGTCGGGAACTGGGCGTCGAAGTGGAGGGGGTGGTTGTAGACCTCTGCGGCGTAGGGGGTGAGGTCGCTGGGGTGGAGGTCGAGGCGGCGGGCGAGTTCGAGGACGACGTGCAGGGGCTGGTTGGGCAGGTGGTCCAGGGAGATGTCGTGTTCGTGGACGCCGAGGAGGTTGGCGAGCTCCCACGCGGACATGCCCGCGTTGTGCTGGCGGCGGCGTAGTTCCTCTCCCCAGCCGCGGGGTTTGTAGCGCGGGGGCTTGTAGGGGCCGGGGCCGGTCACAGGGCGGCGCCCTGGTCGCTGAGGATCTCCACGTTGAGGCGGCGCGCGGCCATCCAGTCGGTGAGCGGGGCGGGGCCGCCGCCGAGCTGTGTGCTCTGGCAGGAGCCGCGGTGGAGCCAGAGCGGATCGACGCCGATGCGCCGGCAGGTGCGCAGGACCGTTTCGGTCAGGGCCCGGTCGGAGGCTTCGAGCTCGGGGTTCTTCGGGTCGGCGAAGAAGCGGCGGCGGGTGCCGGCGCCGTCCGCGCGGCGGTGGGCGAGGTGGGCGGCGATGATGGCGGCCGCGTACGGCGAGAGGGCGGTTTTGCCGGTGGTGTGGGCGTAGCTGGGGCACTCGTCGTCGCGGCGGTCGAGCCGGTGGGCCCAGTCGGCGCGGAGGTAAACAGCGTGGTCGGCGAAGGTCGGCAGGTACAGGTAGCGGCCCGCCTCGTCGACGTTGCGGCACAGCAGGTGGGAGAAGCGGTCCGGGGCGGCGGCCAGATGCAGGGACAGCAGGGTGACGGCGGCGGCGTGGGTGGAGACGGTGGCGCGCAGGGCGCGGCAGATGCCGGGGGTGAGCCAGGTGGTGAGCCGGTCGGGGGCGGCAGGGCCGGGGGCGGCGGACTACCAGCGCAGCAGGACGCCGCGGGTGAGCAGGGAGGCCTGGATGGCGCGGAGACGGATGAGGGCGCACCGGCCGACGCGACCGTGCCCGTCCAGAATGCTGCGGTGCCGGCCACGTTCACCGGTGCGCCCGCCCCGACCGACGCGCGGTCTCCGTCCACGGATCCGGCATCCGAGGCTGCGGTCATGACTGCAACCGAGAACGCCCAGACCCCTGCCCCTGCTCCCGTTGCCGCTGCTCCGGCGGCTGCGCCGCGTCCCCGCCTGGCCCGTCTGGTGGGCACGATCCGGGAGGCGGCGAACAACCGGCTGTGGGACACCCTCTACGGCCTGCTGAGCACCGGCCAGCGGGCGGTGCTCGACTTCCTGTTGACGGTGTCGCCCGGGGCGCGGGTGTCGGAGCTGGACCGGCTGCGGCGGGGCCCGGTGCGGATCTCCGGCCCCCAGATGAAGTGGGCGCTGGAGCGGGCGGAGGAGATCACCGCCTTCGGGATGGGCGGGGTGGACGTGTCCGCGATACCGCCGCGGCGGCTGGCCGGGCTGTCCCGGTACGGCATCGACGGCAAGGCGTCGCTGCTCAAGCGGCACGGTGATTCCCGGCGCCTGGCCACGCTGCTGGCCACCACCGTCTACCTGACGTCCCGCGCGGTCGACGGCGCCCTGGACCTGCTCGAAGTGCTCATTGCCACGAAGCTGCTGGCCAGGGCCGAGCGGGAGACCATGAAAGAGAAGCTGAAGACCTTGCCGCGGGTGGAGCGGGCCTCGGCGAAGCTGGCCACCGCGTTCCAGATCGTGAAGGAAGTCTCACTCATGGCGACACCATGCCCGAGGGCGCCCGGCGGGCGGGCACCCTCGGGAGCAGACGGGTGACCCCCGTACGGAGGCGTCACCCGCCGCCGGGGTCGCGCCGGACGTCCAAGGTCCGGCGCGGCTCGATCAGTCGGCCGGGCGGAGCAGGGCGATCACCGTGGAGTCGTCGCGGTACTCCTCGCAGTCCTCTTCCGCAGCGGCGACCAGCGCGTCCGCGAGGTCCTGCGGGGCGTCCTGGTGTTGTGGGCGATACGCAGCCCCGGATCGGCATCGTCATCGCGTAACTGCCCGTAACCCGGTTGCGAACTGCAAAGAGGGCCTGCATAGGGTGGCCCCACCGATCATTGCATCTGGGGGGCGATCACATGGTCGAGCGCTGCGCATAGCGAGGCTCACAGGGGTGGCTACCGTGCTCGTGATGATGCCTCGCGCATTTGCTGAGTCACAGCTGTCCTGACGCCATGCCGCCTTGGGCCCGAGAGCTCCCCGCGCACCGCACTGCGCGTGATGATCTTGCCGAACACGACCTCAAGGAGATCCATGAGAATCGCGCGCACCCTGACTGCTGGTGCTGCTACGGCGGCACTGGTTACGGGAGTCACGGTCCTTGGCACCGGTGCCGCGTCGGCCGCCAGTTACCGATGCACGACGTCGAGCAAGACCATCGACCACCCCGGAAGCACCGCCATATCGGACGACTTCGACTTCAAGGTGACGACCTGCGCCAAGCGGGAGGGGAGCTACATCTACTCAAAGTTCACCGTGAACATCGACGGCCCGCCCGGCTTCTCCGGCTACCAGGTCGTCAACTACAACACCCGCGGACTGATCCAGGTCAAGAAGTCCGTATCCGGGACGGACCCCGTGGTGAAGTACGCATACGGGCCCGGCCTGGAAGGCAAGATGAACAGCCTCAACGGCTACGGCAACGCGACCTACACGAGCCCGACGGTGAAGCACAAGCCCGCGTCCGGCTACCGGTACCTCGGTGACAGCGTCCTACAGATCGACTGGAAGGACGACGGCGCTGGGTTGAAGTCTTACAGCTTCTCCGCCTCGCCGACCGTCTGACACTCACACACTCAGTGCCCGCCCCCGCTTATGAGGCGGGCACTGTGCGTTCTACACGCCGTACCGCGCATACGGCTATGGGGACCGCCCCGGGAGCGTCAGGCCGCGAGGGTGAGCCAGCGCCCCAGCTGCTTGCTGATCTTGTCGACACCGGCAATCGCGTGCCGGGCCCGGCGTTCCTGGTCGCCACGACGGCGGATGCCGGGCCAGCGCGGCGGCCCTGTTCGGCCTGCACGTGGCATCGGCCCATCCAGAGGCCGAGACCCCGTCACCCAAGCCCGGCTGCGACGACTGAGCTGAACCGGATTTCGTAGCGGCCCTGAAGCCAGGCATGATCGCCTCGGCGGATGGGAGAACACAGGTCTGATGCCTGCAGCACGCAAGTACCCCGATGAACTGCGTGAGCGAGCGATCCGTGAGGTCCAGACCTCGGGGCGTCCGGTCGCTCATGTGGCCCGCGACCTCGGGATCCACAAGGAAGCCCTGCGGGGATGGGTCCGTCGGGCCGAGGCCGACCAGGGCAGCCGGCCCGATCTCTTGACCAGCACCGAGCGAACCGAGCTGACCCAACTCCGCAAAGAGATAGCCGAGTTGCGGCGGGCGAACGAGATCCTGAAAGCCGCCTCGGTGTTTTTCGCCAAGGAGCTCGACCAGCCCCGCACGAGGCCGACGTGGTGATCAACCACCTCCGCGACGACTTCGGGGTCGAGCCCGTATGCCGGGAACTGAGCCTGTCGGTCTCGGCATACAACGCACGCCGCAGGCGCCCCGCCTCCGCCCGGCGAATGCGCGACGACCAGTTCACCGAGCACATCCGCCGCATCCACGCGGCTCCCGGCGAGACCTACGGGGCCCGGCGGATCCACCGCCAGTTGCGGCGCGAGAACATCACCGCGGCCCGTTGCACCATCGAGCGGCTGATGCGCGAGGACGGCCTGGAAGGTGTGATGCGCGGGCAGCGGCGCCGCACCACCATCCCTGAGCCGTCCGCCCCCAGGCCACCGGACCTGGTCAACCGGCGCTTCACCGCCCACCGCCCCAACCAGCTATGGGTCGCCGACCTCACCTATATCCGCACCTGGTCGGGCTGGGCCTACGCCGCCTTCGTCCTGGACGTGTACTCACGGATGTCGTCGGGTGGCAACTCGCCACCCACATGCGCACCGATCTCCCTGGACGCACCGGCGCCTCGCTCGCGACTATGAGGCCAAACCCGCCCACTCCGAGAGCATGATCCGTCTCGCGATGATCTCGAACCTCGCGAAACGAGCAACCGGCGAAACGCCCATAAACTGGCACAATCCGTGAACTATCCCCCAATCAAACAGGACGTCCTCTGAGCTTGTCCTACCTTCCAAGCATGGGTCTGAGGCGGTCCTTCGTAAGATCGTCGGACCCAGGGGTTCCGGGTATGGCTGATCGCGGCCGTCATGACCCGGCTGGCTAAGCCGCCCCGGTGGGCGGGGCGAAAAGGTCCCGGGCAGCCTGGCGGTCGGCCTCGCAAGTGCCGCATTCCACCTCGTGGCCCGCGTGATCGGGCGCGGCCACCATGCGGCTCGTCCGCGTCCTCCGGCCGCACTGCGAACACAGGCACCGACTTCCTACGCAGCTGCTTCGTCGCAGCCGGGCCGCCGTCACCGACCCACGGCCTGCGGCCCCCGGTGTGCGGCGAGTCGGTACACGCGCCGCACACCGGGCAGACGGTGCGGTCTCAGGACGCCGGGGCGTCCGCGGTGTAGGTCAGGACCACGCAGCCGCCGTGGCCGTTGGTGCCCGGGGTGGCCAGTTCGCGCTGGCCGTGCGGGCCGGAGACGCCGGCGCCAGCGCCTCCGTAGCCCCCGAGACCGGCACCACGGCAGGTCTCCGGGTACAGCGCGGGCCTGCCGCCCGAGCCTCCGACGCCCCGGCTGTTGCGGCTGCCGTCGCCCCCGCCCTCGCCCTTCTGACCTGCGAGAAGGCTGGGGTCGGTGCCTTCGCACAGGCCGTTCTTGGGGTTGCCGCCCTTTCCGCCGCTGCCGCCATTGCCGCTTCCGAAGGTTCCGGAGCCGTCGCCGCCGTGGCCGCGGTCGCCGTAGTCGGCGGCGACGAGCTTGCTTCCGTCGATGCCGATGGTGGTGGCGGCCCCATCCTTGCCGAGCCAGCCGGTGTCGGTCTTGGCTGCCTTGCCTCCCACGCCGCCCTTGCCGACAGTGAGGTGGAGCGTCTGCCCGGGGGTGACAGTGATGGTGCACGAGGCGGAGGCCGCCCCGCCTCCGCCGCCGCCTCCGCCGCCGGTCAAGGGCCCGTTGTTGTAGCCGCCACCGCCCGCGCCGCCTCCGCCGCCGCCCAGGGCCACGACGTGGATCCGGCTGACGTGTTCCGGCACGGTGAAGGTGTGGTCACCCGTGTGCTTGAACGTCTGCACCTCGGCGCTCGACGCGGACGCGGTGGATGTGACGGACGGCGACAGCAGTGACGTGACGGCGACGGCGGACAGCGCAACAGCACGGCGCGCCCCGGTTGTTCGGACGATCCTCATGGAACACCTCTCACGGAATGGTCAGGTCATCCGTGATGATCCATTCACTTGATCTCCGTCCACGTGCGCCCCGCAGGAGATCATCCGTGTGAGGGGGACCATCGAAACCGACTTCGATTCCAACTGGCGGCCGACGAAGGCCCGGTCGGTGAGGTAACCCAAAGGAAACGCTCTGGGCCGTCCCTCCCGGGTCGTCCGATTCGCCGCTCTCGCCCGGCCTCCTACCCCGCACCCAGGCCATGTTCGATTCCTGGCCTGGGCAAACGCGCACCCGAGGAGAAGACACAGGTTCTGACGGACACCCGCCCCGTCCCCGGCCGACCGGCAGCACCGGAACCCCACCGCGTTCCAGGGCTTCCTCGACCGCGGCCCGGAGCCGCTCGGTGTGGCTGAGCTCACGCCGTGGCGGCGGCGCGGTGCAGCGTGAACCAGAACGTCGGGACCGGGTTCGTGCCGGGTGTCACGTCGGCCAACGGCCACCCAGCGAACCTGGCGCTGAGTTCGTCGGCGGTGACGCCGGAGATCGGGTCGCCGAACGCCTCGGGCCCGTAACCGAACATCAGCAGTCGTGCACCCGGGGGCGGCACGCTTCGTAAGGCCGGCCGCATAGGCGTCGCGGCGGTGCCGTGGAATCCCGCAGTAACAGCTCAGGTCGAAGAACAGGTCATACGGGCCGGGCACGCCCACCTCGTCGAGTCGGGTGGCGTCCCCGCACAGCACTGTGACGTCCCCTCCGGCCGCGGCCCTGCGGCAGGACGGGCTGCTTGTCACCACGCCCGGCATGGGCAGCTTCGTCGTGCCGGCCGCAGCCTTGCCTCCGAATCCAGGTGCGACGCCAACCGTGACCGGGTCAACTCGTGCGCGGCGTGCGCAACGACCCGGTTGAGGCGGAGCTGCGGCAGGATGCGCAGGCCACGGGTGCGTTGTGGCCGTGTCGGCGCATGAGCTGTCCGCATCCGTTGCAGCCGCCTAGTTCCCAGGGCGGGCATCCCAGGGCGGCGGCTGCCGCCCGTTCGTCCGGGCCCCAGCGGCGAGGAACGCCCGGGCCGGCAGTTGTCGACGGCGCAGAGGTCGCCACGGGCTGTGGGGTGGTCGGCGGGGACGGCTGGATCGGGATCGACGGAGTCACAGTGTCGGGCACGGCACCGGTGCCGTCGCGCCGCCGGGGAATGGCGGGAGGGGTGGGTTCATCGACGGTGATGTGGAGCTCGACGCTTCCGATGCCCCGGCGGGGAAGGGGTGCGCTGGGGCGCCAGGTCTCGTCTCCGAACTGGCAGGTCGCGTCGGCTTCTCTGCCGGAGAAGTGGATTGCGTCGTCCTTCTCCGGTTCGGGTTCCTCGGTCGGTGGTTGCACGTCGCGGTAGTCGGCCCAGGTGTCGTGGTCTTCAGTGGGAACCCACATGTAGCTCCCGGCGCGGCGGTCCTTGCGGCCGGGGACGTAGAGCGGCACGACGCTGCCGGTGGCGGAGCCGATGAGCGTGCGGCCGACGGTGACCCCAAGCCGGTTGCCTCGGTATCCGGTCCATCCGGTGCCCTCGCTGTCCAGGCGGCGGGGGGTGTCCCAGTGCAGATGCCTCTTGCCGCATCCGGTCTTCGACTTTCCCGTCGGGCACGGTCGTTCGGCGGCGGCGGTGCAGTGCCAGTTGGCGAGGACGCGGTACCCGCCGACCAGCGGGAGGTCGGCGGCGTTGCTGATCTCGCGCCAGGTGACATCGCGGATCAGCATCCAGGGGGCCCTGTCAACGAGATGGAAAGTGTCGTTGTTGGTGATCCAGGCGGGGACGAGCCCGCCGTCGGAATGCGCTCTGGACCGGCGCAGCACAGCACTGGGGCTGGCGTTGTAGAACTGGGCCTCGCATCCCAGACTGAGTCCGCCGTGTCCGATGATGGTGACGTCGGGACGGGATGAGCGGTTCTTCGTGGCCTTCTCGACCATCCGCTCAAGTCCTGCCGACTCGCAGGTGCGGTCGAGGAAGTCCTTCATCGCCTTGTGGCGGTCACTTTCCTCGGGCGTCATCTCATGCGCGGTGGGCAGGTGCGCGGCCCGTAACCGCAGGGCTCCGTCCGGGCCCCGGTGTCGGCGGACGTACATGTGGGGGCTCTGGACGCCGTACAGCTCCGCCTTGCACTGGCGCCCTAGGTGCTTCTCGACGCAGACGAGGAGGTCGCGCTTTCGCGTGGCGACTGGCTGGAGGAGCTCCGCGATCAGGTCAGGGACGCTGATTTCACAGCTCCGTGGAAGCCCGAGGTCGTCCTTGTCGAGTTCCAGGACGCGGTCCAGCCCGGAGTGCCACACGCCGTTCGCCACAGATGCCCCATCCGTTACTCATAAGCGGAAAAGCCCTGGATTTCACGGTAGAGCCCGGCACTGACAACCCATCAGGTGGCAGATCAGTCATTCGAAAAGAGGGGGATAGATGTTCGGTCTTGAGTTCTGGCCCCGGGTGATGCCGGCCGCGTTCACGGCTCCTCAGGGATAACGGGCCGAAGTACGCTCGGCAGAGAAGTTCAGGACGGCGGGGCCGCCGATGAGGGAGGCCACGGTGAGGCAGACCTCGATGGTGCGGTCGTCGTGCGGCATGTACCGGATCTGGACCCGCTGTCCGCTGCGCCCGTACAGCTCGGGGGCGACGTAGGCGAGACCGTGGAAGTTGATGCCGTCCTTCTGCACGTTCCGCTCCGCCCCGGCGAGCATGAGGTGGCGCAGCTGCTCGGTGGGGACGCGGCGCAGCGGCGCGGGGTCCTCCTCCCACGCCTGGAGCGGGGTGCTCCCGCCGAGCATCCGGTGACGGTGGGCGGTGTTGTACCAGCGGGCCCAGTCGGCGAACCGCTTCACGAACCGCTCCAGGCGCAGCGGGCCCTCACCGTTGGCGGCGTTCTCGGCCGCGCGCTGGGCGGCCACCGAGTCCTTGATCGGCCCGTACAGGCGGCCGCCGGCGTCGCGCGGGCCGCCGGTGAAGCCGGGGAGCTGGGAGATCAGCATCTGCTCGATCGTGAGGTTCAGCCGCTCGACCTTGCCCTTGCGGTGCGGCTGGAACGCCGGGAGGCGGTGCATGACCACGGCCAGGCCGCCGAGGATCTCCTTGACCGCGCCGGCGGCGAACTCCAGGCCGCGGTCGATGCGGACGAGCTCGGGCACCGCGCCGAACGGCGAGACGTCGTTCTCGTGGGTGAGCGCCATGCGCATCGCGGTGAGGACCGTGCCGGACGTCGGGGCAGTGGCGATGGCCCAGCCGAGCAGGGCCCGGGTGCCGTCGTCCACCACGGTGGTCAGCCACGGCGCGAGCGCCTTGCCCTTCGGCGGCAGGACCAGGATCGGGAGCTGCTTGTGGTCCATCTCCCAGCACCGGCCGCGCAGCGCGTCCGGGCGGCGCAGGTAGACCGAGCCCGCCCGGCGCCCGGCCTCCCCGGACTTCCACGCCGCCCGCTCCGCCGGGGTCAGGTCCGTGGTGAACGCCCGGTACAGGGTGCGCTCCGGAACCGTCTTCGCGCTCGCCCAGCCCTCGGCGAGGAAGTCGGGCACCGGCGCCCCGGCCGTCGTGCCGTCCCCGTCGGTCACCGCGCGCCGGACGCGGACCACCGCGGCGACGTTGCCCCGGTAGAAGGCGAGCGCTGCCCGGTCGGTCTCGCTCAGCTCGTAGCGCGGACGCACGGCAGACGAGGCCGGCTTCGGCGGCGCGAGCCAGCGCCACACCGTCCGCTCCGCGACATCCAGGCCCTTCGCGACCGTACGCACGTGCGCCGCGGTCAACACCTCGTCCTTGTGCAGCCGGGACAGCCGTTCGATGGCAGCCCGGCGCTTCTCCGCCGACACCCTCCCCATGGTCCGAAGTGTCAGTGGTGGCAGAACCGTCGCGCCCGAACATGCGCCCGCATCCACACGTCCGGGTGGACTGTGCCCGAACCGGTGGCGCTCGGACGCCGGACATGATCCAGATACGGGCTGAGGGGCCCGGATTCCCTCATCAAAGGGTGTCCGGGCGTTCCTGAGGGGCCGGGTTTTTGAGGGAGTTGTTGAAGGCTCTGGAGCCCGTTTCGGTGATCGTCGGCCGATCCTCAGAAAACGTTCGTTTTCTGAAGATCACCGTGCTGGGGTGTCCCCGCACCCCCGCACGGCCTTCAAAAAACCCTTCAAAAACCTGGGCCGTTCAAGAACCCCAGACCACCGTTTTCTGACATAATCCGGCGTCATGAGTGACCTCCTGGAGCCGTCCGACTCCCCCGAACCCCTCGTCGCCGAGCCGCTGGTGCGGACCGAGATCAAGATCGGGTACGCGAGATAGCTTGGCATGAGACGTGTCTGCGAGAGAGTGTCCCGCTCTCGATCGGATGACTCGTCTGATGAAGTCGGCCTCGTTGTCAGGGCCCGTGTCTCATTTGGCCTCGGGTGCGTCTGGCCTTTGCTCGTTCACGCCTTGGGCAGCAGTGGGAGCGTCAATGGCCCGCGCGATCGTCTCGTCGAACTCTCTCTGGCGTGCTGTGGCCGCTTGGCGGTCGATCCCGGTGCATACGTCCTCGTCTGGACGGCGGCTCGGCGCGTCCAGACGAAGCTCCGCCGGGAACGGCGGGAGTCCCGCCAGCAGTGTTGCCAGGCTGGGATCCTCCACGGTGGCCAGCGGCTCCAACTCCCTCGCCCGAGCCAGAATCCGCCATAGCTCGATCTCAATGGCCTTCAGGTCGAGATTCTCTCCGGCGACCTCGACGACCCACGATTCCTGATCAACTTGTCGCATCGGCACCGAGGGGAAGTCCGGCAGGTTGCCTGCCTCCATTTGCTCGGCACTGGGACGAGGCTGATGGGCGACCCACTCGTCCAGGCGCTCGTCGAAATGCTCGCTGGCGTCTCGAACCTTCCGGTCCAGGACGGGTGATGTGTCATCGACGTCGAACAGGTCACACAAGTAGCTACCTCGTTCTTGGCGCCACTCCCAGCCCTCTTGGGTCTGCCCCTTGCTGGTCTTCGGTTTGCCGGTCAGAAGGGGCGAGAGCATCTTGGAGACCTTGGCAGTGAACATGAGGAAGGTCTCCAGGGAGATCCAGGTCCCGGGAGGCGGTGGTGTCCAGCTCGCCTGCTCGTATACCTCCGCCAGCGCAACTTGCGCGTATCGGATTTCCCTCGCCAGCCAGGTCAGATAGACCCGATGCGCCCACTCGTCCCAGATCGGCTCGTCACTCACAGCCCACTATCCTGCGCCAGCTCCGGACTCTGTGCCACGGTTGCGGTGGAACTACAGGCACTGGGATGGATCCCCACAGCTCAGCTGCTGCGTCCAAGCCGCCTGCGTTCACGCGGGCCGAGCGTCCGTGGCGGCTCAGGGCGACGGTCGAGCTTTGTAACCAGATGCTCCGTCCACGCGTGGCCACCGTCACGCGCTGCGCACTCCAGCTCAAGCTCGATCCGTAGGGGTGTGGCGTGCTCGTACTCAAGGTCGACTTGGAGCGTGACGTCGGTTCCGCTCGACATGCTGCCGAGTTCGGCACTGGGCACCCGAGCGTAGTCCCGTTCGCTGTTCTCGTCGTAGATCCGCTCACCTCGCAGGCCGAGGACGTAATCGCCGGACGCTGTGACCGTCACGCTACTCAAGGCGGTGCCGCTGGTCTGCTTGATGGTCAGCTCGCCCGTCGGGAAGTTCACGTCCTCCCAGCTCACGTACCCTGGTTCGGCGGTGAACTGCGGACGGCGGGCCTCAATGCGGTCGGCTTCTTCCCCGGCCAGTTGGATGCGCATTATCTCAACCTGCTCTTCGGCAGCGGCGGCCTGACGCTGCGCCGAAGCGGCGGAGTCCTCGGCAAGGAGTGCCTGCCGCTTGGCGATCCGGGTCTGCCATACCGCGATACCAGCGGCTGCGGCGCTGATGACAGCACCACCGATTGCGACTCCTGCTTCTGTGTCCACGCTTTCTCCCTTGGTTGTCGGCACCAGGATCTCCGGCATCGGGGTTATTGGGGTCACCCCGAACGCAGTCTGGCTTCGCACGATCTTTACGCTCTCCTCATGAATATGACACCGTCCCGCCGAGGTGTGAGCATGCTGCTGATCGCCCTGATCGGTGGAGTCATAGGTTCGGCCGCCACTTTGGGCACCGTGTCGCTGGTGATGCCCGCGAAGGGAGACCGCAGGGAGCAGGGCCCGGCCGGGCCTGCTGGACCGCCAGGGCCTGCGGGGCTGCCTGGGAACCTGTCGCAGATCAAGGGGGCGGCGGTGCTGATCGAGGGGGTGTGTCCGCAGGGGACAGGCGTCCTTGGTGATCCCATCATCGTCGTGCCCGACAACTGGGGGACCACGCACCAGTATCGCGTCTGCACGGTCGAGTGAGGCCCTGGCCTGATACCCCTCCACCGGCCCCCGGGCAGCGGTACCCCTCTACTTCGGGGTGATGGGCAGCGGTCCACGGGAGAGCAGGCTCACCGCTTTGGGTCACCGAATCGGGAGTCTGCGGATCTTGTCTCCTGCGACGGACCTCAGTTCTCGCCGCAGAGCGGTGATCTCGTCGTGCTGGGCTGCGAGGCGGGACAACGCCGTGGCCTGGAACTCCTTTAAAGCGTCGAGTTCGGTGTTCTTCCTGCTGAGGCGTTCGCGCAGCGTCGCGACCTCGGTCTTAAGCCGTTCGATCTGGGCGAGCCGCGGGTCTGGTTGTCGCCCGGCCTGCTGGGCGGTGGTCCGCTGGCGGTCGAACTCGGCCTTCAGGTGGGGGTAGGTGCGGTAGAGCGTCGCCCGTGGCACTCCCGCGAGGGTGCACAGGCTCTTGACGTCACACTTCAGGCCGCCGGGGACGGGGCCAGCGAGGAGCTGTTGCATGGCGGTCCGGATTCTGTCCTCGGCCTCCATCCGGTGGTTATGCGTCATGGGCGGGTTCCTCGTCAGAGTGGGCGGTGGCGTCGATCTCGGCGACGATGCGGGTGGCGCGGTCGAAGGCGGCCTGGGCTCGGGCCCGTTCGGGCTTGGAGAGCCGCGGGTTGCCGAGGAAGACGGCCTGGGTGCCGGCGGCGTGGTCGGCCCAGGTCTGCCGGTGCT
Organism: Streptomyces sp. NPDC042201; assembly: GCF_055582185.1. NCBI lineage: Bacteria > Bacillati > Actinomycetota > Actinomycetes > Kitasatosporales > Streptomycetaceae > Streptomyces > Streptomyces sp. NPDC042201. The sequence continues at coordinate 641,593 of NZ_JBVJDS010000003.1, read as the reverse complement.
GGGGGTGGTGGGTGGCTTGCGGGCAGCGGGCTGAATCGCACATTCCCATCAGGGGCTCATCGGCGTCTGGGGTGCCGGCGAGTTTCAGGCACAACGCCTTGCCCGGGTCGGAGAACCAGCAGTAGTTGCCGATACCGAGGTGCAGGGTCTTTGCCTTCGTCTTCAGGACATGCTCGACGCGTCGGTCGTCGATGACAGTGACCGGTCCTGCGTCGTGCCGGTCCAGGGCCTGATCAGCGGTTTTGAAGGCCGCGATGAGTTCGCGGGCGCCTTGGCCGCTGGGCAGGATACCGCGCTTGTAGTCTTCGTAGGCGGCGACGGTCAGTCGCAGGTGTGCGGCTTCTTCTTCGGCGGCGACCTCGGTGGCAAAGGCCGCTTGGTGCCCGCCGGGGCGGGCGGCATAGCCTTCGGCTGTGGCGACGCTGACGTGCTTGAGGTGCAGTTTTGTAGCCATTAGGCCGTGCGGGCGCTGGGCGCTGGACAGTGCGAGTGTGCGCCGCGGGGCTCGTGGGTTGACCGGCCCGTCGGGGATGGGTTCCATCCCGAGCCGCTGCCCGTACTCGCCGTTCACCCATGAACGCAGGGCAGCGTAACGGCGGTTGCTGTTGTTGGATGCCTTGGCGAACAGCCGCTCGCCGGGGGCTGCACCGGTGAGTGCTTCGGCAGTGGCAATGGCGCAGTGCACATCCTCAATGACCACCCAGGCGTCCTCGGTCCCACCGAACGCCTCGCCCTTGATACGGCGGGAGATTAGGCGGTGGCGAGTGCCGCCGCCGGGAAGCTGTTCTTGCCGTCGGCACCCGCTCGTCAGTTCCGCCAGCTCAGAGGCGCGCATCCCGGACAGCGCCGAGGCGAGGAAGGCGGCCGGGCCGAAGCGGGGCAGGATGTCCTCGTCGAGCCGGGCCGCGTACGGGCCGAAGATCCGCAGGAACTGTGCTGCGGTCATCTGCTGGGCCTGCTGGGAGAAGTACTCCTTGAGCCGGAGCAGGTTGGGCAGGTGACGGGGTGCGAACGCGGCGAGCGGACACAGCAGACACACCCACGGCCGAGCCGGACACGGGGTTCCCGCCGGAGCATGCGGGCTGTTCAGCGGGCTGGCGCAGGCGGCGACGAACACGTCCTGCTCACCGGAAAGGAGAGCCTGGATCGTGGCCGTGTCCAGCCCTGCGTCCTCGACCAGGCGAGGGAAGGCCACGGTGAACGCGGCAGCGTCCTCACCGCTGACCACGACTGGCGGGGCGGCCTTGCGGCGCACGTCGCTCTGGGCCTGTTCGATGACGCCTTCAAGAGCGTCCAGTTGGGCCGGGGTGTGGGAACTGAGGTAGTGGTCGCCTTCGACGCGGGCGCTGTGGTTGGGGTCGATCGTCGTGCGGCCGGTCCAGGCCGCGCGGTCGCGGCGGTGGTGGTAGGTGGCCCTGACCCGGCCGCCATGGACCGGCAGGGGCTGTCCGTCGTCGCCGAGTACGCCTGAGGACTTCATCCAGGTTCGGCGCTGGCGCTGGTTGCGGGGGCAGTCGAAGACTTTGCCCTGTGCGCCTCCGGGTCCGTCGCGGCCAAGGTAGATCCATAAGTGACCGGCCAACTGCCCAGCATGTTCGCGTAGTTGGGACGAGTGGTCCAGCCAGCGGTCCAGTAGCCGCACGGCCTCACGGGGCAGGTTGAGCGCCTCGTTCCCGGTGCGTCCCTTCTTGTAGGAGAGCAGGATCGTGTTCGCCGAGGTCCGGGTGATGTTGTCGAGTCTCAGCGCGTCTATGCCGTCAGGGACGATGCCCGTGCGCATCGCGAACAGGGTGAGGTAGGCGAACGCCGTGTCCGTAGCCGGGAACAGCGCCGTTTCGACTGCTGTGATCTGAGATCGGCCGATGCCGGTGTGCAGAGTGTCGAGCCGCTCGGTGGTCTTTCTCGCCCACCGCAGGGCCCGCGTTGAGCCAGAGCCAGGCTAGATTGTCGAAGGTGACTCCGTGGACAGACGGGTCGGCTCCACGCTCGGCTGCCTCCAGTGCCTGCAGACGGACACGGCTGGCCGCCGCGATGCGCTCGGTGCACGCGGCTTCAAGCCGCTGCCACTCGCCGTCGCTGTAGGGCTGGTTGGGTCGGCTCTTCTCGGTCTTGTTGATCCGCCGCCCGGCCAGGTGGCGGCAGATGCCCGGATCCAGCCCTCCAACTGTCTCCTGGAAGGCGTTCAGCACCACACGGATGCGCCGTTCGCGGTGGTAGTCGCAGGTCAGCCAGTACTGCACCAGCGTGGCCGGGGTCAGATCGGCAAGACCGCCCGTGACGCCCCAGGCATCGAGGTCGCGGGCCATCCGGCGCATCGTCGTCATGTATTGCCGGGCCACCGAGCGGGTGCGGATCGGCCCGTGCGGGTGCGTGGCCGCTACCAGTCCCGCGGCCAGGTCCGCAGCCATCTGCTGGTTCGGCAGGTCATGCAGAATCCCGTGGTGAAGGACACCGTCCGGCAAGGTGAACAGCACCGCCAACGGCTGCTGGACCCCGGTCGGCATCAGATCTCGCCCCCAAACTCGGCGACCGCCGCGGCATCCACGATCTGGGCTCCTCCGGCAGCCGCATAGGCATCCCGGTAGATCCGCTGGGTGTCGAGCAAATGCAGATACGCCTGAGTCGTGACGGCACTGGTATGCCCCAGCAAATCGCGCAGCACCAGCAACGGATCGGCCTTGGTCAGATAGAGCGCCAGGGCATCATCGCCGCCCGCGTCCACGACCAGCTGGGCGGCCTGCTGGTAGTAGCCCCGCACCAGTCGCTCCAACGTGGCCATCGCGAACGTGTGCCTGGTGACATGGGGGTGAACGTGTGGGAAGGACGGCTCAAAACGGTCCCGGATCCGCTGCGCGGTCCGGCGCAGGACGGTTGCCCAGTCGACGAACGGCTTCCCACCGGACTGCACCGCCAGCAGCGCGCTGCCCCCGCCAGGAACCACCAGCCGCAGCCGCTCAGCCGGCGCGAGGGTGTGCCAGCGCCGACGGATCCCGTTGATGAGCGCGCCGTCATATGTCGGGACCTCGACGACCATCGGCCGCTCCATCACCTCGATCGCCAAGCTCTTGAACATCTCCCCGGGCACCCTCTACAACCACATCCCCGACCTCCGCGAACTGCGCGCCGGAACCGTCCCCCAGCAGCTCGAAGCCGGAGAGCGGTGACCGTATGCCGATCAGGCCCGAGAACCGCGCCCGCTACCCGGCCAACTGGCCAGAGATCAGCGAGGGGATCAAGAACCGTGCCGGGTGGCGGTGCGAGTGCGAAGGGGAGTGTGGACGCGGCAGCCACTCCGGACGGTGCCCCAACCTGCACGGGCGGCCCGCGTACGGCACGGGCTCCCGCGTCGTCCTGACGACCGCTCACCTCGACCACGTCCCGGAGCACTGCGAGCCTGCTGGTAGTTCCCGCTATCAGAACTTGTGGAATGAGCCGACTGCGCCATGGCCGCCTCGGCCAGCAGTTCCTCGTCGATGTCGATCAGCATTTTGGGGAGGACCTCCTGGACATCCATGAGAGGTTTCAGTACGTTCAGGAACTCTCATCGGGTGACTCCGGAAGATCCAGAAACCTCAGCCGCCGAAGTCCAGGTGTGCGAAGACGACCGCCCGCACGCGGAGAACGGCCTTGGGGTCGATCGAGGCGAGGACCGGGACGGCCTTGTGCCAGCCCTCGGGGGTGAGTGCTTCGGCGAGGAGTGCTCGCGCGCGCGGAACGTCGCGGCCGGACGAGGGTGGGAACAGCAGGGCAGCCAGGCGATGCGCGAACGGCAGGGGATTGCTGTCCACATGGGGCGAAACAGGCATGTGGTGGACGGGGACACATGCGGCGTATGCAGCGAGGTGGGCGAGTATCTCCGATCGGCGCTCCGCACGTTCTTGCCGCCGGGCAACGGCAACGGCGGCTTCATGGTCACCAAACACGGCGCGGGCGACGGCCATGGTCGCCGGATCGAAATAGTCCCACGGTGACGAGGCACGTCGCGACTGCCGGACCTTCGCCGAGCAGATGTCGGGGCTGACTCGCCGAAACGGTCGGCGGACCGAGCGCCTGCGGTCGACGCTGGCCGCGGTCGGCCTCGCGCTCGCCGGTCGGGCCGGGGCCCGCATGGCGAGAGCCTTCGGCTTGTTCGTCAGCCCCAGCACGGTACTGCGGCTGGTCGAGGCCTTGCCCGACCCGGAAGTTCCCGCCCCGCGCGTCGTCGGCGTCGATGAGTACGCGACCCGCAAAGGCCGCCACTACGGGACCGTCCTGGTCGACGTCGAAAGCCGGCGTCCGGTGGACCTGCTGCCCGACCGGGAAGCCTCCAGCCTGGCCGCTTGGCTCGCGCGGCCAGGGGTCGAAGTGGTCTGACGCGATCGGGCACCGTTCTTCGCCGAAGGCGCCACCGCCGGGGCGCCCCAGGCGGTGCAGATGGCAGATAGGTGGCATCTCTGGCACAACTTGAGTGAAGCCGCTGAGCGTTGCGTCGCAAGCCACCGGGGGTGCCTGCGGGTGCTGGCGCCAGATCCAGCACAGCCTGCTCCCGAGCCGGAGAAGTTCGAAGATCCGTCCGGCTCGCCGTGGCCTACGGGACATCGGTTCGCTGACCGGACCCGGGCCAAGCACGCGACCGTCCACGAACTGCTGGCAGGTGGGCTCAGTCGGAGGGCGATCGGCCGCCAGCCGCGCATGACCTCCCGCACCGTCAAGCTCTTCGCCGACGCAGCCACCCCGGAGGACCTGTTCCGCGGGCAGTGGCAGGGTCGGCCGTCCAAGCTGGACGCGTTCAAGCCCTACCTGGATGACCTCAACCAGGGCTGCACCAACGCCTGGACGGTATGGGAGGAGATCGTGCCACTCGGCTATCAGGGCAGCTACCAGCGCGTTCGCGCCTACTTCCGGGAGAAGCGGACCTCTCCGAACCCGATCACAGTTCGACCACCGTCACCTCGCGTCGTCGCTGGCTGGATTCTCCGGCGCCCCCGAGCCCCTCCCAGAGATCGACCACCTTCGCCTCAAGGCCGTCCTGGTCCACTGCCCCGAACTCGACGCCCTCACCACTCACGTCCGGTCCTTCGCCCAGATGCTCACCGAGCGCCAGGGGGAACGGCTGCCGCAGTGGCTGGGCGCTGTCTGCTGCGACGACTTCCCCAGCCTCCACACCCTCGCCGCGGGCATCGAACGTGACCGCGACGCCGTCATCGCCGGGCTCACCCTGCCCTGGAACTCCGGCGTCGTCGAAGGACACGTCAACCGGATCAAGATGCTCAAGCGCCAGATGTTCGGCCGCGCCGGCTTCGCTCTCCTGCGGAAGAGCTGCACCGACGTATGCGTCATCGCGGTAACCGCTCCCCTCACCGGCCGCGTCCTCATCGGCAACGGCGACGGCTACTGGGGCCCCAACGTCTCCTCCGCCACCGACTTCCTCGACTGGTACGAACGCTGGCTCAACCACATGAGCGCCGGATGCGGCAACAGGGCCCTGGAACTTACCTCACCCCAGCTTCGTGCCCATCCCGACAGGCATCGCATGGCCCCGAAGATCTGACTCTCCGTAATAGCTACACGGAATGTGAGCCAGAACCTGAGAAACGACAGCGCCAGTGCACCCCGCCGTCGCAGAGCCACTCGGGAAGTCGCGACGACACCCCAAGTAGCTCTGCGTAGTGTCTTCGTGTCATCCGGCCACGGAGACTCCGCAAAAACTCGTTAGGCGGACGAGGGCGACCACTGCTATTTTTCCGGAGGCCGTGCGAGAGATCGAGGAGGTGGTACCCGTGAACGCAGTATCGACATGGGTGCTCCCCTCCGGGGTCACGGTCGGGCGATAGATCGTCCGGGAGCGCCGCTCTGAGCACTCCCGAAAGGCACGACCATGCATTTCACTTCCGAGCAGCGTCTCGACGACGGCGTCCTCGAACGCGAATTCACCCTCGGTGAGATCCCCGGCATCCTGTGGACACCCAGATCCGCATCCGCATCCGCACCGGTGCCGCTGATCCTGCTCGGCCACCCTCCCCTCGGGCTGCGCAAGATGTACCCCCGACTGGTGGCCCGGGCCCTGCACTCCGCGGCGGAGGGCTTCGCCACGGCCACCATCGAGCTCCCCGGAAGCGGCGACCGGCCCCGTTGGCCCGCCGCCGAGCAGGCCCGCTCCGACCTGCGCCGGGCGATGGGGGCCGGCGAGCCGGTCAGCGACGAGATCGTCGACGCCCTCATCCTCCCGTTGGTCGAAAAGGCCGTCCCGGAATGGCAGGCCGCCCTGGACGCCCTCCTTTCGCTGCCCGAGATCGGCGGCCCGGTCGGGTACTCGGGGGGAGTGATCTCCATCGGCATCCGGCTGGTGGTGGTCGAGCCTCGAATCTCGGCCGCCGGTCTGTTCGCCGGGAGTTTCGTGCCTCGCGCCATGTTCGAGGAGGCCAGGCAGGTCACTATTCCGCTGCATGTCCTGCTGCAGTGGGACGACGAAGGGAACGACCGGCAGGCGGCCCTGGACCTTTTCGACGCCTTCGGCTCCAAGGAGAAGTCCCTGCACGCCAATATGGGCGGGCACACCGGCGTCCCGCAGTTCGCGGGGGACGCCGCCGCCCAGTTCTTCACCCGACATCTGAAGTGAGGCCGGGCCGTCAGACCGGCAGCAGACGGTAGCGGATGCCGGCCGGCATGCCGCTCATCGAGGACAGGCCCCGGCCCTCCGCAGCTCGCTACACCGTGGGCCCCTGCTGAACTCTCGGCAGGGGCCCGTGCTGCCTGAAGTCATGAACTGTTCGATTTCTGCAGAGCTTCGAGTGCTGCCCAAACTCGTGCACAGGTGCTGTCGGTTCTCGGGTTCTGGCTCAGGTTGTGTAATCCGTGAACTGTGAGTGACGACTGAACTCCCGACGTTGTCGCGGGAAGTTGCCTCAAAACGAGCAGTGGCAGCAGTGGCTGGGCCGATAGTTCGGGGCTGTGAATGAGATCTTGCTCCGGCCGGAGGAGTTGTTGTTCCCGTCGATCGCGGACGTCGCGGTGCTGTCGGTCGACGTGAATATCGCGATAGTGCGTGTTGATGTAAGGTGCACCGCCGCGGGCGCCTCGTGTCCGGGTTACGGAGCGTGGTCCGCCCAGGTTCACGGCTCCTACCTGCGGTTTCCCGCTGATGTTCCGAGTTCGGGACGAAGCGTCGTACTCCAGCTGCGGGTCCGCCGGTTCGCCTGCCGGACCGCCGAGTGCGGACGTCACACCTTCGTCGAGCAGATACCCGGTCTGACCCGAAGGCACAGTCAGCGGACCGAGCGGCTGCGCTCGACCCTGACCGCGATCGGTCTCGCGCTCGCGGGCCGGCCCGGATCCCGCCTGGCCGACATCGTCGGTGCGCCGACCAGCCGCAGCACAGTCCTGCGGCTGGTCGAAGCACTTCCCGAACCAGAAGTACCCGCTCCGCGGGTGGTCGGCGTCGACGAGTACGCCACCCGCAAGGGCCGCCACTACGGCACCGTCCTCGTGGACGTCGAAACCCGCCGACCCGTCGACCTGCTGCCCGACCGGGAGTCGTCGAGCCTGGCCGCGTGGCTGGCCCAACGGCCCGGAATCGAGGTCGTATGCCGGGACCGCGCGCCGTTCTTCGCCGAGGGCGCCAGCTTCGGCGCCCCGCAGGCCGTGCAGGTCGCGGACCGGTGGCACCTCTGGCACAACCTCAGCGAGGCCGCCGAGCGGAGCATCGCCCAGCACCGCCGATGCCTGCGAGTCCTGGTGTCCGAGACACCTGAAACGCCCGAGACGGAGCCCGACCCGGCGGAGGAGTCCTCCGGCTCACCATGGCCGACCGGCCACCGGTTCGCCGACCGAACCCGGACCGTGCATGCCACGGTCCATGCCCTGGTTGAGGCAGGACACAGCCGTCGCGCCATCCAGCGGCAGCTCGGCATGACCAGCCGAACCGTCAAACGGTACGCGGACGCCGCCAAGCCGGAAGACCTCTTCACCGGGCAGTGGCAGACCCGGACCTGGGTCCTCGACGAGTACAAGACCTACCTGGACGACCGCTGGAACGAGGGCCGCACCAACGCCTGGAAACTATGGGAAGAGATCGTCCCGCTCGGCTACAAAGGCAGCTACCAGCGCGTTCGTGCCTACCTCCGCCAGAAACGCACCTCGCCGCGGCCCGTTACAGCCCGTCCTCCCTCGCCCCGGGCCGTCGCCGGATGGGTTCTCCGCCGCCCTGAAACCCTCTCCGAGACCGAACACCTCCACCTGAAGAACGTCCGGGCCAACTGCCCCGAGATCGACGCCCTCACCAGGCATGTCCGGTCCTTCGCGACCATGCTCACCGAGCGCCAGGGGGAGCGCCTGCCGGACTGGCTCGCCGCCGTCAGGCAGGACGACTTCCCCAGCCTCCACACCCTCGCCGCAGGCATCGACCGCGACCGCGAAGCAGTCATCGCCGGCTTCACGCTCCCCTGGAATTCGGGTGTCGTCGAGGGGCATGTCAACCGGATCAAGATGCTCAAGCGCCATATGTTCGGCCGGGCCGGCTTCCAACTCCTCAGAAAAAGAGTCCTGTTGTCGTAACAGCTGGTGACAGTACCACGACACTACTGGTGAATAGAGCCAGCCGAACAAGCTGTTGCCAACCGCATTTCACGCCCCGGCGACACCGTCGATGCGCTCCCGGATCAGGTCGGCATGGCCGTTGTGACGTGCGTACTCCTCGATCATGTGGACCATGATCCAGCGCAGCGAAACACCTCCGTCACCTACGTGGCTGGCTTCCTGCTCAGACAGCCGACCGGAGTCGTCCAGCGAGGCGGCAGCGATGAGCTCACGCCCTCGAACGATCTCTGTCTGCCAGACCGCCACGGCCTCGTCGAGTCCTCGGCCATCCTCAAGTGCAAAGCCGTCGACGTTGCTCTCCCCGAAGACTGCGTGCACGTCCTGGCCTGCGAACACACGCTGGAACCAGTTGCGTTCCACCTCGGCCATGTGCTGGACGAGGCCCAGCAGTGTCATCGACGACGGCGCAGCCGAGGCCAGCCGTAATTGATCGTCTTTGAGGCCCGAACACTTCAGGGCGAGAGTGGCACGGTGAAAGTCGAGCCACGATTCGAGCATGGCGCGCTCGCCAGCACGTGCGGGTGGGATAGGGCGTCCATCCGGTGTCGAAGTCATGCCAGAACCCTGACACACGCCGCCATGAACTTCGCGGGCCTTCGCTGGCAACGAACACGCGCTACCGCCCTCTCCCAACGAGCCACCTGGACTCTGCCGCCCGGAAATTCGAAGGCAAGGCGGATCACTGAGAGTGGTCGCGTCACAGAAGTTGAGCCAGAGCCGGTTCTCGTGAACAAAGCCACGGAGCCCGTTGACTGAGAACCGGGCTCACGGCCGCGAGGTGATCCACAAAAAGGGCCCCGGCCGCCCGATGGACGGCTGGCCGTCCCGCGTTCGGGGCCAGGGCAGTGCCGTCATTTCTCTTCAACATTCACGGACTGGTTGATCACCAACTGCCTCCGGAACCCGCCGACAAACGCTGTTCCTAGAAACGAACGGAGCCAGACTTCGAGATCTGCGAGAACAGGACGCCGGGGGCCGGAAGACTGATTCCGGGAGCGGGCCGCATACTTCCGGCTCTTGGAGCAGGGCTACAGCACCCGGGAAGCGGCCCGGATCGTCGGGATCAACCTCCGCAGGAGCAAGCGGTGGAGCAACGGACGCGCCGCCACGGTCCAGACCCTCCCGCCGCATCTGTGGCGTTCCCTGACCTGGGACCAGGGCTCGGAGATGGCTGCCCACCGGGCATTCACCATCGCCACCGACATCCCGGTCGTGCACGCGGTCGCGGACACGGACGACCTGCTCCTCGGCCAGAGCGAGGAACGACCGCAGCTCCAGGGCGCGGGTCATCGCCGGAGAGGCATCGGCACTGATCGCCCTCTCGTACAGCTGGGCGACAGGGGCGCCGAAGACGTCCTGCAGTCGGCCGTCCACGGTGCTGGGCTTGAGCCGGATGCTCATCGCTGCGCTGCCCTTCCCGTGCTCGGCGCTGACGGCGGTGCAGCCGCGGGTCGGTACGGAGCGCTGGTCTGCATGGCCGGGCCCGTACGGCGCCGCGATTGAGACGGGCAAGCCGTTCGGCAGCGAGATCCTTCTTCCCGGGAGCGTCCGGGCCGAGAAGCCACCGCACGACCGGAGCCCGCCGATCCCGTGCATCGACGGCCGCGCTGACGCGATGGGCGAGGTCCATCGTCGGGTCGTCGACCTCACAGGGCTGTGTCTCCAGCGCGGCGAGGAGCGCGTCTTCCGCCCGCTCGACCCCCCTCTGGGACTCGGCCAGAAGGCCGTGTCACTTGACGACGTCGGTGGCACCGGGGTTGGCAGTCGGCGCCGCAGCGACCGTGGCCTTCAACTGATCCATGCCCATTCCGAAGTGCGCTTCGATCCGTGTCGTGAGCACGCCCACGAAATCCTCTATGTCGTCGGATATGTCGTCGGACAGGGAGAACTCCTTCCGGAGGGGCCCAGCGGCCCGGTTGTTCACGGGACGGGATTTGGCGAGCGAGTGATTAACTCAGCTACGCAATAAGCGGGTTGTCGCCGAGTGCCTGTCAGTCGAGGCACATTCGGGCGTCGCGGTAGACGTACGTGCCGGAGACCCAGCCCTTTGCGCCGGTCGTCTTGTCCGTGATGTAGAGCCAGTTGCCGCTCTTCTTGGCCACGCTGAACTTGTGGGTCTTGTAGAGCACCCCGACCGCGGTGGACTTCGTGGTGGCCTTGGATCGGATGGTCACGGCCTTCGTGTGGACCTCGTACGGGAGCGGCGGGAGAGATGAGCAGCTGCTCGCTTTCGCGGACCGGGTCGCGGGGGCGCTGAAAGCGCTGGACGCGGAGGCGGTGGAGGCCGCGGCGGACGTGGCGAGGGACGTACGGGCGGTGCTGGACGCGGGCGCGTGACGCCGGACGGCTCTCGGGCGTGTCGGAGAGATCCGGGCCGCCGGAAGCCGTACGCCGGAGGCCTGACGCCGGATGCCGGATGCCGGATGCCGGATGCCGGACGCCTAACGCCTGAGGCCGTACGCCGAACGGATCAGGCTCCGGTGAGCAGTCGCTCCCGTACCCGCCGCGCCGTCGCCGCGTCCCTGGCCGCGGTGAAGGGGAGCGCGTTGTCGCCCGTGATGCGGTACGGCTCACCCGAAAGGGTCGTCTGGACGCCGCCCGCCTCCGTCACCAGCAGGAGCCCCGCCGCGTGGTCCCAGGCCAGCTCCCAGTTGAAGGCCACCGCGTCGAGCGCGCCGCGCGCGACGGCCAGATACTCCAGCCCCGCCGAGCCGCACGCGCGGGCGTCGATGCCCTCGGTGCGCAGGCCGAGGAGGGCGCGCTTCTGTTCGTCCGTGGTGTAGTCCGGGTGGGACATCGCGACCGCGAGCACCGCGCCCGGCGCGGGGGCGCCGGAGCGCAGCGGGGCACCGTTGAGCGTGGCGCCCCGGCCGCGTACCGCGACAGCCATCAGGTCCAGCGCCGCCGCGTACGTCCAGGACGCCAGCACCTCGCCGCCCTGCGCGAGGGCGACGAGGGTGCAGAAGCCCGGCTCGCCGCGGACGAACTGGCGGGTGCCGTCGACCGGGTCGACGATCCAGACCGGCGCGTCGCCGCGCAGCGCGCCGTACACCGCCGGGTCCGCGTGGACCGCCTCCTCGCCGACCACCACGGAGCCCGGGAGCAGCGCGGTGAGTGCGGCGGTGAGGTGCTCCTCCGCGCGCCGGTCCGCGATCGTCACCAGATCGTGCGGGCCGCTCTTCTCGACGATCTCGTGCGCGGCGAGCTGCCGGAAGCGCGGCATGATCTCGGCGGCGGCCGCCGCGCGGACGGCTTCCTCGACGGCCGACACGCGGGGTTCGTGGGCCGTCCCCCGCAGGGGCACCGTTCCGTACACAGAGTCATCGATCATGCCTCCAGCCAACCACGCCCCGGTGGCCCGCCGAATGCCAGGTCGGGTGACGGCTGGGGGGACGGTCAGCGGCCGACGGCGTAACCCTGCATGCCGCGGGGGTTGGCGGCGGCCGACAGGATGCCGGTCTCCGGATCCCTGGCCACCGCGCACAGCCGCCCCTCGGACCAGGCCTCGGCGACGGTCACGTCATGACCGCGGCCGCGCAGGGCGTCGATGACGTCCTGGTCCATGCCCGCCTCCACGGTCACGCTGCCGGGCCGCATCCCGCGCGGGAAGAAGGAGCTGGGGAAGCTGTCGTTGTGCCAGTTGGGCGCGTCGATGGCGCCCTGGAGGTCGAGTCCGCCCCGGACGAGCGACCGGAGGGCGACCGCCAGGAAGAAGTGGAGCTGCCACTGATCCTGCTGGTCACCGCCCGGCGTACCGAACGCGAGCACCGGTACGCCGTCGCGCAGCGCGAGGGACGGGGTGAGGGTGGTGCGGGGCCGACGGCCGGGGGTGAGGGAGTTCGGCAGGCCGTGGTCCAGCCAGGCCATCTGCAGCCGGGTGCCCAGCGGGAAACCCAGCTCGGGCACGACCGGGTTGGACTGGAGCCAGCCGCCGCTGGGGGTGGCGGCGATCATGTTGCCCCAGCGGTCCACGATGTCGAGGTGGCAGGTGTCCCCCCGGGTGGCGCCGTCCTTGGCCACGGTCGGCTCACCCACGCCCGCGGCCGGGACGCCCAGCGCGTCGAAGCCGGGCTCCCCGGCGGCGACCGCGCTGGCGTGGGCGCTCAGGGCGGGCTCGCGTCCGTCGGGGCTGCCGGGGCGCAGTTCGTACGAGGCCCGCTCGTCGATGAGCGCGCGGCGTGCGGTGTTGTACGGCTCCGAGAGCAGCGTGCCGAGCGGCACATCGGCGGCGTCGCCGTACCAGGCCTCCCGGTCGGCCATGGCGAGCTTGCAGCCCTCGATGAGCAGATGGACATACTCCGCGGAGCCGTACCGGGGCAGCTCGGACGCGAGCGAGGGCAGCAGGGCGAGCTGCTGGAGGAAGGCGGGGCCCTGGCTCCAGCCGCCCGCCTTGCAGAGGGTCCAGCCGTTCCAGTCGTACGTCGCGGGCGCCTCGTACGTCGCGGACCAGCCGGCCAGATCGGCCGCGGTGAGCGTGCCGGTGTGGCGTGAGCCGCTGGTGTCCATGGTGGGATGGGCCGCCTGCCGGAGCAGCGCCTCGGCGATGAAGCCCTCGCGCCACACGGCGCGCGCGGCCTCGATCTGGCTCACCCGGTCCTCGCCGGCCGCTTCCGCCTCGGCGATCAGACGGCGCCAGGTGGCGGCGAGCGCGGGGTTACGGAACAGCTCGCCGGGCGCCGGTGCCTTGCCGCCGGGAAGGTAGACATCGGCGGACGAGGTCCACTCGGTCTCGAAGAGCTCACGGACGGTTTCGACGGTCTGGCCGATCCGTTCGACGGGCGCGTGGCCGTCCTCCGCGTACTCGATGGCGTAACGCAGCACCTGGGCGAGGGACTTGGTGCCGTGGTCGCGCAGCAGCAGCATCCAGGCGTCGAAGGCACCGGGCACGGCGGCGGCCAGCGGTCCGGTGCCGGGGACCAGTTCCAGGCCGAGCGAGCGGTAGTGGCCGATGGTCGCGCCTGCGGGGGCCGGGCCCTGCCCGCAGAGCACCCGCACCTCGCCGCCGGCGGGCGCGAGGATGATCGGCACCTCGCCGCCCGGTCCATTGAGATGCGGTTCGACGACATGCAGGACAAAGCCGGCGGCGACGGCGGCGTCGTAGGCATTGCCGCCGTCCTCCAGCACGGCCATCGCGGACTGCGAGGCGAGCCAGTGGGTGGAGGACACCATGCCGAAGGTGCCCTGGAGAGTCGGCCGGGTCGTGAACATGCCCTAGATCCTTGTCAGTTGAGTGCCGCGGTCGGCACAGTGCGCGCTCAGGAGCCGGCCCGGGGAGCGTGGGGGACGTGTGTCACCGGCACCCCGGCCGACAAGCAGACTATCGACCGCCCCACGCCCCTTCCGGCCCGCCTCCGGCCTGAAGTGGGCGTAGCGGTCGAGCGGGGTCAGGACAGGATCGGGATCAGTCCGAGGGCGAAGACGACGTAGAAGCCGGCCGCGACCGCGAGGCGGGCCGGGGTGAGCCTGTGGGCGCGCATCGTCGCCAGCAGATAGGTGATCGCGGCCATGGTGATCAGCCCGGACCACAGCAGAGCGCCGTCGAAGTGCCATGTGGTGAACAGCAGCCCGATGCCGCTGGGGACGGTGGCCTGGATCATCATGGAGCCGGAGATGTTCGCCAGAGCCAGCTTCGTCTTGCCCTGCCGCACCCAGATCACCGCGTTCATGATCTCCGGGAGTTCGGTGGCGATCGGGGAGAGCAGCAGCGCGGTCACCGTGGCGGACAGCCCGAGCATGGGGCCGATGAGATCGAGCTGCTTCACGAAGTAGTGCGCGGCCAAGAAGATCACCGCGAGGGCGGCCAGGGTCTGCGCCACCACGGCCCAGGTGGCGGGGGACGCGGCCCCGGGCTGGAACTTCAGCGGCTCCAGCTCCTCTGTCTCCTCCTGCGCTTCAGCGGCCCGGCTGCTGCGGATCTCCCGCCAGAAGTAGACCGCGTAGGCGGCGAAGAACAGCAGGCCGAGTACGGGCTTGAATGCGAAGGCGACCAGGCCGAGCGAGACCTTGACGATGAAGATCGGCAGGAACCACTGCTGGTCCTTGGCCAGGCGCTTCATGTCCTTCGCGTCGCCCAGGGCCGGAGCATCGGGTCCGCCGGGGGCCGTACCGGTGTCGGCCAGTACCAGCAGACGCTCCTTGCGGTGCTTGAGCAGCAGCATCGTGCCGGTGACGCCGTAGGCGACGGTGGCCAGGGCGAGGGGGCCGCCCATCGCCGCGCCGACGCCAATGTTCTTGGCCTCCTCCGTCCCGCCGGTGGTCACCGCGACCAGCGTGACCACCGACTCGGGCAGCGCGGTGCCGAAGGCGGCCAGGATCGTACCGACGGCCATCTTCCCGACCTTGAGGCGTTCGCCCAGCCATTCGACCGCGTTGACGAACCACTCGCACGAGAGATAGATCGCCACCGCGCACACGATGAGCAGAAGAAAAGGGATCACGGGACTCGTCCAGCCTTCCCGCACCGGCGGGGGCTCCGAAGGACGACCGGCACGAGGGCGGGGCACGGCTTCGGCCCCTGCCGACACGCATACGGTCGTCGACAAACAGGACCGAAGGTCTCGCCCGCCCGCACCGTGCGGGCCCGGCCACCGGGAACCCGCAAGCGGGTTCCAGTGTGTCGACGACCGGTTCGCGGGGCTACTCCCCTTCGCAGCTCCGAACCCTACATCTGCCGGACCACCGCCCCCTCCGGCGGCGCCTCACTCTCTTTCGGGCGCCGTCGGCCGCGACGGTCCCACCGCGCCCAAGCGTGACCCGGCCCGCCTCCAAGGCGACGCGCCGAGGTGGCACCTTTCCGTTTTATCCATATATTGATTTTTATCTGGACTCATCCCTCAGCAATCAGGCGCGGTCCAGGCGTTGGCCGGCCAGCCACCGGGCTCCTTCCGAGAGGGGAACCATGACTGAGGAAACACCTCTGGCCCAGGACGAAGGGTGGGGTGGCGGAGAATGCCCGGCGGGCGCCCTCGCACGCCGGTCCTTCCTGCACAGCACCGCGGCGGGTGTGGCAGGAGCGGTCGGCGGCGGACTTCTCGGCAGCGAGGCGGCACACGCCGCGGCGCCCGCCGCAGCCCCGGACGCGGGCAAGGCCGACACCGGCACCGTCCCGTTCTTCGGATACCACCAGTCCGGCATCGCCGACCCTCCCCAGCAGGACGCGATCTTCCTCTCCTGCGACGTGACCGCCTCGACCCGCGCCGAACTCACCACACTCTTCCGCACGCTGACCGCGCGAGCCCGCTTCCTCACCTCGGGCGGGACACCGCCGGACGTCTCCGCGACGTCGGCGCCCTCCGACAGCGGCATCCTGGGGCCGAAGATCCAGGCCAACCATCTGACCATGACGGTCGGAGTCGGGGCGTCCCTCTTCGACGGCCGCTTCGGGCTCAGCGGGCGCAAACCGGTCCAGCTCGTCGCCATGCAGCCCTTCCAGCACGACGATCTGGACCCCGAGCTCAGCAACGGTGATCTGCTCATCCAGCTGTGCGCGGACCACCGCGACACAACGGTGCACGCGCTGATCGACATCCTGACCAGGACCAAGGGTGCGATGAAGCTGCGCTGGCGCATCGACGGCCAGCGCAATCCACCGCGCCCGGTCGGCGTCCGGCGCGACTGGTTCGGCTTCAAGGACGGCATCGCCAACCCGGACACCACCAACACCGCCCAGATGAACCAGGTGGTCTGGACCCAGCCGCACACCGACGAGCCCGCCTGGGCGGCCGGCGGCACGTACCACGTGGTCCGCATCGTCCACTTCCACATCGAGGCCTGGCAGAAGGTGCCCGTGGCCCAGCAGGAGCGGATCTTCGGCCGGCGCAAGGCGAGCGGCGCCCCGATGTACGCGGAGTCCGAGAACGCGTCGGACCTCCTCGACCCCATCTACACCAACGACCCGCAGGGACTGATCACCCCGCTGAACTCGCACATCCGGCTCGCCAATCCCCAGACGCCCGAGACCGCGGCGAGCAGCACCATCCTGCGTCGCAGCTTCGACTACGACCGGAGCCCCAATGTCCCCGAGCTCGACATGGGGCACGCGTTCGTCTGCTTCCAGCGCGAACTCAACTCGTACATCGCCATGCAGAAACGGCTGGAGGCCGAAACGCTCGTGCCGTACATCACTCCGCGCGGCGGGGGCTACTTCTTCGCCCTCCCCGGCGTACGCGACAAGAACGACCACTACGCACGCGGACTCCTGGCCTGACCCCTGCCGTCGGGGACCACGCCCGGAACACAGACCGAACCATCGCGAACGCACGCGGGAGGCGAGATGCATCACCCCCTGGGAAGCCGGGCCGGCACCATCCGCGCACGACAGACGAGGAAGCTCCGGCCGGCGCTCGCGATCGGCGCCACGATCCTGCTGGCGTCGTGTACGAAGGCGGCTCCGGTGCCGACCGCGGCCGAGGCCCCGGCCCCGTCCGCCGCCGCCCGCGTGTACGTCACCAATCAGCTCGACGACACGCTCTCGGTCATCAACGCACGCAGCAACAAGGTCATCGCGACCGTGCCGGCGGGCACCGCGCCCGAAGGGGTCGCCGTCGCCACCGACGGCAAGCATGTGTACGTCGCCGACAACGGGTCGGCCCGGGTCTCGGTGCTCGACACCCGGACCAACAAGATCGTCAAAACGGTGACGGTCGGCAAGGGCCCCTCGGGAGTCGCCCTGAGCCCGGACGGCAAGCGCCTGTACGTCACCAACGGCGGTTCCAACAGCGTGTCCGTGGTCGACACCGCGACCTACAAGGTGGCCGCGACCGTCAAGGTCGGCGTCTCCCCGGTGAGCGTGGCGGTCAGCCGCGACGGTGCCACGGCCTACGTCGCGAACGCCGGTTCGACCAAACTGTCCGTCATCGACACCGGTACGAACCGGGTCACCCGGGACCTCCCCGCCGGCCGCTCGCCGGTGGCCGTCGCCATCAGCCAGGACGGCAAGACCGCCTACGTGGCCAACGAGACGGCGCAGACCGTCTCCGTCATCGGCACCGGCGACGGCACGCGACGGACCGTACGGGTGGGCGAGGGCCCCTTCGACGTGGCGGTCGGCCCGGACGGCAGGACCGCGTACGTCGCGGTCCTCGGCCCGGGCAACGTAGCCGTCCTCGACAGCGGCGGTTCTCGCGTCTCGGCGACCGTTTCCATCGGCCCTCCGGGCACCGACCCGTTCAATCTGGAGGTCACCAAGAACGCCCTCTACGTCACGAATCAGGGCGCGGGCACCGTGTCGGTCATCGATCCGGGAACCCGTAAAGTCACCGCGACCGTCACCGTCGGCAACAGCCCCTACGGCGTCGCGGTGAGCCCCTGACGGCCACTCGCCCCCCAGGCCGCGGCGGCGGTGGCGAGTGCGAGGGACACCAGCAGCGCGCTGACCAACAGCGGCGAGCGGTACCCGAGTCCCGCACCGATCGCGATCCCGCCGAGCCAGGGGCCGATCGCGGCGCCCACGTTGAACGCGGCCGTGGCGAACCCGCCGGCCAGGGCCGGCGCCCCGGTCGCCACGTAGAACACCTGCGAGATCAGCGTGGACCCGACCGCAAACGAAAGCGCCCCCTGGACAAAGACGAGAACGAGCGTCGCCACCGGGCTCCCGGCCGATACCGCGAACACGACCCAGCCGGCCAGCAGGACCAGCCCGCCGGTCACCAGTAGCTGGGCGGGCCGCACGTCGGCCATGCGGCCGCCGACGGTGACACCGACGAACGAGCCCAGACCGAAGAGCGCGAGCATCGTGGGCACCCATACGGAGCCCAGTCCGGTGACGGAGGTCAACAGGGGCGCGAGGTAGGTGAACGAACAGAAGGTCGCGCCGTTCACCAGGGCGCCCAGCAGCAGGGTCACCAGAAGCCGCGGCTCGCGCAGCGACCGCAGTTGCCCTCGCGCGCTCGTGCGGGAGGAGTCGGGAGCACCGGCCGGTACCGCCCGCAGGATCGCGATGACGGCCGGCCCGGACAGGACGGCCACCGCCCAGAACGCTGAGCGCCATCCCCAGAGCTGACCGAGCAGAGCGCCGGCGGGAACGCCCACCACGCACGCGAGGGTGATGCCACCGAGCAGGGTGGAGGTGGCGCGGCCCTTGGCGTTCGGCTCGACCAGGCCGGTCGCGGCCACCAGGGCCACCGCCAGGAACCCCGCGTTGGCCAGCGCTCCGACGAACCGCGTGACCAAGAGGACCGCGTAGCTGGTGGTCACCGCACCGAGGATATGGACGAGCAGGAAAACGACCAGGAAGACCAGGAGCGCGCGACGGCGCGGCCAGCGCAGGCTCATCATCGCCATCAGCGGCGCGCCAATGATCATTCCCACCGCGAACGCGGAGGTCAGTGCCCCCACGGCGGGAAGAGAGACACTCAAGTCGCTTGCGATGTCCGGCCCGAGGCCGGACAGCATGAACTCGGACGTCCCCTGAGCGAAGACCGCGAGTCCGAGAACGTAAAGGGCCAATGGCACAGCAAAACTCCGCAACCACATCGTGGATCGAATGAATCGGCGAGGCAGCGGTGGATGGCAACCGCGCGAGAACCCGCCGGGGTCACGGAAGTGACACACGGCCGAGGTCGACAACAGCCCGCACTCAGGCGATCCGGTGGCAGTGGTCACGACGGACAGCGCCCGCGGCCTCCTGGGCGGCGGAGCTTCTACGCGACATCACAAGCAGCCACCGGACGACCGGTGGCTAGAGTCTTGCGGCCTCGGGACTGGACACGTGCGCAGATTAATAGGGGCAGGCACATCCCGTCCACGCGTTAAACGGCAGTACGACGGCCGATCGGCCTCAGGCGGCGGCGTTCGGGGCGGCGCCGTCGGCGGTGACGAGATGGCAGGAGACCTGCCGGGCCTTCGCCGTGGCCGGAAGCGCCCGTAGTCCGGGGACCTCGGTGCGGCAGCGGTCGACGGCGACCGGGCAGCGGGTGTGGAAGCGGCAGCCCGGTGGCGGCGCGAGCGGGCTCGGCAGTTCGCCGCTGAGCACGATGCGCCGACGGGAGCGCTGTTCGACCGGGTCGGGCACGGGCGCGGCGGAGAGCAGCGCCTGCGTGTACGGGTGCTTGGGGGCGGCGAACAGCTCGGCGGTCGGTGCCACTTCGACGATCTGCCCCAGATACATCACCGCGATCCGGTCGGCGAGGAATTCCACCGCCGCCAGATCGTGGGTGATGAAGAGACACCCGAAGCCGCGGTCGCGCTGCAGATCGGCGAGGAGGTTGAGGACGGAAGCCTGGACGGAGACGTCGAGCGCCGAGGTCGGCTCGTCCGCGATCAGCAGGTCGGGGTCGACGGACAGCGCACGCGCGAGGGAGACGCGCTGGCGCTGACCGCCGGACAGCTCGTGCGGATTCCGGTCGATGTACTCGGGCCGCAGACCCACCTGGCGCAGCAGTGCGGCAACCCGCTCCCTGGCCGCCCGGCCCCGGGCGATGCCATGGAGCCGCAGCGGCTCGGCGATGATCTGCCCGACCGTCATCCGGGGATCGAGCGAGGACGACGGGTCCTGGAAGACCAGGTGGAAGTCCTTGCGCAGGGGCCGCAGGGCACGTCGCGAGAGGTGCGTGATGTCGGTCCCGTTGATCCGTACGGTCCCGGAAGTCGGCTCGTCGAGCCGTACGGCACACCGGCCGACGGTCGACTTCCCGCTGCCGGACTCCCCGACGAGACCGACCACTTCGCCCCGTCCGACGGTGAGGGTCACCCCGTCGACGGCGCGGACGGTCCCCTTGGAGGCGGCGAAGTGCCTGGTGAGTGTGGTGAGTTCGAGAACGGGCGAGGTGTCCGCGCGCGGCTCGCCGGCCGGGGCGGGGACGACTGGGGCGGTGGTCACTGTCCGTCCTCCTTCATGGGCAGGTCCGTGGAGCGGTCCGCAGAGCCGGCTGTGCCCGGCGGCGATGCCGGAGCCGGCTCACGCGTCGGCTCAGGGATCGGCCCAGGCGCCGGAGCCGGCGCCGGCTCAAGGACCGTCACAGGCGCCGGCTCAGGAACCGGCATCGGGTGCCAACAGGCCGCCAGATGGCCGGGGCCTGCGTCCACCGCGCCGACCGGCGTCTCGAAAGCCGGCCGCGCCGCCCCGCACCGGTCGTCCGCCTTCGCGCAGCGCGGCGCGAACGTGCAGGCGTCCGGCTGTTCGTCGAGGCTGGGGACCAGGCCGGGGATTTCCGGCAGCCGGCGTTTGCCCTCGGCCCCCGGGCGCAGGACCGCGCCGAGCAGGCCCGCGGTGTACGGATGGCGGGGCGCCCCGAACAGCTCGTGCACCGGGGCCTGTTCGACCGCACGGCCCGCGTACATCACGAGCACCCGGTCGGCGCTGTCGGCGACGACGCCGAGGTCATGGGTGATCAGTACGATCGCCGTGCCGAGCCGTTCCCGCAGGGACTGGAGGACCTCCAGGATGCCCGCCTGGACCGTGACGTCGAGCGCCGTCGTGGGCTCGTCGGCGATCAGTACACCGGGGTCGCAGGCGACCGCGACAGCGATCATCACGCGCTGTCGCATACCGCCGCTGAGCTGGTGCGGATATTCGTCGACGCGCTGGCGCGGGGCCGGGATGCCGACCAGTTCGAGCAGCTCCACCGCCCGTTCCCTGGCCGCACGCCGGCCGAGTCCCTGATGCTTGCGGACCACTTCACCGATCTGCCGGCCGATCGTCAGCACCGGGTTCAGCGAGGTCATCGGCTCCTGGAAGATCATCGCGATGTCCTTGCCGCGGACCTTCCGCAGTTCCTTGTCCGCGGCCCCGGCGAGTTCCCGGCCGCCGAGCCTGATCGAGCCCGTCACAGCGGCGCTGGGCGGCAGCAGCCCCATCACGGCCATCGAGGTGACGGACTTGCCGCAGCCCGACTCCCCCACCACCGCCAGGACCTCACCGGCGGCGAGATCGAACGAGACGGTGTCGACGGCGTGTACGGTCCGGGTGTCCGAGCGGAACGACACGGACAGGTCGCGGACGCTCAACACCGCTTCGGAGCCCGACAGTTCACTCACCGCAGATACCGTCGCCACGGAGCCTGCGCTCATCGGGTGCCTCCACGAGGGTCGAGAACATCACGCAGCCCGTCACCGAGCAGATTGAAGGCCAGCGTCGCGGCCACGATCGCCAGACCGGGGAAGACCGCCATCCAGGGCGCGGGGGCGAGGAAGGACTGCGCGCCGGAGAGCATCACACCGAGCGAAGGGTCCGGTGGCTGAACGCCCAGGCCCAGAAAGCTCAGCAGCGCCTCCCCGATGATCGCGGCGGGAATGCCGACCGTCGCCTGGACGATCAGCGCCGAGGTCGCGTTGGGCAGGATGTGCCGTCCGAGTACGGTCGCGTCCCCGCCCCCGTTGGCGACTGCGGCCGCCACATAGTCGGCATGCGTCAGCCGCAGCGTCTCGGCCCGGGTGATCCGGATGACCGCGGGGATCTGCGAGATCCCGACGGCGATGGTGGCATTGGTCAGCGACGGGCCGAGCACCGCCGCCAGGCCGACCGCCAGCACCAGGAACGGAAAGGCCAGCAGGGTGTCGGTCAGCCGGGACACGGCGCTGTCCGCGAACTTCCCGTAGTACCCGGCCAGCAGTCCGAGCGGTACGCCGATGACAAAGGCCAGTACCACCGCGACCACGCCGACCTGCATGGACGCCCGTGCTCCGTACACGATGCGGGAGAGCTGGTCACGCCCGAGATCGTCCGTGCCGAGCCAGTGCGCCCCGCTCGGTTCGGCGAGCGCGTTGGAGAAGTCCGGCTGCGCCGGGTCGTACGGCGCGACGAGCGGCGCGAGCAGCGCGGCCAGCACGAACACCGCCGCGATGAACCCCCCGGTGAGGGCCAGCCGGTTCTTGCGCAGGGCGCGGAGCCTGGGGCTGCCCGCCGTCCGCGCCCCCGCCGTCCGGATCGCTGTGAGGACAGCTGTGGTCACCGGGCACCTCCGAGCCTGATGCGCGGGTCGATCACCGAATACAACACGTCGACCAGCAGGTTGATGAGGATGTACGCGGCGGAGGTGCACAGCACCACGGCTTGCAGCGTCGCGTAGTCACGGGTGAAGACGGCGTCGATGGTGAGCTTGCCGAAGCCGGGCAGGACGAAGATCTGCTCGGTCACGACGGCCCCGGAGATCAGATGGCCCAGTTGGAGACCGAGGACGGTCACCACCGTCACCAGGGAGTTGCGCAGGGCGTGCCCGCCGATGACCTGCCGTCGCGACAGGCCCTTGGCCCGCGCCGTACGGACATAGTCGGCGGACAGCGAGTCGAGCATGGCCGCCCGGGTCTGGCGCATCACGACCGCCGCGAGCCCGGAGCCGAGAACGAGCGAAGGCAGCACCATACGACGCAGATTGTCGAGCGGATCGGTGCCGAAG
The DNA here is from genome assembly GCF_055582185.1 of Streptomyces sp. NPDC042201. Lineage (NCBI taxonomy): Bacteria > Bacillati > Actinomycetota > Actinomycetes > Kitasatosporales > Streptomycetaceae > Streptomyces > Streptomyces sp. NPDC042201. Next base: position 618,686 of record NZ_JBVJDS010000003.1, on the reverse strand, counting down.
GGCACATATCCGGAGGCCGCGAAGACCGGTACGGCGATGGCGAAGGTGAGCACCAGCACGATGCCGAGCCAGAATGTCGGCACCGAAAGGCCGAGCAGGGCGATGGCGTTGGCGAGCCACTCCTCGGGCTTTCCGCGCCGTACGGCGGCGACGACACCGGCGCCGATGCCGAGGACGATCGCCAGCAGCATCGACAGCGCCGCCAGTTCGAGGGTGATGGGCAGGGCCGCGGTGATGGCGTCGGCGACGGGGAGCCCGGTACGGGAGGAGGTGCCGAGGTCGCCGGTGAGGGCGTGCCCGAGGTAACGCCCGTACTGGACAGCGATGTTGTCGTTCAGGCCGTAGCTCTCGCGGACGGCGGCGAGCGCCTCGGGGCTGCGTTCCTCGCCGGCGAGGGCGAGCGCCGGGTCGCCGGGCAGGGCCCTGATGCCCGCGAAGACCACGACGCTCACGAGGAGGAGGGTGATCAGGGACTGCCGCACCCGGGTGAGCAGGTATGTCGTCATCGGGCGTACCCCGCTGTCGTGACCCGGACCAGGCCGTCGCCGAAGATGCGGACGCCTGCGACCGAGGTCGTGGTGACGGCGTAGTTCTTCTGCCGGTAGACATAGATCAGGGCGTGTTCGGCGCTGATACGCCGGGTCAACTCGTCGTAGATCGTGGCGCGTTGTGCCGGATCGGCCTCGGTGCGGCCGCGGGCGACGAGCCGGTCGATCGCCGGGTCGGAGAGTCCGTACGCGTTCATCGCACCCTGGGTCTGGAGGAAGCTGGCGATATTGCCGTCCGGGTCGAGCCGCCCCGACCAGCCGCTGGTGAACGCGTCGTACTTCCCGGCGTCGGTCTCCTCCAGCAGCGTGGCGTACTCGGTCGGGCGCAGGGTGATCGCGAAGCCGGCCTCCTTGGCCATGGCCTGGACGACCTGGCCGAGCCGGCTGGACTCGGGCGTGGTGGAGACTTTCAGCTCCATCCGTACGGGGGTCTTCACCCCGGCGTCCCGCAGCAGCTTCTTCGCCCGCGCGACCTCGCGCTTCGGGCACTGCGCGGCCTTCGCGCCGGGCGCGATGGCCGACCCGGGCGAGACGGGCCCGCAGGCCGGCTCGTACATGCCCTGGAAAACAACCTTGTTGATCAGCTCACGGTCGAGGGAGAGCTCGAACGCCTCACGGACCCGGGCGTCCCGGGCGATCGGGGTGTCGATCTTCCCCGGCTTCGCGCCGAGGCCCTTCACATTGCCGACGTTGAGGCCGATGCCCTGGTAGCCGAGGGAGGGCGAGTTGAAGACCTGGAGCGCGGTCTCGGTCAGGGCGCTGCGTACGTCCACAGGGGTCATCTGGTCACCGACCTGGATGTCACCGGAGCGCAGATTGGCGAGGCGGACATTGCCGTCGGGGATGGGCTTGTAGATCACCCCGTCGAGCGGGACCTGGTCGGCGTTGTAGTAGTCCGGGTCCTTCTTCAGCACGATCCGGTCGCCGCCGACGCGTTCCACGAAGCGGAACGGGCCGACGCAGGACGGGTGGTTGGTGAAGTCCTTGCCGTACTTCTTCAGCGCGGCCGGGGACATCACCATCCCCGACCGGTCGGCGAGCACCCCGGTGAGCGGCACGTACGGCTGCTTCAGGGTGAGCCTGACGGTGTAAGGACCGGTCGCCTCGACGCCACGGAGCGGGGCGAGTTCGGTGGCGCGCGCGGACTCCGGCAGGTCGCGGTGGCGCAGCAGCGAGGTGACCACGGCGCGCGCGTCGAGTGCGGTGCCGTCGCTGAACTTCGCGTCGCGGCGGACCTGGATGGTGACGGTGCGGCCGTCGGCCGAGACGGTGGGGAGCGCCGTGGCGAGCTGCGGAACGATCGTCCCGTGCTGGTCGATGTCGTACAGCTTCTCGCACATGCCCGCGAAGACCGTGCGGCCGACGAGGGTCTGGGCGAGGCTCGGGTCGAGTTTGTCGGGGTCCGCGTTGAGCGCGACGGTGAGGGTTCCGCCGTCCCGTACGGGCCGTTCGTCGGTCATCCGCACTCCGCCGACCTCGGTCGCGGAGGACTGCAGGGACGCACAGCCCGATAGGAGGGACATCAACGCGACGGCGAAGGGGCCGGTGATGGTGCGGCGCACGAGGTACTGCCTCCCGCCAGGAGCCGATCAAGGAATATCGCCGACCGTATTTCGCATACAGGCTCGGGACAAGGGCGTTTCCCGGATACTGGAGGGATTTCGATGAAGATCGGGTAACCCGGCGCGGCATATCGGACGCGATCAGCTCAACTGCGGAAGGACGCGCACGAGCCCGACGATTCCCCGGCATGCGCGACTCCCCCACGGCCGCTTCCCGCCGTGGGTCAGCGGCCCGGCCCGGGCCGCGGTGCCGGTCCGGACTCGGCAGGATCCAGGCGGTAGCCGTGCCCGCGCAGGGTGGTGATCTCCGGCAGGTTCAGCGCGAACGGCGCGTCAGCGGCGGCCTGGTGAAGGCGGCGGCGCAGCGAGGCCAGCGTGACGTCGAGTGTCTTCGTGGGGCCGAACCAGTTCTCGTCCCAGACCCGCGCCATCAGGGTTTCGCGGGAAACGGCCGCGCCGGCGTGCCGGGCGAGGACGGCGAGCAGCTCGAATTCCTTGGGCCGCAGCGCGATCTCATGGGTTCCGACCAGGCAGCGCCGCGCGGTGGTGTCCACCGTCAGGTCGCCGAGGCGGATCGCTCGCTCCTGTGCGGGAGGTCCTGACGGGCGGCGGCGCAGGTGCGCGCGTAGCCGGGCCAGCAGGACGGTCAGGGTGAAGGGCTTGACGAGGTAGTCGTCAGCTCCCGCGTCGAGTCCGGCGATGACGTCGATCTCGTTGCTGCGGGCGGTGAGGATGACGATGAGCAGGTCGGGGAATTCGGCACGCAGCGTGCGTGCGATGTCGATGCCGTCGGTGTCGGGCAGGCCGAGGTCCAGCAGTACGACGTCGTGGGAGCCCGCGCGGGCCTCGGCCAGTGCGCTGATGCCGTCGCGGCACCAGGTGGAGTGGTAGCCGTGGCCACGTAGTCCGGCGTCCAGGTGCCGTCCGATGACGTCGTCGTCCTCGACGACCAGGACATGCGTCCCCTCCTGGGGTGCGGGCGGGCTCATGCGCCGAAGCCTAAGGGCTGTCCGCAAAGTCTCGCCTGGCTCGCGGTCCCGTGGGGTGAGGGAGACCGGGGCGGGCCTCGCGGTGCCCGCCCCGGCCGTTCGGGCGGCCCTCACAGTTCGCGGAGCTCTTCGACGGCCGGCCGCGCGGAGCGGCGGGCCGCGTTCCATGCCGCTGCGGTGATCGCGGCAACCGCGGTCAGGACGGTGACGGCGAGATAGGCCCAGGGCACGGCGATGGTGGCCGGCGGCGGATCGAAGACACCGGTGAGGACCTTGACGAGCATCTGGGACAGCGCCCACCCGATGACGGCGCCGCCGGCCAGGCCGCCGGCGGTCATGACCGCCGCTTCACTCAGGACCAGTCCCCGCAGCTGGCGCCGGGTGGCGCCGAGGACCGTGGTGAGGGCGAAGGTACGGCGCCGTTCGGCCAGGCCGAGTGCCAGGACGATGCCGCCGGAGGCCGCGGCCAGCAGGACCGCGAAGCCCAGTTCGATGCGGGTGAGTCCGGCCAGGTCCACCGAGGTGAGGCTCGTGCCGATCGAGGAGCGGGTCTGGGTGACGTCGGTGACGCTCGCGGCGGTCCCCAGCTGGTGGCGGAGTTGAGCGGCGACGGGTTTCTGGTGGATGCCGCCGGTGTCGATGAGGAACGCGCCGATCGCGTCACTGCCGGTGGTCCTGGCGATGTAGCCGGCGTTGGCGACGAAGAAGCTGTCCTTGGGAGCGGTGGGGAACTCCTTGACGACGCCCGCGTAGTGGAAGGGGACGGTGTGCAGGGTCTTGGTCCGGCTGTCCTGCAGCCGCAGATTGACGGTGTCGCCGGGGGCGAGCTGAAAGTCCTTGACGGTTTCCTGGCTGACCAGGAGGGAGTCGGGGCGGGCGGCGAGCTTGTTCATGAGGCTCTTGGCGCTGCCGCCCGCGAAGTACGCGTCCTGCAGGGAAGTGGCCGACGTGATGGTGGAAGGCTGGACGCCGTACAGGTCCTGCAGGTCCGCGCCGACGTAGGCGAAACGGTGCTGGAGGGGTTCGACGTGCCGGACTCCGGCCACCTTCAGGGGGCCGCCCGCCTCGGGTCCGACGCTGACGCCCGGCGACTGGGTGACCGTGACGTCGGCGCCGTTGGTGAGCTGGGCGTCCACCTCGGCCTGCTGACGGTACGTGGCGTTGAAGGTCGCGGTGGAAGCCCCGAAGGAAATGGCGAGCGCGAGGAGCACGATGGCGCGGGCCAGCGGACGGCGTCGACGGGACATGCTCGCCGCGGTGGTAGCTGCGAGTGGCCCGGTCAGCGGCCGGGCCAGGCGGGCCAGCGGCCGCCTTCCATGGGCCAGGAACAGAGCGGCCAGCCGCCACAGCAGCAGCGCCGAGCCGAACCAGAGCAGGGCAGGCCCGAGGAAGGCCCAGTACGACACCGAAATGCTCGCCACCCCTTCCGGGGCCAGGACCAGCGCGTACTGGTTGCCGCTCGACGCCCGGAAGACCAGGAGCGAGGCGGCGAGCAGGAGGAGGTCGACACCGCATCGCATCCACCACGGGGAGCGGGCGTGTCCGACGACCTGGCGCGCGGCCGCGACCGTACCGGTACGCAGGTCACTCAGCGCGGGTACGAGGACCGCTGCGGCGGCGACGGCCAGACCCAGGATGAGGGCAAGGGCGAACCAGCCCACCGCCGAGGCGCCGCTCGCACCGAACGAGGCGGTGCCGAAGGCGGCCCGGCCCGCCACCGCGGCGATCCCCAGGCCGAGCAGGCCGCCGGCCGCACCGACCACCCCCGCTTCGGCGGCGGCCATGGTGGCGACCTGGCGGGGCCGCAGCCCGCGGGTACGCAGCAGCGCCTGCTCACGCCGTCTGCGGCCGGCGCCCGCGCCGGCCACCGCGGCGGTCAGCAGGGCGGCGAGCACCGCGCCGGGCACGCCGAGGAACAGGAACAGGATCTGGGCGTACAGAGCGTCCTGCCGGGCTCCGTCCAGGGCGGCGCCGAGGTTGTCGCCGACCACCGCGCCGCCGGAGGTACGGGCCTCCAGGTTGCGGGCGGCGGCGGTGTCGGCGGTGAACGCGGCGGCCGGGTCGGCGGGCAGGGGTGCGTTGCGGGCGATGTGGATCTGGGTGGTGACGGCGCTCGGGTCGACGGCCTTGACCGGCGCGGTCAGTGTGCTGAAGAGGCCTGAGGGGAGGATCAGGACGTTGTCGGGCGGGGCGGCGGGCTGGGACTGCGGCGGAGCACCCACCTTCTGGAACAGCGAGTCAGCCTGCGGCAGGTCGACCACTCCGGCCACCTTCACCTTCGCCGGCCTCGCGCCGGGAAGGCCGACGGTGATCGTTCCACCGGGGGCGACATGCAGGTTCGCCGCGGTCTGCTGAGCTATCAGCACCCCGGACGTGGCGCCGGTGAGCTGGCGGATCTCCCGGGGGAACGTCGCCCGGTACGTGTCGGACAGGCCCAGCACGACACCCGGGCCGGTGTTCTGTGTGCTGCCCCCGCTGGTGGCCTGGAATCCGGTGCTGCGGGCGAACCCGACGCTCTGGGCGCTGCGCACACCGTGCGCGGCCCGGGCTGCTTCGAGGACCGTGGCGGGTTCGGCGCCCGGCTGGACTTCCGCCTGCCAGTCCACCGCGACCGAACTGACCGCGCGGTGGGTCATGGTGGATTTCGACGCGGTCAGGAACGACCCCAGGGACGCCACGAGTGCGACCGCGAGGGCGATGCCGGACGCGGTGGCGATCAGCCGTCCGGTGCGACGGCGGAGCAGTCCGCCGGTCCAGGTAATGATCATGATGTTTCTCCCTGGGGGGCCGCTGCCGCGGGGCGCCGGTGCGGTTCGGGCGGAGGGTGCAGGCGGCCTTCATGCATCGCCCATCGCTGGTCAAGGCGCTGGGCGACAGCGGGATCGTGTGTGGTGACCACGAGTGCGGCGCCGATCTCGTCGGCCGCGGCCAGGAGCACGTCGATGATGTGCCGCCCGGTGGCGCTGTCCAGCTGCCCGGTGGGTTCGTCCGCCAGGATCAGGCGCGGCCGCAGGGCCAGTACGCGCGCGACGGCCACGCGCTGGGCCTGGCCGCCGGACAGTTCTTCCGGCAGTTTGCCTGCCAGGCCGTCGGCGGCGACCAGGGCGAGGCAGTCCAGGGCGCGGCGCCGGGCCCGCTCATCGGGGACACCGGCCAGCACCAGGGGAAGCGCGGTGTTCTCGGCCACGTCCAGGGCCGGGATGAGGCTGGGCCCTTGGAAGACGACACCCACCTGCGCCGCCATCGGGCGCTCGGCCAGGCCCGGCCAGCTGAGCTGGCCGGTGGTGGGCTGTTCGAGTGCGGCCATCAGGTGCAGCAGGGTGGACTTGCCGGAGCCCGACGGCCCGGTGATCGCGATCCGGTCACCGGCGCGGACCTGGCAGGTCGCGCCGTGCACCGCGACGACGGCGGCCAGTGCCCTGCCGTACGTACGGGCCGCGTCCTGGCAGTCGACCAGCACCTCCTGGGGCTTCATGACGGGATCCTTCCGTCGCGCAAGGTGATGACCCGATCAGCGATCTTGACCGCTTCGGGGCTGTGGGTCACGATCAGCACCCCGCGGCCCGCTTCCGCCCGGCCGCGCAGCAGCGAGAGAATCCGCTGCTCGGTGACGCCGTCCAGTTCCCCGGTCGGCTCGTCCGCCAGCAGGATGTCCGGGTCGTTGGCCAGAGCGACGGCCAGCCCCGCGCGGGCGAGTTCACCGCCGGCCAGCTCCTGGGGCAGCGCGCGGCTCCGGTGCCCGAGCCCGACCTGATCGAGCAGCTCCGCGACCGGCTGCTCGCTCGCGCCGGGGGCCGCGGTGCGCGCGAGGCGGATGTTGGCGCGGATGTCGAGATGGGCGATCAGGTTGCCGGACTGGAGCAGGACTCCGATACGGCGGGCGCGGACGCGGGCCCGCTCGGATTCGGGCCGGTGGCTGATCCGTTCCCCGCCGATGTGTACGACGCCGCCGTCCGGTTCGTCCAGCCCGGCCAGGCAGGCCAGCAGGGTGGACTTGCCCGACCCGGATGGTCCGACGACGGCGACGCTCTCCCCGCGCCGCACCCGCAGGGCGACCCCGCGCAGCGCCAGGGTCTCTTCCTCGCCCGCCCGGTAGAACCGGTACAGGTCCCGCGCCGTGAGCGCGTCGGCGTCCGGGTGCCCGGTGAGGGTGGGGGTGGTCATCACTGCCACCGGAGCGAGTCGGTGACGATGCGCCAGGGATCCACATTGTCGGCGCCGACCGGGCCGGACAGCGTCAGGTCGACCTGACGGCCGTTGTGATGGAAGCTGTAGCGCTCGAAGGCGTCGTGGACGACCTTGCCGGTCACCGCGTCCGGGGCGCTGTCGCCCTGATAGGTGAGCAGGACACCCGGCCCGGCCTGGCGGGAAACGGCTGTGGCCTTCCCCATCGAGAACTTCGGCACCTGCCCTCGAAGGACGGGCAGCACCGTGGAGTTCACCGACGCCGGTGTCGGGGCGCTCGCCGCGTCGGCGGAGGCGATCTCGATCCGGTTCAGTTTGTCGGTGAAGGTGACCGCGTTGCCGCTGGTGGTGCGGGCCCAGCCCTCGGGGACCTCGACGGTGAAGCCGCCCTGGGCGGGCCGGTAGGCGACGAATGCCTGATCGTCGGGTATGTCACCGGCAGGATTGGATTCCGCCGGGGCCGGCTTGGTGCCGGACCCGCCGGTCGTGCCGGCGGTGCCCGGTGCGGGATTGCCGCCGTTGCCGCATCCGGCGAGCACGCCTGCGGTGAGTACGAGGGCGGCAAGGGAGAGACCAGGTGTACGTCGCATGAGCGTGGTGCCCTTCACGAGTGAGGTGGACGGCCGTACCCGTGACGTTAGGAAGCCGCCGGTAAGGGCCCGGCCCACGCACGGTTAGACGACGGCAAAACCTCGCTCCCGGCATCCTCGGGTGCCTTTTCGCCAGGCGTGCGGGCGCATGATGGGCGCATGAGACAGCGTGTGGTCCGGGTGGCTCTGGTCGCCGCCTCGGTGGCTCTTGTCCTGCTGGCTGTGCCGCTCGCCGCGGTGATCCGGGCGTCCTTCTTCGCCGACGAGCGCGGCGAGGTGGAGCGCGCCGCCATGGCCGCCGCGGTCCGGGTGAGCCCTGACTTCGCCGCCGGTGACCCCGTCGAACTGCCCCGTCGATCCGAAGGGCAACTGGGCGTCTACGACCGGGGATTGCGTCTTCGGGACGGGACCGGCCCGAGCAGCGCCGACAGCGCCACCCGCCGCGCGGTCGCCGGCCGCCTGGTACGGCAGGACATCGGGGGCGAGCTCGTGGCGGCCGTCCCCGTGTCCGACAACGAACGCGTCATCGGCGTGGTCCGCGCCTCCACCAGCACCGGGAGCGTGTGGAACCGCGTCCTGCTGGCCTGGGCGGCCCTGCTGGGAGCGTGCCTGGTGGCCCTGGGTGTGGCCGTCTTCGTAGCCAGGCGCCAGGCGTTCACCCTGACCGCCCCGCTGGAATCCCTCTCCCACACCTCCCGGGCCATCGCCGAAGGCGACCTGACCGCCCGGGCCGCCACCTGCGGGATCACCGAGATCGATCAAGTGGCGCGCAGCCACAACACGATGGTCCAGCGCCTGTCCCACCTGCTGCAGCACGAGAGGCACTTCACCGCCAACGCCTCCCACCAGCTCCGCACCCCACTCACCGGACTGCAACTGGGACTGGAAACAGCCCTGGCCACCCCCGGCGCCGACCTGCGCACAGCCGCCGAAGAGGCCCTGGAGCAGTCACGCCATCTCCAGCACACCATCGACGAAGTCCTCCAGCTGGCCGGCGCGGAGCCCAGCCCGGTCAGCCGCGCCGCCGCTCGGCCGGCCGGTGAACTCCTGGAGCAGGCCGAACGGCGATGGCACGGCCCGCTGGCCCAGGACGGCCGCCGCATCGCGTTCCTCCTCGACCCCGCGACCGCTGCCGTGCCCGTCCCCGGCCGCACCACCGACCAGATCCTCGACATCCTCCTCGACAACGCGCGCCGGCACGGCAGCGGAACCATCACGGTCACACTGCGCGAGATCGGCGCCGCCCTCGCCCTCGACGTCGCCGACGAGGGAACCCTCACCCTGGACGCGGAGGCGCTCTTCGACCGCGGTACCACCACCGGACCCGGCGAAGGGATCGGACTGTCCCTCGCCGCGGACCTGGCGGAAGCGGCCGGAGCCCGGCTCAGCCTGACCCGGCGGACCCCGACACGGTTCACCCTGCTGCTCCCGCACACGGACTAGGCCGTTTCCAATGGGTACGCGGGAGCCGGCCCGGGCCGGGTGATACTGGCGAGGTGACCTCTGCCCGCATCCTGGTCGTCGAGGACGACCACGGCCTGCGCGATGTCCTGGCCCGCGGACTGCGCGACGAGGACTTCGACGTGGTGACCGCCGCCGACGGGGCGGCCGCCCTGCGCGCCGTCGGCCAGGCGGTCGACGCGGTCGTGCTGGACGTCGGGCTGCCGGACTCGGACGGGCGGGATGTGTGCCAGGCGATGCGCGGCGCGGGCATCACCGTCCCCGTGATCTTCCTGACCGCCCATGGCAACCTCACCGACCGGCTCTCGGGGTTCGCCTCCGGCGGCGACGACTACCTGCCCAAGCCCTTCCACCTCAGTGAGCTCGCGGCGCGGCTGCGGGCGCTGCTGCACCGCTCCGGCACCCGCGGCGTCCTCGTCGAAAGCACGAGCGCGCTGCGCCTGGACCCGGTCCGCCATGAACTGACCGTGCACGGCCGGCCCGTCGCCCTGACCCCCACCGAGTTCCGTCTCCTGGCCTGTCTGATGGCCGGCCCCGGGGCGGTGATCCGCCGCCGGGCCCTGCTGCGGGCGGGCTGGCCGGAGGGTGCGCAGGTCAGTGACAACACCCTGGACCAGTACCTGACCCGCTTGCGGCGCAAGCTGCGCGAGGCGGACAGCCCGCACGCCATTCACACCGTTCGCGGCATCGGCTACCGTTTCGCATGAAACGTCTCCTGTCCGCCCGCACGCTGCGCGGCCGTCTCGCGCTGATGGCCCTGGCCACCGGCGCCCTGTGGATCGCGGTCCTGACGATCGTGTTCAATGTGGCGCTGGACAAACGGCTGCACGGGCAGGCCGACGAGGTGCTGCGTACCCGGGCGGAGGCGGTCGCGGCCACCGTGGAGGCCGGGCCGGACGGCCGGCTCACCGTCCGCGAGCCCACGGAAGACCAGGCTCTGGATTCCGGCGTCTGGATCTACCAGGGCACCCGTGTGATCGAGAAGCCCCCCAGCGCCCCCGCCGGCCTGCGCCAGCAGGCGGATCTGCTGGCCGGGCACCGCGACGAATTCGCCGACACCACCGGACCCGGCGCGTGGCGGCTGTACGCCTTCCCCGTCGAGGCGGGCAGCGGAAGAACACCGGCGGGCACCGTGGTGACCTCCGTGAACCTGGATCCCTACCGCAGCACCGCCGGCACGGCCCTCGTCGGATCCATCGCGCTGGCCGTGCTGCTGCTCGTCACCGTCTATCTCCTGACCCGGCTCGTGGTGCGGCGGGCCCTGCGGCCGGTCACCGCCATGAGCGCACAGGCCGCGCGGTGGAGCGAAGCGGGTACCCCCGAGCGGTTCGGCGCGGACGGCCGGCCCGCCGAGCTCGCTTCCTTCGCCGCGAGTCTCGACGCGCTGCTGGACCGGCTGGCAGCGGTCCTGCGCCACGAGCAGCAGCAGGCCGCGGAGCTGTCGCACGAACTGCGCACCCCGCTGGCGCGGATCACCGCGGAGACCGACTGGCTGGCCCGACGGCCCCGCAGCGCGGAAGAGCAGCACACGTCGCACCAGGCGATAGCGAACGCCGCCGCGACGATGCAGCAGATCTGCGACTCCCTTCTCTCCGAGGTCCGCACCCGCGGCTCACGGATCCCCGGACGCTGCTCATTCCCCGGCCTCGCGCACCGGCTGGCACAACACAGCGCGGCCCAGCACCCCGGTGCTCCGGCGGTGACGGTCGAGTACGAGGGCGAGGGCGAGGGCGAGGCGGCGAGCATCGGCGTCTCGGAACCGGTCGCCGAGCGCATCCTGATGCCCCTGCTGGACAACGCCCGCCGCTACGCCACGCATACGATCACCCTCGGATGTACGGCGGAGGAGAGCCGGGTCACGGTGTATGTGAGCGACGACGGGCCAGGGGTGCCCGACTCCTTCGCGGGGGCATTGTTCGAGCCCGGCCGTCGCGCGCATCCCGGGGACGGGCACGACGGCGCGGGACTCGGACTGGCCCTTTCCCGGCGCCTCGCCCGCGCCGCCGGCGGTGACATCACGCTGGCGGGCACGGGCTCCGGCGCGCGCTTCGCCGTTACCCTTCCCGCGGGCTGACCGTCCCCGTTCCGGCCACGTCGCGTTTGGTCCGGGCGAGGAAGACGACCAGCGCCAGAATGACCAGCAGGAACAGCACGCTGGTGCCGATCGTGCCCAGGGCGAGCCCGCCCTCTCCTCGCGGCTGGGACAGATAGTCACCCAGCGAGGCGCCGAGCGGCCGGGTCAGGACGTAGGCGATCCAGAACGACCACACCGCGTTGAGGTCCAGGGCGTAGTGCGCGACGGCCACGGCGGCGATCAGACCGGCGAAGACGAGCGCGGAGAGCCAGTAGCCCAGGTTGAGTCGCTCGGCGCTCAGGTCTCCGGCGGCGGTTCCCAGGGCGAACGTGAAGAGGATCGCGAGCCAGTAGAACGCTTCCCTGCGGTGGGTCAGGATGGTGTGGATCGACAGGGTCCGCTCGCTCAGGTACCAGGCGGCGAAGGTGAGGACGAGCGCCACGGCGAACACCGCCGTCGTCGTCTCCAGGGGGATCCCGAGATTGTCCGTGAGGTTGTCGGTGATCAGCGTGCCGACCACGCTGATCAGGACCACGGCCGTCCAGTACAGGCCCGGCACATAGGCACCGGCCCGGAACTGGAAGACCAGCGTGACGGCCAGCAGAGCGCCCATCACGTAAGAAGTGCTGGTCAGGCCCATACCGAGGTTGACGTTGAGCAGATCTGCCGCGGTCTCGCCCACCGTGGTGCACAAGACCTTGATCACCCAGAAGTAGAGGGTGACCTCGGGGACCTTGTTCCACATCTGGCGGTCCCGCGCGTGCACCCCGGCGACATGCGTGTTGGTTGTCATAACGCGGCAGGCTGGCAGGACTTTCCTGAACGTTTCCTGACTGCCGCGGGGACGCCCCGGAGCGGCGCGAGCGGCCGGTACGTGCGCTCACGCCGCTCCGCTCAGACCGCCGAAGGGCCGCCGGCTCCGGCCGCCGGGCGGGCCGAGCGGGTCAGGGCGACGTACAGCACCAGCGAAGCCGCGAGGCCGACCGCCCAGCCGTAGTCCGCGAGCGGCTTCAGGAAGGGGATCAGCCCGTCCTCGGGGAACGGGCCGGTGCCCGGCGCCGAGTGCGATCCGCCCACGGCCAGCAGACCGCCGACGACAAAGGCGATCACCGCCCGTGGATTCCAGCCGTTCCTGTACCAGTAGCGGCCGCCGGGGCGGTAGAGGTCGCCGAGGTCGAGGACGGTGCGCCGGATGATCCAGTAGTCCGCGATCAGGATGCCCGCGACCGTACCGAGCAGCCCGCCCACCAGACCGAGCCAGGTGAAGATGTACAGCTCGGGCGTCGCGGTGAGCTTCCACGGCATGATCACGACGCCGACCACACCCGTGATGAGCGCGCCGGTACGGAAGTTGATGATCTTGGGCGCGAGATTGGCGAGGTCGTACGCGGGCGAGACGACATTGGCCGCGATGTTCACCGAGATCGTCGCGATCAGTACGGTCACCAGCGCGAAGAGCAGCCCGAAGACATTGTCGGTCTTGGCGGCGAGCGCGACCGGATCCCAGACGGCGGCTCCGTACACCGCCTGCGATCCGGAGGTGACGAACACCGACAGCAGCGCGAAGAGCGTCATCGTCGTCGGCAGGCCGAGCGACTGGCCCCAGATCTGGGCGCGTTGGCCCGCGCCGAAGCGGGTGAAGTCGGGAATGTTCAGGGACAGCGTGGACCAGAAGGCGATCATCCCCATCAGGGACGGGAAGAAGACCGGCCAGAAGTCCGCGCCCCAGCCGAGCTGGGACGGCTGGTCGAGCAGCGGCCCGAGACCGCCCGCCTTGACGGTGATCCAGACGAGCAGCACCAGCGCGCCGACGATGACGAACGGCGCCGCCCAGTTCTCGAAGCGCCGCAGGGTGTCCATCCCCCGGTAGATGATGGCGAGTTCGAGCGCCCAGAAGAGGACGAAGCAGACCCAGAGGGTCCACGGCTGACCGCCGATCTTCGACGCCTCCGCCCAGCCGCCGAAGATCTTGCCGAGCAGGACGAAGATGCCCTGTCCGCCGATCCAGGTCTGGATCCCGAACCAGGCGCAGGCGACCGCCGCCCTGATCAGCGCCGGCAGATTGGCGCCGCGCAGGCCGAAGGAAGCGCGAGCGAGTACGGGAAAGGGAATGCCGTACTTCGGCCCCGCGTGCCCGGTCAGCAGCATCGGGAACAGCACGATCAGATTGGCCAGCGCGATCGTGAAGACCGCCTGCTTCCAGTCCATGCCCAGCGTGACGAGACCGGAGGCCAGCAGCCAGGACGGGATGTTGTGCGCCATGCCGACCCAGAGCGCGGCGAAGTTGTACGTCGTCCAGCGGCGGCGGGCGACCGGGACGGGCAGCAGGTCGTCGTTGACGAAGCGGCTGTCGTCGGGCACCGCGCCGGGCGGCAGTTCGACGCGGCCCTGGGGATCGGCTATCGGCCCGCCGGAGGGGACGGGCGGTACGGTCGCGGTCATGGCGGCTGACCCTTCGTTCGAGGGCGGCGGTCGGGGACGTCGAACGGGGCCGTGCGGGGATGCGGCCGCTCGGACGGGGGCGGGTGCGGCGGTCAGCTCTGGAGCGCGGGGATGATCTCGGCGCCGTACGCGTCGATCGTCGCTTCCTTCGCGTCGTGCATGTTGTAGACGGCGAACTGGTCGACGCCCAGGTCACGCAGCGCCGTCAGCTTCTCGATGTGCGCCTCGACCGGGCCCAGCAGACAGAACCGGTCCACGATCTCGTCGGGCACGAAGTCCGTGGACGGATTGCCCGCCCGGCCGTGATGGCTGTAGTCGTACCCCTCGCGCCGCTTGATGTAGTCGGTCAGGGCGTCGGGCACCAGCCCCGAGTCCTCCCCGTACCGGGACACCAGATCGGCCACATGGTTGCCGACCATCCCGCCGAACCACCGGCACTGCTCCCGCGCGTGCGCGAGATCGTCGCTCACGTAGGCGGGCGCCGCGACGCAGATCGTGACGGAGTCCGGGTCGCGCCCGGCGTCCGACGCCGCCGTACGGACCGCCTTGATCATCCACTCGGTGAGGAACGGGTCCGCCAGCTGGAGGATGAAGCCGTCGGCCTTCTCGCCCGCCATCACCAGCGCCTTGGGGCCGTACGCCGCCATCCACACGGGCAGCTTTCCGTCCCGTACCCAGGGCAGCCGCAGCGGCTGCCCGTCGACCACCGCCTCGCGGCCCTCCCCCAGGTCGCGGATGACATCGATCGCCTCGCCCAGCCGGGCCAGGGTGTTGGGCTTACGGCCCGCGACCCGCATCGCCGAGTCGCCGCGCCCGATGCCGCACACGGTGCGGTTGCCGTACATCTCGTTCAGGGTGGCGAAGGTGGAGGCGGTCACCTCCCAGGTCCTGGTGCCCGGGTTGGTGACCATGGGCCCCACGGTCAGTTTGGTGGTGTGCTCCAGAATGCGGCTGTAGATGACGAAGGGCTCCTGCCAGAGCACGGCCGAGTCGAAGGTCCAGCCGTACCGGAAGCCGTTGCGTTCCGCGCGCCGCATGAGTCCGACGACCGCCGAGGCAGGCGGGTCGGTCTGGAGGACGAGTCCGAAGTCCATGGCCTGGTCGCTCCTATGTCCTAGGTGAGGTACTGACAGGTCGAGCGGGGGGTGTACTGCCCGTGTCCCGCCCGGCCGGTGAACGTCCGCCCGTCGATGACGAGTGCACCGCGGGACAGGACCGTCTCCACCCGTCCGGTGATCCGCTTGCCCTCGTACGCGGAGTAGTCGACGTCCATGTGGTGCGTCTCGGCGGAGACGGTCTGTTCGGTGTGCGGGTCGTAGATGACGACATCGGCGTCGGCGCCCGGCGCGATGGTGCCCTTGCGCGGATAGAGGCCGAACATCCTGGCCGGGGCGGCGCAGGCGATGTCGATCCAGCGGCGGCGGGTGATGTGCCCGTCGACCACCGCCTGATGGAGCAGGTCCATCCGGTTCTCCACCCCCGGCATCCCGTTGGGGATCTTGGAGAAGTCCCCGCGGCCCATCTCCTTCTGCCCGGTGAAGCAGAACGGGCAGTGGTCGGTGGAGACCACCTGGAGATCGTCGGTGCGCAGTCCGCGCCACAGGGCGGCCTGGTGCTCCTTCGGCCGCAGCGGGGTGGAGCAGACGTACTTGGCGCCCTCGAAGTCCGGCTCGGCGAGGTTGTCGGTGGAGAGGAAGAGGTACTGCGGGCAGGTCTCGCCGAAGACCGGCAGTCCCTTGTCGCGGGCGGCCGCCAGCTCGGCGACGGCTTCCTCGGCCGAGACATGCACGACGTACAGCGGCGCGTCGGCGACCCGCGCGAGCTGGATCGCCCGGTGGGTGGCCTCGGCCTCCAGCAGGGTCTTCCGTACCTCCCCGTGGTAGCGCGGGTCGGTACGGCCGGCCGCCAGGGCCTGTTCGACGAGGACATCGATCGCGATGCCGTTCTCGGCGTGCATCATGATCAGCCCGCCGTTGTTCGAGGCACGCTGCATGGCCCGCAGGATCTGGCCGTCGTCGCTGTAGAAGACCCCGGGGTAGGCCATGAAGAGCTTGAACGAGGTGATGCCCTCCTGGACGAGGAGGTCCATCTCCTTGAGGGAGCTCTCATTGACGTCGGCCATGATCATGTGGAAGGCGTAGTCGATCGCGCAGACGCCGTCGGCCTTCGCGTACCAGGCGTCCAGCCCTTCGCGCAGCGCCTGTCCCGGCGACTGGATGGCGAAGTCCACGATGGTGGTGGTGCCGCCCCAGGCGGCGGCCCGGGTGCCGGTCTCGAAGGTGTCGGCAGCGAAGGTGCCGCCGAACGGCATCTCCATATGGGTGTGGGCGTCGACTCCGCCCGGGATGACGTACTTGCCGGTGGCGTCGATCGTACGGTCGGCGGTCCAGCCCCCGGCCACGTCGGAGCCGTGCGCGGCGAGGGCGACGATCCGGCTGTCCTCTATCAGGACATCGGCATGGGTCTCGTCGGCGGCGGTGATGACGAGTCCGCCGCGGATCAGGGTGCGGGTGCTCATGGGTGGGTGGCGTTCCCTTTCATACGGTCGGCTGCTGAGCCACGGGGGCTACGGAGCAGCGAGGTCGACTGAGCCGCGGTAGCATCTAAGCGCTGCGCAAGGCCCGTTCGAGGATCGCGGCGCCTTCTTCCGCCTCGGCGACGGTCAGGGAGAGCGGCGGGGCGATCCGCAGCACGCTGGTGTTGTGGCCACCGCCCTTGCCGATCAGCAGCCCGCCCTCGCGCGCCGCCTCCAGCACGGCGGACGCCGCCCCGGGCGCCGCCTCGTCCGTGCCCGGCTTCACCAGCTCGATGCCGATCATCAGCCCCCGGCCGCGCACTTCGCGTACGGAGTCGATGCCGGCGCCGATCGCCCGCAGCCGCTCGGTCAGCAGGCCGCCGACCCGGCGGGCGTTGCCCTGGAGGTCGTGCTCCAGCAGGTACGAGAGGTTGGCGAGACCGGCCGCCATCGTGACGGGACTGCCGCCGAAGGTGGAAATCGAGTTCGCGTCAAGGCAGTTCATGATGTCGGCGCGGGCGACGACCCCGCCGATGGACATGCCGTTCCCGATGCCCTTGGCGAAGGTGAGGATGTCGGGCGGGCCGTTCCCGGCGTGCGCCTGCCAGCCCCAGAAGTGTTCGCCGGTGCGGCCCCAGCCGGTCTGCACCTCGTCGCTGATCCACAGGATGCCGTGCCGGTCGAGGACCTCACGGAACGCGGCGTACAGCCCGTCCGGCGGGGCGGTGAAGCCACCGACGCCCTGGACCGGCTCGGCGATCAGCGCGGCGGGCGCGCGGGTGTGGCCGAGCAGATCCTCCAGATCGGCGACGCACGCCTCGATGAACTGCGCGTCGGTGAGGCCGGCGTACGGTCCGCGGGTGCGGACGCCGCCGTGCACGTACAGCGTCTGGAGCGGCGAGAGACCGGTCGGCGACCAGCTGCGGTTGCCGGTGATCGAGACCGTGGAGAAGGACCGGCCGTGGTAGCTGTTGCGCATCGCCAGGATCTGGTTCGACCCGCGGTACGCGGTCGCCAGCAGCAGCGCCGTGTCATTGGCCTCGGTGCCCGAGGTGGTGAAGAAGACCCGGGCGTCCGGGATGCCGGACAGGGTGGCGATCCGCTCGGCGAAGTCCACCATCGGGCGGTTGAGATAGAGCGTGGAGGAGTGGATGATCCGCCCGGCCTGCTCGCTCACCGCCTTGGTGACCTCGGGGAGGGCATGGGCGGTCATGGTGGTGAGGATGCCGCCGAAGAAGTCCAGATAGCGGTTGCCCTCCGCGTCCCAGACATGGCGGCCCTCGCCGTGGGTGATCTCGATCGGCCGGTCGTAGTAGAGCGCCAGCCAGTCGGGGAGGACGGCGCGGTGACGGCCGTACAGATCGGTCGCGGCCAGATGGGTCACGGCTGCACCAGCCCCTCGTACGCGTCGGGGCGGCGGTCCCGGTAGAACGCCCACTGCTGCCGCACCTCGTCGATCACGCCGAAGTCCAGGTCACGTACGAGCAGTTCCTCCACCTTGTCGCTGGCGGTCTCGCCGACGAACTGGCCGCGCGGGTCGACGAAGTAGCTCGTCCCGTAGAAGTCGTTGTCGCCGTACTCCTCCTGGCCGACGCGGTTGATCGCGGCGATGAAGTACTCGTTGGCGACGGCGGCGGCGGGCTGTTCCAGCTGCCAGAGGTAGCTGGACAGACCGCGGGAGGTGGCGGAGGGGTTGTAGACCAGCTGGGCGCCGTTCAGCCCGAGCTGGCGCCAGCCCTCGGGGAAGTGGCGGTCGTAGCAGATGTAGACCCCGACCCGGCCCACGGCGGTCTCGAAGACGGGCCAGCCGGCGTTCCCCGGCTTGAAGTAGTACTTCTCCCAGAAGCCCTTGACCTGCGGGATGTGGTGCTTGCGGTACTTGCCGAGATACGAACCGTCGGCGTCGATCACGGCGGCGGTGTTGTAGTAGAACCCGGACTGCTCGACCTCGAAGACCGGGACCACGATCACCATCCCGGTCTCCCGGGCGAGATCCCGCATTCTGCTGACGGTGGCGCCGTCCGGCACGGGCTCGGCCCACCGGTAGTGCTCCGGCTCCTGCACCTGGCAGAAGTAGGGCGCGTTGAACACTTCCTGGAACCCGATGATCTGCGCGCCTTGCCTGGCCGCCTCGCGGGCGTGCTCCTCATGCTTGGCGATCATGGACTCGGTATCACCGGTCCAGGTCGCCTGTACGAGTGCGGCGCGTACGACTCCGGCCACGAGCTGCTCCTTCGGCGGGGGCGACGATGAACTTCTACGCACGTAGATACGATGCGTTGGAGGAGAACGTAAGCCCCGTCACACACGGGGGCAAGACCATCGTCGTTAACCCGCAGAGTCGATCAAGTTTCACACCCGAGCGGTCGACAACGTGCGACTCTCATCAAGAACGATCAGACGGCCGGCCTCAGGGGCCCGGGATTCCCGCCACGCGCAGGGCGTGGACGAGGTCGCGCTCGCGGGCCGTCGAGACGGCGCGCGCCGCGTCGAGCAGCTGCGGGACGAGGCGGCGCGGGTCGGGCGCGGCGACGAGCGCCGCGTCCTGGGGCGTACGGACCTGCACGAAGGCGCTCAGCAGGGCCTGCGCCTCATGAGCGCGGCCGGCCTCGCCGAGCGCGAGTACGGCGTCGGTGATCTCCTCGGCGGGCCGGGAGACACCCTGTCGCAGCAGCTGTCCGCAGTCGTCGTCCCTGCCGGCCACGGCGAGCGCCCCGGCGGCCGCGGCGAGCTGCGCGGGCGGCAGGAAGGCCGCCTCCCACAGAAGCTCGGCCCAGTCGGCACCGAGCCCGGCGCGGTGCAGTTCGGCGGCGAGCAGGGGCAGCTGCTCGGGGGGCCGCCCCGCCGCCTCGCAGAGCACGACATGCGCCTCGCCGCTGCGCCCATCGGCGCGCAGCCGGATCAGCGCGTCGACCGTCTCGGCGGCGGCCCGCCGGTCCTCCGGCGAAGGCGTGGGCGCCACCTCCTGGGCGGGCGCGACGGGCGCTCCGCCGAAGCGGGCGCCGCGCGGCGTGGCGGGAGCGGTGGGAGGAGGCACGGGCAGTACGGGGGCGGGCACGTCCTCGTCGGAATCTTCGACGTCGAGCCCGGCGAACCGGGCGCCGCGCGGCTTGCGGCGGGGCGCGGGCTTCTTCTCCCGCGGACCGGCCGCCGGTTCGTCACGGTCCTGGGCCGCCGGTTCGTCACGGTCCTGGCCGGCCGGTCCGTCGTCGGGCCGGCCCCGGTCCGCCCATTGCGGGGCGCCGGGGGCCGAGGGCCCGTCAGGTTCCCGGTGGCGGGGCGCCGCGCCGGAACCGGCGCCGTACGCGTCCGCCGCCCCGTCGTCGCGGTCCCGCTGTCCGGTCCTTCGCGGTCCGCTGCCGAAGACCGAGGGTTCCTCCGGCTGCGGGTCCTGCGCGCGAAACCAGCCTTCCGGGGCCAGGGGACGCGCTGCGATGGTGGCGCGGCCCGGGGTGGCCAAGGACGAGAGCCTGGCGCGGAGTTCGGCGCAGCGCGCGGACGCGCGCGCGTGGTCGTCGCGGATCCAGGCCAGGTCGTGGCTGAGCTGTTCCGCCTCTGACGTGCCTTCCGGGGTCGTACGGAGCAGCCGCAGCAACTCCTCGGCGCGGCCCGCCGCGTGCATCTGCTCGCGCAGCATCAGCCGCAACCGCTCCGACAGCGCCTCGCTCCCGCCGGGCCGCCGGTCGTGCACGGCCGCGGACGCCGCGTGCAGTCGTCTCGCCCGCAGGGTCTCGCCCGCCACCGCCTGCTCGTCGCGGCCCGCCGCGAAGTCCTGGAGCAGTGCGTCCACGACATCCCAGGGCGGGATCTCGGCCCCGTCGAAGCAGGCGCGCAGGCCCTCGGGGTCGCGGTGGAGGAAGACTCCGTACCAGCCGCCGTCCGGGTCGAGGAGCGACGTAAGATCCCGCAAATAACGGGCGAACGACTCTATCTCCGCCGGGAGTTGATGCACCGCCATCGCTGCCCCGTCCCTGCCCTGCCGTGCCGGAGAAAGCCCTCCGGTCCGCAGGCATTCGACCTCAGTCGTGTTACGGGACGGCTACGCGCGGTTTTCCGGGAGGGTGCGGCGCTCACTCGGCCACCGGATCAGAAGGTGACGGCGATGCCGGTCTGCGGGCGCTTGCCGCGCCGGGCGATCCTCGCCGGCCAGTAGACCGCCCAGAGCTGCCAGGTGTATTTACGGGACAGCAGCTTGCGCACGGAGTCCGTCGCAGGCTCGTCGAGCAGCCGCGCGGTGCCCTCCAGGGTCGGCGCCCCCTCGGGGATCCGCCCGCGTATGTCGCAAGCCGCCACGAGGACGCGGCTGTTGTTGCGGAGCCGCTTGACCTTCCAGGTGTCGGTTTTGGTCCAGATGAACAGCTCGCCCCCCTCCACGACATGCCAGACGGGGGTGGCGACACCCGTACCGTCCTTGCGGAAGGTGGTGAAGCTGACATAGCGGCTGCGGCCGATTTCGTCCAAGGTCGTCACGGACGGGAGACTACGCGGTTCACGGGACGCGCGGCGTGGATCAGCAACTCCCGGCAGATGAATATCCCCCGGCCTCGGACGGGCACGAGCGCGCGGGTCCGCGGATCCTGACGCTGCTCTGACGCGACTGCGCCGCTCGGCCACCCGGACACGGCCCCGGGCCCTGTCCGGACCGGGGGAACCGGCCGGACAGGACCCGGAAGACGTACGTCGTCGCCTCTGCTACTTGCCGGCCGGACGCACCACCATCGCCGAGCCGCCGCCCCTGCGGACCTTCTCCGCCGCGGCCACCCAGCGGCCGTCAGGCAGCCGCTGCACACCGGTCGCCGCGCCGATCTCCGGGTTCTGGGTGAAGGTGTGCCCGAGCGCCTCCAGCTCCTGGCGCACCGGGCTGTTCCACAGGCCGGGTTCGAGCTCCGTCGCCGCCGTGTTGCGCTGGCTGGCGCGGGGCGCCGCGATGGCCTCGACCAGCGGCAGACCGCGGTCGAGCCGGCCCGTCAGCGTCTGCAGCACCGTCGTGATGATGGTCGAGCCGCCCGGCGAGCCGACCGCGAGCACCGGCCGGTCGTGCGAATCCAGCACGATCGTCGGGGAGATGGAGGAGCGCGGCCGCTTGCCGGGGCCCGGCAGGTTCGGGTCGTGGACCGCCGGGTTCGCCGGGGCGAAGGAGAAGTCCGTCAGCTCGTTGTTGAGCAGGAAGCCCCGTCCCGGCACGGTGATCGCGCTGCCGCCCGTGGACTCGATGGTCAGCGTGTAGGCGACCACATTGCCCCACTTGTCGGCCGCCGTGAGGTGCGTGGTGTTCTCGCCCTCGAACGTCGTCGGCGCGGTGGTGCCGCCGGTCGCGCACGGCGTGGGATCGCTCGGGTCACCCGGCGCGAGCGGGCTCTTGAGGACCGCGTCGTCCTTGATCAGGCAGCCGCGCGAGTCGGCGAAGCGCTGCGAGAGCAGGCCCTTCGTCGGTACGTCCTCGAAGGCCGGGTCACCGAGCCAGCGGCCCCGGTCGGCGAAGGCTATACGGCTCGCCTCGATGAAGCGGTGCAGATACTGCGCCTGGGTGGCCCGCGAAAGGTCGGTGCCCTCCAGGATGTTGAGGGCCTCGCCGACGCTGGTGCCGCCCGACGACGACGGCGCCATGCCGTACACATCGAGGCCGCGGTAGGAGACCTTCGTCGGCGCCTGGCGCTTCGTGCGGTACGCGGCCAGGTCCCCGGTGGTCAGATCGCCGGGCCGGACGACCCGGCTCGCGTCCGGGTCGACGGGCGGCTTGCGTACCGTACGGACGATGTCGCGGGCCAGCTCGCCCTGGTAGAGCGCGCGGGTTCCCTTGCGCCCCAACTCCTCGTACGTACGGGCCAGATCGGCGTTCTTGAAGACCGATCCGACGACCGGCAGCTCGCCGCCGGGCAGGAAGAGTTCGGCGCTGGCCGGGAAGTCCGCGAAGCGCGCCTGGTTGGACTGTGTCTGGGTGCGGAAGGTGTCGTCGACGGTGAAGCCCTGCTTCGCCAGCCGCTCGGCGGGCTTCAGCAGCCGGCCCAGGGACCGGCTGCCCCAGGCGTCCAGGGCGGTGTCCCAGGTCGCGGGGGTTCCCGGCGTACCGACGCTGAGGCCGCTGGTCACCGCGTCCGCGAACGGGAGCGGCTTGCCGTCCTCCAGGAAGAGCGAGCTGTCCGCCGACTTCGGCGCGGTCTCGCGGCCGTCGACGGTGTGCACCGTACGGGACTTGGCGTCGTAGTAGACGAAGTAGCCGCCACCGCCGATGCCCGCGGAGTACGGCTCGGTGACGCCGAGCGCGGCGGCGGTGGCCACAGCGGCGTCCACGGCGTTGCCACCGTCCTTGAGCACCTCGATCCCGGCGGCCGAGGCGTCCGCGTCGACGCTCGCGACCGCGCCTCCGTACCCCGTCGCCACCGGCGTCTTCACCGGCGCCTTCGCCGGGGGAGCCGCGTGCGACACCAGGGGCGGCGCGGCGGCTCCGACCGAGAGCATGGCCGCGGCAACGACCACGGCCGACACATTCCGAGCAGCGGGGCGACCCATCCGTACCTCCAGTGGAAAACAGTCCGCGCAGCGTAGCTTCACCGCACCTGCCCCGCCAGGATCGTCTCGAACACCGGTCCTTCCTCGCATTGTCCACGAAGTGGCCCGCGACGCGACCGGGGCGCCACCGCTACGATGCCCGCCCATGAATGACGACATACGCAACATCGTGCTCGGCGTGGTCGCCGCGGGTATCGGCGCCGCCCTGGGCTGGCTCGCCCGTACGTACCTCTGGCGGCGCAAGCTCCGCAGGAAGCAGGCGTTCTTCGGGCTGCCCGGCCACTCCGAATGTCTGCTGGTCGTCAATCGCGAGGCGGGCGGCGACGCGGTCCAGCGCTACGACGTCTTCGCCCTGCTGGAGCTGGCCGCCCTGATCAAGGACTGCGGCGCGCACGCCCAGATAGTCCAGCACGACACCGCGCGGCAGGGCTTCGGGGAGCGTACGGAGTTCTGCGTCGGCGGCCCGGCCGCCAACCGCCGGATGGCCGCCCATCTCCACTCGCTGCTGCCCGGCGTCGTGATCAATACGGACGCCGAGCCGGGGCCGGACCGCGGTGCCTTCCAGATCGGCTCCGAACGCTACCGGCTGGAACCGGGCGCCACCGAGTACGTCCTGCTGGCGCGGCTGACCGCCGGACAGGAGTCGAGACCGGTCTTCCTCTTCTGCGGGCAGCGGGCCATCACCAGCCAGGCGGCCTCGCGCTATCTGGCCCGCCACCACGAGAAGCTGGCCCGTAAGCACGGCGGCTCTTTCTGTCTGCTGCTGAAGGTGGTCAACTCGCAGGCGTACGGACCCGATGTGGTGGAGCTGGTCGCCGATGTGACCCGGGCGGCGATGGAGCCCGTCCCCGCCGCCCGCACGTCCCACCGGGCGAAGGACTGACCACGTCCCGCGCCGGCGACCCGCTCCCCGTCGAGCACAGCCCGACCGGCGCGCAGCTGACCTTCTCCCCGTCGGCGGCCGACCTTCGTATCCGTCGGTAACGCCGCACGAGAGGTGATCTCCGGCTGCCGCCGGGCGGACCATTGCCCCTGAGCTACTGCCCGCGCGGCAGCAGCGTCCCTGGATCGGCCGGGGCGACGCCCACGGCCTCTGTTCTCGGATTGCGCCGCTGACGCCTGGCCATCCAGTTGGCGAACCAGGAGAGCAGCATGCACATCCCGATGTAGATCGGCGAAATCACCATCACCACAGGGATGAACGGCAAATCGTAGTCGAGATTCGAGGCGATGAGCTTGCCCGCGTGGAGAAACTCCTCATACGTGATCAGATAGCCGAGTGAGGTGTCCTTCAGGGCGACCACCAACTGGCTGATGATCGTGGGCAGCATGGCGCGGACCGCCTGCGGCGCCAGTACGTACGTCATGACCTGCGTCTTGCGCATGCCCAGCGCGTACGCGGCCTCCCGCTGGCCGGGCTCCACCGAGTTGACCCCGGCACGGAACACCTCGGCGAGCACGGAGCCGTTGTAGAGCGTCAGTCCGGCCACCAGGGCGGGCAGCGCCTGCACCTTGAGCGCCACGAAGATGAAGAAGATCATCACCAGCACGGGCATGGCCCGGAAGAACTCCACCAGCACCGTGGCCGGCAGCCGGACCGCCCGGTGGTCCGAGAGCCTGCCCGCGGCGAGGACCGCGCCGAGCGCGAGCGAGAGCACCGCCGCGTACCCGAAGGCCCGCAGGGTGTTGCCGAGGCCGCGCAGCAGCAGCTCCTGGATGCCCTGGTACGTGAAGGGCGCCCACTTGGTGGCCGTGAACTGGTGGGTGTCGAAGAGCAGATGGAGCACCCAGCCGGCCAGCGCGACGATCACGGCCGTCGACACCACCCCGTAGAGGCGGTGCCGCCGGCGGGTCCTGGGCCCCGGCAGGTCGTACAGGGCGGTCGGTCGGCTCATCGGGCGACTCCCCAGCGCTTCTCCAGGACATGGAAGAGCGCGCTGATCGACAGCGTGATGATCAAGTAGCCGACGGCGATCCAGATGAAGATCCAGATGATGTCGAAGCCCATCTCGCTGAGGATCTTGTAGGTGCCGAGCAGCTCGGTGACGCTGAACGCCCCCGCGATGGCCGAGTTCTTGGCGAGGGCGATCAGGGTGGAGCCGATCGGGGGGATAACCGTGCGGAACGCCTGGGGCAGGACGACCGTGCCCAGGGTCTGGCCGAAGCTCATCCCGAGGCTGCGGGCCGCCTCTCCCTGGCCCGTGGGCACGGTGTTGATGCCCGAGCGCAGCACCTCGCAGATGAACGCGGAGGTGTAGCAGCCGAGCGCGAGGACCGCGAAGAGCTGGAAGGGGAGCACCAGCCCGAAGCGCGGCAGGCCGAGCACGACCGCGAAGAAGAGCAGTGTCAGCGGGGTGTTGCGGAGCACGGTGACCCATACGGTGCCCAGGGCCCGCAGGGAGCGGACGGGCGAGACCCGGAACGAGGCCATGACGAAGCCGAGGGCCAGCGCGAGCAGTGAGGCGTAGACCGTCAGCTCGACCGTGCCGAGGAAGCCCTGCCCGTAGACGGAGAAGTTCTGGGTGAGTACGTCCATGGCGCGGGCCTCAGCTCGCCGGGTAGCGGTCGATGGGCGGGGGCGGGGTGGCCTTGCGGCCGGAGAGGCCGAGCGTCGCGTCGTACGCCTTCTGCCAGTTGCCGTTCTTCTCGTTGGCCGCGATGGCGTCGTCGAGGGCGAACCGCAGGGCGTTGTCGCTCCGGTGGACTCCGATGCCGTACGGCTCCTTCGAGAAAGGCTTGCCGACCACCTTCAGTTCGTCGGGCACCTTGGCCGCGTACCCCTGGAGGATGGTGTCGTCGGTGGTGACGGCGGCGACCTGGAAGGTCAGCAGATTGTCCACGCAGACGGAGTACGTGTCGTAGCCGACGAGTTCGACGCGCGGGTAGTCGTGTTGCATCCGCTGGTACGAGGTGGAGCCGGCGGCCGAGCAGACGCGCTTGCCGTCGAGGTCCCCAGGCCCGTGGATGTCCTTCTCGGTGGCCCGTACGAGAAGGGACTGGCCGCCCAGGTAGTACGGGCCGGCGAAGCCGACGAGCTTCTTGCGGTTGTCGTTGATGGTGTAGGTGCCGACGTAGAAGTCGACCTGCCCGTTCTGCAGGGCGGTTTCGCGGTTGGCCGAGGCGATCGTGCGGAAGCGGATGGTCTTCGGGTCGAAGCCGAGGAACGCCGACATCATCCTGGCGATCTCGATGTCGAAGCCGGAGTAGACGCCCGTGGCGGGGTCCTTCTCCCCCATGTACGGCTGGTCCTCCTTGGCGCCGACGACCAGATACCCGCGCCGCTCGGCCCTGGCCCAGGTGACCGAGCCGGGCAGCCGGAAGCTCTTGTCCACCTGGTAGTGGGGCAGCGCGTCGGGCCGCGGGCCCTTCACGGGCGGGCTGCCCGGCTTTCCGCAGCCGACGGCGAGCAGGACGAGGACCAGCGCCGTAAGGGTTCTGCCGCGGTACGGCACGCGGCCGGCGGAGGTTGCACGCTTCATGGACCGCACCCCCCTCAGTGCTTGAGGATCTTGGAGAGGAAGTCCTTGGCCCGGTCGCTCTCCGGTGCGGTGAAGAAGTCCTCCGGGGTGCGGTCCTCGACGATGCGGCCGTCGGCCATGAAGACCACCCGGTTCGCGGCGGAGCGCGCGAAGCCCATCTCGTGTGTGACGACGACCATGGTCATGCCCTCGCGGGCGAGCTGCCGCATGACTTCCAGGACCTCGTTGATCATCTCCGGGTCGAGCGCCGAGGTCGGCTCGTCGAAGAGAAGGGCTTTCGGGTCCATGGCGAGCGCGCGGGCGATGGCGACGCGCTGCTGCTGGCCGCCGGAGAGCTGGGCGGGGAACTTGTCGGCCTGCGAGGCGAGTCCCACGCGGTCGAGCAGTTCCCGGGAGCGCCGGTCGGCGTCGTCCCGCTTGCGCTTACGGACCTTGATCTGCGCGAGGGAGACATTGTCCAGCACGGTCCGGTGCGCGAAGAGATTGAACGACTGGAAGACCATGCCCACTTCGGCCCGGAGCTGGGCGAGTCCGCGGCCTTCTTCCGGGAGGGGCTTCCCCTCGATGGTGATACGGCCCGACTCGATCGTCTCCAGCCGGTTCATGGCCCGGCAGAGCGTCGACTTGCCCGAGCCTGACGGGCCGATGACCACGACCACTTCCCCGCGGGCGACCGTGAGATCGATGTCCTGAAGGACATGCAGCTGCCCGTAGTACTTATTGACGTCCCGCAGCTCGATCAACGGATCGACGGCCATATGGTGCCCCACCCACTCTCGGCTGTGTCGAGGTCAGCGCAAACTATCCAGCCGGACAAGGGACTTCGCGCTCGACACGACGTATGAGGCATAAGCCGTATTTACTGCGAGGGGTGTTCGGGGCCGCGGCGCCGGACGGCGGCGCGGGGCGACGTCGGGCCTCCCCCGTCAGGCCGTGGCCGCCTCGGCCGCCTCCGCCGTCAGGCCTCGGCCGCCTCCGCGTACACCTGGGACAGTTCGGGCGCTCCGGTGGCCGCCCAGTCGAGACCGGCCTCGACCACCTGGATCTCCCGTCCGGAGACGAGGCGCACCACGGGATGCCCGCCCGGCCAGATGTGCCAGGCCGCGCCCGGCACCGTACGGACGATGACGGTGCCCAGATACAGGCCCGCGTCATTGCCCAGCCAGGGCAGCTCCTCCGGATCGTCGCGCCAGCGCGGCGGCAGCTGGTCGAGCGCCTCCAACGAGGCCGGGGAGTCGTCCAGTTGGAGACCGTCCTGCCCTGCCCGGACACGCAGCAGCTCGCATTCGGAGAGCAGCTCGGCCACGCCCTCCGGCTCGCCGCCGACGGCGTCGGCGAGCGATGTCCCCTGATCGCCGCCGTTCCGCTTGCGCCAGTTGTCCAAGAAAGGGATGTTCATACCACTCAGCCTCCCACTCCCCCTGCCGGGGCACCATAGGGCGCGCGGGGGACACCCGCTGGCCGAGAACCGGAGGCCGCGGCTCAGAGCCGTCTCAGATGTCGAGATCGACCACGACCGGGGCGTGGTCGGAAGCGCCCTTGCCCTTGCGCTCCTCGCGGTCGACATAGCTGTCC
This sequence comes from Streptomyces sp. NPDC042201, assembly GCF_055582185.1. Taxonomy (NCBI): domain Bacteria; kingdom Bacillati; phylum Actinomycetota; class Actinomycetes; order Kitasatosporales; family Streptomycetaceae; genus Streptomyces; species Streptomyces sp. NPDC042201. Next base: position 590,756 of record NZ_JBVJDS010000003.1, on the reverse strand, counting down.
TTGACCGCGCCGGCGAAGGCGGCGTTGCCGTAGACCAGGTCGATGCGCATGCCCTTGTTCTTGGGGAAGCCCAGCTCGCGGTAGTCCCAGTAGGTGTACGGGCGGTCGTACTTGAGCGGGCGGGGCAGCAGATCGGAGAGTCCCTCCGCGCGCAGCGCGGCGAGCGCGGCGCGCTCCGCCGGGGTGACGTGCGTGGCCCCCTCGAAGAGCGACACGTCCCAGACGTCCTCGTCGGCCGGGGCGACATTGAAGTCCCCGAGGACGGCGAAGGGACGCGGGCCCGCCGCGTCCTCGGCGACCGCGTCGCGCAGCGCCTCCAGCCAGCGCAGCTTGTACGCGTAGTGGTCATGGCCGACCTCCCGGCCGTTGGGCACATAGACCGACCAGAGGCGGACCGGGCCGCAGGTCGCGGAGATCGCCCGCGGCTCCCGCACGCCCTCGTACTCCGGGCCGCCGGGAAGGCCCTTGACGACGTCCTCCAGGCCGGCCCGGGAGACCAGAGCCACTCCGTTCCACCTGCCGGTGGCGTGGACCGCGGACTCGTAGCCCAGCTCACGCAGCTGGTCGGCCGGGAACTGCTCCTCGCTGCACTTGGTCTCCTGGACGCACAGCACGTCCGTGCCGCTGCTCTCCAGCCAGGCCAGCAGACGGGGCAGCCGAGCGGTGATCGAATTGACGTTCCAGGTCGCGATGCGCATGCGGAACAGCCTATCGGCGGGGTCTGACAGTCACCGGCCGGCGGCGTGCGGCGGGCCGGTCTCGGCTCGGGCCTGAGCACACCCCGGGCCTGTCACGGCTCGGGCCTGATCGCACCCGCGCCTGTCACACCTCGGTGGACTCGCCCGGGGCGAGCCTGCCGTGGTCGGCGCCGCCCAGGGGGCCGATCTGGGCGTCGTAGAAGGGGCGGGCCAGATCCGCGAGCAGCGCGTCGTGGATGTCGAAGGCGCGCCGCGGCTTGACCTCGCGTACGTAGTCGATCACCTCGGAGATCTTGTTCCACGGCGCCTGCACCGGCAGCATCAGCGTCTCGACCGGATGGTCCGGGACCGTCAGCGCGTCACCCGGGTGGAAGAGCGAGCCGTCCACGAGATAGCCGACATTGGTGATCCGCGGGATCTCCGGGTGGATCACGGCATGCAGCTCGCCGTGCACCTGGACGTCGAAACCGGCCGCGGAGAAGGTGTCGCCGTGACCGACCGTGTGGACCCGGCCGGGGAAGGCCGCGGAGACCTGCTCGGCGACGCTGCGCAGGGTCCACAGCTCGGCCGCCGGATTGGCCTCCAGACCGGCCCGCAGCCGGCCCTCGTCGAAGTGGTCCTTGTGCTCGTGCGTGACGAGGATGGCGTCCGCGCCGACCGCGGCGTCCTCCTCACTGAAGGTGCCCGGGTCGATGACGAGCGTGCGCCCGTCCTTCTCCAGCCGGACGCAGGCGTGTGTCTTCTTGGTGAGCTTCACCGCGGACCACCCTTCTCGAGCGCTGTACTCCTGTGCGTTGCCTTCCCCACCATGGTGCTACGTCTCGGGCGTCGTCTCCTCTTGGATCACGGCCCGGGCCACCCGGAACGCCGAGTTCGCCGCCGGGACGCCGCAGTAGACGGCCGTCTGGATCAGCACTTCCTTGATCTCCGCGGGGGTGAGGCCGTTGCGCAGCGCGGCCCGGGTGTGGAAGGCCAGCTCCTCCAGATGCCCGCCCGCGACCAGCGCGGTCAGCGTCACCGCGCTGCGGGTGCGGCGGTCCAGGCCCTCCCTGGTCCACACCTCGCCCCAGGCGTAGCGGGTGATCAGCTCCTGGAAGTCGCCGTCGAAGTCACCGGCGTCCATGGCGCGGTCGACATGGGCGTTCCCGAGCACCTGACGGCGTACCCGCATCCCCGCTTCGTACGGATCGGGCCGCCCGGCGGACACGGCCTCCGGCTGCTCGGCGGCGGGGGCGATCTCGGCGACCGGGCCGACCGTCGCGGACAGCGAGGGCGACGTCATCCGGTCGGGCAGCACGGTCAGACCGGTGGAGGTGTCGGACGGGTTGTACCAGGCGGTGGAGAAGTGATGGGCGAGCAGATCCGTGACGGCGGCGGGCTGCTCGACGGGCGCCAGATGAGAGGCGCCGGGGACAAGCGCGAGCCGGGCGTCCGGGATCCCCGCCACCAGGGTGCGCGCCTCGGCCGGCCCGGTGACCTGGTCCTCGGCGCCGACCAGGACCAGGGTCGGCACGGCGATCCGGCCCAGCTCCGCCCGGATGTCGAAGGCGGCGAGCGCCTCGCAGGCGGCGATGTAGCAGCCGGGATCGGTGGTACGGACCATCTGGACGGCCCATTCGACGATGGCCGGCTGGGCGGCGGCGAAGCCGGGGGTGAACCAGCGTTCGGGCGCCGTACGGGCCATCGGATCCAGGCCGTTGGCGCGGACGATCACCCCGCGCTGGCGGAACTCGTCGGCCGTGCCGAACCGGGGCGAGGCGGCCACCAGGGCGAGCGAGGCGATCCGGTCGGGGCGGCGCAGCGCCAGCTCCGCGCCGATGGCACCGGCGATGGAGCAGCCCACGTAGCCGAAGCGCTGCACCCCGAGTCCGTCGAGCGTCGCCAGCAGGCGTTCCACCAGCTCGGGAACGCTGGTGGCCGGGTGCGCGGGGGCGCCGCCGTGGCCGGGCAGGTCGAAGCGGAACACCCGCCACTGGCGGGCCAGCTCGGGTACCTGCCGATCCCACATGTGCCAGGTGGTGCCGAGGGAAGGACCCAGGATCAGGACGGGAGCGTCCTCGGGACCGTCCATGCGGTATTGCAGGGTCTTAGTCATCGTCTCACTCACCCGCTCACGCTCCCATATCTCACAATTTCTCACGGGAGAGGGGTCGGGAATCGCACAAGCACCGTTGGCGTTCCTCCGGAAAGGGGGGTCAGGAAGCGGGGTCCGGCCAGGGGATGTCGGTCTCGACCGGCGCCGTGTAGTCGACGTCGGGCACGGCGAAGCCGTACAGGCGCAGGACTTCGGCGCGGAACCAGTCGAGGTCGGCGAGCGCGGAGATGGTGCCGGTGGTCGCCGCGTTCCACCGATCGGTGATGGCGGCCTGGACGCCGGGATCGAGCTCCCAGGTGTCCAGGCGTACGCGGCCTTCGTCGTCCAGGTCGAGCGGGCGGACTCCGGTGAGCTGGTCCCACAGCTCGGTGAGCTGGCCGACGGGCGACACCATCGCGTCGCCGACGACTCCGCGCAGCAGTCCGACATACAGGGCGATGCCGGGGATGGCGGTCGAGGACTGGGTGACGGCGGCGCCGTTGACGGAGGTCACCGCCCGGCCGCCGACGAGCTTGCCCAGCCGCTCGTCCAGCGTGCGCGCCGTTTCTTCGAGGTGGGCCTTCGCGACGCCGATGGTGCCCTGGCGGTAGATCGCGCCGGTCAGCGAGGAACCGATGTAGGAGAGCGCGGCCGTCTTGAACCCGTCCGCGAGCAGCTCGCGGGCGGCGAGGTGGTCGATCCAGCGCTCCCAGTCGGTGCCGCCCATCACGGCGACCGTCTGGGCGGTGTCGTCGCCCTCGGCCGCCGGGGATTCCACCTCCCGTACCTCAGGCACGTTGTCGTCGAAGACGAGCGTCTTCGTCCGGTGCGCCGCGCCGATGGGCTTGAGCACCGAGGCGTAGGTGACGCCTGTGTCGGGGTCGGTACGGCGGGGCGCGGCCAGCGAGTAGATGAGGTAGTCGAGCTGTCCGCCGAAGCGCTGCTGAAGAAGGCCGGCGACCTGATCCTTCATGGCGTCGGAGAACGCGTCGCCGTTGAGGAAGACCATGTCGCGGCCGTGGCGCCGGGCGAGGTCCGCGGTGGCGGCCGTGCGATACCAGCCGGCCGTACCGGTGCGCCGTCCCGGTGCCTTCTCGAAGCACACACCGATACCCCGGATACCGGCCCGCGCCAGACCGGCGATGGTCGCGGCCAGCCCGTACCCGGCGGACGATCCGAGCACGAGCGCCACCGGAGCACGATCCGGTGCGGCCGTCGGGGAGGCGGGGACGGCCTGCCACATGTCCTCCACCACCCGCTCGCAGCCCGCCGGGTGGGAATCGATGGACAGGAAACCGCGGTTGCGGGGGATGATGACGCGTTCGCTCATGTGCCTGTGTCCTCGGAGGTCGTAGACGGGGATGGGGCGGCGACGAGGGAGCGCACCGCATCCTGCAAGTCTGCAACCGTGCGGATACGGGCGGTCACCTCGTCCGGGACAGTAATGCCCAACCACTCTTGGAGGGTTTCCACCACTTCGATCACCGCGAGACTGTCCACGCCGAGATCCCGTTCGCGTACAGCCGCCCACCGCCCGCACGCCTCGCGCGACCGGCCGGTGATCCGCGCCACGACCTCCGCCGGCACGGCCGTGGTCTGTGCGTGCAACCGCTCCGCTCAGGCCAACGGCAGATCCACGAGCATCACGGCGTACACCGGGGAGTCCGGGGACGGCTGGTCCTTCCCGACCCTCCTGTACCCCCAGGACTCGTACAGGGCTTCCACCTTCGGGTGCGTCACGTCCACCAGGAGCACCGCGAGTTCTTCGTTCCTGGCGTCCATCAGCGCTCGGTGAAGGCGCTCGGCCGCGCCCGTCTTCCGCCACCGCTCACGCACCATCAGCTCGGAGAAGTGGAACGTGCGGCCCTTCTCCGGCGCCGGGTCCAGGTGCTCGCGCCACCACTCCCGGCCCTCCGCGCCAGGGGCGCCGTACGCGAAGCCCACCACGTCGGCGCCGTCGTAAGCGATCACGCAGGAGAAGCCGGGGTTGCCTCCCCAGTGATCCACGAACCAGGGGAACTTCTGCCGGAAGTCGTCGTCCGCCATCCGGTCGGCGTGCACATCCGCGTGCACGCCGATCAACGTCTGTCGGATCTCCGACAGGTCGTCGTGGCTGTAATGGCGCAGCTCCAAGGCGGAGGTCATCGGGCCCGGCTCCATTCTGATCGGTAACGGTCCTCCCACCCTCGCGCAGTGCCGGAGTCCGGCGCGAGGGTGGTGAGTTGACGGCCAGCAGTTCAGCAGGACCGTAGAACGCCACCCAGGACGGTCGGGACACGTCCGTGGACGCCTTCGCCAGAGCGTCTTCCGCGTGCCCCAGTGACCGCAGGGTGCCCGCCGGCTGAACGGCACGAAGCCGCAGCGCGCCCGACCCCCTTCGGGGCCGGTCATCCGGTTGTTACCGCAGAACCACGCTAGCTGGGTACCGTCGGGAGGGAGCACCCAAGGAGGGCCAATGTCTGACGAACACGGGCTCGGGGACCGGCTGCGCGAGATCCGCGAGCGGCGCGGCCTCTCGCAGCGCGAACTGGCGCGAGCCTCGAAGGTCAGCCGCTCACTGATCGCGAAACTGGAACAGGGCGTGGTCGCCGACACCCGCATGGAGACCGCCCGGAAGCTGGCCACCGCCCTTCGGGTGCCCACCACCGCGCTGGTGGCGCGTACGCCGGCCGAGCCCCACCCCGCGCCCGAGCCGTGGCAAGCCCTTCAGCGCGCCGTGGAGCGCCCCGCCGAGCAGCCCGACGAGGAACCGACGACCCTAGGTGTCCTGGACGGCCTGGAGGCCGTCAGGGAGGCCCACTTCGGCAAGCGTATGCGTGAGGCTGTGGACCTCCTGGTACCGCTCCTGCGGGATGCTGAAGCCCTCGGGGACGCCCCGGCCGCACGGGCGGCCCGTGCCCAGCTTCTCCAGATCGCGGGATCGACCCTGACGGGCGCCCGCCAGTTCGCCGCCGCCGAGACCGTGCTACGCCGCGCCCTTGACGAAGCGCCGGACCGTCTCCGGGCCGCGAGTGTCGTCACCACCTGGTCGTGGCTGCTGGTGAGGCAGGGACGGTTCGACGCCGCTCGCGACCTGGCGGTGAAGTGGGCGGACGACGCCGAACCCCGTATGTCCCGGGCGACTGCCGAAGAGATCGCCGCTTGGGGGTGGCTGCTGATTCAGGGACATGCGGCAGCTCTCCGGGACAACCGGGGCGGGGAGGCCGCCGACATGCTGCGCCTTGCCCGGTCGGCGGCGGTCGCCACGGGGCCGCTCCGGCACGGGGACGTGCGGATCGCCACCTGGGGGCCTGCCACGGTCGCATACAAGGCCGCCGAACAGGGGGTCGTGATGGACCGGCCGGATGAGGTGCTGGAGATCGCCCCGCGGCTGAAGGGCGGTACGGGGTCCGAGTACCACCGTCACAGGCTCGATGTGGCGAAGGCGTACACGATGACGCGTCAGCACGGCCGCGCGCTCGAAGTGCTGGGGGAGGTCGCGGCCGAGGCCCCCGAATGGATCGCCGAACAGCCCTACGCCCGTGACACGCTCGCCGACACGATCGCGCGGCGGCGCACGCTCACCGACCAGACACGTCAACTTGCCGATCTCGTGCGTCTACCGCTCTGACCACGGAACTGGGCTTTTGATACTTCGGGCTGATAGCTCGTCAGACTGCCATTGAAGTTGCCGAGGCGGTGTCGTCACGGTTGAGGGCATGACCCCCTTCGCATGCCTTGCCGTCTGTCCGTGCCGACCACGCGGAGCCCCGAACCGGGGACGCGGGCCGGGGGAGCGTGTCCGGTGACCTTGGCCACCTTCCCGCGCCCGATCGGGTCTCCCGGCTACAGCGAGACCCTGCCGCGCGAGCCGAAGAGCGCCGCCACCGCACGCCGCCTGGTGCGCGTCGCGCTCGCCGTCTGGGGTCTGGGCGCCGACGAGGAGAGTGGGCGCGGCCTCGCGATCGTGGCGGAGCTGGCGGAGGACTGGGGCACCGACGTGCTCCCCTGGGGGAAGCAGGTGTGGGCGGACCGGCTCGGGGCTCTGGTGCGGGCTCAGTCCCGGTGGTTCACGATGTTGATGACGTTGCCGTCCGGTGCCCGGACGAGGAAACGGCGCACGCCCCAGGCTTCCGTCGTCAGCGGGCGCACGATCTCGAGCCCCAGTTCCTGCGCCTCCGCGTAGGCGGAGTCGACGTCGTCCGTGAGCACGGAGACGACCGAGTCCTCGGATGCGGTGGCGTCGCGCGTGACGAGCTGGATGTTCGCCCCGGTTTCGGGGGAGGTGTAGCGGGCCACCCACCCCATGTTGAACTCCTCGGTGCTCAGCCCGAGGTAGTCGGTGTAGAAGCTTCTCGCCGCGTCGACGTCAGCCACCCGGAGGTTGGCCATGATGTGTTTGGCGTGCATGTGGTCCCCTGTTTCACCGTCCGGATCGACGAGCGCCCGCCTCGCGGAAGCCGGCCTCGCGGGGGGCCGCCACGCGCGCGTCGAAGTCGGGCGGTGTCGTCGTCGGCCCTGCTGCCGCGGCCCATTCGGGCAGATTACGTGACCCGGCCGTCCGTGCGGCCCTGCGAATCGCGGCCGCGCGCCGACCGTGGACCGGCCGAGCGCCCTCGCATCCTTCGCCCGCGAACAACTCGGCGTGCCGAAAGAACAGTTGCGCACCCTCGCCCGCTGGAGGTGGCGCGACCGGACGCCCTGCAAGTTAGGCTAGGCTTAGCTAAGTTTATTCAGCGCGTGGGGTGCGTGCGCGCCGTCCGGGGAGGGATAGTCATGGGCTTGCCCGTCATCGCGTCGTATCCGTTACCCGACCGCTCCGCACTCCCCGCGTCGTGTGCCCCGTGGGCCATCGACCCCAGCAGGGCAGCGCTTCTCGTCCACGACATGCAGAACCACGGCATGCCGGTGGTCTTCAGTGCCGAGCCGGCCGCCCAGCTGCCCGGTCAGCGCGGCCTCATGGGGGACGTCTGGGGTTCCGGAATCGGCGACGAGCCCGATGCCGCGGCCATCATCGCCCCGCTGGCTCCACGCCCGGGCGGACATCTGCCGGCGAACGTGCGCCACAAGGCCATGGCGCTGCGGTGGGCGGCCAGGAGCGGTGTGGTCTGCACGACGGACGCGCTGCTGCGCGACCTGCTGTTCCACAAGTCAACGCGGAACGCGTGAAAACCCGCTTCCGCTTCCCCCCATGCACCAGCTCCTCCAGACAAGAAGAGACGGAACGAAGATGACCGTACGGGTCGCGGTGGCCGGGGCCAGTGGCTACGCCGGCGGTGAACTGCTGCGTCTCCTGGCCGCCCATCCCGGCGTGCAGATCGGCGCCGTTACGGCCCACAGCAACGCGGGTCGCCGCGTCGGAGACACGCATCCGCATCTGTCCGCGTTCGCCGGCCATACGCTGGAGCCGACCTCGGCCGAAGTCCTGCGCGGGCACGACGTCGTGTTTCTGGCCCTCCCCCACGGCGAATCGGCGCCGCTCGCCGGCGCCCTCGGGGACGCCCTGATCGTGGACTGCGCCGCGGACTTCCGGCTGCGGGACGCCGCCGAGTGGAAGCGCTTCTACGGATCGGAGCACGCGGGCACATGGCCGTACGGCCTCCCCGAACTGCCCGGCGCGCGAGCGGAGTTGTCGGGGGCGCACCGGATCGCCGTACCCGGTTGCTATCCGACCGCGGTCACGTTGGCGTTGTTCCCCGCCTACGGCGCCCGCCTGGTGGAGCCGGAGGCCGTGATCGTCGCTGCCAGCGGCACGTCAGGGGCCGGGCGGGCGCTCAGGCAGCAGCTGCTCGGCGCCGAGGTGATGGGCTCCATGAGCCCGTACGGAGTAGGGGGCGGCCACCGGCACACGCCCGAGCTGACGCAGAACCTCTCCCGGGTGGCGGGCGAGCGCGTGACGGTCTCCTTCACGCCGACCCTGGCTCCCATGCCCCGGGGCATCCTCGCCACCTGCTCGGCCCGCCTCCGCCAGGACGCGGCCACAGCCGGGGAGGACGAGGTGCGCGCGGCCTACGAAGCCGCCTACGCCGACGAGCCGTTCGTACGGCTGCTGCCGCCCGGCCAGTGGCCTTCGACCGCCGCCGTGGTCGGGTCCAACACGGCCCTGGTGCAGGTCGCCGTGGACCCGGACTGCGGCCGGCTGATCTGCGTGAGCGCCATCGACAACCTGACGAAGGGCACCGCGGGTGGCGCGGTGCAGAGCATGAATGTCGCCCTCGGCCTGCCGGAACGGCTGGGCCTGCCCACGAATGGAGTGGCTCCGTGAGTGTGACCGCTGCCCATGGATTCCTTGCCGGCGGTGTGGCCGCCGGCCTCAAGGAATCCGGTGATCGCGACCTGGCTCTTGTGGTGAACCGAGGGCCGTCGCAGGCCGCCGCCGGCGTCTTCACCTCCAACCGCGTACAGGCCGCGCCCGTACGCTGGTCCCGACGCGCCCTGGCCGACGGCCGCATAGCGGCTGTGGTCCTCAACTCCGGTGGCGCCAACGCCTGTACGGGGCGGGCGGGCGCCGCTGACGCGCTGCTGATGGCCGAGCGGACGGCGCAGGCCCTGGATGTGGACCCGTACGACGTCGCGGTGTGCTCCACCGGCCTCATCGGCGTCCACCTGCCGATGGACAGGGTCACGGTGGGCATCGACACCGCCGCGGACCAGCTGTCGGCCGAGGGCGGGGAGGACGCGGCCGTCGCCATCAAGACGACGGACTCGGTGCACAAGACCGCCGTGGTCTCCTCGGGATCCCCCCGGACGGAGGCGGGGGGAGGCTGGACGGTGGGCGGGATGGCGAAGGGCGCGGGCATGCTCGCCCCCGGTCTCGCCACCATGCTGGCCGTCCTCACCACGGACGCCGATATCAGCGCGTCCGCACTCGAATCGACGCTCCGTGAGGCCGTGCGCACCACCTTCGACCGGGTGGACTCCGACGGCTGCATGTCCACCAACGACACGGTGCTGCTGCTCGCGTCCGGCGCCTCGGGAGTCGCCCCCGATCCCGCGGACTTCGCCGAGGCCCTGCACGCGGTGTGCCTGGATCTGGCACAGCAACTGGTGGCGGACGCCGAGGGCGCGACCAAGGAGATCGAGGTGGCGGTCGTCGGCGCCGCCTCGGAGGAGGACGCCGTCGAGGTGGGCCGGTCCGTGGCACGGAACAACCTCCTCAAGTGCGCGCTGAACGGGGAGGACCCGAACTGGGGCCGGGTGCTGTCCGCGATCGGCACCACGTCGGCCGTCTTCGATCCCGACCAGCTGGACGTGGCGATCAACGATGTCTGGGTGTGCCGGGACGGCGCGGCGGGCGAGTCCAGGGACAAGGCCGACCTGTCCGGCCGCCGGATCACGGTCACGGTGGATCTGCGCGCCGGCGACAGCTCGGCGTCGATCTGGACCAATGACCTCAGCGCTGCGTACGTCCACGAGAACAGCGCGTACAGCTCATGAACGGGCAGGGGCAGGGGACGAGGCGGATGAGATCACTCCCCCTCGGCCGGTACGGCACGACCGCCGGCCTGGTCACCGCGGATCCGCCGTGGCTCAAGGACCTCCAAGGGCGCATCGTGGTCATCAAATTCGGCGGTAACGCCATGGTGGACACCGCGCTCCAGCGGACGTTCGCGCAAGACGTCGTGGAGCTGCGGCAGGCGGGTCTGCGGCCCGTCGTCGTGCATGGGGGCGGGCCCCAGATCAGCGCGATGCTCGACCGCCTCGGCCTGGAGGTCCGTTTCGAGGCGGGGCTGCGCGTGACCACACCCGAGACCATGGACGTGGCCCGTATGGTGCTGACCGGCCAGGTCCAGCGGGATCTGGTCGGCGCCCTCAACGCCCACGGCCCCTACGCCGTGGGCATGTCGGGCGAGGACGCGCACACCATGACAGCCGTACGACGCCCGGCACGGGTGAACGGGCGGACGGTGGACATCGGACTCGTCGGAGAGGTCGTGACCGTGGACACCGGCGCCCTGCGCACACTGCTCGACGCGGGCCGTATCCCCGTCGTCTCACCCATCGCCCGGGGTGCGGACGGGGAGGTCTACAACGTCAACGCCGATCTCGCGGCGTCGGCGCTCGCCGCCGCGCTCGGCGCGGAGCGACTGGTGGTGCTGACCGACGTCGAGGGGCTGTACGCGGACTGGCCGCACAGCACCGAGGTGATCGGCCGGCTCACGGCCGGTGAACTGGACGCGCTGCTCCCGGGGCTCGCGAGCGGCATGCTCCCGAAGATGGAGGGCTGCCTGCGGGCGGTACGCGCGGGTGTCCGCAAAGCCCATGTACTGGACGGCCGGGTGCCGCACGCCCTGCTGCACGGCGTCTTCGCCGAGGCCGAGGAGGGCCCGGGCACGACGGTCGTCCCGGACGAGGAGGCCGAGGCCAAGGAGGACCGCACATGAGCGCCGACGACAGCGCCGAACCACTCGCGCGCCGCTGGAGCGCGGTCATGATGGACACGTACGGCACTCCCCCGCTGGCGCTGGTCCGGGGTGCGGGCAGCACGGTGTGGGACGAATCGGGCCGCGCGTACACGGACTTCACCGGCGGGATCGCGGTGAACACACTCGGACACGCGCATCCGGCCGTGGTCGCCGCGGTCACCGCCCAGGTCTCCCGGCTGGGGCATGTGTCGAACCTGTTCGCCTCCGAGCCGGCTGTCGCCCTCGCCGAGCGGCTGCTGGCCCTGCTCGGGCGGGCCGGCCGGGTGTTCTTCGTCAACTCGGGTACGGAGGCGGTCGAAGCGGCCTTCAAAATCGCCCGCCGGACCGGTCGCACCCACATGGTCGCCGCCGAAGGGGGTTTCCACGGACGGACCATGGGCGCTCTGGCGCTGACCGGCCGGCCCGCCAAACGCGACCCGTTCCTGCCCCTGCCCGGTGATGTCACCCACGTGCCGTTCGGAGATGCCGAGGCGCTGCGTGGCGCCGTCACCGAGGACACCGCCGCCGTCGTCCTGGAGTCGGTCCAGGGTGAGGCGGGGGTGGTGCCGGCGCCGGAGGGGTACCTTCGGGCGGCGCGGGAGATCACGCGCGCCACGGGGACGCTGTTGGTCCTGGACGAGGTGCAGACGGGCATCGGCCGTACCGGGCACTGGTTCGCCCATCAGGCGGTCCCCGGCCTGGCTCCCGACGTGGTGACCCTCGCAAAGGGCCTCGGCGGCGGGCTGCCGATCGGCGCCACCGTGGCGTTCGGGAGGGCGGCGGACCTGCTGGGCCCCGGGGACCACGGTTCCACCTTCGGTGGTAACCCCGTGGCGTGCGCGGCCGGGCTCGCCGTACTGGCGACCATCGAGGCGGAGAACCTGCTCCCGGCTGTCGTACGCAAGGGCGAGGAGCTGCGCCGTGGCATCGAGGAGCTCACGCACCCTCTCGTGTGGGAGGTGCGGGGCTCCGGGCTGCTGCTGGGGGTCGCGCTCACCGAGCCGGTGGCGGCGCGCGTGCAGCGGGCGGCTCTGGATCGCGGGTTCCTGGTGATGGCCACGGGCACGTCGACCGTACGGCTGGCTCCTCCTCTGACGGTCACGGAGGAGGAGATAGCCGCGCTGGTGAAGGATCTGCCCGGCATCCTGGGCGCCTGACCCAGGCACATTGTCACGACGGGGAGGGCCCGAGCCATCCGGCTCGGGCCCTCCCCGTCGTGGTGCCGGCCGGGCGCCGGGCCACGGTCACAGGACGCGGGCGAGGACCTTGGCACCGCGCCGCGGATCCAGCGACCGCGCCCAGGTCTCCGGGGCAAGGTGAGGGGAGACCGGGGTGAAGCCGTGGTGGAGGAAGAGGCGGCCGCTTCCGGTGGTCGCGGTGAACAACGTGTCAACTGCCCGCGATCTCCCCTCGGTAAGGGCGGCGGTCAGGAGCTGTGCGCCCAGCCCGCTGCCCTGTCTGCCGTGCGAGACGCAGAAGTTGTACAGCACGCCGGTCACCCGCCCGTCGTGCGTCGGCTCGGGGTGGACACGAAGCGCCAGGCAGCCGTCCAGCGTTCCGTCCGGCGCCTCGGCCACCAGGAAGTCGGTGGCGTGCCACGCGTAGACCTGGAACGGCCGGGCACGCAGCGCGCCCGAGCTGACGAACGGCGCGGAAAGAGCGGCAAGCGCCGCGGCGTCCCGGGGGCGGGCGGGACGCACCGGGCGGACCGCGGCGGAAGGTTGACACCTGGGGTGGAGCGCGTCGGACAACTGCCTTGCGGGGCGCGGCCTGGCCGTGATCAAGACGTACCTTCCTCGGTTCTACCGTGCAAGACGCCCTCTTGGTACGCCGTGTCACCTCGATGAGACACCATCAAGGTTAGGTTAGCCTTACCTAAGAGTGTCGCCAAGTCGGGGTGATCCGCGAAGATCCGCCGGACAGGGCCTAGGAACTTTCGGCCAGCACGGCGTCGGTGGCCGAGTCCGGGACGCCGGCCGCGCCGGCCTCCGGCTCGTACCGCCTGGGGGCGGCCGGGACCATCAGCGGGGTGCCGGTCTCGGGGTCGCCGATGATCCGGCAGGGCAGGCCGAACACGTCCTCGACGAGCTCGGCGGTCATGACGGTCGCCGGGTCTCCCTGGGCGGCGATGACTCCGCCGGGCCGCATCACGATGAGGTGAGTGGCGTAGCGGCACGCCTGGTTGAGGTCGTGCAGGACCGCGACGACGGTGTGGCCCTTGCGGGCGTGGAGTTCGGCGCACAGGTCGAGCACCTCGACCTGGTGGGCGATGTCGAGGTAGGTGGTCGGTTCATCCAGCAGAAGGATGGAGGTCTGCTGCGCCAGCACCATGGACAGCCAGACGCGCTGCCGCTGGCCGCCGGAGAGGTCGTCCACGGGGCGGTCGGCCAGGTCGAGTACGTCGGTCTGCCGCATCGCTTCGACGACAGCGGCCTCGTCCTCGGCGGACCACTGCTTCAGCAGCCGCTGGTGCGGGTAGCGGCCGCGGGCCACGAGGTCGCCGGCCGTGATGCCGCCCGGCGCGCTGGAGGACTGCGGGAGCAGGCCGAGGCGGCGGGCGACCTCACGGGAGCGGTACGAGGCGATGGCGGCGCCGTCGAGGTAGACCTGCCCGGCCTTGGGCTTGAGCATCCGGGCCAGCGCCGTGAGCAGCGTCGACTTGCCGCAGGCGTTCGGCCCGATGATCACCGTGAAGGAGTGGTCGGGGATGTCGACGCTCAGGGACGTGGCCACGGTCCGCTGGTCGTAGGACAGCGTGAGGTCCTCGGCACGCAGCCGGGGCTGCGGGGAGTTCGTTCCGGTCATGCGCGGCTCTTTCGTGATTCGGTGATCAGCAGCCAGATGAGGTACAGCCCGCCGATGGCGCCGGTCGCCGTGCCCACCGGAAGAAGCGCGGGTGCGAAGACCCGCTGCACGACGAGGTCGCTCAGGGCGAGCAGAAAGGCGCCCATGAGGGCGGACGGCAGCAGCGCGGGGCCGGACGACCGGGTGAGCCTGCGGCACACCTGGGGCGCGGCCAGGGCGATGAACCAGATGGGGCCGGTGACGGCGGTGGCGAACGCGGCGAGGGCGACGCTGATCACAAGGAGGACCGTGCGGGTGCGCCGCACGTCGACGCCGAGCGCCATGGCGGTGGTGTCGCCCATCTCCACCATGGTGAGGCGGCGGGAGAGGAGGAAGGCCGGCGGCAGCAGGACGGCGAGGGCGATACCGATGGCGTTCGCGTGCGTCCACAGTCGGTTCCCCAGGCTGCCGATCAGCCACGCCTGGGCCTCCAGGGCCTCCTGGAAGGTCGCCCGGGTGACCAGGTACGAGTTGACGGCGAGCAGCAGGGCGCTGACGCCGATGCCGATGACGACCAGCCGGAAACCCTGCAACCCGCGGCCGACCATGAGGAGGTTGACGGCGAGGGCCGTGACGAGACCACCGACCAGCGCGCCGAACGCGATCTGGGTCATGCTGCCGTGCAGCACGATGATGACGACGAGCGCGCCCACGGCGGAGCCGTTGGTGAAGCCGATGATGTCGGGGCTGCCGAGGGAGTTGCGGGTGAGGCTCTGCAGGATCGCCCCGCTCACCGCGAGGGCCGCGCCGACGAACACCGCGCTCAGGATGCGCGGCATGCGCAGGGTGTTGACGACGAAGTCGGCGGCGTCGGATCCGTTACCGGTCAGGGCCCGGAGGACCTCCCCGACGGAGAGAGGAAAGTCGCCGGTGGTCAGGGTGACCCCCATGACGACGATCAGCGCGACGAGCAGCAGGGCGGTCACGGCGAACACCCGGCCCTGCACGCGCAGCGAGACACCGCCCGCTCCGGTGCGGACGACCCGGCCGCTGATGACGCGGGGGGCGGGGGTGTCGGCGGATCCGGGCCCGGAGGTTTTCGCCTCGTCCACGGCACTCACAGCATGACCAGCTTTCGACGGCGGCACAGCGCGATGAACAAGGGCGCGCCGATGAACGCGGTGACGATGCCGACCTGTACCTCACCCGGAGCGCCGAGCACACGCCCCAGCACGTCCGAGCCGACGAGCAGGACCGGTGCGAGCAGCATCGAGTACGCGAGCACCCAGCGCTGGTCGGTTCCGGAGAGGAACCGAGCGACGTGCGGAACGGCCAGGCCCACGAAGCTGATCGGCCCGACGGCGGCGGTGGCGGCGCCGCACAGCAGCATCACGGCGACCGCCGACAGCACGCGGGTGCGGCCGACGTTCACGCCCAGGGCGCGCCCCATCTGGTCGCCCATCGCCAGGGCGTTGAGGGACGGGGCAAGGAGGAAAGCGACGATCGTACCGACGGCGACGAACGGCAGGACGAGGAAGACGATGTCGTAGTACCGGCCCGCGAGAGAGCCCACGGTCCAGAAGCGGAACTGGTCGAACGCCTCCGGATCGAAGAGCAGCACGCCCCAGTTGAAGGCGTACAGCACGGCGGTCACGGCCGCTCCCGCGACGACGAGCCGGTCGGGAGTGGCCAGTTTGCGCCCGGAGGAGCCCAGGAGATGGACAACCACCGACGCCGCGGCCGCCCCGGCGAGGGCGAACCACACATAGCCGAGAGGAGCGGCCACCCCCATGAACGCGATGGCCACGACGACGCCCGTGGAGGCGCCCAGGTTCACCCCGAGCAGTCCGGGGTCGGCGAGCGGATTGCGTGTCAGGGCCTGCATCAGGGCGCCGGACAGCCCGAGGGCCACTCCGACGAGGAGGCCGAGGACGGTACGGGGGATCCGGTAGTCGTGGATGATGACGGAGGCTTCCGACGCGTCAGGACGCCACAGGAGGTCCCATGTCGAGGCGAACGGAATCCCTCTGGTGCCCACCCAGACGCTGATCAGTGAGACGAGGACGAGCGCGCCGAGCGTCACGAGAAGCCCGAGACCGCGCAGGGCCGCCGACGACGGCCGTGCCGTGGGCACGACGGGACCGGCGGTCTCGCTTCCGGACACCGCCCGGGCTTCGACAGACAAGGACCACTCCCCTGGCGGCGCTTCCGAGTGCCCCGCGAGTCGCGCGAAGCGTTGAACAAGGGTGTGCCGCAAGCGACATGACGTACGAACGATGAAACTTAGGTGAGCCTAACCGTACAGCCGCGACGGGGTCAACGCGGTGGTCCGGCCCGCGCCGACGCCCGCACGACGGTGCCGCCGAGGCCCCACGCGCGGCCTTGGCACGGGCCGTCATTAAGGTAGGCTTACCTAACTTATCCAGCCCCGTTCTTGTGGAGGCCGCCGCATGTCCGCTGGAGGACCATCGGGGGGCCATGTCCTCCGGAGAGCGCTTGCCGACCAGCGCCGCCGAGTCGTCGGAGCATCACTCCTCGGCACCGCGCACCAAGCGTGCGAGGCCCTCGTCCCGGTGGTCATCGGTCTGGTCATCGACGAGGCGGTGGCGACCGGTTCCTCCGGCGCCCTCCTGCGCTGGCTGCTCGTGCTCGCCGGTCTCTTCCTCGTACTGTCCACGTGCTACCGGAACTCCGCACGGCTCACCGAAGGAGCGGGCGAAGGCGCCGCGCACCGGATCCGGCAGGACCTCGCCGACCGGGTGCTCGATCCGCGGGGCGGCGCCGACTCCGGACGGCTGCCCGGCGCGCTGACCGCCGTCGCGACCGGCGACGCCCGACGCGTCGGTTCCGTCGTCTCCGCACTGCCGTACGCGCTGTCCGCGGTCGCCGGGCTGGCCGTCAGCGCGGTGGCACTGCTCCGTATCTCCGTGCCACTGGGCCTGCTCGTCCTCCTCGGCGTCCCGCCCCTGCTGTGGATCGGCCATCTCATCAGCCGCCCGCTCGAACGGCGCAGCGAGGCCGAGCAGGAGCACGCGGCGCACGCGTCCGGGGTCGCCGCCGACCTGGTCAGCGGCCTGCGCGTACTGAAGGGGATCGGCGCCGAATCGGCCGCGGTCTCCCGGTACCGGGAGACGAGCCGGAGCTCTCTGTCCGCTGCCCTGCGGGCGGCCGGCAGCCGGGCCTGGCACGACGGCGCGATCCTTGCCCTGACGGGCATCTTCATCGCGGTCATCGGGCTCGTCGGCGCTCATCTGGCGATGCGAGGCACCATCAGCGTGGGTGAGCTGGTGGCGGCCGTCGGCCTCGCCCAGTACCTCCTCGGTCCTTTCCAGCTCCTCACCTACGTCAACGGCGAGTTCGCCCAGGGGCGCGCCTCGGCAGGCCGGGTCGCCGAGATCCTCGCCTCGCCTCCCGCCGTCGTGGCCGGGAAGGCCACGCTTCCCGAGCCGGTCCTCGGGCGGCTGCGGCTGCGCGGCGTCACCCAGGGCGCGCTGCGCGGCGTCGACCTCGACATCGCCCCCGGCAGCCTCGTCGGTGTGGTCACCCGTGACCCGGCCGCCGCGAACGACCTGCTGCTCTGCCTGGGCCGCGAACTCGACCCCGCCGAGGGCACCGTCGAGCTCGACGGCGTACCACTGACCGACCTCGACCCCGGCGACATCCGCCGCATGATCCTGGTCGCCCACCACGATGCCGACCTGTTCGAGGACAGCCTCCTCGCCAACGTACGGGCCGGAGCGGACACCGCGAGGGCGGAGATAGGCCCGGCGCTGGCCGCCTCGGCGGCGGACGATGTCGCCCGGGCCCTGCCCGAGGGCGTGGACACCGTCCTCACCGAACGGGGCCGGTCGCTGTCCGGCGGCCAGCGCCAGCGGGTCGCGCTCGCCCGGGCCCTGGCCGCCGACCCGCCGGTCCTGGTCGTCCACGACCCGACCACCGCCGTCGACACGGTCACCGAGGCCCGCATCGCGGCCCGGCTGCGGGACCTGCGCCGGAGCCGCACCACGGTCCTGGTCACCACCAGCCCCGCCCTGCTCGCCGGAACCGACGTCGTGGTCATGCTCGACAACGGCCGGGTGACCGCCAGGGGCAGCCACCCCGAGTTGGTCGGCGCCCACGAGGCGTACCGCTCGGCGGTACTGGCATGACGACCACTCGGAACAGCGACCCGCGGAACCCGGACGAGAAGAACGATGGACGGACGATGAGCGGAACCGGCACGCCCGAACGCGAGCTCCTGCCCACCGCCGACGGCGCCCAGACCCTCGCCGTCGTCCGCGGACTGCTACGCCGTCACCGGCTGCTGACGGTGGGCGCGGTGACCGTACTGGTCCTCGGCACGGGCACCGGGCTGCTGACCGCGCCGCTGCTCGGCCACATCGTGGACCTGGTCGTGGACCAGCGCGGCGCGGCCGCGCTGACCGTGCCGATGCTGCTCCTCCTGACGGTCGCCGTCGCCAGGGCCGTCGCGACCGCCCTCGGCAAGTCCCTTGTCGCCAGGCTCGGCGAGACGGTCCTCGCGGACCTGCGGGAACGGTTCATCGCGCGGGCACTGCGACTGCCGCTCGAACGGGTCGAGCAGGCCGGCTCCGGCGACCTGACCTCCCGGGTGACGGGTGACGTCACCCTGATCGCGAAGGCGGTACGGCAGGCCCTGCCGGAGTTCGTCGGTGCCTTCCTCACCATCGTGCTGACCCTGGGGGGGCTCGCCCTCCTCGACTGGCGCTTCCTGCTCGCCGTGCTGGTGTCCGTCCCGGTCCATGTCCTCACGGTGCGTTGGTACATCCCGCGCGCTGCGAGCATCTACGCCGCGCACCGGGTGGCGACCGGCGCTCTGCAGCACCAGCTGCTCGACAGCGTCGGCGGGGTGCGCACGGTACGGGCGTTCCGTCTGAACGGACGTCACGCGGAGCTGGTGGAGCAGCGGTCGCAGGCGGCCGTCGACCTGGCGGCGCGGGGCATGCGCCTCGTCTCGGGCTTCTTCTCCCGCCTGAACATCGCCGAGTTCATCGGCATGACGTCGATCCTCGTCACCGGATTCCTGCTGGTCGACAACGGCTCGGTGAGCATCGGTACGGCGACCGCCGCCGCGCTCTACTTCCACGGCCTGTTCAACCCGATCAACGCCGCGCTCTTCCTCATCGACGACGCACAGTCCGCCGGGGCGAGCCTCGCCCGTCTCGTCGGCGTGTCGAGCCTCCCGGCCGAACGGGAGCCCGACGGGCGGACCGCCGCGCCGGTGGACGGCTCGGTCAAGGTACTGGACCTCGGTCACGCGTACGTGGACGGCCATCCGGTGCTCCGCGCGGTGGACCTGGAGGTGCGGGACGGCGAACGGCTGGCCCTGGTCGGCGCCAGCGGCGCCGGAAAGACCACGCTGGCGAAGCTGATCGCGGGCGTCCACGCTCCGGCGACAGGTGCGATCTCCCTGGGCGGCGTGGACTCCCGGGAGTTGGGCCCGGCCGGGGTCCGGCAGGCGGTCACCCTGATCAGCCAGGAGGTCCATGTCTTCGCGGGCCCGCTGTCCGAGGACCTGCGACTGGCCCGCCCCGAGGCGACGCACGAGGAGCTGCGCGCCGCGCTGGCCCGTGTCGACGCGCTGGGCTGGGCCGAGACGCTGCCCGACGGCCTGGCCACGGTCGTGGGCGAGGGCGGCCACCGCCTCACGGTGACCCAGGCCCAGCAACTGGCCCTCGCCCGTCTCGTACTCGCCGACCCGCCCATCGCGATCCTGGACGAGGCCACCGCCGACGCCGGCAGCGCGGGCGCCCGGGTGCTGGAAACCGCCGCTCTGCGCGCGCTGGAGGGCCGTACGGGCGTGATGGTGGCCCACCGCCTCCCCCAGGCGGCGACCGCGGACCGCGTCGTCGTCCTGAACGAGGGCCGCGTCGTCGAGACGGGCACGCACGACGAACTCGTCGCGGCGGGCGGCCGCTACGCCGAACTCTGGTCGGCGTGGTCCGACAGCCGCCGGGAACCGGCCGTGCCGGAGTAACCCTCGGCACGGGGCCCGCCGCCTAGGCCCCGGCGGATCGGACCCAGTCACCTCGTTTCACAGGCTGACGAAGGGCCGCAGAGACCGCCCACGCGCAGAACGCCGCCGCCCATGGAGAGGGTTCTCCATGGGCGGCGGCGTCTTGATGGGGGGGTCACCCCTGCCGGGCGACGAGGCTCGCCGGGCGCAGGTCCGTCCAGTGCTCTTCGACGTACGCGAGGCATGCCTCGCGCGTGTCCTCGCCGAAGACGGTCCGCCATCCGGCGGGAACCTCGGCGAAGGACGGCCACAGCGAATGCTGGTTCTCGTCGTTGACCAGGACCAGGAAGCGGCCCTGCGGGTCCTCGAACGGGTTGGTGGTCATGCGTTGTCACTCCTTGTGGACAGGGCGGCGAACAGCTCCGAGAGCGGCTGTTCCGGTTCGGCTGCCACGGTGCGCAGCAGCCTCTGGAGTTCGTCGGCGAGCCGCCGTGCCGTGGCGGCGCCGAGCAGGTCGGTGGCGTAGATCAGGCCGCAGTGGACGGGCCCGTCACCGCGCGGCTCGTAGAAGCTGAGGGTCAGCCGGGCCCGGGTCGAACCGGTCGGTACGGCGTCGAGGGAGCCGATGCCACCCTCCAGTTGCTCCAGGTCCGCCTGTTCATGGTGGATCACCATCACCTGCGGGCCCTCCGGCGGCAGCCCGGTCGTCCGTACGACCTCCTCGAACGGGACGTCCTGCCGGTCGAGGGCGCTGAGCGTGGTCTCCCGCACGCGGGACAGCAGCTCCGCGAACGTCGGGTCGCCCGCCACGTCGGTGCGCAGTACGACCGTGTTGAAGAAACAGCCCACCAGATCGGCCAGTTGGTCGTCCGTACGGCCGGCGACCATCGTACCGATGGGCAGGTCCGTGCCCGCGCCGTGGGCGGTGAGCAGCGCCGCCAGGGCGGAGTGCAGAACCATGAACATGCTGGTGCCGGTCGCCCGGGCCAGGTCGTCCACGGCCGCGTGCGTCTCCTCGTCCAGGACGAAGCCCACCTGGTCCGCGCCGGGCGAGGACGGGCGCGCGCCGTCCGCCGGCAGAGCCGGCCCGGCCGGCACGTCCTTCAACGTCTCGCGCCAGTAGGCGAGCTGCCGGCCGCCCAGGCTGTCCGGATCGCCCAGGTCGCCCAGGACCTCGCGGGCCCACTGGGCGTAGTCGCTGTACGAGACCGGCAGCCGCTGCCACGCGGGCGCCCGGCTCTCCTTACGGGCCGCGTAGGCCGCCGTCAGGTCACGGAAGAGCGGGACGACCGACCACTCGTCCACCGCCAGGTAGTGCATGGTCAGCAGCAGCGCCTGCCGCCCGGTGGCCGCCGTCAGCAGGTGGGCCCCGAGCGGTGCCTCACGGACCGGCTCCGGCGCCCCGGCCGCCAGTTCCGCCAGGCGCGCCTCCAGGTCCTCGCACTCCTCCAGTTTCAGGACAGGAGGCTCGGTGACCCGGTGGTACAGCGCGCCGTCCCGTTCCGTGAACGCCGTACGGAGCGGCTCGTGACGAGCGGCCACATCGGCGAGCGCGGCGGACAGCGCGTCCACGTCCAGTCCGCCGGACGAGCGCAGTACGAGCGCGTGGTCGAAGCCCGCGTGACGGCGGTGGGCGTCCCACTGCCAGCGCTGGACCGGGGCCGCCACCGGCGGGTGCCGGCGGTCCTTCGCCGGGCGCAGTGCCGGGCGGGCCGCCGCCGCGCCCTTCAGCTTGCCGTCGAGACCGGCGACGGTCAGCGCGTCGAAGATGTCCCGGATGCTCAGCTCGATCCCGAACTCGGCGCGGATACGGCCCAACAGCCGCATCGACGCCATGGAGTGGCCGCCGAGCGCGAAGAAGTTGTCGTGGATGCCGACCTTCTCCAGCTTGAGGATCTCGCAGAACAACGCGGCGAGCCTGGCCTGCGTCCCGGTGGCCGGGAGCGCGCCGCCGGTCATCGCGGCCCAGTCCGGCGCGGGCAGCGCCTTGCGGTCCAGCTTGCCGTTGGGCGTCAGCGGCAGCGGGCCGTCCAGGGGGACGACCAGCGCCGGGACCATGTACTCGGGCAGCACACCGGCCATATGCGCGCGCAGCTCGCGCGGGTCCAGCTCGCCGGCATCCGGCACGGCGTAGCCGACGAGCCGGACGATGTCGCCGTCGCGGTCGGGCACCACGGCGGCCTGGGCGACCGAGGGGTGTCCGGCGAGGGCCGCCTCGATCTCACCCAGCTCGATGCGGAAGCCGCGGACCTTGACCTGGGTGTCGACCCGCCCGAGGAAGTCGAGGTTGCCGTCCGCGCGCCAGCGGGCGCGGTCACCGGTGCGGTACATCCGGCTGCCGGGCGAGCCGTACGGGTCGGCGACGAACCGCTCCGACGTCAGCCCCGCCTTGCCGAGGTAGCCGCGCGCGAGGCCGCGTCCGGAGACGTACAGCTCGCCCGTGACACCCGGCGGGACCGGCCGCAGGTTCTCGTCCAGCACGTAGCAGCGGGTGTTGGGGTCGGGCCGCCCGATGGGCACCCGGCCGGAGGGGCGCCCGCCGTGCTCGCGTGCGGACCACAGTGTGGAGTTGACCGTCGCCTCGGTGAGGCCGTACGCGCAGATCAGGTGGGCCGTCGCACCGAACCGCTCGAACAGGTCCGGCGGCACCGTCTCCGTACCGACCAGGACGGTCGAGCCCGCGGGCAGCCGGCAGCCCGGCGGCAGGGCCGACACGAGGGACGGCGGAAGGATCATGTGCGTGATCCGCTGGTCCGCGAGGAAGTCGGTGAGCGCCGGGCCGGCGACCCGGGCCTCTTCCGTGATGAGAACGAGCCGGCCTCCCCGGCACAGCGCCATGGACAGCTCGAAGACGAAGACGTCGAAGCCGATCGACGCGAACTGGAGGACCCGGCTGTCGCGTTCCAGGCCCATCCGGTCGACCGCGGTGGCGACGAGACTGGCGATGCCCTCGTGCGGGACGACCACGCCCTTGGGGCGGCCCGTCGAACCGGACGTGTAGATGACGTACGCGGCCTGGTCCAGGCCGACCCGCTCCCCCTCGACCGCGGTCTGCGGCAGCGTGTCCAGCTCGGCGGCGACCGAAGGCTCGTCGAGCAGCACCACCGGTACGCCCGCCACCTCCGGGATCTTCCCCGCGACCGGCTCGGTGCCGACCACGAGCGCCGCCCGCGAGTCCTCGATCATGTATGTCAGGCGGTCGGACGGGTGGACCAGGTCGAGCGGCAGGAACGCGGCGCCCAGCTTCAGCGCGGCGAGCACCGTGGCGACCATGTCGACCGAGCGGGGCACGGCCACGCCGACCACGCTCCCGGCGCCCATGCCGCGTGCGGCCAGCAGCCGGGCCACGCGGTTGGCGCGGGCGTCGAGCTGCGTATACGTCACGGAGCGGGCGCGGTCGACGACGGCGACCGCGTCGGGGCGCTCGGCGAGCCGCCGTGCGAACAGAGCGGGGAACGACTCCTCGTCTACCTCGCGGGACGTGTCGTTGAAGTCCCCCAGGACCAGCTGCCGTTCGTCGTCCGCGAGGATCTCCGCCCGCGAGACGGGCTGTCCGGGTGCGGCGACGAGGGCCGCGACGAGCGCCCGGAGGCGATCACCGAGGCGTTCGGCGGTCTCGTGGTCGAACAGCTCCGTGGCGAATTCCAGACGGCAGTTCAGATAGTCCTCGGCGCCGCCGGCCGAGGTGTGCTCGGTGAAGCTGAACACCAGGTCGAACTTGGCCGAGCGGATGCGGAACGGCACGTAGTCGGCGTGGAGGCCGGGCAGTTCCAGTGCGTCGCCCGTGCGGGCGTGGTAGCCGACCATCACCTGGAACAGCGGGTTCCGGGACAGCGAGCGCGTCGGGTTGAGCTTCTCCACCACCGACTCGAACGGCACGTCCGCGTGCGAGAACGCCGCCAGGTCCGTCTCCCGGACCCGGGCCAGAAGTTCGATGAAGCTCGGGTCGCCACTCAGGTCCGTCCGCAGCACGAGCGTGTTGACGAAGAAGCCGACCAGGTCGTCCAGCGCTTCGTCGCCGCGCCCCGCGATGGGCGAGCCGAGGGGGATGTCCGTGCCGGCGCCCAGGCGATGCAGCAGGGCGGCCACGGCGGCGTGCACCACCATGAACATGCTGGCGCCGGTCTCGCGGGCGAGCCGCTTCAGCCCCTCGTGGACGTCGGCCTCGAACGCGATGTCCAATTCGGCGCCGGAGAAGGCAGGCCGTGCCGGGCGCGGCCGGTCCGTGGGCAGTTCCAGCTCCTCGGGTGCGCCCTCCAGGGTCGTACGCCAGTATTCCAGCTGCTGGGCCGCCAGGCCGGCCGCGTCCGCCGGGTCGCCGAGCAGGCGCTGCTGCCACAGCGCGTAGTCGGCGTACTGGACCGGCAGCGGCTCCCATCGCGGGGCCGCACCGGAGACGCGGGCCGCGTAGGCGGTGGCGAGGTCACGGAGGAACGGGCGGTCCGACCACTCGTCGGTGGTGATGTGGTGCAGCAGCAGGACCACGACGTGGTCCCGCGGCGTCAGCTCCACGATCGTGGTGCGCAACGGCAGTTCGGCGGCGAGGTCGAACGGCCGGTTGACGGCCCTGTCGACGAGGGCGGGCACCTCGTCCTCGGTGGCGCGCAGCCGCTCCACGACGGGCCGCGCCTCTTCGGCGGGCAGCACCTTCTGGATCGCCTGGCCGTCCGGCTCCACAAACACCGTCCGCAGGGCTTCGTGCCGGGCCGTCACATCGGCGAGCGCCGCGCCCCACGCCTCGACGTCGAGGGTGCCGCGCAGCCGCATGACCAGCGGGAAGTTGTAGGCGGCGGAGGCACACTCGATCTGCTGGATGACCCACAGCCGCTGCTGGGCGTGCGAGAGCGGCAGCACGTCGGGCCGCTCACCGGCCGTCAGCGCCGGGCGGGCGGCGCCGCCGGAGCGGGCCGCGCGCTCGACCAGTTCGGCGACGGTGGGTGCCTCGAACAGGTCGCGGATCGCGAGTTCGGTGTCAAGGGCGGTGCGGGCGCGGCTGACGAGGCGGGTGGCCAGCAGCGAGTGGCCGCCCAGCTCGAAGAAGTCGCTGTCGATGCCGACGCTGCCCTCCGGCAGGCCGAGCACCTCCGCGAAGAGGGCGCACAGCGTCTCTTCGCGCGGGGTGCGGGGCGCGCGGCTCGTGCCCGTAGCGGCGAAGTCCGGTGCGGGCAGGGCGCGTACGTCCAGCTTGCCGTTGACGGTGAGCGGCAGCGTGTCCACGGCGACGAGCGCGGACGGGACCATGTAGTCGGGCAGCCCTGCCTTCAGGTGGTCACGCAGCCGCTGGAGCAGGCTCTCCCCCGCTTCCGTGCCGTCCTCCGGCGCGAAGTAACCGACCAGGCGCTTCGTCCCGGTGCTCTCGTTCACGACGACCGCCGCGTGGGCGACCTCGGAGTGCGCGGACAAGGCCGTGGAGATCTCGCCCAGTTCGATCCGGTAGCCGCGGATCTTCACCTGGTCGTCGGTACGGCCCAGGAAGTCGAGCAGGCCGTCGGGCCGCTGCCGTACGAGGTCACCCGTGCGGTACATCCGCTCACCCGGCTCCCCGAACGGGTCCGCGACGAACCGCTCGGCGCTCAGCGCGGGACGCTCGTGGTAGCCGCGGGCCAGACCGGTGCCGGCGATGTACAGCTCGCCGGGGCAGCCCGGCGGCACCGGGCGCAGCATCGCGTCCAGAACATAGGCGCGGGTGTTGCGGATGGGCATGCCGACCGTGGGGGTCGCGCTGTCCGTCGTCGAGCCGCCGAGGGTGTTGATGGTGTACTCGGTCGGCCCGTACAGGTTGTACCCGTAGGTCCCCTCGGTGCGGCGCAGCTTCGTCCATACGGTGTCGGACACGGCCTCGCCACCGAGGAGGACGAGGGCCGGGCGGTGCTTCCCGACCGTCTCGTCCCGGTCGAGGAGGCCCTCCTCGATGAGGAGCTGGGCGTATGTGGGGGTCACGTTGACCACGTCCACCCGGTGCCGGTCGCAGTAGGCGACCAGCGCCTCGGCGTCGCGGCGCAGCTCCTCGTCACAGACGTGGACCTCGTGGCCCTCGACGAGCCAGAGCAGTTCCTCCCAGGACATGTCGAAGGCGAAGGACACGGTGTGCGCGATGCGCAGCCGCCGCCCGCCGGCCGAGCCGATGGCCGGGTCGAAGATCTCCTTCTGGTGGTTGAGCTGCATGTTGGTCAGCCCCCGGTAGGGAGTGACGACGCCCTTGGGGCGGCCGGTGGAGCCGGAGGTGTAGATGACGTACGCCGGGTATTCCAGTCGGTCCGGCACGTCGTGGGCGAACGCGGGCCGCTCGGCGTCCGTGATCTCCCCGCCGGGCAGGGCGGCCAGCTCGGCGGCCACGGCCTCGTCGTCCAGGAGGAGTTCGGGCGCCACCGCACCGGCGCCACCGCGCAGTGCCGGGGCGACGGCCGTGGTGGAGACGAGGCACAGGGGTCCGGTGTCCTCGGCCATCAGCCGCAGCCGGTCGGCCGGGTGGTCCAGGTCCAGCGGCAGATACGCGGCCCCGGTCCGCAGGACGGCGAACAGCGCGGCCACCATGTCGATGGACCGGGGCAACGCCAGCGCCACGACCTTCTCCGGTCCCGCGCCCCGGGCGAGGAACAGGCGGGCGATCCGGTTGATGTGCGCGTCCAGTTCGGCGTACGTGAGGGCCCGCTCGCCGAAGACCAGCGCCACCGCGTCCGGGGTACGGGCCACCTGGGCCGTCAGCATGTCGGCGATGGTCTCGTTCGGCACGGGCTCCCGGCTGCCGGCCCACTCGGCCGTCAGCGCGGCGCGCTCCGGCGGCAGCAGCAGGTCCACGCCGACGGTACGGGTCGAGGCGGCGTCCGGGGCGGCGAGGCTCTCCCCGAGCCGCTCGAGGACGGTGGTGAACCGCCCGAGGATCGTGGTCGCGGCCTCCGCGCCGAACAGGTCGGGCCGGGCCGCCAGGGTCACTCGCAGCCGGGTCTCCGGGGTGACGATCAGAGTGAGCGGGAAGTGGGTGCCGTCCACGTTCGACACGTCGGTGATGCCGTGCCGCTGCCGGAGCGCCGCCGCGCGGCCCTCGCCGTCGGCGGAGCGGAGTACGAAGAGGGTGTCGAACAGGCGACGGTGGCCGGTCTCCTGCTGGAGCGTGCCGAGTCCGACGTACTCGTACGGCATGACCGCGGCCCGCTCGGACTGCATGCGCCGCAGCAGGTCGAGCAGCGGCTCGTCCGGAGCGAACTCGACCCGTGCCGGGATGGTGTTGAGGAACATGCCGATGATGCCGGCGACGTCCGGTACGTCCGCGGGCCGTCCGGCGACCGCCGTGCCGAAGACGACGTCGCGGCGGCCGGTCATCGCGGAGAGGACCAGGCCCCAGGCGGCGTTGAGCACCGTGTTCAGGGTGAGGCCGTGCCGCCGGGCCAGAGCGCGCAGCCGGTCGCTGGTCTCCCGGGTCAGCACCGCGTCGAAGTCGGCCGGGATGACCGGGCCCTCGTCGCGGCCCGTCGGGGCGACAAGGGTCGGCTCGTCGAAACCGGCGAGCGAGGCGCGCCACGCGCCGACGGCCCTGGCTGTGTCCTGCTCATCCAGCCATGCCAGGTAGTCGCGGTACGAGCCCGGGGCGGGCAGACCCGTGGTGTCGCCGTCCCGCTCGTACAGCGTGAACAGCTCCTCCAGGAACAGCCACGCGGACCAGCCGTCCCACAGGATGAGGTGGTGGGTGACGACGAGCCGGTCGCGGCCGTCCTCCAGCCGGATCAGCTGGAGGCGGCACAGGGGCGGCGCCGACAGGTCGAAGCGCTTTCGGCGGTCGGCGGCCAGCAGCTCGTCCACCCGGGCGCGCCGCTCCTGCGGCGGCAGTCCGGACAGGTCGGTCTCCACCAGGGGGATCTCGGCACCGTCCACGATGAACTGCACGGGCCGGGGCAGACCGTCACTGGTGAACCCGGCGCGCAGGCTGGCGTTGCGCTCCAGGAGCGCCCGGCAGGCGGCACGCAGCCGGGCGGCGTCCAGGCGGTGGTCGAAGTCCAGGGTCTCCTGCGACAGGTAGACGTCGAGCGCGTCCCCCGCGTCGTAGGTGGCGTGGAAGTACATGCCCTCCTGGAGCGGGGAGAGCGGCCAGATGTCGGCGACCGGCAGCCCGGCGACGGCCTCGACGCGGGCGTTCTCCTCCGGGGACAGCTCCAGTCCGCCCAGCGGGGCGGGGGCCGGGGGCTCCGCCGGCACGCCGGCGGTCAGCTGGTCCAGCAGCGCCCTCAGGGCCGGGTCGACCGCTGCCCCGGACTGCTGCTGCTGGGCGAGCACGGCCTGGAGAGCGGCGGCGGCCTGCCCGGCTTCGGCGGCGGACACGGTCACCCCGCCGGTGGGCGCCTCGGGACCGCTCGGGTCCGCCGAAACCGAAGCCGGCTCTGCGGCCGCGGCGGCGAGCGCGGCGGGCGTGCGGTGCTCGAATACATCGCGCGGGCTGATGGTCAGTCCCCTTTCGCGGGCCCGGGTGGCGACGGCGATCGACGTGAGGCTGTCACCGCCGAGCACGAAGAAGTCGTCGTCGGCGCCGATCCCGGGCATGCCGAGAAGGTCCGTGAAGATCTCGCACAGGGCGCGTTCCCGCTCGTCGCGGGGCGCCCGGCCACCGGCCCTGGGGGCGACGGACGGCGAGGGCAGGGCGTTCTGGTCGAGCTTGCCGCTGGGCGTCAGCGGCAGCTCGTCGACGGCCACGACAGCCGTCGGCACCATCGCCGCGGGCAATGCCTCGGCGAGCGCCGCGTGGAGGGCTTCGCCGTCCGGGGCGGCGCCGAAACCGGGAACGGCGTAGCCCAGAAGCACCCCGTCACGGACGATCACGGCGGCGCGGGCAACACCCGGCAGGGCGGCCAGGGCGGCCTCGATCTCGCCCAGCTCGACGCGGTTGCCGCGGATCTTCACCTGCCGGTCGGTACGGCCCAGGTACTCGACGGCGCCGTCGGCGCGGCGCCTGACCAGGTCGCCGGTCCGGTACATGCGCGCACCCGGCTCGCCGAACGGGTCGGCGACGAACCGCTCGGCGGTCAGGCCGTGCCGGTCGTGGTAGCCGCGGGCCAACTGGACGCCGGCCAGGTACAGTTCGCCCGGCACGCCGTCCGGGACGGGGCGCAGGAAGGCGTCAAGCACGTACAACCGGGTGTTCCACACGGGGCGGCCGATGGGAACGGCGAGCTCG
This sequence comes from Streptomyces sp. NPDC042201, assembly GCF_055582185.1. Taxonomy (NCBI): domain Bacteria; kingdom Bacillati; phylum Actinomycetota; class Actinomycetes; order Kitasatosporales; family Streptomycetaceae; genus Streptomyces; species Streptomyces sp. NPDC042201. The sequence goes on along the minus strand of NZ_JBVJDS010000003.1, from coordinate 561,679 downwards.
GCGCCGCCCTCGTACGGGAAGTACGTCGTGTCGACCGCCGCCTCGGTGGGGCCGTACAGGTTGTGCAGCGGTACGGGGCCGCGGCCGTGGCGGGAGGTCAGCTCCCGCCAGCGGCGCGCGTCCGGTCCGGTGAGGGCCTCGCCGCTGCAGAACACCCGGCGCAGACTCGCCGCCCAGTCCGGGGCGTCGGCGGCGGCGTCCAGCACCCGGACGAACACGGCCAGCATCGACGGCACGAAGTGCGTCGTCGTGATCCGCCGGGCGTGGATCAGCTCGGCCAGATAGGCCGGGTCGCGATGGCCGTCGGGCCGGGCGAGGACGACGGTCGCGCCCTCGACCAGGGCCCAGAAGAACTCCCAGACGGACACGTCGAAGCTGGACGGGGTCTTCTGGAGGACCCGGTCGTCGGCGGTGAGGCCGTACTCACCCTGCATCCAGGCGAGACGGTTGACGATCGCCCGGTGGGTGACGGCGACGCCCTTAGGGCGCCCGGTGGAGCCGGAGGTGTAGATCAGGTACGCGGGGTGGTCAGGTCCCGCGTGCGCACCGGGCGTGTCGGGGACCTCCTCGTCGTGGTCGACGACGACGTGTTCGAGACCCGGCACCTCGGGCAGTCGCCCGGCCGAGTGGCTGGTGGTCACGACGGTACGGGCCCCCGAGTCGGCGAGCATGAACGCCACCCGGTCGGCGGGGTAGTCGAGATCCACGGGCAGGTAGGCGGCGCCCGCCTTGTGCACGCCGAGCAGCGCGACCATCAGCTCCGCGGAACGGGGCACCGCGACCGCGACGAACCGTTCCGGGCCCGCGCCGCGTGCCCGCAGCCGCCGGGCAAGTGCCTCGGCGCGCCGGTCCAGTTCGGCGTAGGTCAGGGTGGTGTCCTCGAAGACGACGGCCGGGGCGTGCGGGGTCCGTGCCACCTGCGCGGCGAAGAGCGAGGCGAGGGTGGCATCCGCGTCGGGCAGCGGGTGTGCCGTCGCGTTCAGCGCGGTGAGGCGCTCCTGCTCCCGGTCGGACAGCATCCCGACCCGGGCGACCGGGCGGGCGGGGTCGGACCTGAGAGTCCGCAGCACTGTCTCGAACCGGCGGGCGATCACCGCCACGGACAGCTGGTCGAGCCGGGCCGCGTCGTACGTGAACCGCAGCGACAGATGGGCGCCGGGCTCGACGATCAGCGCGAGCGGGTAGTGCACGGCGTCGAACACCTCGGCGCCGGTGACGCGCAGCGCCTCCTCGTCCTGTTCGGTGGACAGCTCACCGGACGGGAAGTTCTCGAACACCACGAGCGTGTCGAAGAGTTCCCCACCGCCCGTGATCCGCTGGATCTCGGCGAGCCCGAGATGCTGGTGGTCCAGGAGGGCCGCGTGCTCGTCCTGGACGCGCCGCAGCAGCTCGGCGAGTGACTCGCCGGCGTGCAGGGTGACCCGGGCCGGCACCGTGTTGATGAACAGGCCCACGGCCGAGTCCAGGCCCTCGACCTCGGTGGTGCGTCCCGAGACGGTGGTGCCGAACACCACGTCCTGACTGCCGGTCAGGCCACCGAGCAGCAGCGCCCAGGCGCCGTGCACGACGGTGCTGAGGGTGAGGCCATGGCTGCGGGCCAGGGCGGTCAGGTCAGCGGTGAGCGACTCGGGCAGCCGGACCTCCACGTGCTCGGGCCCGGCGACCGGTGCGGCCCGGTCCTCACCCGTGGCGAAGGCGGCGGGCAGCCGGCTGGGGCCGTCCAGACCGGCCAGCGCCTGCCGCCACGCGTCACGGGCGGCGTCACGGTCCCGGCAGGCCAGCCAGGACAGGTACGGCTGCGGGGCGGGCGGCTCGGGCAGGGCCTCCCCCCGGTGGGCAGCGGTGAGCTCGCGCAGCAGGACGGAGACCGACCAGCCGTCGGCGACGATGTGGTGCAGGGTGAGCAGGAGCCGCCGGCGCTGCCCGTCCCGGATCAGGGTGGCCCGCAGCAACGGCGGCCGGGCGAGGTCGAACCGCTCGGCACGGTCCTGCCGCAGCAGGTCCTCCAGTGTGGTGTGGGCGGTGTCCGCCTGGCGCCAGGGAAGGGTCGCGTGGCCGGCGATCCGCTGGACGACCTCGCCGCCCGGGAGCTGGCGGAACGAGGCGCGCAGCAGCGGATGCCGGTCGAGCAGCAGTTGGAGCGACTGACGCAGCCGGTCCGGGTCAACCGTGCCCGCGAGGTCGAGGAGTTCCTGGACGACATACACGTCACCGGCCTCCCGGTCGAACTCCGCGTGGAAGAAGAAGCCTTCCTGGAGCGGGGAGACAGGCAGGGCGTCCTCGTCGAGGCGCACCACCCGTGCGGCCGGCCGGCCCGCCGCCGGCGCCGCCACGCCGGCCAGGACCGCCGTCCTGGCGAGCGCCGCCACGGTCCGCTGCCGGAACACGTCGCGTGGGGTGATCGCGAGCCCGGCCTCGCGGGCGCGGTTGACCAGCTGGATCGCGACGATGCTGTCGCCGCCCAGCTCGAAGAAGCTGTCGTGGACGCCGGCCGACGGCAGGCCGAGCACCTCGGCGAACAGCCCGGCGAGCGCGGTCTCGGCGGGGGTGGTGGGCGCGTCGCCGCCGGCCGTCGCGGTCCACCGGGGCTCGGGCAGGGCGCGGCCGTCGAGCTTGCCGTTGGGCGTCAGCGGCAGGAGCCCGTCAAGGCGTACGACGGCGGAGGGAACCATGTGGTCGGGCAGCGCTTCGGCGATCCGGGCGCGCGCCTGTGTCACGGAGGCGTCCGGGTCCGTACCGGCCTCGGCCACGAGGTAGGCGACGAGCCGCTTGGCGCTCCGGTGATCCTCGCGGACGAGGACGGCGGCCTGGGCGATGCCCGGGCAGGCCATGAAGGCGCTCTCGATCTCGCCGGGCTCGATGCGGTGGCCGCGGATCTTGATCTGGCCGTCGCTGCGTCCCAGGAACTCCAGGTTGCCGTCGGCGGCCCAGCGGACACGGTCGCCCGTGCGGTACATCCGCGCGCCCGGCTCGGCGGCGTACGGGTCGGCGACAAACCGCTCGGAGGTGAGCCCCGGCCTCCCCAGGTAGCCGCGGGCGAGGCCGCGGCCGGCGATGTACAGCTCCCCCGCGGCACCGACCGGCACGGGGCGGAGCGCGGAGTCGAGCACGTAGGCGCGGGTGTTGGGGTCGGGCTCGCCGATCGGCGCGGGTCCGGGCCTGTCCGCGGTGGCGATCCACAGGGTGGAGTTGACGGTGGCCTCGGTGAGGCCGTAGGCGACGACCACCTGGAGCCGTCCGGACCAGCGGGCGATCAGCTCGCTGGGCACCGCCTCGGTGCCGACGATCAGCACGGCGCCGTCGGGCAGGTGGCAGTCCTGCGGCAGAGCCGAGACGAGGGACGGCGGCAGGATCATGTGGGTGGCGCGATGGCGTGCGATGTAGTCCGTGAGGGCGGGCCCGGCGACGCGCCGCTCGGTGGGGACGACAATGACGCGGCCGCCCACGCACAGCGACATGATCAGGTCCCAGACCGTCACGTCGAACCCGCAGGAAGCGAACTGGACGACGCGGCTGTCGGACGTGATGCCGATGCGGTCGGTGGCGGTGGCGATGAGGCTGCCGACGCCGTCATGGGAGACGACGACGCCCTTGGGCCGGCCGGTGGAGCCCGAGGTGTAGATGACGTACGCGGCCTGGCCGGAAGCGATGGGCGCACCCAGGTCCGAGGCATCGAGGAGGGCGCACTCGGAGACCACGGACGGGGCGTCGAGCAGCAGGTGGCCGACGCCCGCGCCCTTCGGCAGGACGTCGGACAACTCGCTGGTGGTGAGGAGGGTGTGCGCCCCGGCGTCATCCAGCATGTAGACGATGCGGTCCTGCGGATGGTCGACGTCCAGCGGCAGATAGGCGGCCCCCGCCTTCATGACCGCGAGCAGGGACACCACGAGTTCGGGGGAACGCGGCATGGCCACGGCGACGACATCCTCGGCGCCCACGCCACGGGCGGCGAGGAGGCGGGCCAGCCGGTTGGCCGCCGCGTTCAGTTCGGCGTACGTCAGCTCCCGGTCCTCGCAGACGAGTGCGACGGAGTCCGGGGTGCGGCGGACCTGACGCTCGAACGCGGCGGGCCAGGAGAGCTCGGTGGCCTCGCGCGGTGACACGCCGAACTTGCCGAGGAGCAGGCCGCGCTCCGCACCTGAGGTCAGCTCGATGCGGCCGACGGGGCGGTCCAGATCCTCGGCCAGGTCGGCCAGCAGCGCCAGGAAGCGGCGCTCATGGGCGCGCAGGGTCTCCGCGTCGCACACGTCGGCGTCCGCGTCGATGTGGATACGGACGCCCAGCCCTCCCTGGATCTCGACGAAGCTGAGGGCCAGGTCGCTGACCGGGCCGACCCAGACCGGGTCGAGTTCGATCGCGTGGTCGGAGAACCGCAGCTCTTCGGAGCGGGGCAGGACGTTGACCGTCGGGCCGACGAGCTCGGGCACGCCGTCGGCCAGGCCCAGTTCCCTGGCCAGGTCCTCGGCGCGGTAGCGGCCGTGGCCGACCGCCTCGGTGACGGCGTCGCGGACGTCGGCCAGAAGCTCGGCGCCGGTCGTGCCCGGGTGGACGGACAACCGCAGCGGGACGATGTTGGACACCATGCCGGGGATACCGGCCGACACGGAGTCCTGGCGGGCGGCGATCGGCAGGCCGAGGACCAGGTCCTGTTCACCGCTGACCCGGTGCAGGTAGGCGGCCACGGCCGCGATCAGCAGGCGGGAGGCACGCGTGCCGGCCCGCTCGGCGGCGGCATACAGCGAGTGGGTGTCCGCTGCGGACAGCTCGGACGTACGTCGCAGCCGCCGCGTCATGAGCGCCGGGGCGCGCTCCACGAGGCGTACGGGCTCGGGACGGTCGGCCATGCGGGCCAGCCAGTAGGCGCGGTCCTCCTGGTGGCGATCCGAGGCACGGTAGGCCGCGTCGGCCGCCACCAAGCGGGAGATCCGCCAGTCACCGGGGGCGGGAGGCTGGTCGGGGGCGGTGTAGATCTCCCCCGCCCGGCGCGTGATGAGCGCGACGCCCATGCCGTCGGTGACGATGTGGTGGTAGCTCTGGTACCACGTGACGTGGTCGTCGGCCAGGCGCAGCAGGGCCTGGTCAAAGAGGGAGCCCCGGGCCGGATCGGCCGGCCGATCGCGCGCGGCGTCCATCCAGTCGGCGGCGGCCCGCTCGGGATCGGAGGCACCTCGCAGGTCGACGACGGGGACGTCGAAGGGAACAGGAGCGGGCGTCTGCCGCGGTCCACCGTCCCCGGCGCTGACCCGCACGTGCAGGCTTTCGGCTTCCCCGACGGCCTGCCGCACGGAGGCGGCGAGACGGCCGAGGTCGATGTCGCCTCGCAGGTCCAGAGCGAACACGATGTTGTAGGCGGAGCTGTCCGGGTCGATCTGCTGGGCAAGCCAGATGCCGGATTGCCCGCCCGTGACGGGTATGCCGGAAGCGGACGTCCGGTCCGACTCGACGTCAAACATCGTTCGAAAGGGCCTTTCCCTGGTGATACGTCAGTGAGGTTCGTCCCGGCGGCGCTGAAGAGGAACTGGGCGCAGACGGCGGATCCCGTCCGCCCGCCCCTGCCGGCGGACGGACGGGATCCCGTTGGACCGGCGCTTACTTGACGGCCGCGATCAGCGGCTCGACCTCGTCGATGGCGTACGGGATCGAAAGGACGGTGTTGAAGGAGAAGGCCGCGCCGATGTCCGGGTCCTGGTAGGGCACGAAGAGGTCGCGCTTCTCCTCGTGAACCTTCAGCTTCTGGTAGAGCGGCTCGGCCTTGATGCGGTCGTTGGCCTCCGTGCTGGAGGTGACCCAGACGAGACGGTCGACGTCGAGTACGTTCAGCTTCTCGGCGCTCAGTTCGGCGACGTTCCAGCCCGGCTTCGCCAACGTGTCGATCTCGGGCTTCAGCTTGAAACCGAGCTCGGAGAAGAAGATCGCCTTCGGGTCGGTCTTCGTGAAAGCCGAGTACTTGCCCGCCTCGAAGCTGTCGGCGACGGCGAGGGTCTTCTCGGCGAACTCGGGGTGCTTGTCCCGCACGGCCTTGAAGCGCGCGTCGATGCCGGCGATCAGCTTCTCGCCCTCCGCGGCCTTGCCGAGCGACTTGCCGATCTGCCGGGTCATCACCTGCCAGGACGCCCCGTAGTCGGGCAGGCCCTTGGGCTGGGCGACGACCTTGGTGAACTTCGAGAGCGTGTCGTACTGCTCCTTCTTCATCCCCGAGTACTGCGCGATGACGAGGTCCGGCTTCAGCGCCGCGATCTTCTCGATGTTGTACTCGTCACGCTCACCGACGATCTCCGGCTTCGTGGACCCCCACTTGTCCTTCGTCCACGGCCACTTGCCGTACGGCTGCTCCTTGAACCAGTCCACCGCTCCGACCGGCTTGAGACCGAGCCCCAGAACGGCATCCTGGTCCGACAGGCCCAGGGTGACCACCCTCTTCGGCTCCGCCTCGATCGTCGTACTGCCGTACTTGTGCTCCACCGTCACCGGGAAGGCGGCCGACGTGGTGTTCGCCTCACCCGAGGGCTTCGACTCGGCCTTGTCGGCGCCGCCCGCGCAGGCGGACAGAGCGAGCGCGGCGACAGCGGCGACGGCCACACGGGGGATGTATCTGACGAAACGCGTCGGAGTGACGCGCGTACCAGTGGACACGGATGTTCCTTTCACGGGGATTACACGGTGCGTGCCACGCCTGCCGCGTACAGCGGCGCCACAAAGCGGGCGTGACGGTTGAGAGGCTTTGCCAGGGAGGGAACTCGGGGACGAAGAGGTCCTCAGCGGACCGAGCCGATGCCGTCGGCGACCGGCCGGGACCGGCCCTGGGCGGGCTCCGGACCCCGGTCGAGGATCGAGCCCAGGATCTCGCCGACCCTGATCGCGGTGTTGGAGAGCAGCGACGACGTGATGCCGTGGGTGTGCTCGGTGCCGCCCTGGAGGTAGATACCGCAGCGCAGTTCGGGGTCCGTCGTGATGCGGTAGTCCCGCTCGACGCGCACCCGGCCCTGGTCGTCGCGGTGGCAGCTTTCCGCGACCTCGCCGAGAAGACCGAGCGGGTCGGCCTGGCTGTAGCCGGTGGCGAGGACCACGACATCGGCGTCCAGCACCCCCTCCTCGCCGGTGACCAGGGATGTGACGGTGGCGCGGACGCGGTCCTGGGACTCCTCGACGGCGGTCAGCCGTGAGACGTTGAGGAAGCGCAGCCGCTCGGTGCCGAGGACCTTCTCCTGGTACGCCTGCCGGTACAGGTCGTCGATCAGGTCGATGTCCACGACGGAGTAGTTGGTGTTGCCGTGGTAGTCCATCAGCCTGCGCTTGATGTCGTCGGGGGCCGTGAAGTACTCGTCGACCGCCTCGGGATCGAAGATGCGGTTGGCGAAGCTGCTGTCGTCGGCGGGGCTGTAGCCGTAACGGGAGAAGACGGCGCAGACCTCGGCCCCCGGGAAGCGGCGGTGCAGGTACGCCACGTTCTCGGCCGCGCTCTGGCCGGCGCCGACCACGATGAAGCGGGTGGGGTCGGCACCCTCCAGGCTGTCCACCTTCGCGAGCAGGTCGGAGTTGTGCCAGACACGGTCGGTCCGCTCGACGCCCTCCGGCACGAGGGGGCGCAGACCCGTGCCGATGACGAGGTTTCGGGCACGGTGGACCACCGTCTCCGCCCCCGAACGGGCCGTCACGTCGAGGTACTCCACCACTCCGTCGCGTACGACGGGCGCGACGGCGATGACCTCATGGCCGTACGAGACCATGTCGTCGACCTTCTCCGCGGCCCACTCGAAGTAGTCGTGGAACTCGACGCGAAGCGGGAAAAGGTTCTTGTGGTTGACGAAGTCGATCAGCCGGCCCTTGCTCTGCAGGTACCGCAGGAACGTGTACTCACTGGACGGATTGCGGAGCGTCACCAGGTCCTTGAGGAAGGACACCTGCATCGTCGCGTCGTCGATCAGCATGCCCCGGTGCCATCCGAAGCTCGGCTGGCACTCGAAGAAGTGAGCGGTCACCGCCTCCTGCCTCCCGACGCCCGCGTTGTACTCGCTGAGCGCAATCGCCATGGCCACATTGGACGGCCCGAAGCCGATTCCTATGAGGTCGTGGATCAGAGGTGCGTCGCCAGGAAGAACCTGTGACATGTCACTCCCATTCGTGCGGGACAGCCGCCTGTCAGGCGTGGATGAAAAGAAAACGAGACGCCGAGCCCGCCGTGAACGCCGGAGCCGAACTTAGGTAAAGCTAACCTGACCTGGGTCGGCCTGTCGACGGGACGAATCGGGCAAGCGGCAAGCCTCGGTGCCGAACGAGCCTGAAATCGGGGCCCGTTGCATCCTTAGGTAAGCCTTGCTTTACTTGCTACGATCATTCGCTCTTCTGAGGAGGAACCCCATGCGGGTCGTCATGTTCGGTTACCAGACCTGGGGACATCGCACCCTGCAAGCACTCCTGGACTCCGAGCACGACGTGGTGATGGTCGTGACGCACCCCAAGAGCGAGCACGCCTACGAGAAGATCTGGAGCGACTCGGTCGCCGACCTGGCCGAAGAACACGGCGTCCCCGTCGTCATCCGCAACAGGCCGGACGACGAGGAGCTGTTCCAGCGGCTCAAGGAGGCCGGCCCGGACATCATCGTGGCCAACAACTGGCGCACGTGGATCCCGCCGCACATCTACGGCCTTCCTCGTTTCGGCACGCTGAACATCCACGACTCGCTGCTGCCGAAGTACGCCGGCTTCTCGCCACTGATCTGGGCCCTCATCAACGGAGAGCGGGAAGTCGGCGTCACGGCCCACATGATGGACGAGGTGCTCGACGCGGGCGACATCGTGGACCAGCGCGCGGTGGCGGTGGAGCCCACGGACACCGCGACCGACGTGTTCCACAAGACCGTGGACCTCATCGCCCCCGTGACGGTCGGCGCCCTGGACCTGATCGCCTCCGGGCAGACCGAGTTCACCCAGCAGGACCGTTCTCAGGCCAGCTTCTTCCACAAGCGGTCCGAGGCGGACATCCGGATCAACTGGGACTGGCCGGCCGACGTCCTGGAGCGCCTGATCCGTGCTCAGTCCGCGCCGTATCCGAGCGCCTTCACCTTCCACAGGGGCAAGCGCCTGGAGGTCCTGGCCGCGGTCGTTTCGGAGGGTCGCTACGGAGGCACTCCCGGCCGCGTCTTCTACCGCGAGGGCGACGGCGTGGTGATCGTCGCCGGCGCTGACGCCCGCACCGGCCGCAACCACGGCCTGGCCATCACCCGCGTACGGACGGAGGACGGCCACGAGCTGCCCGCGACCGAGTACTTCACCTCCATGGGCGGCTACCTCACCAGCCGTCCCTGACGACCGGTCCGTTCGTTCACGGGGTCGTGGTGGAGACGACGTACACCCGGGGAAATCCGGGCTCGGTGAGGTCGACGACGACGTCCTGGCTGGGCCGGGGGTCCTGCTGCCGGTGGCTGGTGCCGGCCCAGTCGTGGCCGGGGATGCCGAAGTTCCAGCCGACGGTACGCCGGTCGCGGGGGGCGATCGTGATGGCGCCGTCCTTGAGCGCGGACCGGCTGGTGCCCATCTCGCTCAGGAAGGTGTCGAGCCGCCCGGAGGTGACGTCGAACTGGACGTACAGCCGGCTGGACTTCCAGTTACTCGTCTCGTAGTAGCGCACCCGGGTGGCCCCGGGCGGGATCGGCACCTCGAAGATGCGGCGCTTCATCTTGGAGGGGCGCAGATGCTGGAGGCCGGTGGCCGAGGACTCGGTCTCCTTGTCCCGGCCGCTGTCGCGGCTCTGCCCGGCCGAGATCACCAGATAGCCGGCCGGGATGCCGATGAGCAGCACGATGACGACGGCGGTCAGCCAGCGCCGGCGGATGCGATGACGGCGGTCCTCCGGCGGCTTGCCGCCCTCCGCCGAGGACAGCGACGGCAGGGACACGGTCATGAGGGCGGTTCCTGGGTCGTACGGACGGTGCGGATGGCCTGGGCGTAGCGCTCGTACCGCTCGTGGCGTTCCGCGCGGCGGCGGTTGGCGCGGCGGAAGCGCCGGGCCACCAGCCGCGAGAGGTCGGCGGCGCCGACCATGCCCGCCTCGGGGCCGAGCTGTGCCTTGACGATCCGGGCCTCGGGGCGGTAGCCGCGGCCGGTGAGATGGCGGCGGAAGGCGTCGCGGGCCGGGCCGATCAGCAGATCGTCGGCGGCGCTGACGCCACCGCCGATGACGAAGCAGGACGGGTCGAGGGCCGCGGCCAGATTGGCGATGCCGACACCGAGCCACTGTCCGATGTCCTGGAACAGCTCGATGCACATGGCGTCGCCCTCGCGGGCCAGCTCGGTGATCAGCGGTCCGGTGATCTCCTGGACGTTGCCCTTGACGCGGTCGATGATGTTGTACGCGACCGGGGAGTCGGCCACGGCCAGCTCCCTGGCTTCCCGTACGAGGGCGTTGCCCGAGCTGTACTGCTCCCAGCAGCCGCGGTTGCCGCACGGGCAGCGGTGACCGCCGGGCACGACCTGCATATGGCCGAACTCGCCGGCGACACCGAACTTGCCGCGCTTCACCTGCCCGTCCTCCAGGATGGCGCCGCCGATGCCGGTGCCGAGCGTGATCATGACGAGGTGGTCCTCGCCGCGCCCGGCGCCGAAGCGCCACTCCGCCCAGGCGGCGGTGTTGGCGTCGTTGTCGACCATCACGGGGACCGCGAGCCGGCTGGAGAGGGCGTCTCTGAGGGGTTCGTCGCGCCAGGCGAGATGCGGCGCGAACAGCACCTTGGAGCGGTCGGCGTCGACCCAGCCGGCCGCGCCGATGCCGACGGCGTGCACATCGTGGCGGTCGGAGAGATCGAGCACCAGCTCGACGATGGTGTCCTCGACCACCCGAGGGCTCTTGGACTTGTCCGGGGTCTCGGTGCGGAGCTTCTCCAGGATGTTGCCGTCCGGGTCGACGACGCCTGCCATCACCTTCGTACCGCCGATGTCGATGCCGACGGTCGGGACACGGGGCGCGGTGAGCAGGGAGCGGCGCTCGCGGGTGCCGACGGTCCGCAGGACGGTGGCGCGGGCGGAGCCGCGGTGCGCGAAGTCGCGGTACGTGCTCATCGGCGCCGTCCCCTCGCGCGCATCGGCTCAGGGCTGCCGTGCCGGGTGAGTCGGCAACTGGGTACTCGCACGAGTCGTGTCGTCCCTGCGGGGTCGGGGCCGGCCGGCCCGGTCGGGCAGCCGCGGCGGACGGCGTCCGCTGTGGCCGATTCTGCCATCCGGGACGGCGGGGGCGCTGTGCGGGCGGTCAGGGGCGCCGAGCGCCCCTGACCGGCCAGGCCCTGTCCGGCGGATCTTCGCGGGCCCGGATCAGGCCTCGTCCACCGGATGTCCGCCGAGGTGGGTGGGGACGGGGGCGCGCTCCAGTTCGTGGCTCAGCTCCTCCAGCTCGGAACCGCCCGCCATCTGTCGGGTCAGCTCGTCCAGAGTGATCGAGTTCTTCGTGTGGGCGGCCGACATGACTCCGCGCTTGAGCAGCACGAAACGGTCGCCGACCAGGAAGGCGTGGTGCGGGTTGTGGGTGATGAGCACCACGCCGAGTCCGGCGTCACGTGCGGCGGCTATGTACTTGAGCACCACGCCCGACTGCTTCACCCCGAGGGCCGCGGTCGGCTCGTCCAGGACGAGGACCTTGGCGCCGAAGTGGACGGCGCGGGCGATGGCCACACACTGGCGCTCGCCGCCGGAGAGGGTGCCGATGGGCTGGTCGACATCGCGCAGGTCGATGCCCATCCGCAGCAGCTCCGCCCGGGTGGTCCTGCGCATCAGCTCGACGTCGAGCCGTTTGAAGGGCCCGCTGCCCCGGGTCGGCTCGGAGCCGAGGAAGAAGTTCCGCCAGACCGGCATCAGCGGTACGACGGCGAGGTCCTGGTAGACCGTGGCGATGCCCAGGTCCAGGGCTTCGCGGGGCGAGGACAGGGCGGTCTTCTCGCCCTCGATCAGGAAGTCGCCCGCGTCATGCCGGTGCAGCCCTGCGATGATCTTGATCAGGGTGGACTTCCCGGCGCCGTTGTCGCCGAGCACACAGCTGATCTCGCCGGCGTGGACCTCCAGCGAGACGCCCTCCAGGGCGCGGACATTGCCGTAGTACTTACTGACGTTGTCGAGTGCGACCAGTGCCGTCATCGGGAAGCCTCCGCGCGCTTGCGCACCCATGCGTTGAGCAGAGTGGCCAGAAGGAGCATCGCTCCGAGGAAGAACTTGAACCAGTCCGGGTTCCACTCCGCGTACACGATGCCCTTGCTGGTCATGCCGAAGATGAACGCGCCGACCGCGGAGCCGATCGCGGAGCCGTAGCCGCCGGTGATCAGGCAGCCGCCGATCACGGCCGCGATGATGTAGATCAGCTCGTTGCCGACGCCCTCGCCGGACTGGACGACATCGAACGAGAAGAGCAGATGCTGTCCGGAGACCCAGGCGCAGAAGGCCACGCCCATGTACAGCCCGATCTTGGTCTTGCGTACCGGGACGCCGACCGCGCGGGCGGCCTCGGCGTTGCCGCCGGCCGCGAAGATCCAGTTGCCGAAGCGGGTCCGCAGCAGGATCCAGGTGGCCAGCGCGACCAGCGCGGCCCACCACAGGATGGTGACCTTCAGATCGACGTCACCGATGGTCAGCTGGGAGGCGAAGAGCTTCCTGGCGGAGGAGAAGCCCTCCATGTCGCCGATGCTCTTGGTCGAGACCGTGCCGCTGATCAGCTTCGTGAGGCCGAGATTGAGGCCGGTGAGCATCAGGAAGGTGCCGAGCGTGATGATGAAGCTCGGCAGTTTCGTACGGGTCAGCAGAACGCCGTTGAAGGCTCCGAAGGCCAGCGTCACCAGCAGCGACACCAGGACGCCGACCCAGACGTTCGCCGTCATCTGGTAGCTGATCATCGAGGAGATCAGCGCGGAGCTGGTCACCATCACCCCGGCGGAGAGGTCGAACTCGCCGCCGATCATCAGCAGCGCCACCGGGACCGCCATGATCCCGATCGTCGAGGCCGCGTACAGGACGGTGCCGAAGCTGGCGGCCCGCAGGAACGAGTCCGCCACGACCGCGAAGAAGAGGAACACCGCCACGGCGCCGACGACCGAGCCCAGCTCGGGCCGGCCGAGCAGCGCGCGCAGGGGCGAGGCGCGGAGCAGCCGCTCGTCGTCGCCCGCCGGCTTCTCCGGCCTGTCGTCCACCGGTGGTGCGGTCGCGGTCATCGGGTACCCCGCTTCGTGTAGTCGGCCAGCGCCCCGGCGTCCTCGCGCGTGATGATCTGCGGTCCGGTGAGGACGGGGCGGCCGCCGCCGAGCACATCGGCGTTGTACCGGTAGAGCCAGAGCAGGTCCACGGCCTCGTACCCCTGGAGGTAGGGCTGCTGGTCGACGGCGAAGCCGAGGGTGCCCGCGCTGAGCGAGGCGGCGACCTTGGCGTTGAGGTCGAAGGTGTCGATCTCGGCCTCGCTGTCCGCGGACTCCTTCGCCTTGACGGCGGCGTCCGCGAAGGGGGCGCCCAGGGTGACGACGGCGTCGATGCTCCGGTCGGTCTGGAGCTTCGCCTCGATGGACGCCTGGACGTCCGGCATGTTCGTTCCGTCGACGTAGAGGTTCTGCAGGGAGCCGTCGAAGGTCTTCTTCGCTCCGGCGCAGCGCTGCTCGTGGCCGACGTTGCCCTGCTCGTGGATGACGCAGAGGGCCTTCTTCCTGCCCCGCTCGGCCAGCTCCTCGCCGACGGCCTCACCGGCTATGGACTCGTCCTGGCCGATATGGCTGAGCGCGCCGAACTGCTTGGACTGCTCGGTGCCGGAGTTCACGGTGATCACCGGGATGCCGGCCTTGACGGCCTTGGCGACGACGGCCTTCATGGCGTCGGGCTTGGCGAGCGTGACGATCAGTCCGTCGACCTTCTTGTCGATGTAGGACTGGACGAGCTGGGCCTGCTGCTGGCCCTCGTCGCTGTTCGCGTACAGGAACTTGATGTTGTCCTTGACGGCCGCCTGCTCGGCGCCGCTCTGGACGATGTCCCAGAAGGTGTCACCGTCGCCCGAGTGGGTGACCATGGCCACGGTCCATTCGGGCGTGTTCACCGCGGCCCGTCCCTGGGCCTCGGCCTGCCTGGCCCGCTCCTCGGCGCGCTTGCCGCCCGTGCTGCTGCACCCCGCGAGGGCCGAAGCCCCGAGTACTGCCGCGAGCACGGCGCCCATCGCGCGTACCCCTGTCCGAACCGTTGCCACGACGCCGTGCCCTTCTTGCTGTACTCCTCGGTGCGGCCGGGGCCCGTTCAGGCCCGGCCCGGCCGCCCAAGTATCGGTCATGGCCGTTCGGCGGACGGTCATCGGGTGGGCGTCCGGATGTTTCATCGGATATATCACCGGATGCTTCACCGGGTGCCGCGGCTGGTGAACTTCTCCAGCGCCGGCACGTCCTTCTCGGTGACCAGTGCCGGTCCGGTGAGCACCGGCTTGCCGCCGCCGATGACATTGCCGTTGTCCTTGTTGAGCCACAGCTCGTCGATGGCGAGATAGCCCTGGAGATAGGGCTGCTGGTCCACCGCGAAGCCGATCTCCTTGGACTTGAGCTGCTTGACCACCTCGGCGTTGAGGTCGAAGGTGTCGATCTCGGCCGTGGATCCGGCGCCCTGCTTGGCCTGGACGGAGGCGGCCGCGAAGGGGGCGCCCAGGGTGACGACGGCGTCGATGTCCTTGCCGCTCTGCAGCTTCGCCTCGATGGAGGAGGTGGACGCGGGCATGTTCGTACCCTCGATGTTGAGGTTCTCGACGGTCCCGTCGAAGGTCTTCTTGACCCCCGCGCAGCGCGCCTCCAGCGAGACATTGCCCTGTTCGTGAATGACGCAGAGGGCCTTCTTCTTGCCGCGCTTGTTCAGCTCCTCGCCGACGGCCTCACCGGCTATGGCCTCGTCCTGGCCGATATGGCTGAGCGCGCCGATCTCCTCGGAGAACTCGGCGCCGGAGTTGATCGTGACCACGGGGATACCGGCGGCGACGGCCTTCGCGACGACGGCCTTGACCGCTTCCGGCTTGGCGAGGGTGACCACGAGCCCGTCTACCTTCTGGTCGATGTAGGTCTGGACGAGCTGGGCCTGCTCCTTGCCCTCCTTGTTGGCCGCGTAGAGGAACTCGACGTTGTCCTTGGCCGCCGCGACCTTGGCGCCGCTCTGGACGATGTCCCAGAACGTGTCGCCCTCGCCCGAGTGGGTGACCATCGCGATCTTCATCCGGGCGGTGGTGACGGTCTTGCCGCCGCCCCCGCTCCCATCAGCCTTGTCCTCGGAGCCCTTGCCGCCGGAACCGCTGCATCCGGCGACAACGGCCAGTGCGCATACGGCGAGCAGGGCCGTGGCCGTGCGAGTGGTTCGCATGATGGTTCCGCCTTCTCTCCCGGCCGCCCCGTTGCGGCTGGGGGGAGTTCTAGCGGCCCTCACGCGGCCCCGTCAATAACTTTGTCAGTACATTCTTACGAGGAGGGGCGGGGCTACGGCCGGACGAGCAGCTGGAATTCGAAGGCGTACCGCGAGGCGCGGTAGATGTGCGAGCCGAACTCGACGGCCCGGCCGGTGTCGTCGAAAGTGATCCGCTCCATCGTGAGCAGCGGAGCCCCGGCCGGCTCCGTCAGCCGCTCGGCCTCCTCGGCGGTGGCGGCCCGCGCCCCGACCGTCTGCCGGGCGCTGTGCAGGGTGATCCCGGCGGACCGCATCATCCGGTACAGACCGGTGGCCTCGAGATGGCCGGTGTCGCAGTCGAACAGCCCGGTCGGCAGATGGTTGCGCAGATACGCCATGGGCTCGTCGTGCGCGTACCGCAGCCGCTCGATGAGCCGGACCTCCGCGCCCTCCGCCATGCCGAGCGCGGCCGCGACCTCGGCGGTGGCGGGCTCGACCGTATTGCGCAGGACGCGGGTGGCTGGGCGCTGGCCGGCCGCCTCCAGATCGTCGTAGAGGCTGCTCAGCTCCAGCGGGCGCTTGACCTGGCTGTGTACGACCTGGGTGCCGACACCCCGGCGGCGCACCAGCAGTCCCTTGTCGACCAGGGACTGGATGGCCTGCCGGACGGTGGGCCGGGACAGTCCGAGCCGGCCGGCCAGCTCGATCTCGTTGCCGAGAAGGCTGCCCGGTGCCAGCCGGCCCCGTTCGATGGCCGCCTCCAGCTGCTGCGACAGCTGGAAGTAGAGCGGGACCGGGCTGGTGCGGTCCACGCTGAGCTGGAGCGGCAGGGCGTGCTCCTTCTCCTGTCCGGGCTGCTTCTCCTGTCCGGGCTGCGCTGATCTCGGCTGATTGGGCACGGGTCGAGCGTAGTCGCATGGAATGTTGACGGGAAGTCGTGAAGTTCGATTGTCAGGACAAATGCTTGACATGGCATGGGGCGTATGGCCACCTTGGGGCCATGCGCATCGGACTCATCGGCACGGGCCGTATCGGTACTTTCCACGCGGGCGTGCTCAGCCGCCATCGCGAGGTCGGCTCCCTGGTTGTCGCGGACACCGACTCGGCACGGGCGGCGTGGGTCGCCGACCGGACGGGATCGACCGCCGCCCCCTCCGTCGACGAGGTCTTCACCTGGGGCGTGGACGCCGTGGTGATCGCCTCCGCCACCTCGGCCCACGCCGATCTGATCAGCCGGGCCGCGCGGGCCGGCCTGCCGGCGTTCTGCGAGAAGCCGATCGCCCTGGACCTGCCGGGCACGCTGGGCGCGCTGAGCGAGGTCGAGTCGGCGGGCACGGTGCTGCAGCTGGGCTTCATGCGCCGCTTCGACGCGGGGTACGGCGCGGCGCGCGAGCTCGTACGGTCGGGCCGGCTCGGCCGGCTGCACACCGTACGGGCGATCACCTCGGACCCGGCGCCGCCGCCCGCGGCGTATCTGCCGCTGTCCGGCGGCCTGTACCGCGACTGTCTGGTCCATGACTTCGACATCATGCGCTGGGTCACCGGCCGTGAGGTCGTGGAGGTGTACGCGACGGGCTCGGACGCCGGGCCCGGGATGTTCCGCGACGCCGGGGACGTCGACACCGCGGCCGTGGTGCTCACCCTCGATGACGGGACGCTCGCCACCGCCACCGCCACCCGCTGCAACGGCGCGGGCTATGACGTACGGATGGAACTGGCGGGCGAACTGGACCAGTTCGCGGTCGGTCTCGACGACCGTACGCCGATCACCTCGACCGAGCCGAAGGGCCCGCCGCCCTGCGACAACCCGTGGCCGGGCTTCCTGGAGCGGTTCGCCCCGGCGTACGAGGCCGAGCTGGACGCCTTCCTCAGGGTCGTCACCGGCGAGCTGGACAATCCGTGCGACGGGCGGGAGGCGCTGCACGCGCTGCGGATCGCGGAGGCGTGCGAGCTGTCCCGGCGCGAGCGGCGCCCGGTGCCGCTGGCGGAGATCCCCGGCGGCTGAGCTCGGCCGGGGCCGAGATCCCCGGCGCACGAGGCCCGGACGCGGTGTCCCCGCTCGGCCGAGCGGGGACACCGTGCCGTTGTTCCTACCAGCGCACCGGCAGCCGGCGTACGCCGCGGATCAGCAGGCCGGGCAGCCAGTCGTACGGGCCGGCCGCCGGGTCGAGCGCCAGCTCGGGGCAGCGTTCCAGCAGCGTACGGAGGGCGATGCGGCCCTCCAGCCGGGCCAGCGGGGCGCCGATGCAGAAGTGGATGCCGTGGCCGAAGGCGAGATGGCCGTGGCCCCGGCCCTCCGTCGTGGAGCGCCGGATGTCGAAGGTGTCCGGGTCGGGGAAGCGGGCCGGGTCGCGGTCCGCCGAGGCCAGCCCGATCAGGACCGTCTCACGGGCCGGAATCACCGTGTCGCCGTACGGGACCGGCTCCTTGGTGAACCGTACGGTGCTGGTCTCCACCGGCCCCTCGTACCGCAGCGTCTCCTCGATCGCACCGTCGAGCAGCGAGAAGTCGGCCCGCAGCGCGGCCAGTTGGGCGGGGTGGGAGAGCAGGGAACGGACCGCGTTGGAGATCAGGTTGACAGTCGTCTCATGTCCGGCGATCAGCAGCACATAGGCCCACGCCCGCAGTTCGGCCGCGGACAGCCGGTCGCCGTCCTCCGCGCGGGTGCGCAGCAGGGTGGAGAGCAGATCGTCGGCGGGCCGGGAGGCCCGCTTGTCCTCGATGAGGGAGTCGAGATAGGCGCACAGCTCGATGGTGCAGTCCCGGGGACCGGTCGGAGTGGTGGGTGCGACGATCTCGTTGGTCCAGGCGCGGAAGGTGTCACGGTCCGCGTGCGGCACGCCGAGCAGTTCGCTGATGACGGTGATGGGCAGCGGAAAGGCCAGCGCGTCGACCAGATCGCCGTGTCCCGCCGGGACCATGGCGTCCAGCAGGTCATCGGTGATCCGCTGGATGCGCGGGCGCAGATGCTCCACGCGGCGCGCGGTGAACTCGGGGGCGACCAGCTTCCGCAGCCGGGTGTGGTCGGGCGGATCGAGGGTCAGCACATGCGGGCCCATGATCGCCTCGTCGGCGGACTCGTAGCCCACGGCGGCGAGTGACTTGATCAGCCGTGGGTCGGCCAGCGCGGCCCGCCCCTCCTCGTATCCGACGACCAGCCAGAAGCGGTTGCCGTCCGCCGTCCTCACCTGATGGACGGGGCCCGCCTCGCGCAGCTTGGCATAGTACGGATAGGGGTCGGTGTTGAAGTCCGGCCCGTATTCTTCCAGTTCGATGACCGACATCGGGTCAGCGTACGTCGCCGGTCCGTCCACCGCCGTCACCCGTGGCCGGATCCGCGTCATGCACCAACAGGGCGATCTGGACCCGGTTGTTGAGCCCGAGCTTGGCCAGGATGCGCGAGACATGGGCCTTGACGGTGGGGACGCTCAGATAGAGACCGGCGGCGATCTCCGCGTTGGACCGGCCGCGGCCGACGGCGAGCGCCACCTCCCGCTCCCGCTCGGCGAGGGAGGCGAGCCGGTCCGCCGCGGAGTCCCGGCGGGTGCCCGTCGCCGCCCCCGCCACGTGGGTCATCAGCTGGCGGGTAACCGCCGGTGAGAGCACCGGATCACCGGCCGCCACCCGCCGTACCGCGGTGACGATCTCGGCGGGCGCGGTGTCCTTGAGGACAAAGCCGGCTGCTCCGGCGCGCAACGCCCTGAGCACCTGTTCATCGGCGTGGAAGGTGGTCAGGACGAGGACTTCGGGGGCGTCCGGGCGGCGGCGCAGCGTCTCCGTGGCGGTGAGCCCGTCCATGACCGGCATCCGGATGTCCATCAGCACCACATCGGGCGCGCTCCGTTCGACGAGGGCCGCGACCTCGGTGCCGTCGGAAGCCTCCCCCACGATCTCGATGTCGTCGGCGCCGCCGAGCATGAAGGTCAGCCCCGCGCGGACGAGCGGGTCGTCGTCGACGATGATCAGCCGGATGGTCATGAGGTCCACGGTAGCCACGCCCGGACGGCGAAACCGCCCTCACCCGTGGGTCCGTGCTCGAACCGGCCACCGGCCAGCGTGGCGCGTTCGGTCAGTCCGATCAGTCCCTGGCCGGATCCCGGGACCTCGGGGACCTCGCCCACCGGGGCGTCGTTGCGCACTGCCACGGTGAGCCCGTCCCCCGGTCCGCCGCTCACCTCGACGGTGGTCTCGGTGCCCGGCGCGTGCTTGCGGGCGTTGGTCAGGCCTTCCTGGGCGATGCGGTAGGCCGTGCGGCCGGTGGCCGCCGAGACGGCTGACGGGTCGTCGATCCTGCTGTCGAGGGTGACGTTCATGCCGGCCTGACGGGACTCGGCGACCAGGGCGTCGAGGGTGACGAGAGTGGGCTGCGGGCGGTCGCCCTCGTCACCGGGCGTGCGCAGGACGCCGATGATCGCGCGCAGGTCCTGAAGGGCTTCGTGCGCGCTGTCCCGGATCACCCCGGCGGCTCTGGCGACCTCGGGCGGCGGCGCGTCGGGCCGGAATTCGAGGGCGCCCGCGTGGACGCTGAGCAGGGTCAGCCGATGGGCGAGCACATCGTGCATCTCCCGGGCGATGGCCTCGCGGGCCAGCCGCTGCGCCTGCTCGGCGCGGAGTCCGGCCTCGGTCTCCGCGCGCACCGCACGCTCGCGCAGCGCGGCGACCAGCTGGCGCCTGGCCCGTACGAGCATGCCCCAGCCGATGACCAGCAGGACCAGGAGCACGGTGGCGATGATCCCGGCCGGCACCGAGGTGTCCGGATCGGGGCGGACGACGGCCAGGACGGCCCCGGCCACCATGGACAGTCCTCCGACGATCGCGACGGGCCTGAAAGGACGGTGCACGGCCACGCTGAACAGGCCCACCAGCGCCGCCCCGCCGGAGACCGGCGCCACCGAACTGAGCACGGCCAGCGCGACGGCGAGCCCCACCGGCCGGCGCCGCCGCGCCCAGACGGCGCAGCAGGCCACCACGCCCACCATCAGATCGGCGAAGACGACGGGATCCGGGTTGCCCGCCCGCTCGGCGGCATCGAGGGCGACCAGGCCGATGGTGGCGGCGCTGAGGAACATCAGGGTGTCCACGACCCAGTCGCGCACGGTACGGCGCGGCCGGGCCCCGCCCCGGTCGCCGGGCAGCGCGGGGCCCCACGGACCGACCATCTCCGAGGGGAGCAGCCAGGGGTACTCCGTGCGCGTCATAGCCATGAATTTACGCAGGCGGAGGCCGGTGCGGACCCCGGTGGAGGAGGAGAGATACCAAAGTCGCGCGGGCACCGACTTCGGCCACCCCGACGGGTACGGGCGGCCGGGGTCAGTCCACTCCCATGGGTACGGGCGGGCACCGACTTCGGCCGCCCCCACGCGTACGGGCGGCCGGGGTCAGCCGCCCAGCTCCTGGTGGCGGGCGGAGAGCCGGGCCGCGCCCTGCTCGGTGAGGGAGCCGAAGAGCCGCAGCCGCGAGATCCCGCCGTCGGGGAAGATGTCGATCCGTACGTCGGTGGCGACCACGCCCGCCGGCAGCACGAACCGGTGGTTCGTATCGGGCTGGAGCCGGGTCCTGGGCAGGATCCCGGTCCAGTCGCCCGTCCCGCCGTCCCGCCCGGACAGCGCCGCCCAGCCGGCCGCGTTGCCCTTCAGATACGTCGTGTCGATCTCGACGGCGCGGATCTCGGCCTGCTCCACCAGCTGGTAGCGGATCCAGTCGTTGCCCAGGTCGCGGCGTCTCCGGGTCTCCCAGCCGTCGTCCATCTTGCGGGAGCGGCCCGGCTGGATGGTGTTGGTGGCGGGCGAGTAGAAGCGGTCGGAGGCGTCCTCGACCCGGCCGCCGTTCTCCAGTGCGACGAGGTCGAACGTACCGAGGACGCCGAGCCATGCCGGGTCGGGAGCGACCTCGCCGTACACCCGCAGCCTGGCGATCCCGCCGTCGGGATGCTGGTTGACCCGCAGATGGGTGAAGCGCTGTTCGGCGTCGACCGTGAAGCCGTTGGCCGCGTGGCCGCCAACATCGGTGCGGGGTACGAGGGTGGTCCACTTCACCTGGTCGCCGAGCAGGTCCTCGGGGGACGGGGAGCCGGGCAGCGAGACGCCCTCGACGGAGACCGCCCGCGGGTAGTTGCCACGGAAGTGGGCGGTGTCCACGACGATCCCGCGGATCACTCCGGGTGCGCCGAGCCTGACCAGCGCCCAGTCGTGGTCCTCGTCGGTGGGGTGCGGCCGCTCCGCGCCGGCGCCGCGCCTGCGCCGCGTCTCCCAGCCGTCCATGATCTTGCCCTTGTGGCCGAAGCGCTCCGGGTCGAACTCCGCCGCCCCGGGCTTCAGCAGGTTCTCGCGCTCGGCGAAGAACTCGTCGTTGGCGGCGATGACCCCGGCCCCGAGCCGCCGGTCGGCGAGGTCGGCGAGGTGCGTGAAGGGGAAGTCGGCGGTGCGGTAGTCGGCGTACGGGTCGCCGCCGCCGTACGGGGCCGCGTCACCGGTGAAGGAGGGCGTGGACAACGGGGCTTCGGACACGGTCAGTTGTTCCTTTCCAGCAGTCGTCCTGTGGGTTCGGTGGGGGCGCCGTCGCGGGCGACGGGGACGCCGCGCAGCCAGGTCGACCTGACGACTCCGTGGAGGGTCTTGCCCGCGTACGCCGTCACCTGATTGCGGTGGTGCAGCTCGGCCGGGTCCACGGTGAAGGTCTCATCGGGCGCGAGGACCGCGAAGTCGGCGTCCCGGCCGGCCTCGATGGCGCCCTTGCCGGCCAGTCCGGCCAGGGCGGCGGGGGCCGCCGACATCCAGCGGACGACGTCCTCCAGGGAGTGGCCGCGCCTGCGCGCCTCGGTCCAGATCGCCGGAAGGCCCAGCTGGAGCGAGGAGATACCGCCCCAGGCGGAGGCGAAGTCAGGGGTCTTGAGGTCGGTGGTGCAGGGCGAGTGGTCGGAGACGACGCAGTCGATCGTGCCGCCGGCCAGTCCCTGCCAGAGCGCGTCCTGGTTCGCGGTCTCGCGGATGGGCGGGCAGCACTTGAACTCCGTTGCCCCGTCGGGGACTTCCTCGGCGGTGAGGGTCAGGAAGTGCGGGCAGGACTCGACGGTGATCCGCACCCCCTCCCGCTTGGCCTCGGCGATCAGCGGCAGCGCGTCCGACGAGGACAGATGCAGCACATGCACCCGGGCGCCGAGCCGCTTCGCCTGGGCGATGAGGCCCCGGATCGCCGCGTTCTCGGCGTCGCGCGGCCGGGACGCCAGGAAGTCGGCGTAGGCAGGACCGCCGCGCTGCGGCGCGGAGGCCAGCTCGCCCGGGTCCTCGGCGTGCACGATCAGCAGTCCGCCGAAGCCGGTGATCTCGGCGAGCGAGCGGCCGAGCTGCTCCTGGTCCAGCTCGGGGAACTCCTCCACACCGGAGGGCGAGAGGAAGCATTTGAAGCCGAACACCCCGGCGTCGTACAGCGGCCGGAGATCCTTGACGTTGTCCGGGACGGCGCCGCCCCAGAAGCCCACGTCGACATGGGCCTTCGTACGGGCCACCTCCCGCTTGGTGCGCAGATGGGCGGCCGTCGTGGTGGGCGGCAGGGAGTTGAGCGGCATGTCGAGCAGCGTGGTGATCCCACCGGCCGCGGCGGCGCGGGTGGCGGTCCAGAAGCCTTCCCACTCGGTGCGGCCGGGGTCGTTCACATGGACATGGGTGTCGACAAGACCGGGGAGTACGGCATCGTTCCCGGCGTCCTCCAGCCGGGCGCCGGCCGGCACCTCGCAGTCGTACGGCAGGACGGCCGTGATCTTTCCGTCGGCGACGGCGATCGAGGCGGCCCGTGTCCCCTCGGGGGTGATGACGCGCGTCGAACGCAGTACCAGGCTCACTTCGGACACCCGTGACCTCACTTCCCGTGCGCTTCCCGTGCGCTCACTCCCACGGCGCTTTCGCGGAGCTCCGCGGGAGCTCCCACGGAGCGAAATTCAACGAACTGTTGAAGGAGTCTTCACTCCGGGCCCCGGCCCGTCAAGACCACACTTCCCGCACCGCCCCCGCCATGGGCATCGGCGCGCTAGACTTGCTTATTTCCACAGAGCGGAACCAATATTTCAGCGAGCAGAATGTATCTTTGCCCCTCTCCAGCATAAAAAGATCACCACGGGTGACCGCGGACATCGGACAAACACGCCCTGACCGGCAGAGACGCCGCACCGGCGGCCCTGTGCCCCGGCGCATGGCCCGGTACGCTGCTTTCTGGCCCCGCCCGCCCCGAAAGGACCGTTGCCGTGCCGTCGTCCAGCGCCAGCACCACCGACGCCACCAAATCCGCCTCCGCCAGCGGCGGCGTCCAGTCCCTCGAGCGCGCCTTCGATCTGCTGGAACGGATGGCGGACGCGGGCGGCGAGGTCGGGCTGAGCGAGCTCTCCGCCAGCAGCGGTCTGCCGCTGCCGACCATCCACCGGCTGATGCGCACGCTGGTCGCCTGCGGCTATGTGCGCCAGCAGTCCAACCGGCGGTACGCGCTCGGGCCGCGCCTGATCCGCCTCGGCGAGTCGGCGTCCCGGCTGCTCGGCACCTGGGCCAGGCCGTATCTGGCCCGGCTGGTCGAGGAGACCGGCGAGACCGCGAACATGGCGCTGCTCGACGGCGACGAGATCGTGTACGTCGCACAGGTCCCGTCCAAGCACTCGATGCGGATGTTCACCGAGGTGGGCCGCCGGGTCCTCCCCCACTCCACGGGCGTGGGCAAGGCGCTGCTCGCGCACACCCCGCCGGAGGAGGTCCGCGCCCTGCTCGCCCGTACGGGCATGCCGGCCGCCACGGAAAAGACGATCACCACGCCGGACGGCTTCCTGGAGGCCCTGGAACAGGTGCGTCGGGCCGGGTTCGCGATCGATGACAACGAGCAGGAGATCGGGGTCCGCTGCCTGGCGGTTCCGGTGCCCAACTCCCCCACGGCCGCGGCGATTTCCATCTCCGGTCCGGCGGGCCGGGTGACGGAGGAGGCCATGGAGAGGATCGTCCCGGTGCTCCAGGAGGTCGCGCGGGATCTCTCCGAGGCGCTCGCGAACACGACGACGCAGGGCTGAGGAACTGTCCTGGGCCGTGTACGGCGGATCGGACCTAGCGGAACCGGCTGGAGAGTCCTCCGAAGAGGTCGACGGCGTTCCGTACGCCCATCAGCGCGGGTGCGAGCGCGCTCACCGAACCGATCGAGCCCACGATCAGCAGCAGCGAGCGGCGCATACGGGAAACCTCGGGATCGCCGCTCGCCACCATCGCGGCAAGCGCGCCCAGCTCGTCCTCGGCGATGGCCCGGTCCCTGAACTCGGCCGGGTGTCCGGCCAGTTCGCGCCGGAGCCGGAAGACGGCAGCACGTAGCTCCGTCACCCTCGGATCCTCGCGCTTCTCTGTCACCGGCGTCTGTCCCACGCTCCGCAACAAAGCTCTCCCCCTCACCCCTCGCCCCGCGCACGTCCTTGTGCCGGGCATACCTCTGCGCCTGTACGTCTCCCCGGACGGTGGTCAAGCGCCTAGGTTCGTGGGCAAGTTAACGCCATTCCGTGCGGTACGCGCCACTCCGCGGGCCGAATGCCACGGGAATGAGAACGGAACTCTCGGTAGCCCCCTTACCGGCAGCCGCCGTACACCGGGCATCCGACGCACCGCCCCCGGATGAGGTAAGCAGGCCCCATGGCAGGCACACGCAACGAGACGAACCCGCCCGTCGCCGGGCTGCTGCTCGCCGCGGGCGGCGGGCGCAGGCTGGGCGGACGCCCGAAGGCGCTGCTGCCGCACCGCGGCCGGCCGCTGGTCGAGCACGCCGCGCGCACACTGCGCGAGGGGGGCTGCGGCCCGGTGCATGTGGTGCTGGGCGCGGCCGCCGAGGAGGTGCGGAACCGGGCCGAGCTGCCGGGCTGCGTCCTGGTAGACAACCCCCGGTGGGCGGACGGCATGGGGTCCTCACTGCGCGCGGGTCTCGCCTCACTGGCCGGTACGGACGCACGGGCGGCCCTGGTCCTCCTGGTGGACCAGCCGGGGATCGGCGCGGCGGCGGTGGCCAGGGTGGTGGCCGCGTACCGCACCCCGGACTCGCTGGCGTCGGCCTCGTACGAGGGGAGGCGCGGCCATCCGGTGCTGTTCGGCGCCCGCCGCTGGGCGGACATCGCGGCGGATGCGCGGGGCGATCAGGGGGCACGCGACTATCTGAGGGGCCATGAGAGCGACATCGTTCTCGTCGAGTGCGGGGATGTCGCGCAGGCGTACGACATCGACACGGAGGAAGATCTGTCCCACCTCGAATAGGGCCGCACCCCGTGTGCGGGGCGGTGGCACCGCGCGTCGTGATCTGTCGACCCGGAGAGTCTCGACATCAACAAACCATTGAACTTCCACCATGAGGAAACTAGCATCCACTGGTCAGAAGCGCCCGACACCTCGGACGGTGCCCGCGACCGCTTCCCCACGCCACGGCACCCCGTGCCGTCCGAGGCGACCCGGCGGCCGTCAGGTGCCGCCCGCGAAGGAGTGACAGCTCATGTCCGCACCAGCGCCCTCCCCGCTGGCCGTCGTCGATGCCGAGCCCCTGCCCCGGCAGGACGAGGTCCTCACCGATGCGGCCCTCACGTTCGTGGCCGAGCTGCACCGGCGGTTCACCCCCCGTCGTGACGAGCTGCTGGCCCGCCGCGCCGAGCGCCGCGCCTCGATCGCCCGCACCTCCAGCCTGGACTTCCTGCCGGAGACCGCGTCCATCCGCGAGGACGAGAGCTGGCGGGTCGCCCCGGCGCCGGCCGCGCTGAACGACCGCCGGGTGGAGATCACCGGTCCGACCGACCGCAAGATGACCATCAACGCCCTGAACTCGGGCGCGAAGATCTGGCTCGCCGACTTCGAGGACGCCTCCGCTCCCACCTGGGAGAACGTGATCGTCGGTCAGCTCAATCTGATGGACGCCTATGAGCGCCGTATCGACTTCACCGACCCGCACTCCGGCAAGTCGTACGCCCTCAAGGCCGAGGACCAGCTCGCGACCGTCGTGACGCGCCCGCGCGGCTGGCATCTGGCGGAGCGTCATCTCCAGCTGGACGGCGTGCCGGTGCCCGGCGCGCTGGTGGACTTCGGGCTGTACTTCTTCCACAACGCCAAGCGCCTCATCGAGCTGGGCAAGGGCCCGTACTTCTATCTCCCGAAGACGGAATCGCACCTGGAGGCCCGCCTCTGGAACGACATCTTCGTCTTCGCCCAGGACTACACCGGCATTCCGCAGGGCACCGTCCGCGCGACCGTGCTCATCGAGACGATCACCGCGGCGTACGAGATGGAGGAGATCCTCTACGAGCTGCGCGACCACGCCTCCGGGCTCAACGCGGGCCGCTGGGACTATCTCTTCTCGATCATCAAGAACTTCCGTGACGGCGGCGCCAAGTTCGTCCTGCCGGACCGCAACGCCATCACGATGACAGCGCCGTTCATGCGCGCCTACACCGAACTGCTCGTCCGCACCTGCCACAAGCGCGGCGCGCACGCCATCGGCGGCATGGCGGCCTTCATCCCGTCCCGGCGCGACGCCGAGGTCAACAAGGTCGCCTTCGAGAAGGTCAAGGCCGACAAGGACCGTGAGGCGGGTGACGGCTTCGACGGCTCCTGGGTCGCCCACCCGGACCTGGTGCCGATCGCCATGGCCTCCTTCGACGCGGTCCTCGGCGACCGGCCCCATCAGAAGGACCGCCTCCGCGAGGACGTGTCCGTGGCCGCGGGCGATCTGATCGCCGTCGACTCCCTCGACGCCAAGCCCACGTACGAGGGCCTGCGCAACGCCGTCCAGGTGGGGATCCGCTACATCGAGGCCTGGCTGCGGGGCCTCGGCGCCGTCGCCATCTTCAACCTGATGGAGGACGCGGCCACCGCGGAGATCTCCCGCTCGCAGATCTGGCAGTGGATCAACGCGGGCGTCGAGTTCGAGCACGACGGCCG
The DNA here is from genome assembly GCF_055582185.1 of Streptomyces sp. NPDC042201. NCBI lineage: Bacteria > Bacillati > Actinomycetota > Actinomycetes > Kitasatosporales > Streptomycetaceae > Streptomyces > Streptomyces sp. NPDC042201. The sequence continues at coordinate 534,392 of NZ_JBVJDS010000003.1, read as the reverse complement.
GACCCTGCGGGCCACGCCGGAACTGGCCCGCCAGGTCGCCGCCGAGGAACTCGCCGCGATCCGGGCGGAGGTGGGCGAGGAAGCCTTCGCGTCCGGCGCGTGGCAGCAGGCCCACGACCTGCTGCTGACGGTCGCACTGGACGAGAACTACACGGACTTCCTCACGCTGCCGGCGTACGAACAGCTCCGCGGCTGACCCCGGACCCCGCCCGCTCCCGTCGCACATATCTCCGCCCCCGGCCCCGCACGGCGCCGGGGGCGGAGCAATGTGCGGCGGGAGCGATGAGTTTCGCTGACCGGACCGGTCCACCCCTCATGGACACAGAAACGAAAGCGGAGATGCTCGACCTCGGGCCCGTGTGCCGCGAGGTGGCCGGGCTGCTGGACGGCATCACCGACGAGCAGCTCACGGGCCCGACGCCCTGTCCCGACTACGCGGTACGGGACGTGCTGGCGCATCTCGTCGGGCTGACCACGGCGTTCCGCGACGCGGCGAAAAAGGAACTGGGCCCGACGACGGATTCCTCGCCGGACGGGGGGCTGCCCGTGCTGCCCGCCGACTGGCGTGAGGCGCTGCCGCGGCAGCTCGACGAGATGGCCGCCGCGTGGCGCTCGCCCGATGCCTGGCAGGGCCACACCCGCGTCGGCGGGGTCGATCTGCCGGGCTCGGTGACGGGCCTCGTGGGTCTCAATGAGGTCCAGATCCACGGCTGGGACCTGGCGCGCAGCACCGACCAGCCGTACGCCCCCGACGAGGTGAGCCTCCAGGCGTCGTACGCGCTGCTCGCCCCGCCGCCCGAACCCGCGGACGCCGATTCGGCCTCGTCGAACCTCTTCGGCCCGCCGGTCGAGGTCCCCGAGGACGCCCCGCTGCTGGACCGGGTGATCGGCCGGAGCGGCCGCCGCCCGGACTGGAAGCCCGGGGAGTGAACCGGGCTGCCCAACCGGAGGCCGGGGGGCCTTACGGCTGGGCAGCTCACCGCTGACGCCCCGGTCGCCGGCCGGCCGGGGCAGGGATGTCGGCCGGGGCAGGGATGTCGGCCGGGGCAGGGGTGTCAGTACTTCGCGCCAGTCCTTCGCGTCAGTCCTTCGCGGCCTCGCGAGCCGTCCGCAGGAGGGCTCGGGCCGCTTCCTGGAAGCGGGCGTCCGCCCGGGTCAGCTCCGGTTCGATGCCGGTGATCCATACGCGGCGGTCCCGTTCCGCCAGGGCGGTCAGGCGGTGGAGGTGGGCCTCCGACAGCTGCTCGGGGCCCAGCACCGCAAGCGCCTCCACGGCGCCCATCGGGTCCGCGTCGTCCTCGGCCGAGGCCAGGACCAGGTCCGCCAGCCGGGTCCGGTTCTGGGTGGCGGGCACTGTCGCGAGCAGGGCCAGGGCCATGGACGGTGTCTGGTCCGGTTGCTCCAGACCGCGCTCCAGAGCGGGGCGCAACGCGGCGGCGGCCGGGCCGAGGAGGGCGGCGGCCCGCGCCGCTCGTACGGCGGTCCACCGCATCCAGTCGGCGGCCGTCGCCGCCAGGACGCCGGCGATCACCGGCAGCGCGTCGTCGGGATCGCCGGTCAGCCGCCACAGGGCGAGCGCGATCTCCAGATCGGCGTCCATCCGCGGGGTCGTACGGCGCTCGTCGTCCTTGCCGAGGGCCGCCCGGAGACTCGGAAGCAGTACGGCGGCGGCCTCGCCCAGCTCGGCCGTGGCACCGGCGGCGTCCCGTATCCGGTAGGTGTCCTCCGCCGCCAGTTCGGCGGTGAGGACGGTCAGCAGCGGCTCGGGGTCGCCGGTCAGACCGTGCAGCGCACGCGCCGCGGCGAACCGGCCTTCTTCCGGTCCCGAGACGGCGGCCTCGCCCAGTGGCCCGACGGCCCGCGCGGGGCAGACGGCCGCCATCGCGCGGGGCACGAAGACAGGGAACTTCCCGAGGAGTGCGGCCACTTCGGGGAAGGCCGGCGCGGCCCGCTCGCCCCAGCAGCTGAGCAGCCGGGTGAGGTGGATCGGCTCGTTCCCGTCGAGATCCGAGGCGGTCAGCCGGGCGCGTACCGCCGCCAGCAGCTCCGGGTGGTACGGGAACGACACAGGGGACCGGCCGCCCGGGAAGCCGACCGCCGCACCGAGGGCCCGGGGGCGCTCGGGCAGGTCACGGGCGAGCAGCGGGGCGGCCCCCTCCGGATCCACCCCGATCAGGGCCTGGAGCGCGTGGTCCGCGAGGCCGTCGGCCTCGGAGGCGAGCGCGGTCAGAGCCGGGGCGGCGGGAGCCGCGTGCGCGCCGAGCTTGGTGAGGATGCCGATGGCGGACAGCGCCGAGGCCGGCTCGTCCAGCAGGGCGGTCACCGGGGCCGCGAGCCTGGCCGGCGCGCTGCGCGAGAACACGCACGCCTGCTCGGCCGCCCACAGGGCCTCCGCGCCGACCGCGGCGTCTCCCGACCGGAGTGCGGCGTCGAGCAGCGCGAACGCCGCCTCGCGGTCCGCGGACGTCTCGCGGTGCAGCAGGGCCTCGACGACCCACTGCAGCGGCTCCGTGCGCTCCAGGTCGAAGCGGCCGGTGACCAGTTCATCGGCGGGAAGGAGCGACAGCATCGCCTCATGGTGCGTGCCGGTCCAGGGCAGCTCCAGGTCCAGACAGCCGAGAACCGCAGCGATCCGCAGCTCCGCGGGCTCCGCCGTGTCCAGCGCCGCCGTCGCGAGTGCGGCCGCGCCGGATGTGCCCGGTGTGACCGCCCCGTCCAGTCGTACGATCCCGGCCAGCAGCTCGGCCCGTACGACAGGATCCTGCTCCTGCTCCCAGCGCCGCAGCAGCACGGGAAGGACCGGCCCCGCGGCTCCGGCACATGCCGCCGCCCAGACCGCCGCCTGCCTCACCCCGGAGTCGTCGGCGTCGATCAGCGGCAGGATCAGGGGCAGTTGGGCGACGACGGCGGCCTGGCAGTCGCCGGGCGGGGTGCCGTCGTACACACCCTCGCTCTCGGCCACCCCGCCGAGGAAGACCAGCAGCTCATCGGCGAGGACCCCGGCGGCGGCCAGTCCGGCGAGATAGGGCACGGCCGCCGCGGAGGCTTCGTACACCGAGCCCTGGTGCAGGATGCTGCCGTACAGCTCGCTCAGAGCCGCCGCCGCCTCTTCCTCGTCCTCACTCGCCAGCGCCCGCAGCGCGTCGGGCACATCGGCGGCGCTGCCGTAAGCATGCTCAAGGGTTGCCCACGGCCGTGTGTCCAGATCGGCGAATACCTGTACGAGATCCATGGCCGGAATGCTGCCACGGGGGTCTGACAACGCCCGGCGACCGCCCCCGCCGGGAGGCAGGGACCGGTTCGGGAACCGCCTCAGACCGCGTTGAGCCCGCGTCCGCGCGCCTCGTCGTACGCCGCCCGCGACTCGGCGATGGTCACGCGATGACGCTCGGCCCAGTCGGTGAGCCCGAGCAGCGACGCGTGCAACTCGCGGGCGACCTCGGTCAGTTCGTACTCGACCTTGGGCGGAACGGTCGCGTGCACCGTACGGATCAGCAGCCCGTCGCGCTCCAGATTGCGCAGCGTCAGCGTGAGCATCCGGCGGCTGATGCCTTCGATGGAGCGCTCCAACTCCGTGAAGCGGATGGGCCCATGGGCGGCGGCGATGATGATCAGGACGCTCCATTTGCCGGCGACCCTGTCAAGAACTTCGCGGACCGGGCACGCCTGCGCGTGCACGACCTGGGGGGTTACCCGCGTGTTCCCCTGGGACATCGAAGTGCCTCCTTACAGCGGACTCCATGGTCACCCACGATTACCTCTGTTACAAGTCGTGCACCTTTGGAGGTCCGGACCGTGGACAGGATCGTTACACCCTCTCATCATTCGCGCTGGACAGCACTGATCGTGCTGTGCGCGGGGACGCTGATGACCGTTCTCGACGGCAGCATCGTGACCGTGGCCATGCCCGCGATCCAGTCCGATCTCGGCTTCTCGCCGGCCGGGCTCGCCTGGGTCGTCAACGCGTATCTCATCGCGTTCGGCGGACTGCTGCTGCTCGCCGGGCGGCTCGGCGATCTCATCGGCCGGCGGCGGATGTTCATCGCCGGGCTCACCGTATTCACCACCGCCTCGCTGCTGTGCGGGATCTCCACCGGCTCCGGCGCGCTGATCGCCGCGCGCTTCCTGCAAGGCATCGGCGGCGCGATGACCTCGGCGGTTGTGCTGGGCATGCTGGTGGCGCTCTTCCCCGAAGGCCGTGACCGGGCCAGGGCCATCGCGGTGTTCAGCGCGGTCGCGGCCGCGGGCGGCGCGCTCGGCACCTTTCTCGGCGGGGCCCTCACCTCGACTCTCGGCTGGCACTCGATCTTCCTGATCAATCTGCCGATCGGGGTAGCCGCCCTGATCGCCGCCCGGCGCGTGCTGGCGGCCGACGCCGGGCTGGGACTCGGCAGGGGCGCCGACTACGTGGGCGCGGTGCTGGTCACCGCGGCGCTGATGCTCGGCGTCTACACCATCGTCAAGGCCGCCGACCACGGCTGGGCCTCGGCCCACACCCTCGGCTTCGGCGCGCTCTCCGTACTGCTGCTGGCGGCCTTCGCCGTGCGGCAGTCGTACGCCGCCGATCCCCTGCTGCGACTGGGGCTGCTGCGCTCCCGGACCCTGTGGGGCGCGAATCTCGTACAGATGCTGATGGTCGCGGGGATGTTCACCTTCCAGTATCTCGGCGCGCTCTACCTTCAGCGGGTGCTGGGCCTCGACGAGTTGCTGACGGGGATCGCGTTCCTGCCCGCTCCCGTCGTCATCGGCATCATGATGCTGGGCTTCTCCACGCGGCTGAGCACCCGCTTCGGACCGCGCCCCGTGCTGCTCGCCGGGCTCACACTGATCGTCGTCGGGCTCGGACTGTTCGGACGGGCGCCCGCGGAGGGGACGTACGCCGTCGACGTCCTGCCGGTCATGGTGCTGCTCGGGGTCGGCTTCGGGTTTGCCATGCCGGCGCTGACAGGTCTGGCGATGGCGGGTGTACGCCAGGAGGACGCCGGTCTGGCCTCGGGCCTCTTCAACACGACCCAGGTGGTGGGCGGCGCGCTCGGCCTCGCTGTGCACTCGACCCTCGCCTCGGAACGTACGCGCGAGGTGCTCGCCGCGGGCGACGGCGCGGTCCAGGCGCTCAGCGACGGCTACCGGCTCGCGTTCCGTACGGCGGCCGTGGTGGTGGCGGTGGCGCTGGTCGTGGCGGCGACTCTGCCGCGTACGAAGAAGACGAAGAAGGCGAAGGAGAAGGGGAGCCAGCCGGAACCGGGCACCACTCCTGCCCCCGGAGCCCCTGCCGCGACCGGTACGGTTCACACACCGTCCACCACCCATACGGGATGATCCGGGAGAACTCACGTAATCTCGGAAGCCGGCCGGCCCGTACCGCGAGGACCGGCGCACCTCGCGGGAAAGGGCCGATTCGTGATCCACGCGCTCCGCCGACTACCGCTCGTTCCGCTGCTGTTGACGCTCATCGCCTGCGCCGCGTGCTCCTCCGCCTCGGGCGTGTCCGTGGGGCTGGACAGTCCGGCGAAGAAGGAGATCGCGATGCGTCTGGTCTCCAGCGCGGAGAACTCCTCGCTGGACTGGAAGGCGCAGTACGGCTACATCGAGGACATCGGCGACGGCCGCGGCTACACCGCCGGCATCGTCGGCTTCTGCACCGGCTGCGGCGATCTCCTCCAGGTCGTCCAGCGGTACACGGACGCGCGGCCGGACAATCCGCTGGCCTCCTTCCTCCCCGCGCTGCGCGCGGTCAGGGGCGGCGACTCCCACCAGGGGCTGGGCCGCGCGTTCACCGACGCGTGGAAGGCGGCGGCCGGGGATCGCGCCATGCGCAAGGCCCAGGACGCGGAGCGCGACCGGCTGTACTTCGACCCCGCCGTCAGCCGGGCGAAGACCGACGGGCTCGGCACACTGGGGCAGTTCATCTACTACGACGCCTATGTGATGCACGGCTACGGGGACTCCCGGGGCTCGGTCGGATTCCGCGCGATCCGCGAACAGGCCCTGCGCACGGCCGAATCCCCCGGCCGCGGGGGCGACGAGACCCGCTATCTCCACGCGTTCCTGGACGCACGGGCCGCCGCGATCCGCCGCGAGCCGTCGCACTCCGACACCAGCCGTATCGACACGGCCCAGCGGGTCTTCCTCGACCGGGGCAATCTGGCCCTCGACCCGCCGCTCGACTGGAAGGTGTACGGCGACAGCTATTACCTCGCCGCCGAGTAGCGGGGAAACGGGACAACTGTCCGGCCCTCACCCCTTCTTCACCTCCGTATGGCTGTACGCCACCCTCCTCCTTTGGTAGGAAAGCTTCCTAACAGATAAGCGCAGCCACACGCTCTCCCTTGGAGGTCAGGGTGCCCACCCCCCACATACGCACCGCTCTGCTCGCGCTGGCACTGGTCGCCGCTTCCGCCACCGCCACCGTGGCGCACGCGGCGCCGGAGCCCGTCGGCGCCGCCACCGCCGTCGCGGCGGCCCCGGCCGCGGCGGCGGGACTGGACGATCCGGCGAAGAAGGACATCGCCATGCAGCTCGTCTCCAGCGCGGAGAACTCCTCGCTGGACTGGAAGGCGCAGTACGGCTACATCGAGGACATCGGCGACGGCCGCGGCTACACCGCCGGCATCATCGGATTCTGTTCCGGTACGGGCGACATGCTGGACCTCGTCGAGCGGTACACCGACCGCGCGCCGGGCAATCCGCTCGCCCGGTATCTGCCCGCGCTGCGGGAGGTCGACGGCACTGACTCGCACGAGGGGCTCGACCCGGGCTTCACCGCCGCCTGGAAGCAGGCCGCCCAGGACTCGGCGTTCAAGACGGCGCAGAACGACGAACGCGACCGGGTGTACTTCAACCCGGCCGTGAACCGCGCCAAGCAGGACGGCCTGTCCACGCTCGGGCAGTTCATCTACTACGACGCCATCGTGATGCACGGCGACGGCGGCGACAGCACCAGCTTCGGCAGTATCCGCGAGCGGGCCCTGGCCAACGCGACGACGCCGGCCCAGGGCGGCGACGAGACGCGCTATCTGAACGCCTATCTCGACGCCCGGGTCTGGGCGATGAAGCAGGAGGAGGCGCACGAGGACACCAGCCGGGTGGACACCGCGCAGCGGGTGTTCCTCGACGAGGGCAATCTGAACCTGGATCCGCCGCTCGACTGGAAGGTGTACGGCGACAGCTTCCACATCGGCTGAGCAGGGCGGGTACGGCTGCCACGGACCCCGCTCGGGGCCGTGGCAGCTGGTCGAGGGCCGTCCCCCTCGACCGGACATCCGCGCGCGATCAGCCCTGTGCGGCGATCCGCGCGAGGCGCCGCGCCTCGCTCCGGGTGGAGCGGGCGATGGCGTCCTCGTCCACCGTGGTCAGGTGGCTGTCCTCGACGACGGTCCTGCCGTTGACGAGGGAGAGCGTGATGGGCGCGGCGGCGCCGAAGACCAGCGCGGTGACCGGGTCGGCGATGGAGGCGTGGGCCAGCGTGTCCAGCTTCCAGAGCACGAGGTCGGCGAGCTTGCCGGCCTCGATGGAGCCGATCTGGTGGGCGCGGCCCAGCACTTGGGCGCCACCGTACGTACCGAGCCGCAGGGCCTGACGGGCGTTCAGCGCGGCCTCGCGGTGCGCGCCGAGGCGGTTGATGAGGAGCGCGTTGCGCAGCTCGGTGTGGAGTTCGCCCGACTCGTTGGAGGCGGTGCCGTCGACGCCGAGGCCGACCGGCACGCCGGCCTTGAGCATGTCGGGGACGCGGGCGATACCGGCGGCCAGCCGGGCGTTGGAGGAGGGACAGTGGGCGACGCCCGTGCCCGTACGGCCGAAGGCGGCGATGTCGGAGTCGTTCATATGGACGCAATGGGCCATCCACACATCGGAGCCGAGCCAGCCCGTCGATTCGAAGTAGTCCGTCGGGCCCATGCCGAACAGTTCCTTGCAGAACTGCTCCTCCTCCAGGGTCTCGCTGCCGTGGGTGTGCAGCCGCACGCCCTTGCGGCGGGCCAGCTCCGCGCCCTGCTTGAGCAGTTCGGTGGATACGGAGAACGGCGAGCACGGCGCGACCGCGATCTGGGTCATCGCGTCGAACGAGGCGTCGTGGTGCCGGTCGATGGTCTCCTCGGTCGCGGCGAGCGCGCCTTCGAGGGACTCGACGGCGAAGTCCGGCGGCAGACCGCCGTCCGACTTTCCCCGGTCCATGGAGCCACGGGCGAGGGTGAACCGTACGCCCGTCTCGGCGGCGGCCCCGATGATCGCGCCCGACAGATCGCCCGTGCCGCGCGGATAGACGTAGTGGTGGTCCATCGCGGTGGTGACACCACCGCGGGCCATCATCGCGAGCGAGCCCTGTGCGGCCGCGCGGACCATCGGCTCGTCGAGGCGTGCCCAGGTCGGGTACAGCGCGACCAGCCAGTCGAAGAGGTTGTGGTCGGTGGCGAGTCCGCGGGTGATCCACTGGTAGAAGTGGTGGTGCGTGTTGACCAGGCCGGGGGTGACGAGGTGGCCGGTGCCGTCGATACGGCGGACCACATGCTCCAGGTTCGCGGGGGCCCTGCCCGCGCCGGCCGACTCGATCCGGTTGCCCGCGACGACGACGTATCCCGAGGCGTACTCGGTGTCGTACGCGTCGACCGTCGCGACGGCGCAGTTCTCGATGACGATGCGCGAAGCCGCCATGGTGGTTCCTCTTCCTGTTCCTGCCGTCGGGCTCGCGCCCGGATGTGGGCTCGCGCCCGGATGTGTACGGACCCGGGGGCCGCGCGGGGTCAGAGGGTGGTCATGTCCAGCGGGATCCGTGGCTCTTTGCCGTCCCGCAGGACGGTGGCCTCGATCAGGCCGTACGGGCGGTCGGCCGCGAAGTAGACCTCGTTGTCGTTCTTGAGCCCGAAGGGCTCCAGGTCGACCAGGAAGTGGTGCTTGTTCGGCAGCGAGAAGCGGATCTCGTCGATCTCGTCGCGGTTGTCGATGATCCGCGAACCCATCTGGAAGAGGGTCTGCTGGAGCGAGAGGGAGTACGTCTCGGCGAAGGCCTGGAGCAGATGCGTGCGCGCCTGCTCGTAGGACTGCTCCCAGTCGGGCATCCGCTCGTCGTCGCTCGACCAGCCGTAGCGCCATCGGGCGGACACCTGGGTCGCGAGGATGCGGTCGTACGCCTCCTGGAGCGTCGTGTATGTGTCCCTGGCGTAACCCCAGAACTCGGAGTCCGTCGAGTTCATCACGACCAGGTCCTTCAGACCCGAGATGACCTGCCACGCCGCACCGTCGTAGCTGATCTGGCTGACGCGGGTCTCCTGGCCCTTGCGGACGAAGGAGTGCCTGGGCCGGTCCGCGCCGGCGGGCCCCGCGGTGCCTTCCGAGGTCTCGATGCGCTCCCAGGCGTACTCCTCGACGCGTATGCGCGCCTGCCGGATCGGCTCCTGACTGGTGACGAAGTGCCTGGCCAGATGGATGCCGAACTGCTCGGCCGACTCGATGCCGTGCTCCTTGGCGAACGCGTACACCGTGTTCTTGGTGGTGTCGGTCGGCAGGACATGGGCGTTGGAGCCGGAGTAGTGGACGTCGTCCATGTCGCCGGAGAGCGCGACGGAGACGTTCAGGTCCTTGATGTGGTGGGTACCGCCGTCCCGCGTGATCCTGACGACGCGGTTCTCCGCTTTGCCGTACTGGTTCTGGCCGAGAATGGTGGGCATGTCTGCTAGCTCCCTCGGTAAACGGAGTAGCCGAACGGGTTGAGCAGCAGCGGTACGTGATAGTGCTCGCCGGGGCTGACGCTGAACGTGATCGCCACCTCCGGAAAGAACGCGCCGCTGTCCCTCGGGCGGGAGGCGTCCTGCTGCGCCTCGGCTTCATTCTGCGAGAAGTACGCCTCGGTCTCGAAGCCGAGACGTACGTGGGTGGTGCCCTCCGGCAGCGCCGGCAGGTCCTTGCAGCGCCCGTCCACGTCGGTCCTCGAACCGCCGAGGGCCGACCACGGCGCGTCGGAGCCGCTCCGGGCCGCGAGCGAGACGGCGACACCCTGGGCGGGGCGTCCGAGGCTGGTGTCCAGGATGTGCGTGGACACCGAGGCCGTGGTCTCGGTGCTCAAGACCGTCACTCTCCTTCTTCCACGGGTTCTTCCGCGGGTTCTTCCGGGGGTTCTTCCACGAGACGGGTCAGCCGGATGCGGTTGATCTTGCCCAGTTCGGTGCGCACGATCGCGCGCTCCTGCTCGGGCGTATGGCCGATCCGGGCCTTCAGCGCGTCACGCATCTGTTCACCGGTCGCGCCGGTGGCGCAGATCAGGAAGACATGTCCGAACGTGTCCTGGTAGGCCAGGTTCAGTTCGAGCATCTCGGCCCTGAGTTCCTCGGAGGCGCCGGCCATCCCCCGCTGTTCGCGGGAGGAGACCGGGTCTCCGGGCTTCGGCCGGCCGATCGGCGGATGCCCCGCCATCGCCTCGGCCAGATCCCCGGGGCCCAGTTCACCCATTGCGGTGTCACTGGCGGCGAAGAGGGCTTCCGCGGTGGCGTACGGCCGCCGGGCGAGCAGTTCACTCCCCCACGCCGCACTGGCACACACCTCCTGCAACGCGGCCAGGGCCGCCCGGTCGGAGAGGGTGTTGAACCGGACCAGGCCCGGTGTCGATGTCGAAGTCACGGGAGCCTCCGTGGCCGTCGTGAGCGGGCTTCGCCTAGCTAACGCCCTCCACCACACCGCGTCAACACTTTGTTGAAATCTCGTATACGGAGGACCCGCCACCCCCACGCGGCCCCCGGGCGCCCGCGCCCCCGGGCCGCCGCTGCCATGACTTCGCGGCACAATCACGGGAGTTTTACGGAATGATGAATTCCAAACACACGCATTGGTTTCGGCGGCCCATGTCAATAGCGCCGCGCGGAAGGCGTCGAGAGGGAAAGCGCGCGCGTTCCAGCCATTTGGAAATTGAACACCATGCGACCCAGTAGCGACGCCGCTACCTGGGGTTACGCGGTGACCCAGCCTTGATCAGTCGTAACTGGGGGTGACGTCACGTCTCTTTTATCCATACATAAACACCCTTGGAGAGCATCGACGGGCGGCGGCTGGCCGGAAAGGTATGTACCAGATCGTGAGACAGAGCTTGCTGGCGCCGAAAGACGCGTGAAAGTGTTCGGGAAATCGAACCGGATTGAATAGAATTCCGGTTACTCGTTTCAGCGAATCGCAGAGGGGGAGTCAAGGATGAGTAACACCGAGACGGCGATCGGCGCATACCTCGAAGGATTCGAGGGGGACATGAAGAGCCTCCAGGACGCATTCGCCGAGGACGGCTACATCGAGATCGCCGAATTCGGTCCCGCCGGCCTGAAGGCGCAGCTCCTCTCCGAGGTGGACACCCTTCTGGAGAAGCACGCGCAGCGCCGTCGGCTCCAGATCGCCAGTACGGGTAATTCACCCCGCTACTACGAGGCGGTGGGCCGCAATGCCATCGTGGAGAACGCCGAGATCATTCCGGCCGCCTACCGTTCGCCGGCGCTGCTCGGATTCCTGGCGGAGCTGACCGGGGAGCCGGAGATCGTACCGGTTCCGTGGCAGCCGGAGGAGATCGTCATCACGCGCATGACGCAGACCGGCGACTCGCACGGCTGGCACTGGGACGACTACTCCTACTCGCTCATCTGGATCATCGAGGCACCGGGATCCGACGACGGCGGTGCGCTCGAATACGTACGCGACACCGAGTGGGACAAGGAGAACCCGCGGATCGACGAGTACCTGCGGGACGGCGTCATCGAGCGCCGTCAGCCGGCCACCGGCTCTGTCTACCTGCTCAAGGCCGACACCGCCATGCACCGCGTCGCGCCGCTGACACGGGACGGTGCGCGTCGCGTCATCCTCTGCTTCTCGTACGCCACGCTCGCCGATCTGGAGCGCGATGTCTCGCACGAGACGATGGAAGAGCTCTACCCGGAAGACCACTCAAGCGTCTGACTCAACGCAGGGGGGAAATCGTGAGCGCAACGCTGGAAGATCTCAAAAATTTCTACTCCGCACAGGGAAGCAATACCTCGTCGATATTCGACGTATGGGAGCGGGGGGATGCCCGAGGAGACTCGGTCACACCGTCCACATATTCCGGTGAATACCGTTCCTTGATGCTGGAGACGCTGGCCAAGGCTCTTTCCGCACACGATTCCAAGAAGCTCCTCAGTCTTGGCTGTGGAAACGCCATGATAGAGGCGGAGCTGGCTTCCCAGGGGTATGACATTCTCGCGGTCGACGCGATGGCGGAAGCCGTGGAGCTCGCCAGAAAGAAAGGGCTGACCAGCCTTCGGGCGGACGTGGAGTCGTGGGCTCCGGAAGCCGGAGCCTGGCCCGTGGTCTACGCGGACGGCCTGCTGGGCCATCTGTACGACTCCGCTACGGAGAGCTTGCCCGTCCTCGGCCGTATTCGGTCCTGGTTCACGGGCGGCGGGACGCTGGTGGTGTCGAACGACAGCCCCCGATCGGGAGGGGCCGTCGAGGCGGCCCCCGGTGTCGACGCGTTCTACTGGCTGTCCGGGGAATATCTGGTCGAGCAGGCTTATGCCGCCGGCTTTTCCTACGCGACGTGCGAGACCTTCACCTATGCGCGCCCCATTTCTGGAGAGCGGCACCGGGCGGTTCTGATCGCCCAGGTTCACGAGTGACACACGACCGGGAGACAGCACGTGGGCAGCGCGCTCTTGAACACCGTCAACACATTCGGCGAGAGTTTCGTCAACGCGTCGGAGCTGCTGGGCCGGTACGAATCCACTGAGGCCGAGGCCGCCGGCACCGTACGGCTACTGGGGCTGCGTAGCGGAGAGACCGTCGTGGAGGCCGGATGCGGCCCGGGGAGATTCGCCCAGGCACTGGCCGCGCACGGCTTTCCCGTGATCGGGGTGGACATCTCCCCGGAAGTCATCGCCATCGCCGAGCGACGGCATCCCGGCCCGGACTACCGGGTCATGGACATGGCCGACCTGGCGCCCGGCAGCGCGGACGCGCTGGTCAACGTCTATTCGAGCTTCGGCTACTGCAAGACGGCCGAGGAGGACACGGCCGTCCTGCGTACGTGGTGGCGAGCGCTGCGCCCCGGTGGGCGGCTCCTGCTGGAGCTCTCCGATCTCGAACGCGCGCAGAAGCGCCTCGGCCCCGGGGCCGGGACCGTGCACCGCAGCACCAATGGAGTACAGGAAGAGATCCGGATGGACTGGGAGCAGCAGATGCTGCATGTCAGTTACCACCTGGACGGCCGGCGACTCGACTGCAGGACCCGGGTCTACAGCCGTGACCAGTTGCTGGAATCCCTCCGTACGGCCGGCTTCACCGACGTCGACTGCTTCGGCGGATTCGACGGCCGGGCGAAGTCGCCCGACGACCGACTGGTCCTGGTGGCACACCGCTAGTGCCCCTCCCGGGAACAGCTCGTCCGGTGGTACACCGCCGGCTCGTCATGAGGTCCGGGAGGCGAGACATCCGCCTCCCGGATCCGAGCGTGCCTCCCGCCCCCGCTGTTCCCAGGAAGGAACGTCACCGCCCATGCCGATGAGCGCAGGGTTCAGCCGCCGCGTGACGCCGGTGCTCCGCGAAGCCGCCGAACACTTCGGAACCCCCTTTCACCTGTACGACGAGCAGGGCATCGCCGCCACCTGCGCCCGGTTCAACGAGGCGTTCTCCGGTCTGCCCTATCGCGAATACTTCGCGGTCAAGGCCCTGCCGAACCCGGCGGTCATGGAGATCATGCGGCGTCACGGCTTCGGCTTCGACTGCAGCTCCCTGCCCGAACTGGCCCTGGCCCGCAGCGTCGGAGCCAGGGGCGCCGATGTGTTCTTCACCTCCAACAACACCAGCCGGGAGGAACTGGCCGCGGCCGTCGAGCAGTCGGCACTGATCAACATCGATGACCCGGCCGTGCTGGCCAAGCTGGCGGACCATCTGGGCGGCTCCGGCCTGGTCGACACCCTCTGCCTGCGCGTCAACCCGGGGGCAACGGAGAGTTCGGACCAGTTCCTCGGCAGCCCGCAGAACGCCAAGTTCGGCATCCCCCCGAGCCGGTTGACCGAGGCTGTCAACAGCGCCCGCGAGCTGGGCGTACGTCACTTCGGCCTGCACATGATGGTGGCGTCGAACGTACTGACGACGGCTCCGCTCGTGCGTACGCTCGACATCCTGCTGGGGCTCGCGACGGACATCCGCGAACGGACCGGCGTCGAGATCGAGTTCCTCAATCTCGGTGGTGGTATCGGCATCCCCTACCGGCCCGGGGAGCAGACCTTCGACCTGCCGGCGCTGGGCCGGGCTCTCCGGGACAGGCTGACGGGCTGGGCGGCCGAGCGGAACGCCGTGCTTCCACGGCTCTGCTTCGAGAGCGGCCGGTACATCACCGGCCCGCACGGCGTGCTCGTCACCAGCGTCCTCAACCGGATGAGCAAGTGGCGTGAGTACGTGGGCGTCGACGCGAGTATGAGCTCCCTCATGCGACCGGGCATGTACAGCTCGGCCTACCACCACATCACAGCGCCCGAGGCGCGGGGCCGGCCCTCCCGGACGGTCGACGTCGTCGGATCGCTCTGTGAGAACAGCGACAAGTTCGGCACGGACAGAGAGCTGCCCGAGCTGGTCGAGGGAGACCTCCTGCTGGTACACGACACCGGCGCGCACGGCCACTCCATGGGCTTCACCTACAACGGGCGGCTGCGCCCCAAGGAGCTGCTGCTACGGCCGGACGGCACGGTGGAACTCATCCGCCGGGCCGAGGAGCAGGAGCTCGATCACTTCGCGACCCTGCGGTTCTCACCGGACCGGATGTCCGCTCCGTCTCCCGCCCGCCCCGTCACAGGCACGCTAAGTGAGGTAACCGCACCATGAACGGACCCATACCCGGGGCACTCACGAGGGCAGCGGACAGGCCCGCGGTCGGGATCGTCGACCCCTTCTCCACCGGGGCTTACCTCAAGGACGCCTTCACCGCTCGCGGGTGGCGGGTCGTGGCCGTCACCAGCCAGTGGCCGCTGCCCGACATCTACGCCGGAAGCCTGCGCCCCGAGGAGTTCGACCAGGTTGTGTTCGGGCAGGGAGACGCCGCCGCGACCGCCGCCGAACTCGCACGTGTCCCGCTGCGCGCGGTGGTCGCCGGCACCGAGATCGGTGTCCGGTTCGCCGACGAGCTGGCCGAGTCGCTCTCCCTCGAAGGCAACGGCACCGCGCTGAGCGAAGCCCGCAGGGACAAGGCGGCCATGGCCGCCCGGCTCCGCGAGAAAGGCCTGCGGCACGTCCGCACCTTCGAGGCCAGGAGCGAGGCCGAGGCAGTGGAGCAGGCGTTGAGCCTCGGCCGGTGGCCCGTGGTCGTCAAGCCCGCCGACAGCGCGGGATCGGACGGCGTGACCTTCTGCGACTCGCCCGAAGCGGTCCGCCAGACCTTCACCAAGCTGCACGGCGAGACCAACCGTATGGGCCTGGCCAACCACAAGGTACTCATCCAGGAACTCCTCGTCGGCCAGCAGTACTTCGTCAACACGGTCAGCCGCGCCGGACGCCACCACATCGCTGAGATCTGGCGCGACGACCGGCGCCGGATACCGGGCGCGGGCCTGGTGTGCGACTGCGAGAGCCTGCTGCCCGCACGCGGCGATGTGCAGGACCTGCTGGGCGCGTACATCACCGGTGTGCTCGACGCCCTCGGCATCGCCTGGGGCCCCGCGCACAGCGAGCTGATGCTCACCGCGAGCGGCCCGGTGCTGATCGAGACCGCCGCACGCATGCAGGGCACCATCCTGACCGGGCCGGTGGAGCAGGCGACCGGTACCAGCCAGGTGAGTCTGACCGTGGAGGCGGTGACCGACCCGGACCGCTTCGACGCGCGGGCGGAGCGCCCCTACGAACTGACCCAGGGGCTCAGCGTGTTGTCGCTGATCGCGCACCGCGACGGGGTCATTCGGGCCCCTGACGTGGCGGCCCGGCTCGCCGCTCTGCCGAGCTTCAGCGGTCTGATCGGCGATCTGAGCCAGGGGGTGCCGGTACAGCCTACGGTCGATCTGTTCACTTCTCCCGGCATCGTGTACCTGCTGGGCGACGACGAGCAGGTGGCGCGGGACCGGGCGGCCATCCGCGCCTTCGAGGCCGAGGGGCTGTACGGATGACCGGCCCAAGGCCGCACGGCCACCGCGGCGACGGCGGCCGGCCCCCGCGGGGACGGACGTGTCCCGTATGAGGGAGGAACTGCTCGCCACCGCGCGGGACTCGGGTTTCGTCCCTGTCGATCTCTCCCTCGGTGTGGCCTGCGACCCCGAGCCCGACGCGGCCGACGCGTGGGCCGCTGAGGGAGGAGAGCCCGGCTATCCGAAGAGCCGGGGCTTCGCCGTCCTGCGCACGGCGGCCGCCGCGGCCCTGCGCCGCCGCTACGGCGTGTCCGTACCGCCCGACGCGGTCGCGGCCTGCGCCGGGAGCAAGGAGTTCATCGGGTCGGCGGCCCTGTTCCTGCGCCAGGAGCGGGGCGGTGGGCGCGACACGGTCCTGATTCCCCGGCTGCGCTATCCCACCTACGGGGTGGGCGCCGCGCTGGCGGGGATGCGGACCGTGGAGGTGCCTACGGACGACGCGTTCAGGATGCGGCTCGACCTGCTGCCCGCCTCCGACGTCCGGCGCGCGCTGTGCCTGTGGGTCAACAGCCCGGCCAATCCCACCGGAGTCGTCGAGCCGCTGGCTGCCGTCGCCCGCTGGGGGCGCGAGCACGGGGTGATCGTCCTCTCGGACGAGGCGTACACCGATCTCACCTGGGACGGCAGCCCGGGGACGATTCTCTCCAGCGGCCTCGACGGGGTGCTGGCGGTCCACAGCATGTCCAAGGCTTCGCACGCCCCGGGGCTCCGGGTCGGCTTCTACGCCGGTGATCCACGCCTGGTGGCGCCGTTGGTCGTCCGCCGCCGCGACGCCGGGCTGATGGCCGCCGCACCCGCACAGGTCATGGCCGCCCGGCTGCTGGACGACGACCGGCGGGTCGCCGGACAGCGCGCCCGCACCCTGCGCCGGCTGACCGGGCTCGTGGACCTGCTCAACGGGGCGGGCCTGCGCTGCGCCCGGCCCGAGGGCGCCATGTTCGTCTGGCTGAGGACGCCCGGCGGGGACGGCGCGGCGTTCGCCCGGCTCGCCGCGCGGACGGCCGGTCTCGTCCTGGCCCCGGGGGCGCAGTACGGCTCCGCCGGACATCCGTACGTACGGATCGCGGCGACGGAGGAACAGGAAACGGTCGAGCCGCGGATCGGACTGCTGGCGACGGCCCTCGGCCGGGCGCCCGCTCCACCGTCGCCCGGAGACACGTCGCCCGGAGACACGCCGCCCGGCCCCGCGACCGCCGGTGCCACCAAGCCACCGCGGGCCAGGAACCGAGAAGGAGCACTGCCATAGCCACGACGTTCCCGGCGGGCACGCACACGTGTGACGAGCCGATCCGTGTTTCCACCGTCGCCACGATCACGGCGATCGGCCCCGAGGAGTGGGGCCGGCTGGCCGCAGGCACCGGCCTCTACCAGAGCTATCCGTGGCTGCACTGGGCGGAGTCGTCCAGCGGGGCACGCCCGGAGTACGTGCTGGCGCACGGCGCCGACGGTGTCCTGGTGGGCGCCGTACCCACCTATCTGCTCTCCTCGGCACCGGACCGCTTCACCACCTGGTACGACCCGGTACGCGTCTTCCTCGCCCCGCACTGCGACACCACGGACGCGACGGACCAGTGGTTTCCGCTGCTGCTCGTGGGCTCGGCCAGCGGCTACCACAGCGAGATCCTCGTACGGCCGGGCCGGGACCGGCGGGCCGTGGCCCGCGCGCTGCTGAGCGGATGCCTCGACCTCGCCGGTCGCTCCGCCGCCCGCGGCACGGCGATGATGTACGCGCCGGAAGCGGCGGCGCTGGAGGCCGGAGCGGTCCTCGGCGGGCCCGTCGCACCGGTCCCCACCTCGGCCGAGGCGGTGATCCCGGTGACCGCGAAGGACCGGGACCTCGACGACTACCTCGCCCGCTTCCCCAGCGCCCGGCGCTCCAAGTTCAAGAAGGAGATCACGGCGTTCCGGGCGGCCGGCGGGACGACGACGCGCTACGCGCTGGGTGACCTCGTCGACCGTGTCGGACCGCTGCTCGGCCAGCTTCAGCGCCGGTACGGCGACCCCGTGACCGACCGCGAGATGACCGCCTACGTCGCCTCGCAGGAGAGGCATCTCGGCGCGCGGAGCGTCGTCCTCGCCGACGAGACGGATGACGGCGGGCTCCGTGGCTTCACCCTCTCCTACATCCATGAGAACACCCTGTACGTGCGGGCCGCCGGCTTCCAGGAGGACCTGGAGCAGCCGCCGTTCGCCTACTTCAACCTGGCCGTGTACGCCCCCCTCCGCCTCGCCATGGAGAACGGGCTGACCGCGGTCGACCTGGGCACCGGGGCCTACCGGGGCAAGACCCTGCGCGGGGCCGCGATCCAGCCGCTGTGGTCCGCGGTCCGGCCCCCCGCTGACTGCCCGCCGCAGTGGTACGAGGCCCTGGGACAACCGGCTCCCGAAGCCGTCGAGGCCGGATGGGCAGGCGCCAGAAAGTGAGTACGCCATGGAGATGACGAACGACAGCGGGCTGCGCATCGCGCACGTGGACACCGACGAGGCACTCGGCCGCGACTGGCCGGCGTACCGTCAGGACGCCGACGTGATCAGGGTGCGTGACCCCGAGGCCGCGGACCGGCCGCTGCTGCGGAAGGCCGGATTCGCCGTCAAACCGAGCTGGCTCACCTGGCTGGCGCCCGTCCGCGCGAGCGAGGAGGACTTCCTCGGCCGGCTGGGACGCCGGGCACGCAAGAACGCCCGCCACTCACTCCGCACCCTCCGCGACCGGGGTGTCCGCGTCGGCGTGCACCCGCTGGACGCCCCGGCCCTGGACGCGTTCCTCGTCGTGTACGACGCGCACATGTCCCGGCTGCGCAACGGCGTTCCCTACGCGGTCGGGATGCGGGAGCAGTTCCTGGAACAGGCCGGCGGCTACTTCCTCGTCCGCGCCACCGATGCCGAAGGCGTGCTGATCGGGGGCTGCGTCTGTGCCCTCGACACCGCCGACTCGGTGGTGCGCATACGGTTCAGCGCCATGGCGGCCGAGGAGCGCAACGGGCAGCTGGTACGCGCCATGTATCTGATGGCCTGCCAAGAGGCGCGGGAGCGCGGCCACCGGTGGCTCTCGCTGGGCAGCGATCCGAGCCTGTACGGACATGTGGCACAGCCCGGACTCTTCGTCTTCAAGAGCCAGTTCGGCTGTGTGCCCGTGCCGTCCCAGCTGCTGGACCCCGAGGACGGCTCGGACGAAGCGGATCTCGTCGTCAGTCTTCGGGCCCTCACGGACCCCTCCCTGGTCGTCGCCTACGACACGGAGCGGCCCACCGACCCCACGAAGGGCGAGAACTGGATGTCCGCGCCCCCGCAGGACACCGCCGTCCTCCCCGTACCGCTGCGTATGGAGATCCTTTCCGCCGCGGGAGTCCCGGACCCGTCGCTGTACACCGCGGCCTTCCTCAGCCGGGTCGACAGCCGGGTGATCGCGCCGTGACCACCACACCGCAGAGTCCGGGCGCCACCCCGGAGACCGCTGTACCGCCGCCGGGCCCGGTCTTACGGCACCGCGGCTTCCAGTACCTGCTGGCCGGGGCGGGGGCCAGCCACATCGGCACCCAGATCCGGCTGGTGGCCCTCCCCCTCATCGCCGTGACGACCTTTCATGTCACCCCCTTCCAGAGCGGTCTGCTGACCGCCGCCGAGACCGCCGCGTTCCTCCTGATCGGGCTCCCCGCCGGAGTCTGGGCCGACCGGTTCCGGCGGCGGCGGATCCTGATCGCCGCGGACATCGCCCGGGGTCTGGTCATCCTGAGCCTCCCCGTCGCCTCGTTCCTCGGTGTCCTGTCGCTGCCCCACCTCTATGTGGTCGCCCTCCTCGTCGGCTTCGGCACGGTCCTCTTCGACGTCGCCCATATGAGCTACGTCCCCCAACTGGTCGGCAGGAAGCGGGTGGTCGAGGCAGCCACCCGGCTGGAGGTCGTGGAGTTCTCCGCGACCGCCGGCGGACCCGCGGCGGCGGGGCTGCTCGTCCAGTACCTCACGGCGCCCTTCACCCTCCTCGTCAACGCCTTCAGCTACGCGGTGTCCGCACTCTTCCTCAGCAGGATCCGGGACGACGGGAAGAGCCCCCGGGCCGACGCGGCGCCCGGGGAGCCGTCGCGCATGTGGCCGGACATCAAGGCAGGACTCGCCATCGTCCTGCGTGACCCCGTCCTCCGGCCGATCGCGCTCTGCGGAGCCGTCGTGCAGCTCTTCGAAACGGGCTGGCTGGCCCTTCAGCCCATCTTCCTGATCCGCCAGATCGGTCTCTCCTCCGGCGGATACGGCGTCCTGCTGGCGGCCGGCGCGATCGGCGGGCTGCTCGGAGCGGTGCTCACCCCGCCGATCTGCCGGCGGTTCGGCACCGTACGCACACTCAGAATCTCGCTGCTGATGACCTTCCCGTTCCTGCTGCTGCCGTTCGCGGCTCCCGGCTGGCAGACGGTCCTCTACGGCATCGGCACGTTTCTCGGCATGGGAGCCTCGGCCATCTACAACGTCACCCAGATCGGCATTCGCCAACTCGCCTGCCCGGAGCACCTGCTGGGCCGTATGAATGCCACGATGCGGTTCGTGATGTGGGGGGTCATGCCGTTCGGCGGCATCCTCGGCGGCGCGCTGGGCTCCCTGTTCGGTGTCCGGGCCGCGCTGACCGTCTGTCTCGCCGGACTGCTGCTGGCGGCTGTGCCGATCTGGCTCTCCTCGCTGCGGACCATGAGCGACCAGGGCCTCGCCCATGCCTGACACCGGCCGCGCCGGCGGAGGGGGACTCGACCCCGTGGCCCTGCGGGAGCTGGCCGACACGGCGAAGCTGCGCGGGGCGGCGCTCGGCGCCACCTCGCTCGACTTCCGGGCCGAGTGCGTGCGCACCCACCGGCTGAGCCTGTCGGACGGCGAGCTGGAGGACATCGGCGAGAGCGAGGACACAGGCTTCGCCGTACGCGTCGTCCGGCACGGCACCTGGGGCTGGGCCGGGGACTGCGAGCTGACCGTCGCCGCGGTCGACCGCGCGGTACGGGACGCCGTGAGCCTCGCCGAGACACTGTCCACCGCGAACCGGAGGCCCGTCGCCCTCGTCGAGGAGCCCCTCCACCACGACCTGGAGTGGGCCTCGCCCTGCCGCGTGGACCCCTTCACCGTCCCGGTGGCCGAGCGGATCGGACTGCTCGCCGACTGGTCCAGGACCTTGCTGGCCCAGCCCGGTGTCGACCATGTCGAGGCGAGTGTCACTCAGGTCAGGGAGGAGAAGTTCTACGCGGACAGCGCGGGGACGACCACCTTCCAGCGGCGCGTGCGGATCCATCCCGAGCTGACCGCCATGTCCACGGGACGGCGCCAGGTCGGCGTACGGATGACCGCACCGCCGACCGCCAGGGGCTGGGAGTATCTGCGGGGCGACGGCTGGGACTTCGACGCCGAACTGCGTGCGCTGCCCGGACTCCTCGCCGAGAAGCGGGCCGCGCGCCCGGTGCGCCCGGGGCGGTACGACCTCCTGGTCGACTCCACCCATCTGTGGATGCCCCTGCACGAGTCGATCGGCCACGCCACCGAACTCGACCGGGCACTCGGCGACGAGGCCGCTTTCGCCGGCGGCACCTTCGCCACCCCCGACCTGATCGGCACGTTGCGCTACGGCTCCCCCCTGCTGAATGTCACCGGCGACCGGACGGACCCGTACGGGCTGGCGACCGTCGGCTACGACGACGAGGGCGTGCGCGCCCAGTCCTGGTCGCTGATCAGCGACGGCATCCTGACGGGCTGTCAGACAGACCGGCACACGGCCGGGCGGATCGGTCTCCGACGCTCCAACGGATGCGCGTTCGCCGAGTCCGCCAGGTTCGCCCCGATGCAGCGCATGCCCAATGTGTCGTTGACCCCGGCGCCGGACGGACCGGGCCTCGACGAGCTGATCGCGGGGATCGACGACGGAATCTATCTGGCCGGAGAGGGGAGCTACTCGATCGACATGCAACGCCGTAACTTCCAGTTCACCGCCGACCGGGCCCGCCGTATCCACCGCGGCCGGCTCGCCGAGCCGCTGGACGGTGTCGCCTACCAGGCGGACACCCTGGAGTTCTGGCGAGCCATGGAAGCCGTCGGAGGCCCGGAGACCTATGTGCTCAACGGCGCCCTCGACTGCGGGAAAGGGCAGCCGGGACAGCTCGCCCCCGTCAGCCACGGCGCGCCGGCCGCCGTCTTCGCCGGCATCCGGGTCCTGGACACCGGACAGGAGGGAGGACTGTGATCCGCCCGACGATCCCCACGCGGCCGGTCTCCGACGGCCCCCCGGCCGGCCCGGAGCGGCGCTCCGCCGAGGATCTCGCCGAGTACGCGCTCGGGCTCTGCCGCGCCGACGCGTGCGTGGTCGTGGTCGAGGACCGGGACAGCGTCCATCTGCGCTGGTCGGAGAGTACGGTCACGACCAGCGGGTCGGCACGCGGACGGCTGCTGACCGTCATCGCCGTCGAACACCGTGAGTCCGGTGGCACCTCGGTCGGTGTGGTCCGCTGCTCCGGCACCAGCCGTGACCGGATCGCCCAGGCGGTCGCGGCCGCCGAGGCCGCGGCGCGGGCGGCGACCCCGGTGCCGGGCGCGCTGCCCCTGCCCGCGCCGGCCGGCGGACCGGTCGACTGGCCCGCTCCGGCCCAGGAGCAGACCGGCCCTGAGCACCGGGCCCATGAGAGGGCGGCCCGGTTCGTGCCCGCCCTCGGCCGGGCCTTCGAGGCCGCGCGGGCGCACGACCGGCTGCTGTTCGGTTTCGCCGAAGAGGGCTCTCTCACCACCTGGATGGCCACCTCCAGCGGGCTCCGCCTCCGCGGCGACCAGCCCTTCGGACGGGTCGAGCTCACGGCGAAGTCCGCGGACCTCACCCGGTCGGCCTGGACGGCCGCTCCCGTCCGGACCCTGCGGGCCGACGGCCTCACCGGCATGGCCGACGACCTGCTGCGCAGGATGTCCCGCGGCGACGAGCGCCGTGAACTGCCCCCGGGACGCTACGACGTGCTGCTCTCCCCCTCGGCGGCGGGGGAAATGGCGCTCAACCTGTACCGGGCGGCCGGCGCCCGCGCCGCGCACGACGGACGCGGCCCGTTCACCGGTCCCGGCGGCACCAACCGGGTCGGCGAGCGGCTGACCCCGTACCCACTGAACCTGCGCAGCGATCCCCACCACCCGGACCTGCCCTGCCCGCCGTTCCTGGTCGTGCCGTCCTCCGGACGGGACAGCTCCGTCTTCGACAACGGCCTGCCGCTGACAGCCACGGACTGGATCAGGGACGGAACGCTGCGCGCGCTGGTGCAGACCCGCGAGTCCGCCGTGCTGACGGGCCTGCCGTGCACCCCGGCCGCGGGCAACCTGATCCTGGAGGGCCCGGGCCGGGCGACCCTGGACGACATGGTCGCCCGCACCGCGCGCGGGCTGCTCATCACCAGCTTGTGGTACGTCCGCACCGTCGACCCGAACAGCGGGTTGCTCACCGGGGTCACCCGCGACGGCGTGTATCTGGTGGAGCAGGGCGAGATCGTGGCCGAGGTCAACAACTTCCGTTTCAACGAGAGCCCGGTGGCGATGCTGGGGCGCGTCACCGAGGCCGGGGCGACCTCGCCCGCGCTGTCGCGCGAGTGGGATCCGTACGCGATGCCGCTCGCCGCGCCACCGCTGCGGGTGTCGGACTTCAACCTCTCCTCAGTCAGCCGCAGCACATGACCTGTATGCCCCTCGACCGTGTCAAGGAGTGTCGCAGCATCATGAACAGCCCTACGGTTCCCGCTGTCCTCGGCGGGCCGATCAATCCCGAGATCGACGCGCTGTGGGAGCGTCGCGCGGAGCTGACGCCTGCCGACGGCGATGCCCGTGCCACCGTCGTCGAGGCCGTCGGCCTGCTGGACGAAGGACGCGCCCGTGTCGCCGCCGTGGATCCCGAGACCGACGAGGTCATCGTGGACGAGCGGGCCAGACGCGCCATCATGCTCTGCTTCAAGGTCCTGGACATGCGCGAGACCTCGGCGGGCCCGTTCGAATACCACGACCGGCTGCCGCTCAAGACCGATTTCCGTGGTGTACGGGTCGTGCCGGGGGCCGTGGCCCGCTGGGGCAGCCATCATGCCCCCGGCGTCGTCCTCATGCCGTCGTACACCAACATCGGCGCGTTCGTGGACTCGGGGACCATGGTCGACACCTGGGCCACCGTGGGTTCCTGCGGGCAGATCGGCAAGAACGTGCATCTCTCCGGAGGCGTCGGCATCGGCGGGGTGCTGGAACCCGCGACCGCCGTCCCTGTGGTCGTCGAGGACGACGCGTTCATCGGCTCGCGCTCGATGGTGGTCGAGGGGGCCAGGGTCCGCCGGGGTGCCAAGCTCGGGGCCGGCGTCCTGCTCACCGCCAGCACCAGGGTCTTCGACGCGGAGACGGGCGAGGAACTCCCCCCGGGCGAGGCACCCGCCTGGTCGGTCTGTATCGGCGCCACCCGCGCCAAGCGGTTCCCCGGCGGCGAGTTCGGCATGCCCTGCCTGCTGGTGATCAAGCGTCTCCCCGAGGGCGGTACGCACGACAAGCTGCTGCTGGACAGCCTCTTCCGGGAGCACGGAGCCGCCGTATGAGACCCCGTACCCCCATGTCACGCCCCTGCGGCGGGCCCGCCGGGACCACGCTGCCCCGCCCTCTCTTCCGGGAGCTCTCGATGTCCCATGTTTCCCATGGCCGTTCGCGCGGCGTCATCGCGGCGGCGGCGACGGCTGCCGTCCTGCTCCTCGCCGGATGCGGATCGGGGGACGCCTCCGGGACGACGACCGTGAAGGGGGGCGTCACGCTGGTCAAGCCCGGTCAGCTGACCGTCTGCACCCATCTGCCCGATCCGCCCTTCCAGTCCGAACGGGACGGCGAGGTGGTGGGATTCGATGTCGACCTGATCGACCTGGTGGCGGCGGATCTCGGGGTGAAGCAGGTCATCGTCGACGGCCCGTTCGAGACGATCAAGACGGGCGCCGCCCTGAACGCCCGGCAGTGCGACATCGCCGCCGTCGGTATGACCATCACCGAGGAACGTAAGAAGAACCTGGACTTCTCCGCTCCGTACTTCGACGCGGACCAGGCCGTTCTCGCGCGCGCGGGGACCGGGATCTCCACGGCGGACGACCTCAAGGGGCACAAGCTCGGCTCGATGTCCTCCACCACGGGGGAGGACTACCTGCGCGGCAAGGGCCTGGACCCCCAGTCGTTCGTGAGCGTCGACGCCCAGCTCAACGCGCTCAGGACCGGGCAGGTGGACGCCATCGTGCAGGACTCGCCCGTGGTGACCGAGTGGCTGAAGGATCCCTCGAACGCGAAGTTCCGGATCGCCCTGTCGGTCAAAACCGGCGAACAGTACGGATTCGCCGTACGCAAGGGCGGCGACGGCGCGTTGCTCAAGGCGGTCAACACCGCGCTCGCCGACGCCAAGGCGGACGGCACGTACAAGAAGCTGTACGCCACGTGGTTCGGCGCCGCTCCCGGGGGATCGGCATCTTGACCGGACTCCGGAAGGCGGCCGATGTCACCGCGCCGGGGGCCCTGGCGTCTCCCGCGGTGCACCGCCGACGCCGCCGGCGCCTCGCACGCGCGGCCCAGTACGGGTTACTCCTGCTGGCCGCGCTCCTCGTCGTCGCGCTCGCCGACTGGAACCGGCTGGCCGACCAGTTCGGCCGGGTGTCCGTCGCCCGGCAGATGTTCCCCGAAGTGATCACCGTCGCCCTGCGCAACACGGTCCTCTTCACGGTCGGCGGCTTCCTCTTCGGGCTTGTCCTCGGCATGGTCGTCGCGCTGATGCGACGGTCCGACGTGCCGCTGTGCCGCTATCTGGCCGTGGCCTACATCGAGGTGTTCCGCGGGCTGCCCGCACTGCTGATCTTCGTGTTCACCGGTGTGGGCATCCCGCTCGCCTTCCCCGGCGTGCGGTTCCCCGGCGGCATCTACGGCCAGACGGCCTTCGCCCTCGGCCTGGTGGCGGCCGCCTACATGGCGGAGACCATCAGAGCCGGGATCGAGGCGGTGCCGCGCGGGCAGTGGGAGGCCGCCCGCTCCCTGGGCATGCGGCAGTCGCACGCCCTGCGGTCCATCGTCGTCCCGCAGGCCTTCCGGATCATCATCCCGCCGCTGACCAACGAACTCGTCCTGCTCTTCAAGGACTCCTCGCTGGTTCTCTTCCTCGGCGTCACCCTGCAGGACCGCGAGCTGACCAAATTCGGTCAGGACGCGGCGAGTTCGGCGGCCAACACCACACCGATCCTGGTTGCCGGACTCTGCTACCTGCTCATCACGATACCGCTGGGAATCCTGGTCCGCAGGCTCGAAACACACACACGCAAGGCCCGGTGACACCATGCGCACACGGTCAGACCACACCCCGGCGGACGGCCGGCCCGCCATCGAGATCCGCGGGCTGAGCAAGTCCTTCGGCGCGGTGAACGTCCTCACATCCATCGACTTCAGCGTGGCGGCGGGTGAGGTCGTCTGTGTCATCGGCCCCTCCGGGTCCGGGAAATCGACGCTGCTGCGCTGCGTCAACATGCTGGAGACACCGACCTCCGGCAGCATCCGTATCGGCGGCGAGGAGGTCACCGACCCCGACGCGGACATCGACCGGATCCGCCGCCGTATCGGCATGGTCTTCCAGCAGTTCAACCTCTTCCCCCACCTGACCGTGGAGGAGAACCTGACCATCGCACAGCGCAGGGTCCTCCGGCACAGCCGCGACAAGGCCAGCCGGATCGCCCTGGAGAATCTGGAGCGGGTGGGGCTGGCGGACCGCGCCTCCGCGTATCCGGCTCATCTCTCCGGAGGCCAGCAGCAGCGCGTGGCCATCGCGCGCTCACTGTCGATGGGACCGGAGCTGATGCTCTTCGACGAGCCGACGTCCGCCCTCGACCCCGAACTCGTCGGCGAGGTCCTCGGGGTCATGCGCGGGCTGGCGACGGACGGCATGACGATGATGGTCGTGACGCACGAGATGTCCTTCGCCCGCCAGGTCGCCGACCGGGTGGCCTTCATGGACGGCGGGGCCGTCATCGAGGAAGGCTGTCCGCGCCAGGTCCTCGACGCCCCCCGGCACGAGCGCACCCGGCGCTTCCTCCGCCGTCTCCTCGACCCCGTCGCCACCACCGCGGCGCCTGCCCGGCCGGCGGGCGCGCTCCGGGCCGTACCCAGGGAGCCGGAGCCCGCCTGAGCCGTCCGGGGCCCGCCACCCGGTCCCACCGCTCCGCCACGCCGACACCACCCAAGCCCCTTTTCCAGGAGGACCGTTGGAGACCACGGGTAGCCACAGTGACCGGGCGTTGCCGCACCTCGCAGGACCGTCACGACGGAGCGTCCTGCAGGCCGCCGGAGTCACCGCCGGCGCCGCTCTCACCCCGCTGGCGAGCGCCCCCGCCGCCCGGGCGCTCGGCCAGGACCGGCGGACCCTGCTGACGTTCACCGCGGCCACCAACGGCACCGCGAGCCTCGCTCCCTCCGGTGACCGGCTCATCGCCGAGATCCAGGGCGTGCTCTGGGACATCCCCCGGCGCGGCGGTGACGGCGTCGCCCTCACGCCGACCGATCTGGAGCCCGTCCGTCCGGTCCACTCACCGGACGGAAAGCTCCTCGCGGTGTGCGCCTATCGCGGCGGCGGGTTCCACATCTGGACCCTGCGCCCGGACGGCTCCGAGCTGCGACAGCTCACCGACGGGCCGTGGGACGACCGGGGCCCCTCGTGGTCACCCGACGGGAGCCGGATCGCCTTCGCCTCCGAGCGCGGCGGCAGCCCGGCGACGGGCAGCGCCTACCGCATCTGGACCCTGGACATCCGCACCGGCGCACTCGCCCGTATCACCGGACTCACCGGTCAGGACGGTCCCGGCGAGGGCGGTCCCGTGGAGGACTTCGATCCCGTGTGGTCACCGGACGGCACGCGCGTGCTCTTCGTGCGCGGCCGGTTCACCGACGGCGCCTTCCAGGCCCGCACCATCGCCTCGGTACTCGCCGACGGCGCCGGCGCGGTACGGACCGTCCACACCGATGCGGTGGCGGGGGCCAGGATCCTGGCACCCGCCCTCTCCCGGGACCACCGGCTCGCGTATCTGCGCACCACCTCGGAGTCGGACGAACCCAACTCGTCGAGCACCCTGGTGATCGACGGCGAGGACGTCGCCGTGTCCGGGGACGTACTGCCCGTGCCGCCGCGCTGGACCCCCTCGGGGCAACTCCTGCTCAATGTCGACGGCGCCTTCGTGCTGCTGGAGCCGGCGAGCGGCGACCGTGAGGTGATCCCCTTCAGCGCGCGGCTCCCGGTGAGCCGCCCCCGTTACCGCACGAAGCGCCACGACCTGGACTCCACCCGCACCCGGCCCGTCCGGGGCATCCATCTGCCGGCGCTCTCCCCGGACGGCCGGCAGGTGGTGTTCGCCGCGCTCAACGCCCTGTGGACCGCCGGTACTTCCGGTGGCGGCGCGCCGCGCAGACTCGTCCAGGCCGCGCCCACCCACTACGTCCAGGCCCCGGTATGGACGCCGGACGGCAGCGCCGTCCTGTACGCCGACGACCGCGACGGGCAGTACGCGATCCGACGGCACGAACTGGCCACCCACCAGGAGAGCGTGCTCGCCACCGGCGGCCGGATTCACCCCGCGCTCTCGCCCGACGGCAGCCGGCTCGCCCACCTCGACATCTCGGGCAACCTGATCGTCCGCGATCTCGCGACCGGCACGGACCACATCCTCGCCGCGCCTCTGGGCGGCGGCGGACTGCCCGGCAGGCCCACCTGGGCGCCGGACGGCCGGCATCTCGCCCTGTGCGACCGCAACCGTCTCAACCACCGGTTCCGCGAGGGATACAACGTCGTGCGGGTGGTGGACGCGACCACCGGTGCGGACCGGCTGCACGCCGTCGCACCGCACGCGTCGATCTCCGACCGCTACGACTCCGGCCCCGTCTGGTCCCCGGACGGCGCGACGATGGCCCTCATCTGCGAGTCCGCGCTGTGGCTTCTCCCCGTACGGTCCGACGGAACGCCGGACGGCGTCGCACGGCGTGTCACCGACGAGCCCGCTGACCACCCCTCCTGGTCCGGGGACTCGCGCACCGTCCTGTATCTCTCCTCGGGACGGCTGCGACTGCTCGACGTGGGTGAGGAGACGGACGGCAAGCCCCGCACCGTACCCCTGTCGCTCGGTTACCACCGGCCCGCGCCGGCCGACACCGTCGTGCACGCGGGCCAGCTCTGGACGGGCACGGGGGAAAACCGCCGGGACGACGTGGACATCATCGTGCGCGACGGCCGGGTGACGGGCATCGAACGCCACCGCCCCCGGCGCGGGACCGGCCGGACCGTCGACGCCTCGGACCGTACGGTGATCCCCGGCCTCTGGGACGCCCACACCCATCCCTGGCAGTACACCTACGGTGGCCGGCAGACCCTCCTCCAGCTCGCCTACGGAATCACCACCGCCGTCTCGCTCGGCGGATTCGCCTATGAACAGGCCCGTATCCGCGAGTCCGTCGTCGCCGGACGCATGGCGGGGCCCCGGCTGCTCACCACCGGGGAACTGCTCGACGGGTCACGCGTCGCGTACACCATGGGCCGTGCCCACCGGACCTCCGAGGGGCTCCGGCGTTCCCTGGCACGGGGCGCCGCGCTGGAATGGGACTTCGTCAAGACCTATGTCCGCGCCTCCGCCGGATTCATGGCGGAGGCCGCCCGCTCCGCCCATGAACTCGGCGTGCGCGCGGGCAGTCACCTCTGCGCACCCGGGATCCAGACGGGTCAGGACCTGACGACCCATCTGCACGCCACCCAGCGCGCGGAGTTCGGGCACGCGATCTCCGCGACCGGTCACTCCTACCAGGACCTCACGGAGATCTACACGGCCGGCGACTTCACCATGATCGCCACTCCCTTCTCGGCGTCACCGCTGATCGGAGCGGATCCCGCCCTGGCCGCCGACGACCGGGTCACCCGGCTCATGCCCCCCTGGGACATCGAGATGGTCCGTCAGCTCGCGTCCCGGCCGCCGAGCCCGGCCGAGCTGACCCTGATGAGTACCGAGGTGGCCACCTACCGGCGTGTTCTGGCCGGTGGCGGGCTGGTGGCCCTGGGGACGGACTCACCGCTGACGCCGGTGGGACTCCAGCTCCACATGGCCCTGCGTGCCCTGCACCGCTACGGCCTCTCACCCGTCGAAGCACTGCGCACGGCCACGGTCCTGCCCGCCCGCGTCCTGGGCCTGGACAGAGACCTGGGCACGGTGGAGCCGGGCAAGATCGCCGACCTGACCATCGTGGACGGAGATCCCTTCACCGACTTCGACTCGCTCGTACGCACCCACGCGGTACTCACCGCCGGGACGCTCGTGCGGCGCACTGACCTGGTGGCCGCCAGGACCGCGGCCGGCCATGACGACCGGGAGCGCTGGCTCGCGGTCTCTCGTCGGATGCGCGAGGACACCTGCTGTGCCGGATGACCGGCCTGCCCCTCCGGGGGCGGGCAGGCCCGCCGGTCTCCCCGCCGGTGACCGGCCGGCGGCCGTGCACGCCGCGGTGTGACGGCAGCGTGGCCGTGGTGCGGCGGGTCAGCCGTCCTGTCGCGGCTGCTCCGCGCCGCCTCGGGCCTCGGCTCGGCGCTCGTTGGCGTAATTGATGTAGTTGTAGACGGTGAAGCGGCTGACGCCGAGGGCGCTCGCCACCGTCTCCACGCCGTGCCGTACGGAGAAGGCGCCGCGCGCTTCCAGTGTCCGTACGACCGACTGCTTGACCTTGCGGTCCAGTGCGGCGAGCGGCATGCCGTGTTGGCGCTCCAGCGCCGCGAGGATGTGATCCAGGGAGTCCGACAGCTGCGGCAGCCGTACGGCCAGCAGGTCCTCGCCCTCCCAGGTGAGGACGACATCGTCGGGCTGCGCCTCGTGGGGCGCCATCAGTTCGCCGCCCATGGCGTCGACCAGCGGCTTGACCGCCGCAACGAAGGGGTGGTCGCGCGGCTCGGTCACCGGCCGCCCTCCGCGTCCGCGTCGCCGATCACATTGACCTGGAGGGAGACCCGCGTCGCGCCGGCGGCCAGCGAGGCGCGCAGCAGTGCGTCCACCGTGGTCAGCACGGCGTCGGCGCCGCCTTCCGCCGTATTGCCGAACGGGCCGACGTCGACGGCGTCCAGCGCGGCGCCCTGGACGACCTCGCGGGCCACCACCGCGTGAGCGGGCGCCTCGTCGAGATCGAAGGGCTCGGTCGTGAACTCCACTCTCAATCGCACTGTGTGCCCCTGGCGTCGGCTCTGACCTGCGCGTTCTCTCAGCCCTCCGGCTGAGAGGGCACATTCCCCCTTCAGGGCACCGAACGCCCGTTCAGGGTCATCGCAGCGCTGGTGTGCCCCAGTCGCTCCGACACGACCTTAACGGACTCTCCCGCGGCGATCAGCAGAGATGCGTAAGGGCTGTCCCGTAACTGCTGGCCGCCGGAGGACGCGTGCTCCTGATCGCCGCGTACTGGCGCAGCAACCTGACGCTGCGCCAACCGGCACCAGTGTCCGGGGTGTCGAAGTCGGCAGCCGACCACAGCGCACTCTTCGGCCGCTCCCGCTCCCGCCCAGGACGGTGTTCCCCAAGCACAGCACCGTTTCAGCGGTTCTTCAGCGGGTATTGAGAGGCTCTTCGCAGGCCGTCAGGCAGCCTGGCTCGGTGGTTTCGCCCGGCGCCGGGCGGCCGCCCGGCTCTTCTGCCGTGCCCTATGTCGGCCAGCCGATCACCCGACCTCCGGCCTTGCCACCGCAGGGTCGTAACCACCGCCTGAAGGAACACACATTGAACGCGCCAGTTCCGGCCTCCCGCCGTACTCTGCTCAGACTCGCCGCCGCGGGTGCCGTGGGTGGCACACTCGCCGCCACCCCCCTGCCGGCGTTCGCGGTGTCCCGGTCCGCAGGCTGCCCGCTGCCGCGCACCCTCTCCGTCACCGCCCCGGGCGTGTACCCGGAGGGCGTCGCCTGGGATCCGCGGAGGAAGGCGTTCCTCGTCGGGTCGAGCGCGCAGGGCACGATCTCAGTGGTCAGGGCGGACGGTTCGGTGACTCCGCTGGTCGCCCCGTTCGCCCAGGTCTCGGTGCTCGGCATCACGGTGGACGCCGCCCGTAACCGGGTGCTGGCCGCCTACACCGACTACTTCTTGCGGCTGCTCGGCATGGTGGACCCCTCGCAGCCCCCGGTGTCCGGGGTCGGTGTCTTCGACCTGACCACCGGTGCCGTACAGCACCTGGTCGA
Organism: Streptomyces sp. NPDC042201; assembly: GCF_055582185.1. Classification (NCBI taxonomy): domain Bacteria; kingdom Bacillati; phylum Actinomycetota; class Actinomycetes; order Kitasatosporales; family Streptomycetaceae; genus Streptomyces; species Streptomyces sp. NPDC042201. The sequence continues at coordinate 502,070 of NZ_JBVJDS010000003.1, read as the reverse complement.
CCTGTCCGCCGGTCAGGCCGAGCCGCGCGCCAACGACGTCACCGTCGACGACCACGGCACCATCTACGTCACCGACACCGGGGTCGACACCGTCAGCGTGGTGAGCAGCGACGGCAAGGTGATCCAGGTGATCCAGGACGGCCGCTTCGTCACCTCCGAAACGGGACCGAACGGGATCGTCGCCCACCCCGCGGGCTTCCTCCTCATGGGCAAGTACGACGGCGGCCGGCTCTTCCGCATCGACCGTCCCCGGTCGGCGCGGCCGGTGGTCAGCGAGGTACGGCTCGACCGCGCGCCGCTCTCCCTCGACGGTCTCGCGTTGCGCAAGGACGGCTCTCTGATCGCCGCGGCCAACGACCTGTCGCTGTCCGGTGGACGCACGGGCAGGGACGCGGTCGTGGTGCTGCGGTCCACCGACAACTGGCGTACCGCGCGCACGGTGAAGGACCAGACCTGGCCGATCGAGGACCCCACGACCATCGCCGTGACTCCGTACGGCGACTACGTGGTCAGCGGCGGGCTCCGCGAAATCCTGACCGGCGTCCCCTCCACCACGCCGGGCCAGTTCCACCTGCGTCGCTGCTGACGGCGCGCCGGCGCCTCGACCGGAGTCCGCGTGCACGGCTCTGCACGCGGTGCTCCGTACGCACGGCTCTGTATCTACGGCACATACGGCCCTGCCTGCGGCGCTCGCCGCGTACGGCGCCGTACGCACCTCACCAGCTCAGACCTCCCGGGAGTCCCCTTGTCACCCGTAGCCCATGACACCCCGCCGCCCGAAACGGCCCCGCCCCGCGGCCTGTTCAGCGGCCTCGCCCGGCTGACCGGCGCCCGGGCCCGGCTGCTGCTCGTCCTCACCGTGATCCTCCTGGCCGGGGCCGTCGTCCTGGGCAGCGGGGTGGCCGACCGGCTGCGCAGCGGCGGCAGCGGCGGCGTCGTCGACCCCGCCTCCGAGTCCTCGCACGCCGCGGACATCCTGGAGCGGGAGTTCCCCGGCGCCCGCCCCAACCTCGTCCTGCTGGCCCGGGCCGGCAGCGGGGTCGACGACGCCGACACAGCACGTCAGGGAAGGGAACTCGCCGCTCGCCTCGCCGACGAGAAGGGCATCACCGGGGTCACCTCCTACTGGGACACCGGGGCACCGGCGCTGCGCTCCGAGGACGGCCATGGGGCCCTGGTGGTGGCCCGGCTCACCGGGGACGATCTGGAGGCCGAGCGCACGCTGGAGGAGCGGATCACCGGACACTTCGACGGACGGCAGGGCGACCTCACCGTCCGGATCGGGGGCAGCGTCGCCGTCCAGCACGAGCAGCAGACCCTCATCAGCGAGGACCTGCTGCGCGCCGAGGCCATCGCGCTGCCGATCACGCTGATCATCCTCATGATCGTGTTCGGCAGCGCCGTCGCCGCCCTGCTCCCGCTGGGTATCGGCATCATCGCGATCCTCGGCACCAACGCGGTGCTGCGCATCCTGACGTCCTTCACCGACGTCTCCGTCTTCGCCACCAACCTCACCACCGCACTGGGCCTCGGCCTGGCCATCGACTACGCGCTGCTGATCGTGCGCCGCTACCGGGAGGAACTCGCGAACGGCCGGGACACGCCCGGCGCGCTCGCTGTCACCCTCAACACCGCAGGGCGGACCGTGCTGTTCTCGGCCGCCACGGTCGCCGTCTCGCTCGCCGCGATGCTGGTCTTCCCGCTGTACTTCCTGCGCTCCCTCGCGTACGCGGGGATCAGCGTGGTGGTCCTGGCGGCCGTGGCGGCCCTGGTCGTCCTGCCCGCGCTGCTCGCCGTCCTGGGCCGCCGGATCGACGCGCTGGACGTCCGCAAGCTGTTCCGGCGCCGCTCCCGCGAGCAGCGGCGGGCCACCGAGGCCGGGGCGGGCTGGGCCCGGCTGGCGCGGTGGGTGATGCGGCGCGCGCCCCTGGTGGCCACCGGCACCCTCGCAGTCCTGCTGCTGCTCGGCGCGCCCTTCCTGAACGTCGACTTCGGCACCGCCGACTACCGGCAGCTCCCCGCGTCGGCCGAGCCCCGGGTGGTGCAGCAGCACATCAAGGACGGCTTCCAGGGCAACCCCACCGGAGTGACCGAGGTCGTCACCAAGCAGGCGTCCCCCGCTGAACTCGGCAGCTACGCCGAGGAGTTGTCCCGGCTTCCCGGGGTGCTGCGGGTGGACGCCCCGACGGGCCGCTACACCGAGGGCAAGGCCGCCGGGCCCGCGCAGCCCGGCCGCACCTCCGGCGCCGTCTCGTACCTCACGGTGGTGCCCGCCGCGGAGGAGGTCTCCGACGAGGGCAAGGACCTGGTACGGGACGTACGGGCGGTGGACGCGGCGTTCCCCACGTACACCTCCGGTACGACCGCGGCCATGATCGACAGCCAGGCGGCCATCGGACGAGGCCTGCCGTGGGCCCTCGGCATCATCGTGCTCGCCACGCTGGTGCTGGTGTTCCTGCTCACCGGCAGTGTGCTGGTGCCGGTCCAGGCGGTGCTGCTCAACGCGCTCAGCCTGACCGCGATGCTGGGGGCCGTGGTGTGGGTCTTCCAGGACGGGAACCTGTCGGGGCTGCTGGGCTTCACCCCGACCGGGAGCATCGAGACGGCGCTGCCTGTGCTGATGTTCTGCCTCGCCTTCGGGCTCTCCATGGACTACGGGGTCTTCCTGCTCTCCCGGATCAAGGAGGAACACGAGCGCCTGCTCGACCACAAGGCCGCCGTGGTGCAGGGCATCCGCAGCACCGGGGGCGTCATCACCGCCGCCGCGCTTGTCCTCTCCGTCGTCATGGTGGCCATCGGCACGTCCCGGATCACCAACACGAAGATGCTCGGACTGGGGGTCGCCCTGGCGATCCTCATGGACGCGATGGTGATCCGCACACTGCTCGTGCCCGCGGTGCTGGCGCTCACCGGCCGGGCGGCCTGGTGGGCACCCGGGCCGCTGCGCCGACTGCACGCGCGGTTCGGCATCAGCGAGGGCGGCTCGGAACGCCCTGCGCCCGTGGCGGACGCGACCGGCACGCCGGACGCGGCAGCGGCGAGGCGGGAGGAACCCGTGCCCGCGGTCGGCGCGGTGGGCGGAAAGCCGGCCGACTGACGACTGCGGCGAGGCGAGTTCGGGATGCGGGAGGACCCCAACAGGTCCTCCCGCACTTGCTTTGGCGGGGTGCACTCGTCCTGGCGGGGCGCAGCGGCTTTGGCACGGCGCAAGTCCTCGTTGTTAGCGTCCGGAGCACCCCATCGGGCGGACGCCGGAGCAACCCGGAGCACCCCTGAGCAAGGGGGTTCGATGACAGCCACTCAACCGTTCGGGCCACGGTCGCGGTCGGTACGCCGCGTCGTGTTGGGAGAAGGGAACGACATGACCTTCGACACGATCGTCGTCGACTACGGGGGCGTGCTGACGAACCCGCTCGTGGAGACCTTCGTCGCTTTCGCCGAACTGGCCGGGATCGACGCGGGCGACCTCGCCCAGGCACTCCTGGCGTCGACGGAACGCCACGGGGAGATGCCGATGGCGGCACTGGAGACCGGCGCGATCACGGAGCGCCAGATGGTGGACCGGATCCTGGCCGAACTCCCCGAGGACGCGGGCCGCATCCTGGCGGACGGGCGGAGCTTCGGCGAGCTGTGGTTCCGCGGCCGGCGCCCCAACGAGCCGTTCCTGGAGTTCCTGCGCGGCCTGCGCGGCGACGGCTACCGGCTCGCCCTGCTCACCAACAACGTCCGCGAGTGGGAACCGCTGTGGCGCGCCCAGCTCCCCGTCGACGAACTCTTCGATGTCGTCGTGGACTCGCACCGGGAAGGCGTACGCAAGCCCGACCCGGCCATCTACCGGATCCTGCTCGAACGGCTCGGCACCACCCCGCAGCGCTGCCTGTTCGTCGACGACACGGAGGAGAACTGCGTGGCCGCGGCGGAACTCGGCATCCGCTCGGTGCGGTTCGCCGACACCGACGGCGCCGTCCACGAGATCTCCGCGTTGCTCGACCGCCCCCTGGCCATGGCCGCCGACGCCGGGAGAGGTGAGCTGAATTGACCGTTCCGGTTCTGGTCGTCGGCGCCGGGCCCACCGGGCTCACCGCCGCCGCCGTGTTGCGGGACCTCGGCGTGCCCTGCCGCGTCGTCGACCGGCGCCCGGGGCCCGGCATCGCCCCCAAGGGGCTGGTGCTGTGGAGCGGCGCCCTGGAGTGCCTGCACCGCCTCGGCGTCGCCGAGAAAATCGCCGAGACGGCGCTGCCGCTGACCGGGGCGTCGTACTGGTCGAACGGCCGGCGCCTCGCCGGGGCGCGCTTCGGCGGGCTGACGGGTACCGCCTTCCCCGGCCCCCTCTGCGTACCGCAGCCGGTGACCGAGCGGGCGCTGCACGCCCGGCTGACGGAACTGGGCGGCACCGTCGAGTGGGAGACCGAGGTCACGGCGGTCACCGTGAACCGTGGCGGCCCCGCGGAGTCGGCGACAGTGACGCTGTGCTCGGCCCGTGGCGAGGAGACCCTCACGGTGTCCTGGCTGATCGCCGCCGACGGCGCCCGCAGCCTGGTGCGCGACAGCGTCGGCATCCCCTTCGAGGGCCACACCTTCGACCGTATGTTCCTGATCGGGGACGGCCGGCTGGAGGGCGCGCCCGCCGAGGCCGAGGTGCAGCACCACGTCGCACCGGACGGCGTACTGGTCATCGTCCCCCAGCCCGACGGCCACCGCGTCTTCTTCGACATGGAGCCGGACGGGCAGACCGAACCGCCCTCCGAGGAGATGCTGCAGCGGCTCCTCGACGAACGCGGCCCGGGCGGGCTGCGCCTGCACGGCACCTGGTGGGCCAGCCGCTTCTTTGTGCACGCCAAGGTCGCCCCCCGGTTCCGGGAGGGCCCGGTGCTGCTGGCGGGCGACGCGGTGCACGCCCACACCACCGCCGGCGGCCAGGGACTCAACACGGGTGTCCAGGACGGCTACGACGTGGGCTGGAAACTCGCGAGCGTCGTACGCGGCACTGATCCGGCGCTGCTCGACAGCTTCGAGGCGGAACGCCGCCCGGCGTCCGTCAGGGCGGTCGCGAACGGTGATCAGCAGACCCGGATGTGGCTGCTGCGCAATCCCGCGGCGCGGCTCCTGCGGAACACGGTGCTGCGGCTGCTGTCCGCCACCGGCCTGCTGGAGAAGAAGGTGATCCCCCTGCTCGCCCAGCTCGACCTGGACCACTCCGGGAGCCCGGCGGTGGCCGATCTCGACGGCGCCCCGTCCGTACCGCGCGCACTGCGGCTCGGCCGACGCGCCCCCGACCTGGCGCTCGCCCCGGTGCACGGCACTGAGGCGGAGTCGCTCCACGCCCACCTGTCGGCCGGCCGGCACACCGTGCTGGTTCACGGCGACCTGGCCGCCGGGGAACTCGCCGCGCGAGCCGCGGCGACCGTGGGGGAACGGGGTACCGGGGACATCGTGCGGGTGCTGTGGATCCAGCCTGCCGACACGGCTCCCGCCGATCTCCCGCAGGACGGCGCCGGGTTCGCCGTGGCGCGGGAGACGGACGACGCGCTGGGCGGAGCCGGTACCCCGTGGTGCGCGTACCTGCGGCCCGACGGGGTCGTCGCGGCCCGCTCGGGCCTGGCCGACCTCGACGCGCTCCTCTCCCGGCTCCCGTCCCGGCCGCCTCGCATCACCCCGGTACCGGCCGTAGGGCCTTGACGAGGTTCAGCACACCGCTCGTGCTATCCCCCTGGAAGGATCGACCCCGACCATGACCATCCCCATGTCCGCGTCCCCGTCCCTTTCCTCGCATGCGCCCACGCCAATCCCCATGGCCGTACCCGCCTCCACTCCCGCGTCCGGGACGGCCCCCATGCCACCCGGGAATGACCATGTGGAGCTGAGCTACGACGCGACCGTTCCACGCGCCCTGGTCCACAGATCCTCGATAGCCGAGGTGTTCGTCACCGACTCGACCGAGACGGGCGAGGACACCTTCGTCGTCGCCGCACAGCTCCCGCGCGCCCATATGATCGGGGAGAGCTTCCCGCTGTACGACTTCAGCCTGATGGTCGAAGTGGTGCGTCAGGCCGGGGTCCTGATCGCCCACCGCCACCTGGAAGTGCAACTGGGCTCCGCGTTCATCTTCCGGAACCTGACACTCCGTACCACCGCCTTCGAATCCCTGCGCATCGGCTCGCGACCCGCCAACGCGCGGATCACCGTGAGCGTGCGGACCCGGCGCAACAAGGCCGGCCGCCTCCAGGGGTTCAGCTTCATCGGGGACATCGAGGTCGACGGACGGCCCGCGATGCACGGAGAGGGCGGGCTGCTGATCCTGTCCAAGGCCGCCTACCAGGCCATGCGCAGCAGACGGCTGTCGCCCGACCACCCCGGCTTCCTGCTGCCGCGGTTCACGGCGGCCGAGCCCTCCCACGTGGGACGGCGAGACTCCCGGAACGTGTTCGTCACCGAGCCCGTCGCCGACGCGGGACGGTTCGGTTGCCAGTTGGTGGTGGACACCAGCCACCCGCACGTCTTCGACCATCCGCTGGACCACGTGCCGGGCCATCTACAGATGGAGGCCGCGCGTCAGCTGGCCGTCGCCGCCGTCGCCCGGCTGCACGCCCTGGACCCCTACAGCCTGTCGGTCGCCTCCATCACCTCCGACTTCGCCGACTACGTGGAGCTCGACCGCATCACCAGGCTGCGAGCGACCGTCGACGGATTCCGCTGGGACGAAGACCTGTGCACCTTCACCACTCCCGTCGTGGTGGAGGCCGTGCAGGAGGGCACCATCAGCACGGCCATGCGGCTCGAGGTGGCACAGTGGGTCTGAATTACTCGGACGCTGGAAACTCGGGTGAGTGTCTGGGGCAGTTCTGGCCTGCGGTGATGCTGTCCGGCCGGTGTCTCGGGGTCGGGTAGATCGATCTTGTGCCCGTGATGTCGCGTTGTTCCCTGTCCGAGGGCGGTGCTGGTCAGGGGTGCGCGGCGGCTGGCATGCCGGGTTCCGCGGGCCCGGGGACTGCGGACGGCCGACGTGCCGGTCGACGGACGGCGGGTGGTGGTCCGTGTGCGGGTGCGGCGCTTGGTGTGTCCCACGCGCGGCTGCCGGCAGACCTTCCGCGAGCAGATGCCCGGGGTGCTGGAGCGTTACCAGCGACGCACGGCCCGCCTGGCCAGGCAAGTCAAGGCTGTGGTCAAGGAGTTAGCGGGCCGGGCGGGAGCTTCCAGTCTTGACGACAGCTCGGTTTCAGGGCGGTGTGGTGACCGGCGCCGGCCGACTGCGGGACGCGCATCGGCGGCGCTTGTCGGGAAGCAGCTGGGTGATGCCCTGACCGTCGCAGTGCTCCAGCAGGGGCACGGTGACGCGTCGGGTGGTGTCCAGGGCGCGGCTCGCCGTTCCCACGGTGAACGGCTGGTCGAGTTCGCTCAGCCGGTCGGCCGCCAGCCGGGGGGCGTCCGGTAGCAGCACCACGTGCTCCGCGAGTCGCAGTACCGCTCCGTGGCGGACCGCCGTGGCGAGCTCGCGCCGGCCGAAGCCGAGTTCCGCGAGCTGCTGGGCGTGGGGCGCGGCGAAGGGCCGACGGGCGAGCTCCGTGGTGAGACGGTGCACCGCGTCCGCCACAGCGGCGGGCAGTGCCGCAGGCCCGGCGGTCACGCGCCCGCGGCTCATCCGCAAGGGCGGCGTGACCAGTGCCTCCACCAGGGAGACAGCCGGCAGCCCCAGACGGTGCCGAGCGGCCTCCACCGGCATGCCCTCCTCGGTGGGCCGCTGGGAGCGGTACGCCGTGACCAGTTCGGCCAGCCGGGCCCTCAGCGCGGTCCAGTGGGCGGGGTCCGCAAGCCAGTCGCCCGCGACCGGCGTGGTGTGGACGGCCACCCCCATCGCGGTCAGCTCCCCGCGCCTGACCAGCAGCCGGCGCCGTAGCTCGGCCGCCTCGCCCGGAGTGCCGCGAGCGTCGCCGAGGTCTGCCGCGCGCCGTGCCGCGGAGCCGCGGAGCCGCAGTTCCGGTGGCTGGGGGTCGAGCACCTCCAGGCCGGCCAGCACACGCCGCAGACCGGGATCGCGCAGCACCGCGCGGTCACCGATACGGAGGGGCAGTGGCGCCGGCAGGGTCAGCCGGACGATATCCCCACCGAGCGGCCGTACGCGTACGGGCACGGCCGCCGAGCCGATGTGGGCGACAGCGGTGCGGGGCAGCGCCGCGGCCGGTGTTCCGCCGTGTACGCGCACGTCGCAGTGGAGGCAGGGGAGGAAGCTGTCGGGGGTGAGCAGGGCGTCGCCGCGGCCCGTCGACTCCTTGTCGAGGTCCCTGAGGTTGACGGCGACCCGGGCGGTGGCCCGCACCAGATCGGTCTTCTCGCCGAGGGCCTGCAAACCCCTGACGCGCACGGGACGGCCGGTCCGGGCGGTCACCAGGACGTCGCCCCGGCGGATCCGCCCCGCACCGAGCGTGCCGGTGACCACCAGCCCGCTGCCGCGCACGGTGAAGGACCGGTCGATCCACAGCCGCACCGGGGAGTCGGCGTCCCCGTCCGGCAGCCGCGCGGCCAGCCGGCCGAGGGCGGCGCGCAACTCCGCGAGGCCCGCGCCGGTGCGGGCGCTGACGGCCACGGCCTCGACGCCGCCGAGGGTGCTGGACCGGATCCGGTCCCGCGCCTGCGCCGTGGCGGGGCCGGGGTCGGCCAGATCGCAGCGGGTGACGGCGAGCAGTCCATGCCGTACACCCAGGGCGTCCACGGCGGCGAGGTGCTCGGCGGACTGCGGCTTCCAGCCTTCGTCGGCGGCGACGACGAACAGCACGGCGGGCACGGGCCCCACGCCGGCCAGCATGGTGGGGACGAACCTCTCGTGTCCCGGGACGTCGACGAACGCGAGCCGTTCGCCCGATGGCAGATCCGTCCAAGCAAAGCCCAGGTCGATGGTCAGACCACGGCGCCGCTCCTCTGCCAGCCGGTCGGGGTGGTTGCCGGTCAGCGCGTGGATCAGTGTGCTCTTGCCGTGGTCGACATGCCCCGCCGTCGCGATGACCCGCATGATCACCGCCCTGCCGCGCGCAGCACCGCGGCAAGGATGTCGCCGTCGCACGCCTGCGGTACGCACCGCAGGTCCAGCAGCAGCCGGCCGCGCACCACCCGGCCGAGCACGGCCGGTTCACCGGTGCGCAGCGGCGTCGCCAAGTCGTCGGGGAGGCTGAGCGCACAGGACGGCAGGGCGGTCCCGGGGGCGCCGCCTCCTCCCACCACTGCCTCGCAGGGCACGACGCGCGCGTCCAGACCTCGGCGCGCCACGTCCTCGGCCAGGCGCAGCGTGCGGATGCGCAGCTGCGGCAGCGGCATGTGCACGGCTGCGTGCACGGGTGGCTCGGGACCGCGCAGTGTCGCTTCCAGCGCGGCCAGGGTGAACTTGTCCACGCGCAGGGCGCGGGCCAGCGGATGGCGGCGCATCCGCTCCACGACGGCGGCCCTGCCGAGGACCAGCCCCGCCTGCGGACCGCCGAGCAGCTTGTCCCCACTGGCGGTGACCAGCGTGGCGCCGGCGCGCAGGGCCGTGGCCGCGTCCGGCTCGTCCGGTAGCACCGGGTCAGGCGTGAGGAGGCCGGAGCCGATGTCGACCACCACGGGCAGGCCCAGCGACGCCAGTTCCCCGGCGTCCACTTCCCGGGTGAATCCGCTCACGGTGAAGTTCGACGGGTGGACCTTGAGGATGAAGCCGGTGTCCGGGCCGACGGCGTCCGCGTAGTCGCCGAGACGGGTCCGGTTGGTGGTGCCGACCTCGCGTATCCGGGCGCCGCAGGAGGCCAGCAGTTCGGGTATCCGGAAGCCGTCGCCGATCTCCACGAACTCGCCCCGGCTGAGCAGGATGTCGCGCCCCGGGGCCAGCGTCACCGCCGCCAGGGCCAGGGCGGCGGCTCCGTTGTTGACCACGTGCACGGCCTCTGCGGCCGGCACCGCTTCCCGAAGGGCCGCCATGGCGCTGCGGCCGCGCGACGCCCGTCTGCCGGTTCTCAGGTCCAGCTCGACGTCCGTGTATCCGCCGGCTGCCGCCATCGCCTCCAGCGCGGACCGCGACAGCGGGGCCCGTCCCAGATTGGTGTGCAGCACCACACCGGTGGCGTTGTGCACGGGGCTCAGCCCGGCCGCGCGGGCGGGGAGCGCGGCGAGAGCGGCATGGACCGCGTCACCCGGGCCGATCCGTCCGTCGCGTACGGCCTGCTGGGCGATGGCGACCGCGGCCTTGACGAGGGGCCTGCCCAGCCGTGCGGACGCCTCGCTCAGCCGGGGATCGCCGAGCAGCACCGTGGCGCTCGGCACCTGCCGCCGGGTGTCCGTCGGCGGCTGCCGCATCTTGTCAGCCACTCGCGCCACCCCGATCGAAGTCAGCGGAGGCGGACGGGAATCGAACCCGCCTGGCCCGGTTTCCGGACCACACCGATTTTGAAGATCGGGAGGGGCACCAGCCCGCCCAACGCCTCCGGAGCAAGATTGTGATCCCCGCACGCTGCTGGGGCAAGGGGTGAAATGATCGTCGTATGAAGACTGTTGGCCCCGCCGCCGGATCCGCCGCGCCCGTACGGCTGACCCAGTACGCACGCGGCGGCGGTTGCGCCTGCAAGATCCCTCCGGGGGAGCTGGAGGCGATGGTCGCGGGACTGCGGCAGCCCCGGAACCCCGGACAGGCCCTGCGCAGCGACGAGGACCGGCTGCTGGTCGGACTCGACGACGGCGACGACGCCGCGGTGGTGCGCACCGGTGACGGCACCGCCCTGGTGTCGACGGCCGACTTCTTCACGCCCGTCGTCGACGACGCCCGCGACTGGGGCCGAATCGCCGCGGCCAACGCCCTGTCCGACGTCTACGCGATGGGCGGCCGGCCCCTCGTCGGGCTCAACCTGCTGGGCTGGCCCCGTGACGTACTCCCCGCGGAGCTGGCCCGGGAGGTCCTGGCGGGAGCGCTCGACGTCGCCCGCAGCGCCGGCTGCCTCGTCGGCGGCGGCCACAGCATCGACAGCCCGGAACCGCTCTACGGAATGGCCGTGACCGGCCTGGTGGATCCGGACCGGCTGCTGCGCAACGACGCCGGCCGGCCGGGTGTGCCGCTGACGCTGACCAAACCGCTGGGTGTCGGAATACTCAACAACCGCCACAAGCGGACGGGCGAGGTCTTTGCGCACGCCGTCGCCGTCATGGCGGCGCTCAACGACAAGGCCAGTGCCGCTGCCCTGGAGGCCGGCGCCGTGTGCGCTACCGATGTGACCGGATTCGGTCTGCTCGGCCATCTGCACAAACTGGCCAGGGCCAGCGGCGTCACGGCCGTGGTGGACGCCGCCGCCGTCCCCGTGCTCGACAGCGCCTGGGAGTCCCTGCGGGCCGGGTACGTCAGCGGAGGCACCCGGCGCAATCTCGACTGGGTGAGTCCGCACCTGGACGCGGGACGGGCGAGCGACGACCAGTTGCACCTGCTTGCCGACGCGCAGACCTCCGGCGGACTGCTGGTCGCCGGGGAGATACCCGGACATCCGGTCATCGGGGAACTGGTGCCCGCCGTGGCCGGCACCACGCTGGTGATCCGCTGAGCGCTGCGGACGGCCGCAGGTCCGCGGGCGAGGCCCCGGGCCCGCGGCCGGCCCGCTACCGGTAGCGGATGTGCAGGTGGTTGTCGTGGTTCGGGTAGCTCGTGGTCAGTCCTTCCGAGATCAGCTGCGGATCATTGAAGAAGATCAGCTGGACGTGGCCGGGGGCCTTCGCCCGGATCTCCTGCACGAGCCTGCGGGTGGCCGCGCGGTCGTAGGTGCTCGACTCCCAGGTGATACGCCCCGCGGTGCACTGCGCCGAGTCGGTGCGGGCCGGCCACACGTCGATGTCCATCCCGACATCGTGGCTGCCGTGGCCGGGTATGTCCCCACCGTGCTCGAAGCCCGCGTCGCCGACCGGAAGTCTGCCGTTCCCGGTGGTGGCGAACGTGGCGGCGGCGGCCTCCAGCTGGCCGACGGCGCCGGCTGTCGCCCAGTGGGCGCCCGCGTTCCCGTCGGGACTCTGGGCGCACATCGAGCCGCCGCCGAAGCCGATGTTCTCGTAGTGCCACAGCAGGTTCTGCCAGGTGGCCGGCCCGACGACGCCGTCCGCGCCGATTCCCGCATGGGACTGGAAGGTGCGGACGGCGGAGTCGCTGGCGGGTCCGAAGGCCCCGTCGACCGAGAGGCCGGCGCCCCGCTTGGCATTGAGCAGCGACTGGACGGCCTTCACCGCCGGCCCGTTGTCGCCCTGTCGTACGGTGACGGCGAGCGCGCCCCAGGTGGCGGGCCCGACGATGCCGTCCGCGGCCAGGCCCTTGGACTGCTGGAAGCCCACCACGGCGCTCTGCGTGCCCGAGCTGAAGACGCCGTCCACCGCCACGGAGCGGCCGTGCGCGGCGAGCAGATGCTGCAGCGCGACGACGTCGGAGCCCCGGTTGCCGTTGCTCGTCAGCGGGAACGCGGCCTGCGGGAACGCCTGCGCGGGGACGCCCAGTCCGAAGAGCAGGCCCGCCACCGCGGTCAACAGCGTGATGATGCGTGCGAGTCGTCTCACGATTCCTGCCTCACTTTCCTGTTCGCTTCTCGGCTCACCTTCCTGCTCACTTTCCCGACTGAAGAGCGCCCCAGGTGGCGGGGCCGACGATGCCGTCGGCGCCCAGCCCGCGCGAGGACTGGTAGTCGCGTACGGCCTGGCCGGTGCCCGAGCCGAAGGCGCCGTCGATGGCCACGGTCCGCCCGAGCGCGGCGGTCAGGGCGCGCTGCAGCCGGGTGACGGCCTCTCCCGTCGAGCCGTTCTGGATGGTCGGGGCGGATCCGCGGGACAGCAGAGCCGTCCAGGTCTTCGCGCCGACCACACCGTCCGCCGTGAGCCCCTTGCCGGCCTGGAAGTTCCGACTGGCGGTGGTGGTGGCGGGCCCGAAGATCCCGTCCGGGGTGCCCGGGTCGAAGCCGGCGGCCTTGAGCAGGCACTGGGCCGCCTTGACCTGGTCTCCGGACGAGCCGCTCTGGACGGTGGTGTACGCGGTGAAGCTGAAGTTCACCCCGGTGCAGGTGGACGGGGGCGGGGTGCCGTTGCCCACGTCCAGGTAGTCGCGGTCGATGGTGATCGAGTAGCCGCCGTAGGACTCCGTGACCTCACCCGCGTACTGATGGATCCGCTGGTGGTTGGACCAGTAGGTGGACGGCACGTAGGAACCGGTGTTGGTGTCGGCGGCGCCGTTCCACCACGCGTAGAAAAGGTGGTCGACCCGCGTGTAGGCGCTGTTGTTGTACTCGCTGGCGGCGTCCTTGATGCCGGAGGCGGCGCTGGAGTAGAGGCCCGACAGATAGCCGCTGCTGTGCAGCCGCTCGGTCCAGCCGGACAGGTACGACAGCACGGCCGCCTTGCAGGAGGCCGTGGAGCTGTACGCCTCGATGTCGCTGTAGAGGGCGCTGCCCGCCGGGATACCGAGGTTCGACGCGGCGGTGATGGCGCCGGCCGCGGCGGAGACACCCTGGGACTTGGCCGTGGCCGGATCGGTGGAAATCGTCAGCGAGTAGCTGGTGCACGGTGCCTGGCGGCCAACGTCGATGGGGAACAGACGCCATCCGTTGTTGGTCTGGCTGGTCACCCAGCTCGCCGTCAGATTCGGCTGGGCGCAGCCCCGGAAGGAGCCGCTGATGTAGACGCCGACCGCGCTGTACGGCGAGCTCGCCTGCCAGGCGTTCATAGCGGCTTGCGAGGGCGCGGTACAGGCGTCGAAGCCCTTGCCCAGGTAGCTGCCCGGTTGCGGCCCGGCCGCGGCCAGGGGGGTGGCGTCGGACCGCTGAGCCGCGCGGGGCAGCTCGGTGCGCTCGGCGCCCTTGGTGAGGTCGGCCGAGGCGAGAACGCCGCGCACCAGGCTCTCGGTTTGCGGGGTGTGGGCGGCGGTCACGAGGACGCCGGCGTCCTCGACCGCGATCTGGATGGTGTCGTTGCTGGACGCGGCGGTCGGAACGGTGGCCTTGCCGCGCTGGGTCCGCGCGGTCGCCGCCGTCGCCTGGCCGGCGGAGCGGGCGGTGATGGGCTCCACGACGATGCCCGCCGCACGGCCGACGACTCCGGCGGGGCAGTCGTTCTGGTCGGCGGGCTCGCCCAGGTAGACGGCGGGTCTGTCGAACCGGAGGCAGGCGCGCGGGTTCTCGGCCAGATCGACCACCTGCCATTCGGCGGGCACCTCGATACGGTAGCCGTGGTAGGTGACGGTCTGCCTGCTCTCGGGCGGGGAATCGGCCAGGGCGTTGCCGGGTACGGCGAACGCGCCGATACCGGCGAGCACCGCCAGCAGGGCCGTTCCGGCGCGGGCGCGCCAGGGGGTGCGGGACGACATCAGGGCACTCCTACTCGAAAGTGGGGGAGAAAGTGTGGGGGGGAGCGGCGCGGCCAGGGCGGGCCGCTCCCCCCGGGCCGGAGGCCGACCCGGGGTAGGTGGACTGCTGTGTGCGTGGGGACTTGCCGGTCAGACGCCGCAATGGGGCGCGGACCAGGAGCGGCTGGTGCGTCCGTCCACGTGGGTGTGGTCGTTGTGGTCGGGGGCGGCCGTGGCCAGCGTGCGACCCACGGCTGCTGTCGCGGTCATGACAACAGCAAGAACGAGTTGCGTCGTACGCCTCAACATCGCGCCTCCGTTATGAGTCCTTCCCGATTCCCGGCGAGAAGGCCGAGGCGAGTTTGACCTCCACGACCGTTGCCTGTCCACACCTCCACCATCTGCCACAGGACCAGACCTCCGGCACAACCGGCCTGCAGGCCACGGTCGTTGCGAGTACAACCTCCGTGCCCTGTCACGACATCGGGCGATGACGCTATCGGAAGATCGCGCAGGCGGCAGCGGCGATCAGCACGGAGCACAGGACGGTCATGCCGCTCAGCCGCCGCGCGAGCAGGCCGTCCCAGCGCTCCCCGTTTCCGGAAAGCCTGCGCAGAGCCGGGGTGAGTGCCCGGCCCGCTCCGAAGCCGAGTCCGGCCGCCAGGGCGGGCGCGTAGGAGCCCCCGGACAACAGCACCGCGACCGCCATCGCGTACGGCGCACTCGCCGAGACATAGGTACGCACGCCCGTACCGAGCTCGAAGCCGAACTGCAGGGCGCCGCGCGCCAGATGGCGGCGCAGTACGTCCTGCGGTATCTGCCGGGCGTTCTGCGGCATCCGTAGCGGCAGCTTGCCCGCGTCGCGCAGGGCGGCGAGCAGCGCGACGGCCACGATCAGCCCTTTCCGCACGTCGGCCGGGAGCGGTGTGAAGAGACCGGACAGGAGCCACAACACCCCGGCCGTCAGCACCCCGCCGACCAGCAGGCCGACGGTGAACACGCCGAGGACCAGCGCCTGTCTGTACGTTGCCCGCCAACCTGGCGAGGCCAGCGCGAACGCGCTGTTGCGCGTTCAAACGGAGCCGGAGAGCGAGTAGCCGGCCAGACCGCCGGTGATCGCCCAGGTCAGCATGGGGGCGTAGAGGGCGGCGGCGATCACCGCGATCCCCAGGGCCGCCAGGGGCAGGGCGGGATCGGTGAGCAGCGCCCGTACGGTACGGGCGCCGCTCGGCCAGGCCGCAGGACGGCCGGACTCGCTCATCTAGACGGTCCCGGTCAGCGTGAGCCAGGTGTTCTGACCGACCACGCCGTCGGCGGTCAGGCCGTGCAGCGACTGGAACGAGACGACGGCCTGCCCGGTGAGCGAACCGAAGTTGCCGTCGACCGTCAGTGCGGAGCCGTGCTTGTTGAGCTGCCGCTGCGCGCCGCGTACGGCATCGTTCACGTCTCCTTGGCGCACGGTGACGACCAGTACCGGCCAGGTGGCCGGGCTGACGCTGCCCGTGGGGCTGAGTCCGTTCGCCGACTGGAACGCGTCGACCTGCGCCTCGGTGCCCGGCCCGAAGATGCCGTCGGCAGCCGCCGGATGACCGTGGTAGGTGAGCAGGTGCTGGATGGTGTGGACGTCGGGCCCGGTGGCGCCGCGACCGAGGGTCGGCCAGCTGATGGAGCCAGGGCAGTCGCAGTCGGTGGTCCAGCGGCAGATGGACTTCACCCAGCCGGAGCCGGTGTTGCGGTACCCGTCGTGGCAGCGCCGCTCGATACCGCAGCCGCAGCTGCCGCAGGCCGCGCTGTAGCGCCACAGCCAGCCGTCGTAGGTACCGGCGTAGCACTGGTTGGGCCGCAGCGTCCAGGTGACACCGTCCGACCGGTGGAAGCCGGTGTTCGTCCCCGATGTCACGCACGCGTCGGCATAGATGGTGCTGGGCCCGCAGCCCGGGGAGCAGTTGTGGTCCTCGGCGTAACTCGGGCACGCACCGGTCCAGATGTCGTAGCCGTCGGCATATGCCTGCCGGGCGGCGGTGAACACCCCCAGCGCGGCAAAGCCCACGGCGGTCGCCGCCTGCAGCACTGTGCGTCTGGACGGCGCGAAGGATGGAAGAGCCCCGCGCCTGGTCCGGGACCGGCGGCCACCGCTCCCGGAGTGGCGCAGCGTGGGCACGTCGTCCAATGAAGTCACGGCAGGCTCCTCGGCGTTGCGGGTTGGATGTCGTCGAGCAACCGCAACAGCGCGGTGGGTGAACCGAGCGGCTCCGAACGCGCGATCCGGCCCTCCGGATCGATGGCCACCGCATAGGGGGTGGCGGGGATGTCGTAGGCCGTGAACAGCTCCGGACGGTGATCCCTGACCGGGACGGCGCCTTCGTCGGCCTGCGGCCCGGCGCCCGCGTAGAACCCGAGCACCTGCGGGGCGGCGGCAGCGCCCTGGCGGATCGTCCAGGCGCCGGCCTCGGCGAGCACCTGGCCGCAGGTGCGGCAGTCGGCGTCAAGGAAGAGCAGCAGCGCGGCGCGGCCCGGCGTCAGGAGGCCGTCGAGCCCGGCCGGATCGAGCCCGGGCGCCGATGCACCGGGTGCGATGCCCACCCGCCCGGGGTGGTGCGGCTGCGTTTGTGACAGCTGGTGCACCTGCCTGATCAATCCCGAGACGACCAGCGCGAGCAGCGCGATCGCCGCCCACGAGGCGATCACAGCGCTGGTGGTGAAGTCCATCGCGTCGACACTCCTTCGGCAGTCCGGTGCACGGTGGTCTCGGTCGGCTGGTGAACAGTGGCCCTGGTCGGCAGGTGAACGGATGCTGCGGTCGGCTCGTGCATGGCAGCGGGCAGGGACCACAGCAGCACGGTGCAGGCAGAAGCCGCGAGCATCAGTGTGATCAGCTCCGCCGCGGAGAGCCGTACGGGGCCGGCCCCGGCGATGACCGCGCCGGCCAGCGCGAGCCCGGCGAGGGCCACGGCTCGCCGCGTCACCCAGCGGCTCAGGGGCACATCCTGGCGTGAACAGCCGCACGGCCCCCCGCGGCCGAGGGCGAGGACGTGCCGCGTGTAGCCGGCGTAGAGCCCGAAGAGGGCGGTCCCCGCGGCGAGTACGGCCTGCAGCCCCCGCTGGTGACCTGTCAGCAGCGCGGCCGCGCCGACCGCCCCCAGGGCGCCCTCCGCGAAGGGCAGGACGGCGGCCGCGAACCGGCGGAACCGCGGGCCCAGCACGCCGTGCACCCGCAGCGCCTCACCCAGGGCAGCCGGACGGGCGGCGTGAGAGCCCGCACCCATGAACAGGCTCAGTATGACGATCGAGGCGGTCAGCCCGCCGTAGAAGCCGATCACCGCCGGCTCACCCGGTGTGCCGCAGCGCGAGACGCCCGACGAGCTCGGGCACCCGCTCGACGCGAGTCGACGCCAGCGGCACCAGCGTGGCCCAGATCTCGGTGGAGGAGAGCACGAAGAACGGGCTGCCGTCGGAGAGCGTGTCGCGGAACAGTTCACCGGACGCGACCGTCACCCCCTTCCAGGGCGGAAGCTGGGCGGTGTGCTCCTTCGTCCGCCGGGACAGCTCCAGCAGCCCGAGGCCGGGCACCTCCTTGATCACCGTCGCGGGCCGCGCGAAGGCGCTTCCGGCCGACGGATCCGGCTGGAGGGTGAGCCCGTACTCGCTCTCCGCGATACGCACCGACCGGAGCAGCCCGAGCACCTCGGCCACGCTCAGGCCATAGAGCCGGGTCACGAGTGCGTGGCGCCGGCCGCGCCACACGACAAGCGATGGCCGCTCCACAAGCCCTGAGCGCGGCTCGCGCTCGATCGACTGGAAGATGCGCAGCGTGCCCTTCTGGAAGGTGAGCTCGGAGTCGGGTGACGCGATGCCCAGGGAAGCGGCGACATCGTCCCCCAAAGAGGCCGGCCCGGCGGTGAACTCGACCAGTCGGCCACCGACCACCACCTCGACGGCCGAAGTACACGGCGACTCGAGGTCGAGGTCGCCCTCCAGGTGATACGTCCCGCCATCGAGGGCGCGATGAGTGACGAACGATGCGACCATGTGCATCCTCCCGGGGAGGGCGGGGGTCTGTGTGACACCGCTGCCGCAGGGGAACCTAGACAATGGTCATGGCCCTGTCAATCACACCGCCCGGCGGGGGTCGCCTGCCGTGCCGACGAGCCCGGGGGGGTAGCGGGCGCGGAGGAGGACGAAGGGCACTCGGCGACCGGCTCGGACAGGTCGCCGGCGCTCACGGTCGAGGACACCAGGGAGCGCAACCCGAGCTCCAGCAAGGATGGAACCCGGCGGCGGAGGTGGCTGCGGCCCCGGTCGTTCGTGCCGGCCTGACGATCATTGGAACCCAGGCAATCCGGCGGGGCTTCGTCGTCGTCCCACACGCTCTCACACGGATCTCACCGACTGTGCGGACTCCCCCGGACCACGAGGCCCCGACCTGGCATCGAGCTCCCGCCCTGGATCGGCCGGACGTCCCTGGACAGTCCCTATGACGTGTGCCATGTGGGACCTGCACAGCTCAGGGGCAGCCGCCACCACCCCGCCTGGCCGGCCTTGCTGTCCGTGGCCGGATGCAGATGCCGCCGGAAGCACGGGCCCCTTCAGGACGGCATCGGTGTCCGTGCCGGCTGGTTGGGCATCAGCGGTTCCTGCACCAGTGCAGAAGCCCGGCCTTGACGCAATACGCACTAAAAGCCCTCACTCTGCGACCAGCCAACTCGGAGCATTCCGCGGGCGCGTGACGACACGGCTGTGTCCTCGCACTGGACGTACTTGGACGACTCCGACAACGCGGCGAGGTGCCGCCCGCCGCGGCAGCGGCTGATGTCACTGCGGCGTCGCGGGCCCGCGAAGATCGACCGGACAGGGCCTAAGGGCTGTCCCGTAATCCGTGGCGGGCGCACGACGACAGCTACGGCACCTCGCTGCGTTGTCGGAACGCCCGAATACATCCAGTATGCGGACGTCCCTCCGCCTTGCGATGCTCCCCCGTAGCCTTGACGGCACGGGAGGTACCCCCTCCATCTGACGCCGTGCGCTGATCCACCACGGATTACGGGACAGCCCTTAGGGGCGCGGCCCGATGGTCCTTCCCGTGGCGCGGTCCGTGACGGTGATCGCGAGGACGGGGCACGAGTCGGCGGCGTCGAGGAGCGTCGCGTCGGGGCTGTTGTCGGCCGCGCCGGGCAGGACGAGGGCGGTGTTGCCCGGCAGCGCGAAGTGGTCGGGCACCAGCGCGACGCACATGCCGGAGCCGATGCACTGCCCCTGGTCGACGGCGAGGTGCCAGGCGGCCTCCTCGCCGTCGGCCGGGGCGCGGGCGGTCACCAGCCCACCACCATCCGTCTCGGGGCGCGGACGAGCATCCCCTCTTTCCACACGACCTCGTCGGCCACGTGCAGACGAGGCATCGTGGTGACGAGTGCGCGCAGGGCCTCCTGCAGTTCCATCCGGGCCAGCGGCGCGCCCAGGCAGTGGTGGACGCCGTGGCCGAACGTCACGTGCTGGTTGGCCGGCCGGTCCAGGTGCAGCGCGTCGGGGTCCTCGAAGCGCGCAGGGTCGCGGTTGGCCGCGTTGGTCGCCACGATCACGGGCTCCCCGGCCCGTACCAGCACCCCGCCGACCTCGATGTCCTCGGTCGCGTACCGGGCGAAGGCACCCCCGACGATGAGCGGCACGAACCGCATCAACTCCTCGACGGCGGCAGGGATCAGTCCGGGGTCGTCCCTGAGCCGCCGCCACTCCTCGGGGTGGTGCAGCAGCACGTGGACGAAGTTGGGGATCTGCGAGGCGGTCGTCTCGTGGCCCGCGATCAGGATGCCGACGCAGAGGTTGACCAGCTCCTGCTCGCTGAGCCGGTCCTCGACGTCCCGGGCGGCGATGAGCGCCGAGATGAGGTCGTCCCTCGGAGCGAGGCGCCGCGCCGCGACGTGGCCCGTGATGTAGTCGCGCAGCGCCAGCATGTTGGCGAACTGCTCCTCCTGCATGAGCTGGTTGGTGGACAGCACGCCGTCGCTCCACTCCCGGAACCGCGGCCGGTCGGCGGCCGGCACGCCCAGCAGTTCGCAGATGACAGCGACGGGCAGCGGCAGCGCGAAGTCCTCGACCAGGTCCGCCGTGTCGCCCCGCGCCCTCAGCCCTGTCAGCAGCTCGTCGGTCAACTGCCGGACCCAGGGCCGCAGGCGCTCGACGCGCTGTTTGGTGAACGCGCGCGAGACGAGGGTGCGCAGCCGGGTGTGGTCGGGCGGGTCCATCGACAGGATGCTGTCCGCCTCGACACCGGCCCCGGGGGTGTGCCGGGGTTCGTCGTGCTCCTGGGCGAGGGCGCGGGAGAAGCGGTGGTCGCTGAGGACGGCGCGTACGTCAGCGTAGCGCGTGGCCAGCCACGCGGGCTCACCGTAGGGCATCTGGACGCGGATCATCCCTCCGAACGCCCGGGCCTGGGCGTAGGCCTCGTGCATGCCGAGGCCGGGCCCCCTGTTGAAGGGATAGGAGACGGGGACAGGCAAAGTGGTGCTCGTCAAGAGAATCTCCCTCGCGGACGCGACGGTTGAGGAGGATCCGAGCGCGCTCGAAGGAGCCGAACGGGCTACGGCGGAGACGAACGGGCTGGTTGGCCACGGGAGATGCGTCCCGAGCAACCGCTCACCACGCTAGGTAGACGGGTCGCGTGGCGTCAAGATCGCCTCACGGGGCGCGCAGGCAGCCGCCGGGTACGGGCCTGGTCAGCAGCGCGGATTGCCCAGCGCACGACCGACTCTGACACACCGACACCTGCGGCGAGATCGGATGTGCTTTGGTGCTACTCGGATCGATAGCGGATTGCTAAGCGCCGGCGCCGCATACCCACCCCATGTCCGCCGGTCCCGATGACGAGCCCTCGGTAGCAGCGGCCCGCCACGCCGGGAAAGGCAGCTCGACTTTCGGCACGCAGCCGTGATCGACCTGGACCAACGTGTTCGAGGCGAAAGTTCAGGGTTAGAATCAGCACTTTGCCGTTCGGACACAGACGCAGCCCATCCAGCTCCCTGGCGTGAGACACATTTAGCACAATAGTGGACGCCAAATCGTGCTGCGTCCAAGAGTTCGGATTCCCAACCTGCCTCGCAATGGCGTCCTGAACAGATGGATCAAGATCGACATTGAGCGAGTTGCTACTCATCATCATCCTTCACACGCCATTGCTATGCATGCAAGTCCGGGTCATATTTCGCGTCGCTCACGGGCACAGGGTCGGTGGGTGTCGGGTCGGGGAACAGGGTCAGTGCGTACATAGCGACCATGGCGACTCTCCTCAACGGGTTGGGTTGACGGTCTGGTTATGGAAAGAAGTGGCTGGGCGCCGCTGAGGCATCCGGGCCCGGTCAAGGATTTCCAGTGAGCAGCCGCACTGCACACGACAGCCGGGCGAGTGCCAACACGGTGCGACGGCCTGGCCATCCGGCAAGAGGCTCGTCGTGTCGACGATGACAACGCCGTTTCCTTCAGCTGGTGCGCTTACACACCGGCCGTGTCATGGTGGACGGCCTACCGGGCGCGCGGCTTCCCCGTTTGGTCAGAGCCTGTGCGCATACGTCGACGGTCGGTCGGTCCGCCATTGCCTCCATTGCCTCTCCCGGTTTCCGGGGTTGCCTGACCGCAGCCCCTTGTCAATGCCGCGGCCTTCTGCCATCAGCACTGTGAGCCCGCCAGTTGCCCGGCGGCCGGGAAGCGGTCCTCCAGCAGGTCGAACGCCTTCTGCGCCTCGGTGCCCGGCAAGGAGATGGACGTGGACGCGGCGCCGGAGCTCTGGGTGCCGACCACCCCGAAGACGGCCAGTGCCGCGATCCACAACAGGACGACGGGACGTCGGCGTCCGAAGGCCCAACGGCCCTCTTTGTACAGGAAAGTTGCCACGGAAGACTCACACTCTCTGGTGAGGAAGGACGTTTTTGGGCGTGCGGTGCCGTACGGGCGACCAAGGGGCCGACCGGGCACACGGAAGGTAGGGAAGTGGCGCTCAGCGGTCAGAGGACGGCCGGCGTGGTACCGGTATGCGGGAAGAGAGCCCTGCTGCACGGGGCGTCAAACGCCGGTCGCAGGGGCCTGGTTCAGACGGTGCCGGCTTCCCTGCCGACAGAAGCGGTGAGGGCGGGCAGGAGGATGTGGTCGATGACATCCTCGGCAAGCTGCGGGTTCGGTCCGTCGCCGGTGAGTAGCTGCTCGATCATCGGCGGGCCTAACAGGACCTGCACCGTCAGAGCGGTGGCGGGGCTGTCCATGATCTCCCCGCGCTCCATCGCGCGGGCCAGGATGTCCCGCGCCGTCTCCATCGCCAGGATCTCGCGCAGTGCCTCCATGAGTTGGCGTCAGGCCGAGAGGGATCCGGCCATGGCTGCGCGGATGACGGGGACGACGCCGCCGTCCACGAGCAGGTCGGTTCCGGTGATGAAGGACGCGGTGGGGCCGAGGAGGAAGGCGGCGGCGTCGGCGATGTCGGTGGGAGTGCCGAGCCGTCCGGTGCCGGAGTTCTGGACCATGGCACTTATCCGGGCACCGTTCCCGCCCTCGAGTTCCTGTCGGCCCATGGGGGTGGCGATCACACCGGGGCTGATCGAGTTGACGCGGGCGCCGCGCGCGCCCCAGGAGTGGCTCGCGGTGCGCACCTGGAGATGGTTGACGCGCTTGGCCATGGAGTACGCGGAGCCGGGGTTGAAGGAACTTCCGGCGAGGAACGGCAGTTGCAGCAGCGCGTCGGCGTCGGTCGCGGCCAGTTGCGCCTCTTGCTCGGGGGTCAGCGGGGCGCCCATGTGGCCGGCCATGCTGGAGATCACGACACCGGCGCCGCCGGGCGCGACGACCTTCCCGAACTCTTCGAGTACGAGGGCGACGCCCACCAGGTCGACGGCGAGGATGGCCTCGATCGGCGCCTGCTCCGGCGAGAGGCCCGCGGTGTGCACGACCTGAGTCACGGCGCCGGCCTCGCAGGCCTTGGCGGCGAGCGCGTGCACCGACGCGCGAGTGGCGACGTCCACCCGCGCGGTGATCACGGTGTAGCCGTCGCCGCGCATGGCGTCGGCGGTCCCTTCCAGAGTGGCGTCGTTGAAGTCGGCGAGCAGAACGGTCTTTCCGGTGCCCTGCCGACGGGCGATGGCCTGCCCCATTCCGCCCGCTCCGATGACGACGACTACTTCGGTCATGGTGTCTCCCTGGACTCTTTACGAGACGAATAGTCTCGTGAAGGGGAGGCTAGCGCACTCTGTTAACCTGCGCGAATGGCCCAGTCCCCACCCAAACGCCGCAACGCGGCGACGCACCGCGCGATTCTGGAGGCGACCCGCGATCTGCTGGTGGAGGGCGGGTTCGAGCGCCTGTCGATGGACGCGATCGCCGCTCGGGCCGGGGTGGGCAAGCAGACTCTCTACCGGTGGTGGGCCTCGAAGGCCTCCCTCGTCGCCGAGGCGGTCGTCGCCGACGTCTTCGCGGGCGACGAGACCACCGCGATCCCCAATACGGGAGACGTCGTCGCGGATCTGGAGAAGTGGCTCGGAGCCTGCGTACGGGTCTTCACCTCACGCGCCGCGCTCATCCGCGCCCTGACCTCCGCAGCCGCGGACGACCGCGGCGAGGCCCAGCGGCTCTACCGGCGCTTCGCCGGGCCGCACCTCGCCGCCGTCGTCGCCCGGCTGCACGAGGGTGTCGAGGCCGGCCAGGTCCGCCGCGACGCGGATGTCGACGCCGCCGCGGACGCGTTCCTCGGCTCCCTGCTCTTCCAGTTGCTCACCAACAACGAGGAACGCGCGGCCGAGCGCACCGCCGGTCTGCTGCGCCTCGTGCTGCCGGGGCTGCTCACGAAGTAGCCGGGCGTTCCGGACGGCGGCGGCGCAGGCCTCGGGGCCCGTCCGAAGTCGAGGCGGCGGCGCGCCGCCGCCTCGACTTCGGACTCCGGTCGCGGCCGGCGTACCGGAGATCCCCGGGCCCTCCGGCAGGGTGGTGCTCACACGAGGAACGACGTGCGCATCCGTTCGCGGTCGACGGCGGCGCCGGCGATGTGGACGGACTCGATCTTGCGGGTGTTGGTGATCGCGTCGAGGGGGTCGGCCGTCAGGACGATGAAGTCGGCGCGCATGCCCGGTTCCAGGGATCCCCGGTCGGTGAGCCCCAGCATCTGCGCCGGCAGGAGGGTCGATGCCTTGATGGCCTCCAGCGCGGGCATGCCCGCGTCGACCATGGCCTCGATCTCCCGGTGTTCGGCGAAGCCCGGGAACTGCGTCAGCACACCGGTGTCGGCCGACATCAGGACGGTGACGCCCGCGTTCACGTAGGCCATCAGCGAGGCTTCGAGAACCTGGTAGCCCCGGTTGAGTGCTTCCTTCATCTCGGCCGGGATGCCGGAGAACTGGCTGCGGATGAGGTCCCGCGCCTCGTCGCTGACGGTCTCGGCCAGCAGCGGGTCGTCGAGCCAGCGAAGGTTGTGCTGGAGTCCGCGCTGGATGCTCATCGAGGTGAAGACGAAAGCGCCCGAGTCCCGCAGGAGCGTGAGGAGTTCGTCGTCGGGTCCGGGCTCACGGACCATGTGGGCGGTGCCGTCCGCGCCCGCCCGGACGACGCCCTTGGCGTCGGCCAGCTCGTAGATGTGCGCGATCGCCTTCTTGCCGTGCCGGTGCGCCTCGTCCACGATCGCCTCGTACACCTCGGGCCCCAGCTTCTGCTTCGTCCCGTTGCGGTCGTCGACCCAGAACTTGATCACGTCCGGGTTCTTGGCGGCGATCTCGCGTACGGTCGCCCTCGCCTCCTCGGGGGTCGACACCTCCCGGATGACGTCGGGCGCGAAGAACGCACCGCCGTTCTCCGCGCCCGGTGTGGGGGCGGCCAGTCCGTTGGACGCGGAGAGCAGGAGCGCGAGTTCCGGGTCGTCCAGGACCCCGGCACGCTGGTCGTCACGTACCGCCAGCTCGATGTCGTCCCGGTCGGTCCCGAGCGACTGGAAAACACTGACGCCGTGATAGACGAACCGGCGCAGATGATCGATGACATTGGCGCGGTCGAAATGCGCCTTGTCCGTGCCGGTCCCCTTGTAGTAGCCGATATGGCCGTGCGGGTTCACGATCGTCGGCATGACAGTGCGGCCCGCCAGACTCACCAGGTTCGCACCGTCGGGGACGTCGACCTCGCCGTAAGATCCGGCCGCGACGACCAGCCCGTCGCGCACGATGAGCGCGGCGTTGTCGATCGGCTCTCTTCCGTCACCGACGATCAGCCGGAAACCGTGGAAGACGGTCGACGGAATACTGCGATTGTTCTGCGCTGCCGTTGTCAATGAATTCCCCTTCACAGATCTCGGCCCCACGACGGAATGGGATTTTCATTCGCGGAAACCGAGTGAGCAATGTGGTCTGTTTTCGCGCTCTACGTCATAGTTGGCGCATGGACGTAAGGCACCTTCGGTACTTTCTCGCTGTCGCCGAGACGCTTAACTACTCGCGTGCGGCGGAGCGGCTCGTGATGGCCGCCTCTCCCCTGAGTCGCAGCATTCAGCAGTTGGAGTCGGAGCTGGGTGGCCGGTTGTTCGAGCGGGGCACCCGTAAGGTCGAACTCACCCCGCTCGGCGTCGCGTTGATCCCGCACGCCGAGAAGACGATCGCCGACATGGATGCCTTGGTCCGCGACATGCGACGACGTGTGCAGGGCAGCCGCGAGATGGCGATCGGTATGCGCTCGCTGCCGCCCGAAGTGATCCGAGCCGTCGTCGACGATGTCGTCCATGCCGCCGATCCGGCGGCCCTGGTGCGGCTGGAGCCGATGGAGTCCTTCGACCAGATGGACCAAGTCGCGGGCGGACGGCTCTCGCTGGGGCTGGTGAACCGCCGCTCGGAGGACCGCCGTCTGCACTTCCTGCCGGTGGTCAGGGAGAAGACGGGACTCGCGCTGCCCGACCGACCGGAGTACGCAGGGCTCGACTTCGTCCATCCGAAGGATCTGGCCGGGCTGCGTCTGCTGTTGCAGCCCGGCGTCGAATCCCTCGCCGCCGGCCTCGAACCCTTCCGCGATGCCGCGATCGATGTCGTGCAGACCACCACCAGCATCGTGGGCGGTCTGGCCGCGGTGATCGCCGAGGGGGGCTTCTGCTGCCTCACCCCGGCCAATCCCTCCGCACCCTGGCACCGGTTCCTCGCCGGGGATGGCGTTGTGGTCCGTCCCCTGGCCCTGGAGCAGTTCCACTCCACGACGTATCTGTGCTGGCGAACCGACCGCGACAACGCCGACGACCTGGGGCCGTTCATCGCGCTGGCACGCGAGCGCTTTTCCGAGCCGATGGACTTGTGAAGCCCGGACGGGTCAGTCCTCGGTAAGCCCGTACTTCCTGGCGTCCTCGCGGACCTGGGCGACGCCGAGGAAGGAATCGAATCCCACGATGGCGGGGATCCCGACAAGGCGCTCCTCAAGACTCACGCTCGTCTTCTCCTTGGCCAGCACGGAGAAGACGTCCCGGTAGGCCGCCTGGGCGGCGAGGTGGGAGAGGCCGTAGTAGAGCACGACCGCAGTGCCGTCCGCCTCGTAGTCCTCGGACGTCAGGCCGGGGAAGTCCGGGGCGACGAGCGGCACCGTGGCCTCCCTCCGGAGGCGCTGCTTCTGCTCGGCGTTGAGCACGCCGGCCATGAACAGCCCGTCGGCGCCCGCTTCCTGGTAGGCGAGGAGGCGATCGATCGCGGCGTCGGGGCCCTCCGAGCCGGCGGAGTCCGTGCGGGCGATGACGAGGAAGTCCTCGGACGCGCGTGCGTCGAGGGCGGCCTTGATCTTGTCCACGGCCTTGCCGACGGGGATCACCCTCGGCTTCGACGTCACGTGCTTCCCGAACTCATGGTCCTCGATGTGAGTCGCGGCGGCGCCCGCCCGTTCGAGCTGTCTCACCGACCGGGCCACGTGGAGGGGGTTGCCCCAGCCGCCCTCGCCGTCCACGATGATCGGCACCTCGATGATCGAACTCAGCCGGCGCACCTGGTCGGCCATGTCCTCCACACCGATGTAGCCGATGTCCGCGACGCCGTACCGCGTCGCGCCTGTGGCGTAACTGCCGATGTAGGCCGCTTTGAAGTCGAATTCCTTCAGCACGAGGGCCGAGATGCCGTCGTAGATCGACGGAACGATGAGCGGAGCATTCTCGGCGATGATCTGCTTGAGCGTGTTGGGCATACGAGGGCTTCTTTCTGGTTCCTGATGTTGATCGGCTGTCGGAGGTGACGCTGTCGGCGGGACTCGTACGCCGTGGGCGTCGGGGGTCCGGTCCGCGGCGTTCTGGCTAGCTCGACGTGGCGGCCTGGTCCGGTTCCGGCACGGGGGCCGTGGTGGGCTCGTCCGTGATCTTGTTCTTGCGCATGAGCAGGGTGACGACGAGGGCGGCCACCAGGGTCACGACGACGAACCCGATGGACAGCCTCCACGCGTCGTCGGTGGGCGCGGTGGTCTTCGGGACCACCGAGGAGGCCAGGAGCAGGGAGACGACGGAGGTGCCGACGGCGACGAAGATGGTGCGGGAAACGGAGTAGACCAGTCCGATCGCCTCGCCCGTGTTGCGGGCGGGTACGGCTTCGATGATCACGTTGGGGAGGCCGGCGAGGAGGAAGCCGCCGCCGATGGCGGAGATGGTGGAGGCGATGACGACGAGGGGGAGGTTGCCGTAGACGACGAGCAGCATGGCGAAGCCGATGATGGAGACGGCGATGCCGGTGGCGAGGGTTACTTTGGCGCCGTGTTTGGCTGCGAGGCGTCCTGCGGAGGGTGAGAGGGCGAAGCCGGCGCCTGCGCCGATGAGTCCGTAGGCTCCGGCGGCGGTGGCGCTGAGGCCCAGGCCGATGGGCAGTATGTCGGGGCTCTGCATGAGGATGGGGATGAGGAGGGATCCGGCGGCCATGGAGCCGGCGGCGACGAGGGCTGTCACGAGGAGGCACAGGACGAGGGCGCGGCGCTGGAAGAGTCGCAGGTTGAACATGGGGGATTCGACGCGGAGTTCGTAGGCGGCCCAGAAGACCGCGAGGGCGAGGCCGGCGGCGATGAAGACGGAGACGAGTCCGTCGCTCCAGCCATGGTCCTTGGTGCGGGTGACGCCGTAGAGGATCGAGGCCACGGCGGGTGCCAGGAGGACGCCTCCGAGCCAGTCGATGCGTGTGCCGTCGCGGGGTGCGATGACGGATTTCGGCAGTACGGCGAGGGCGACGGCGATCGAGGCGACGGCGAGTACGGCGGAGGTGAGGAACATGTAGCGCCAGGTGCCGCCGTCGATGATGATGCCGCCGACGAAGGTTCCCAGGGCGCCGGCGATGATCGCGGTACCCGTCACGACCGCCGCGGCGACCGGGACTCGGGGAGGCGGGAGGATCTCGCGGGCCAGCGCGATGAGGATCGGGAAGAGGGCGGCGCTGGTGCCCTGGAGGGCGCGGCCGACCAGGATCGCCTCATAGTTGGCGAAGGCGAAGCTGATGAATGAGCCGAGGGCCGAGAGCGCCATGAGGACGATCAGCACGCGCTTGCGTCCGTACATATCGGCGAGGCGGCTGGATATCGCGGCCGTGCCGGCGCCGACAAGCAGGAACAGCGTGACGGCCCACGAGAGCGCGGCGGCATCCATGTGGAAATGGCCCATCAGGAATGGGATGGCCGCGTAGATCATGACCTGTTCGAACGCTCCGGTCGCCTCGATCAGAATGAAGGCGAGGATCAGGAATGCATAGGACTTGTTCAGCTCAAATTTTGGGGATGACACGAGGGACATCTGATCTTGCCTCTTTCGCCACAGCGTGGATTGCTTTTCCGCACAGCACCCTGCGTACCGATCCGCTCGATGAGGCGAATGGGATTGGGTGGACCGATAGCGTGTTTGGCATCACCTTGATCGGCGGGCCAATTGGGACCTTAGGGGTCGCTCAAGCAGGCGTCTATGAGTCGTTTATGACCAATACTCGACACTTTTGCTGCTATCTGGGTCATAGTCCGCGTGCGGCCGGTAGCCGTATGCACCAAGATCCGCTGCGGCGGCGGACACCGATCTGCCGCAGTTCACCGGCCCCGGACCGCCTCGGAGCCGGGATCGATCCGAGCGGGGGCAATCCGTCATGAGGACCGGTCGGGCGGCCTCCACGGGCGATCCAGGAAGGAGATATCGCTCCCGGATGTCATCAACGACCGGCGTGAGTAAGGCAGTTGGTGTATTGACGGCTTGCCGACGCCCAAAGGCTTCACCGCGCTCCGCATTGCCGAGTTCTTGGCGTGGTCGGTGCCAGGGGAAGCTCAGCAAACGCCGAGCTGATCAGAGATGGAAAGGGTGCTGCCTCAGCGGGGATCAGGAGAACTGGCGGGTTGGCGCAGACCGGCGCGGGCCACCACCCACCGCTCTCAGCTCAGACGGCCTCTTCGCCGCACCGTGCTCTCCGGACGGTGCACACTGAGTCCCGCCGAGCGCGCCGGAAGAATTGTGGGCACCGTTTCGGTGGGTGCCGCGGCTTGCGCGGCGCTGTCCATGCCCCTGGGCGGTGCGGTGTGCCGGGGCCGCTCCAGCAGCGCGGAACGTGCTTCGGCATCACCGGGAGACACGTAGCGGCCGTGCGGGCGGTGGACTTCCTCGTACGCGCTCTTGTCCTCCTGGCTGAAAGCCACCCCGAGCCCATGGACCTCGCGCAGCTCGTCGCACTGGACCATGTGCTGCTTCACAGTGGTGAGTTCGAGGGGCCACCGAGCCTGCACCCGGAACTGCCCGCACGCGCAGGAGAACTCGGGAGGAAGCGAGCGGTGCTGGAGGAAGCCCTCCTCGTCCTGATCGGGGCCGGCCTGGCGGGCGTGGTGGACCGCACCGAGGGCCTGATGTACGCGGCCACAGACCGGGGACCGGTCTTCGTCGATGTCCTTGAGGCGCCCTACGTCGAGTCACTGCGCGAGCGGGCCGAGTGGGCCGTCCGTCACTTCTCCGCCAGTACGGACGCCCGTACCGCGACTCAGGAGATCGTGGACCGCGCGACCGCGTACTTCGTACGGGCCGAGGCCAGCCACGGGTGATCTGCGTCTGATCCACCTCACCTACGCGGGCTCCGGCAAGCCCGCCGCAAGCGTGGAGTTCGACCCGGCACTCAAGGTGATATACGGGGCCTCCGACACCGGCAAGTCGTTCATCGCCGAGTCCATCGAGTACATGCTCGGCGGCAACCGGGCGCCCGAGATCCCGGAAGCCGAGGGCTACAGCCAGATCCTCCTGGCACTGCGGCTGCCGGACGGCACCGTGCTGACTCTGCTGCGCGCACCGCACAGCAACACCATCCACCTTCACCGGCAAGACCTCCGGGACCTGGTCACCGGGTTCGCCGACACCCAGGTCACCGCGACGCACACAGCACGCAGCACGCAGCACGCAGCACGCAGCACGAACAGCCTTTTCCTGTTCCTCCTGGGCGAACTGGGCCTCGCGGTTAAGAATCCGCAAGAACGAGACGGGCGGCAGCCGGAGTCTGGCGCTGAGCGACCTCGTACATCTCTCGGTCGTCCCCGAGACGCGTATGGTCGACCCCCTGTCTCCGCTCCTTCACTCACCCGCCGCCACTGGCGAGAGCGCGGAAGCGTCCGTGATGCGACTCATGCTGACCGGGGACAGCGATCCGGATGTCGACACCGGCCTCAACGCCGGGCAGCGCCGCGTCAACAAGGGACAGATCACCCTGCTCGACCGAATCATTGAGCCCTGACCTGCGACAACGTAATTTCCCACAGAGCCCCAAGCCGATCTCGACGCATGGCATGACCCAGAGACTGGGCTGCCATGGCATCCCGGTCCGCACCGCCCGCAACGCGGCGCTGGCCGCTCTCGCTGCTGATCTCCCCAGCCCGATTCTCGCCGACGCGACCAGGATGCACCGCCAGACCGTGCTCCGCTGGGTCGCCTACGCCAGACGGGACTGGGCCGAGTACCTCGCCGCCCGAGCCTCGGACAACGAGGGTCGCCCATGACCATCTCCGTCAGGCACGAGGGGCACCCAAGCCAGCCGACGCCTGAACGCACAGCATGATCGGATACCAGCAGCGCACGAAGCGGAGGAATACATGTCAACAGCTGCAGTTCCAACCCCGTTTACCCAGACTGCCAGGTCAGCGGAAGCGTCACAGACGCCTGGCGGATTGATCATTTTCTTGAACGGTACATCGAGTTCCGGGAAGTCGAGCATCGCCAAGGAACTCCTCCCGATCCTGGACGACACGTACTTCTACATGCCGGTGGACGCCTTCCACGCCATGCGGACATCGCCGCAGGACCTCGCCCCCGACCAGCTCCAGAGCGTGCTCAAGCACACCTGGATGGGCTTCCACCGGGCAGTCGCGGGGATGGCCGCTGGCGTCGGCGTGCACTGCCTCTTGCCGGAACTGGAACAGCGAGAGCAGATGCGCGGTGACCGCCCACCAGGTCTGGCAGCACGCCAGATCGCCCAGGTTGCTCGACGTGCGACCTCGCAGGCGAAGACGTGCCAGGCCACACGTCGGGTCGGGGTGACAGGTTCCGGCACGCCGGTGGCGAGTCGCCGTGATGCGGTTGTGGAGGTCCCCTTGAGGGTTATCGGGTCCTGAAGCGGCGGAAGAGGTTTCGGGCCACGTACGTCCCCGGGCCGCCGAAGCCGACGATGTCGACGCGTCCGTCACCGGTGATGTCGGCGAGGAAGCGGGGGTGGCGGTCGACCCGCCAGGCGCCTGCGTCCTCGTTGTACCCGAACCCGCGGCACACCAGCTGGGCCTGCTCGAACCGGCCGTCGCCATGGCTGTGCGACACCCAGACCCCCTCGTCGCCGAAGCCGACGATGTCCGGGTTGCCGTCGCCGGTGACGTCGGCGAAGAACCGGAGGTGCTTCTTGCTCGTCCACCGCTGGGCGAGCCCGAAGTCGTTCAGGACGAGCTTGGAGGGCTCGAACGTGCCGTCGCCGCGCCCGCGTGCGACTACGACGCCCTGCGGGCCGAACCCGACGATGTCCACTGCTCCGTCATCGGTGGTCCTGAGCAGGAACCGGGGGTGCTCCTCGACTGAGCTCCACCCTTGGTCGACCCCGAAGTCGTCGAGGACGTAAAGAGGGTCGGCGAACGTGCCTTCCTCGTCTTGGAGGGACACCCAGACGCCGTCGTCGTGGCAGCCGACGATGTCGAGCCTGCCGTCACCTGTGGTGTCGACGAGGAAGCGGGGGTGCTTGTCGGCAAGCCAGCCACCCGCCTTCTCGTCGTGGCCGAACGCTTGGAGAGCCGGTTCGTCGGCAAGCGGTGCAAACTTTCCTTTCTCGTCCTGGAGGGACACCCAGACGCCGTCGTCGTGGCAGCCGACGATGTCGAGCCTGCCGTCACCTGTGGTGTCAGCGAGGAAGCGGGGGTGCTTGTCGGCAAGCCACCCGCCGGCCTGCGGGCCGTGTCCGAATGCCTCAAGAACCAGCTCGCCGCCGGGCGCGAACGTCCCGTCCTCGTCCTGAGGGCTCACCCGGACACCGTCAGCGGAAAGCACGACGACGTCGGGTTTGCCGTCGCCCGTCGTGTCCACGAGGGTCCACAATTCCTTGGGACTCGGGGAGGGCCCGGGTGGGTGCAGGATGCGCTCCTCGTCGTCGAACGTCCCGTCGCCTCTGCTGGAGGCCGTCACAGCCCCCTTCGCGGGTTTGAGCCCTACGATGTCCTCCCGTTTTGCTCCCGTGGTGTCGGCGAGGAACCGCGCACCGACCCTGGCCCACCAGCCCGGTTGGCCGCTGGGAGAGCGGGTCGCCCCCTTGCTGTCCCACCCGCCGGCGTCCTGGTCGCTCCCGAACTGATCGAGGACCAGCAGCACGTCGCTGAAGGAGGGCGTCGCGTCGGGTGCCGGCCGCAGTGCGGCCGAGTGGACCAGCCGCCATGACTGGCGACCGTTCCAGTGGCTCAGAGGTGCCCAGCGCAGCACGGGCTCGCTGGTGCGCTCGGGCTCGGCCGGGACGAACCGCCACCGCTGGCTCTCCGCGCCGTCGTCGTACTCGCGCAGGACGATTCGAGTCTCGTCCTCGCCGGGGTCGGCGAGGTCGAGAACGGCGCCATCGGTCGCGCCCTCGATGAAGTAGAGGCCCGCTTCGCCCTCAACGGGGACGAAGCGCCACTGCTGGCCCTTCTGGCCGGCTGAGGCGTCCCACTGGCGGACGCCGCGGTCCGCGGCGGCGGGGTTGTCGAGCACCTTGCCGCTGACCGCGTTGCGGATCACATACGCCTGGTTGTCTTGCGCGGCCTGCACGGGGGTGAGCCGCCACTGCTCCGGGCTCGGGCCGCCATCGGGGAAATCGCGGACGACGAGCGCCCCGTCCGCGCTCGGCGCGGCCTTGGCGCCGAGGGTCTCCCCCGTGGCGGCGTTGACGATCTCCAGCTTCAGTTCTTCCGTGGGCACGGGCATCGTGGTGCCTCTTCCAGGCGGTGCGGGCGTTGGCTCGGGACAGGTTTGGTACGGCGGTGGCCGCGGATCACGTGAAGACGTGGTGATACGGGACGTTCCACTCGCTGGGCAGCCGCGGGTAGAACGTGTTGATGACCGTCCCGGTGAAGTCCCCGCCCCAGTTGTAGGTGAGACGCACCTCGCTGTCGGCCGTCACCGCGTGGTCCTTGAACCCGAGGATGGCGTCGGGGTGGATGATCGGCACGAAGGTGATCCCGCCCCACGGCGTCACCGTGACGACCCAGAGCTGGGTGTCCTCGGGCGCGCCGTTCTTCCCGCGCCACTTGTCGCCGACCTTGTCGGGGAGGCCGACCTGGACGGTGTCGGCCGTGCTCTTGGGAGCCTCCTGGTGGACGGTGATACGCCTGCGCTGCGGCTTCGGCGCGCCGTCGTCGCCGCGCCCGGCGTCGGCGTCGCTCGCACCGGCGGGTTTGGGCGACACCTGGCCCGCGGCGCTCTCGATGAAGTACAGCGGTCGCTGCCCGAAGAAGCCGCCGGGGGTGATGTACCAGAGGTGACCCTGCGCCTCCTTGGTGGCCGGGTCGAGCGCGGTGGCCAGCTTGACCCCCTTGTCGTGGCTCTCCTCCTTCAGCTCGGCGGCCCGCAGGTAGCCGCCGTTGAAGGCGTGGACGAGCATGACCGGCCGGCTCTCGACCAGCGCAGCCACGATCGCGTTGTCATAACTGTTCACCGCTACCGGGCCGCCGACGACCAAATTCGCCATCGTCGTGCGTTCTTGGGTGTACATCGCGGAAACCTCACCTGTTCTTGATGTGGAGAACAACGCGTCGGGCGCTCAGTGCAGTGGTTTATCACGCGGCATTACCCCAAGCGCAACCACCCTCAATCGAAACGGCTCCGAAAACGGAAGGATGATCGAAGTAAATGCCCCCAAAAGCGGCATCGTTCGAGGCCACGACACCCGTAGGTGGGAATTCCGGAAATTCACGATCGGGTGATCGACAGTGGTTCAAGATTCTGCTTCGCGCGATTTGAGGGCAGCAGACGAACCTTGATCACTCGATTGAGCGTGATGCTCCAAGACGCCTTCTCGGCCAATGGAGCCCGTGATAGCTTCGATTTTCCGAACGCGCACTTACTGTTTACATTTCACCAAGCGCGGTTCTGCCAGATCAGTCGAGGACGGGGAATGCCTTCCAACGCGTACAACCTGGACCGGGCCAAGCGCCAGCCGCTGACGAAGAGGAACCTGCGGGAACTGAACATCTCCCAGACCTGGCAGTCCATCCTGGACCACCCCAATCTGGTCTACGTCGATGACTACGGTGTGCGGCACAAGCCCGTCGGGTTCTCCGTGAATAAGTCGAGCTTCGGCTCTTTCCCCGGTTCCGCGTTCCAGCTGGGCTGGCTCGCCTACATGAACCTCGGGGAGCCGCTGATCGAGGAGCGGTGCAACATCGACCAGCCTCCGCCCGACATGTTCTCCTCGCGTGCCTACGTCAACCGCAGCCAGACGTCCCCGATGACCTTCACCGACTCGGTCGATTTCACCGTGTCGAACGGGGTGACGTGGTCGCTCCAGGGGGATGCCCGGCTCACCTTCGGCGGCAGCGTCGGCGCGCAGCTGCAGCTGCAGCTTCAGAACCAGCTCAAGATGGATCTGCAGGCGCAGCTTCAGACGCAGCTCCAGAACGAGATGGCGAACAAGAACGCGAACACCGTGACCAACAAGAACAGCAAGGACAGCGTCGGGGTGGACAACGCCAACGCCACCGAGACGGGCGTGCGGAACGCGGCGACGAACTCCGCCGCGAGCTCGGTGACGAGCTCGGTGGCGTTCACGACCCAGGGCAGTGCCACCGGCAACGCGGCGCTCAACGCGCAGTTGGCGCTGGGCATCACGGCCTCCGTCGGCGGCTCCCTGACCACCAGCTGGGCCTCGAAATCGCAGATCTCCGGCCAGGTCCCGCCGGACTCCCGCGTGGACACCATCGTCACGCAGCGGCGTACCCACAAGCACTACTGCTACGAGATCCCGGTGACCTTCTCCGGGTTGCTCGCGGTGAAGTACGACGTACCGGTGGCGGTCCTGTCTCCCCCGCAGCCCGGGAACTACCCCGCCCTCGACCAGTTGGTTGCCCGTGACATCGGCGACATCGACCTGGCGGGCGGCGGCGGCTTCCGCATGAAGGGGTGGGCCGAGGTCGTATCCGCCCTGGACGTCCACCACACGATGTTCGACGGCGAGAGCCTGACCGGCAGCCAACGAGCGCTGCACAAGCAGCCTTGACCGGGCGGCGACACCGCCACGACGACGACCAGGGGTGACGACCATGGTGTTCGACAACATCTTCAATTTCGCGAGCCAGGGAGCGGGGCTCTTCTCAGTAACCACCGACGGCGCCAAACCGCAGCCGGGTGCGAACGTCGACTTCGAGGACGCCGACGACGAGACATACGACGACACGAGCACGAGCCTGTTCAACAACGCGATCCACGGGGCTTCCTCCCGGGCGAAAGTCGTGCAGGAGCAGTCGCCCGAAGCACGGGCCATCCTGGGCTTCCTCGGCTCCTTCATCCAGACCACCCAGGCATCGGCCGGTGTGCAGGCCCAGTACGCCCAAAATCCCAGCTCGGTGTCCACGGCGGCGTCCGCCGGCATGCGGGAGTCGAGTTCGACGGTGACCGAGCACAGCGGCCTTCAGAAGAACGAGGACCTGGAGAACAAGCCCAAGAAGAGCGATTACACCAAGCCTCCCCAGCCTCCTGAGGCCCCCGAGGCCCCTGAGCCCCGCAAGGCGCCCAAGGCAACCGCCGAGGACCCGTCCGGTTCCCAGTAGCGCCCGGGCCACGAGACGAGGGGTCGGGGGCGAGGTCGCCCCCGACCCCTCGTGCGTCACACCGGGAGCAGCTGCCACTGCCGGTCCCGGTCGTCACCCTCCGCCCCGTGCTGCTTGATCGCCGTGCGGGCATTGGTGTCGACGCGCAGGAGCAGACCGCTGTTCCGGTTCGCGATCTCGTACACCTGCGGGGTACCGGTCGCCGAGCCCACCGGGATCAGCCGCCACTGCTGGTGGCGTCCGTCATCACCCTCGTAGGCGCGTTGCGCGACCACCGCCCCGTCCCGCTCCTGCGCTCCGACGACCTCCAGGACCTTGCCGCTGCGCACGTTCTCGATCGTGTACAGGACGTCGCCGTTGTCCTGGCCCGCCACGACCAGCCGCCACCGCTGGTGGTCCCTGGGGACGGCGAGGGACTGGTGGATCTCGGCGCCGTCCTTGGTGGACTCACGCAGGACCGCCATCCGCAGCCTGCTCCGGACGTTGGCCCAGAAGACCACCGTGCCCGAACCGGGCAGCCCGGCCATCTTCGCCGACGCGATCTTCCGAACCCGGTTGTTGAGATGGTCGGCGATGTAGAGGGTGTCGACGCAGTCCACAGCAAGCCCGAACGGGTAGTTCAGCTGGGCCGAAGCGGCCGGGCCGTCGTCACCGCCGAAGCCCGCGGTACCCGCGCCGGCGACCGTGCTGATCTTGCCGTCCGGCGTGATCTTCCGGACCCGGTGATTGTTGTAGTCAGAGATGTAGAGGGCGCCGGCGCTGTCCGCCACCACTCCCAAGGGGTGGTTCAACTGGGCCGAGGTTGCCGGGCCGCCGTCACCGCCGAAGCCCGCGGTGCCCGTGCCGGCGACCGTGGTGATCTTCCCATCGGCCGTAACCTTCCGGACCCGGTGGTTGCCGGCATCGGCGATGTAGAGGTCGTTCGCGCAGTCCACCGCCACTGCGTACGGGCAGTTCACCTGCGCTGAGACCGCTGGACCACCGTCTCCCTTGAAGCCTGCGGCCCCGGTCCCCGCGACCGTGCTGATCTTCCCGTCAGTCGTGATCTTCCGGACCCGGTGATTGTTGTAGTCGGAGATGTAGAGGACGCCGGTGCTGTCCACCGCCACCCCCAACGGGTAGTTCAACCGGGCGGCGGTGGCGGTGCCGCCGTCACCGCTGAACCCCGCGGTGCCCGTGCCGGCGACCGTGGTGATCTTCCCATCGGCCGTGATCTTCCGGACCCGGTGATTGTTGGCATCGGTGATGTAGACGGCGTCTGAGCTGTCCACCGCCACCTCACGCGGGCAGTTCAACTGGGCCGAGACAGCAGGGCCATTGTCCCCGTTGAATCCCGCGACCCCGGTCCCCGCGACCGTCCTGATCTTCCCGTCAGTCGTGATCTTCCGGACCCGGTGATTGTTGTAGTCGGAGAAGTAGAGGGTGCCGGCGCTGTCCACCGCAATCCCGTACGGACGGTTCAACTGAGCTGAAACGGCAGGCTCGTTGTCCCCTTTGAACCCCGCCACCCCGGTCCCCGCGATCGTGCTGATCGGAGGGGCGGAGTGCTCGTCACCCGTGGCTGCCGCGTGGGCAGTGCTCATCGCATTCCCTTCACCGTTCACCGACCGCCCACTACAGACGGTTTTCGGTTGATTCCAGAAAGTCACAAGAGCATTGGGGTTGGCAAGTCCACTTCCGAGTGGTCCTTGTGGAGCACGGTGACGAGCACCGAACCCGATGGGTAGTCGACCCCGCCGACGCCCAGCCGCCGCCGGGTGGGCCGAGACGTTCGACATGCCGACGCTGGAGGGCCCGGAGCGGGCCTTGGACTGGGGCGAGGGGCACGCGCAGCTGGAAAACGCTGCGAAGCAGCGAGAACAGGTGAGGGCATTTCTGCAGGTCAGCACAGATCAGCAGGCGTTCCCGCAGGTCAGAGCCGCGCAGCAGGACTCGGCTCTCAATCGCACGAGCTCAACCTACTGCGCGGGTGAGGAAAACCGGGAGCCCCACTTGACAGCCCGGGAGCCTCCCGGGCAGGCTTCCATCAAGCAGAATATAACTTCCGCAATACGGAAGGGGCGCATTTCATGGGCTACTCGGACCGGCGCTTCGATGTGAACCTGTCCATCCTCTTCACCGAGCTCCCGCTTCTGGAGCGACCCGCGGCCGCCGCCGCGGCGGGGTTCAATGCCATGGAGCTGTGGTGGCCCTGGACCGACACCCCCACGCCGCCGCGGGCCGAGCTCGACGCGCTCAAGAAGGCGCTCGACGACGCCGGCACCCGGCTGGTGGGGCTGAACTTCTACGCCGGGCAACTGCCGGGCCCCGACCGGGGCGCGCTCTCCGTACCCGGCGAGGAGTCCGACCGCTTCCGCGCCAATATCGACGTCGTGACCGGTTTCGCCGCCTCCGTGGGCTGCACGGCGCTCAACGCGCTGTACGGCAACCGCGTCGAGGGCGTCGACCCGCGCGTGCAGGACGCCCTCGCCCTGGAGAACCTCGTGCTGGCCGCCCGCGCGGCCGACCGGATCGGGGCGGTCCTGCTGGTCGAGGCGCTCAACAAGCCGGAGTCCCCGCTCTGTCCGCTGGTGAGCGCTGAGTCCGCGATCGAGGTCGTGGACCGGGTCAACGCGGCCACGGGTCTTGGCAACGCCTCGTTCCTGTTGGATCTCTACCACCTGTCGATGAACGGCGAGGACCTGAACGGGGTCATCGACCGGTACGCCCACCAGACCGGCCACGTACAGATCGCGGACACCCCGGGCCGTGGCGCGCCTGGCACCGGATCGCTGCCGCTGGAGGAGCTCCTCGGCCGGCTGCGGAAGGCCGGTTACGACGGCTGGGTCGGCCTGGAGTACAAGCCGGGCGACCGGCCGAGCGCCGAGGCCTTCGGCTGGCTCACCAACTGACCGTTGTCACGCGTGTGTGGAAAGAGGCACCCATGAGCAGTCTCCCCAAGGTCGCATGGATAGGTCTCGGCATCATGGGCTCCCCCATGTCCGAGAACCTGATCAAGGCCGGCTACCCGGTGACCGGCTTCACGCTGGAACAGGACAAGCTGGACCGCCTCTCGGCCGCCGGCGGTACGGCCGCCGGCTCGATCGCCGAGGCGGTACGGGACGCGGACGTGATCATCACGATGGTGCCCGCCTCCCCGCACGTCGAGGCCGTCGCGTACGGCGAGAACGGCATCCTGGACAACGCAAAGCGCGGCGCCCTGCTGATCGACATGTCCTCGATCACCCCGCAGACCTCCGTGGACCTGGCGAAGAACGCCGCCGGAAAGGGCATCCGTGTCCTGGACGCCCCGGTCTCCGGTGGCGAGGCCGGCGCCGTCGAGGCGGTCCTCTCCATCATGGCGGGCGGTGAGCGGGCCGACTTCGACGAGGCCAGGCCGCTGCTGGAGGCCCTCGGCAAGACCATCGTGCTGTGCGGTCCGCACGGCTCCGGCCAGACGGTGAAGGCCGCCAACCAGCTGATCGTCGCGGTCAACATCCAGGCCTGCGCCGAGGCCGTGGTCTTCCTGGAGAAGTCCGGCGTGGACCTGGCCGCCGCCCTGGACGTCCTCAACGGCGGTCTGGCCGGCTCGACCGTGCTGACCCGCAAGAGGGACAACTTCCTCAACCGCGACTTCAAGCCCGGCTTCCGGATCGATCTGCACCACAAGGACATGGGCATCGTCACGGACGCCGCCCGCGATGTCGGTGCCGCGCTTCCCGTCGGCGCCGTGGTCGCCCAGCTGGTCGCCTCGCTGCGCGCGCAGGGCGACGGCGGACTGGACCACTCCGCGCTGCTGCGCTCCGTCGAGCGCCTCTCCGGCGAGCAGGTCTGACACCGGGCCCGGCACCGGACCCCGAACCCGGGCGGCTGCGGCGCTGACACCTGTCCTGTCGCGCCCAGGTGCCGCCGCCGCCCGGAACCACCCGCGAACGGCCGTACGGACAGCCGCATCGCGCGTTATTTTCCGCCGGTGTTCCCGGCGGCCTCCGCCCGCGCGGAGTACGGACGGTCCCGTACTCCGCGCTCTTGGCCTGCCCGGGCCGCGACAACCGAGCCACAGCTCGCCTGCCCGGGCCGCGACAACCGAGCCGTGGACCGCGCACGACAACGGCCCCCGCGCCGGATCGCTCCGGTGCGGGGGCCGCCCCTTCCCCCTCGGTGGCCGGGGATGCCGGGGGTCAGGCCAGTGGCAGGATCTCCGTGGGCGCGTGCCACGGCTCCGTGGCGATGTCCTCGAACTCGTGCACGCTCGCGATGTCGGTCCCGCTCATCGAGATGTTCGTGACGCGCTCCAGGATCGCTTCCACGACGACCGGGACACGGTGCTCGGCGGCCAGCTTCTTGGCCTCCTCGAAGGCCGGCAGCAGCTGATCCGGTTCGGTGACCCGGATCGCCTTGCAGCCCAGGCCCTCGACGACCTTGACATGGTCGACGCCGTAGACGCCCAGTTCGGGCGAGTTGATGTTCTCGAACTCCAGGTTGACCTGGAAGTCGATGTCGAAGTTCCGCTGGGCCTGGCGGATCAGGCCCAGATACGAGTTGTTCACCAGCACATGGACGTACGGGATGTGGTGCTGGGCGCCGACCGCCAGCTCCTCCAGCATGAACTGGAAGTCGTAGTCGCCGGAGAGCGCGACGACCATCGCCTCGGGGTCGGCGACGGCGACTCCCAGCGCGGCCGGGATGGTCCAGCCGAGCGGTCCCGCCTGGCCGCAGTTGATCCAGTG
Organism: Streptomyces sp. NPDC042201; assembly: GCF_055582185.1. Lineage (NCBI taxonomy): Bacteria > Bacillati > Actinomycetota > Actinomycetes > Kitasatosporales > Streptomycetaceae > Streptomyces > Streptomyces sp. NPDC042201. Next base: position 460,829 of record NZ_JBVJDS010000003.1, on the reverse strand, counting down.
GCGCGGTTTGTAGACATGGAGCATCTGCGCGCCGGCGATCTGGGAGAGGCCGATGGTGGTGACGTACCGGGTCTCGGGACCGAAGGCGCGGTTCATCTCCTCGTACACGCGCTGCGGCTTCAGCGGCACCTGGTCGAAGTGCGTACGGCGGTGCAGCGTGGCCTTGCGCTCCCGCGCTGCGGCGGCCCACGCGCCGCGGTCGGGCAGTCCACCCGCGGCCCTGAGCTCCTTCGCCACCTCGACGAAGAGCGTCAGCGCGGCCTTGGCGTCCGAGGCGATGCCGTAGTCCGGCGCGAAGATCTTGCCGATCTGGGTGGGCTCGATGTCGACATGGACGAACGTCCGGCCTCGCGTGTAGACATCGAGCTTGCCGGTGTGGCGGTTGGCCCAGCGGTTGCCGATGCCGAGGACGAAGTCCGACTCCAGGAACGTCGCGTTGCCGTAGCGGTGCGAGGTCTGCAGGCCCACCATGCCGGCGTTCAGCGGGTGGTCGTCGGCGAGGGCGCCCCAGCCCATCAGGGTCGGGACGACCGGCACGCCGGTCAGCTCGGCGAACTCGGCCAGCAGAGCGGAGGCGTCGGCGTTGATGACGCCGCCGCCGGCGACGATCAGCGGGCGCTCGGACTCGTTCAGCAGCCGGACGGCCTTCTCGATCTGGGCGCGGCTCGCGACCGGCCGGTAGACCGGCAGCGGCTCGTACGTCTCCGGGTCGAACTCGATCTCGGTCAGCTGGACATCGATCGGCAGGTCGACGAGGACCGGGCCGGGACGGCCCGAGCGCATCAGATGGAAGGCCTGCTGGAAGACGCCGGGGACCTGCGCGGCCTCCAGGACGGTGGTCGCGGCCTTGGTGACCGGCGCGGCGATCGAGGCGATGTCGACGGCCTGGAAGTCCTCCTTGTGGATCACCGCGGTGGGCGCCTGGCCGGTGATGCAGAGGATCGGAATCGAGTCACCGAGCGCGGAGTACAGCCCGGTGATCATGTCGGTGCCTGCGGGGCCCGACGTACCGACGCAGACACCGATGTTGCCCGGGTGGGTGCGGGTGTAGCCCTCGGCCATGTGCGAGGCGCCTTCGACATGGCGGGCGAGCGTGTGATGAACGCCGCCGGAAGCCTTGAGGGCTGCGTAGAAGGGGTTGATCGCGGCGCCAGGCACACCGAACGCGTTTGTCACGCCTTCGCGCTTGAGGATCTCAACTGCCGCTCGGGCAGCGGTCATTCGAGGCATGGAGTGCTCCTGCTTCGGCCGGCGGATTCGGGCTCTGTCGCGCCACCTGAGAGTCGATTCCGTAATACGGAAGTTTAGTTCTGCTATACGGAAGCAATCTAAGGGCGCCCCGGTGCGGCGTCAAGGGAGCGCCGGGGCACGGCCCGAGGCCCTCCCCAAGGCAGGCTCAACAAGGCAGCTCAACGAGGCAGCTCAACGAGGCAGGCCCGCCAAGGCAGGTTCAGCGCACCGAGCGCGCCGCCGGCGACAGATGCCGGGTGAACCAGTCCTGGGAGAGGTCCGCCACGGCCTCGAGGGCGCCCGGTTCCTCGAAGAGGTGGGTGGCCCCCGGCACCACGGCGACCTGGTGCTCGCAGCGCATCAGGTCGGCCGCCTGCTCGTTGAGGCGGAGCACCTGGGCGTCGGCGCCGCCCACGACGAGCAGGGTGGGCGCGCGTACCGCGGTGAGCCGGTCCGCCGCGAGGTCGGGGCGGCCGCCGCGGGAGACCACCGCCGCGATGTCCGCGTCCGGCTCGGCCGCGGAGGTGAGAGCCGCTGCGGCGCCGGTACTGGCGCCGAAGTAGCAGACAGGACCGGTGAGTTCGTCACGCAGCCACCCGGTCGCCAGCGTGAGCCGGCGGGCAAGCAGCGGGATGTCGAAGACATTGGCGCGGTCGCGGGCCTCCTCGGGAGTGAGGAGGTCGAACAGCAGGGTTCCCAGCCCCGCCCGGTTCAGGGCCGTGGCCACGGCACGGTTGCGCGGGCTGTGCCGGCTGCTTCCGCTGCCGTGCGCGAAGACCACGACACCCCGGGCACCCTCCGGCAGGTTCAGGTTCCCGGGCAGCCGGGTGCGGCCGGCGCCGACCACCACATCCGATTCCACGGGCCGGTGCTCCTCGGCGGCCCGGCCCGTGGAGGACCCGGCAGAGGCGCCACGGGCGAGCAGTCCGGCGACCTCGTCGTCCGTCGTCTGGGCGAAGTCCACGTACCACTGGCCGACCGAGCCGAAGCCCGCCGGCGCGTACAGGCACACCACGTCGTCGGCCTCGCCGCGCAGCCACTCCAGGGCCCTGGGCGAGGCCACCGGCACGGCCAGCACCACGCGGGCCGCTCCACGGGCCCGCGCCACCCGGCAGGCGGCCGACGCGGTGGATCCGGTGGCGACGCCGTCGTCGACGATCACGGCCGTCCGGCCGGCGAGCCCGGCCGGGGGGCGCTCGCCCCGGTAGCGGCGAAGGCTCGCCCGCAGCGCCCTCCGCTCGGCCTGCTCCACCGCCGCGCAGTCGCGTGGTCCGAGCCGGGCGGCCCGGACCACCTCGTCGTTCAGGATGAGCACCCCGTCCTCACCGATCGCGCCGAAACCCAGCTCGGGGCGGACCGGCACGCCCAGCTTCCGTACGGTGATGACGTCCAGCGGCGCCGCCAGGGCCCTGGCGGCCTCGTACGCCACCGGGATCCCGCCGCGCGGCAGCCCCAGCACCACAGGAGCGTCGAGACGCAGCTGTTCCAGCTGTTCGGCGAGTTGTTTTCCGGCGTCCGTACGATCGGCGAAGAGCATGGCCGCGTCCTCTCCCGCGGCGGCGAGGCCGCGTCGCCCCCCTCCCATGCAACTCCGGAAACAGCCGGGACGGAAGGGACCAGGAGGCTCATACCGTTACTATTCGCCCCTCGCCTGCGGCCTGATCCGGTCAATACACCCGGCCGGAGAACCGCTCCCGCAGCTCGATCTTCCTGACCTTCCCGCTGACCGTCATCGGAAAGGCGTCCACGATCTCCATCCTGCGCGGGATCTTGTAGTGGGCCAGCCGCTCCCGGCAGTACGCCACGAGGTCGTCCAGCGACGGCGGCTGCGCCGGGTCACGCGGGACGACACAGGCCAGGATCTCTTCGCCGTACGTCTCGTCGGGGACGCCCACCACCTGTACGTCCGCGACCTTCGGGTGACCGTGGAGGAACTCCTCGATCTCCCGTGGATAGACGTTCTCACCGCCTCTGATGATCATGTCCTTGATACGGCCGACGATCTGGGCGTAGCCGTCCGCCCTGATCACCGCGAGATCGCCGGTGTGCATCCAGCGGCCCGCGTCGATGACCTCGGCCGTCCGCTCCGGTTCGTCCCAGTAGCCGAGCATCACGCTGTAGCCGCGGGTGCACAGCTCGCCCGTCTCCCCGCGCGGCAGCGTCACCCCGGTCACCGGGTCGATCACCTTGACCTCGATGTGCGGCAGGGCCCGGCCGACGGTGCCCGTGCGGCGTTCGAGGTCGTCGTCGCGGCGGGTCTGGGTGGAGACCGGGGAGGTCTCGGTCATGCCGTAACAGATCGACACCTCGGCCATGTTCATCTCGGCGACGACCCGTTTCATCACCTCGACCGGGCAGGGCGAGCCCGCCATGATGCCGGTGCGCAGCGAGGAGAGGTCGTACGACGCGAATCCGGCGAGGTTCAGCTCGGCGATGAACATCGTCGGGACGCCGTACAGCGAGGTGCAGCGCTCCTGCTGGACCGCGTGCAGCGTCGCCCCGGCCTCGAAGGAGGGCGCCGGTATGACGATGCACGCGCCGTGCGAGGTGGCACCGATGTTTCCCATGACCATGCCGAAGCAGTGGTAGAACGGAACGGGCAGACAGACCCGGTCCTGCTCGGTGTAGCCGACCGTCTCCCCCACGAAGTAGCCGTTGTTGAGGATGTTGTGGTGGGAGAGGGTGGCGCCCTTGGGGAAGCCGGTGGTACCCGAGGTGTACTGGATATTGATCGGGTCGTCGCAGGACAGCGTGGCCTCACGCGCCGTCAGCTGATCGACCGTCACTCCCTCTGCGGCGGACAGCAGTTCGTCCCAGCTCGCGTCTCCGATGTAGTGGACGGCGCGCAGTCCGGGGCAGCGGCCGCGCACCTGCTCGACCAGGGCGCGGTAGTCGCTGCTCCGGTGGGCGAGGGAGGCGGCCAGCACGGAGATCCCCGACTGGTTGAGGACGAACTCCAACTCGTGGGCCCGGTAGGCCGGGTTGATATTCACCATGACGGCGCCGACGCGGGCCGTGGCGTACTGCACGAGGACCCACTCGGGGCAGTTGACGGCCCATATCCCGACCCGGTCGCCCTTCGCGACCCCGCGCCCGAGCAGCGCCCGCGCCAACTCGTCGACGGCCGCGCCGAACTCCCGGTATGTCCAGCGCCGTCCTGACGGTACGTCGACCAGCGCCTCCCGGTCGGGGAAGGCGGCTGTCGCCCGGCCGAGATTGGCGCCGATCGTGTCACCGAGCAGCGCGGTCGCGCCCGTGCCGTGCGTGTACGAGGGCGCGGTGGCCTGAACCGTCATCGCAGATCCCCCTCGTCGTACTCGGCGGCCGAGCCCTCGGCGGTCCGCTCGCGCAGCTCGATCCGGCGGATCTTCCCGGACACGGTCTTGGGCAGCTCGGCGAACTCCAGGCGGCGGATGCGCTTGTATGGGGCGAGGACCGCGCGCGAGTGGGCGAAGAGCACCTTCGCCGTGTCGGGGCCCGGCTCCCAGCCCTCGCTGAGGACGACATACGCCTTGGGTACGGCCAGCCGCAGCGGATCGGGCGCGGGGACGACCGCCGCCTCCGCCACCGCCTCGTGCTCCAGCAGCGCGCTCTCCAGCTCGAACGGCGAGATCTTGTAGTCGGAGGCCTTGAAGACATCGTCGGACCGGCCGATGTAGGTGATGTAGCCGTCGGCGTCGCGCGAGCCGATGTCGCCGGTCCGGTAGTAGCCGCCGGCCATCGCCTCTGCGGTCCGCTCCGGGTCGCCGTGGTAGCCGGTCATCACCCCGGCAGGATGGACGGCGAGATCGAGGGAGATCTCGCCCTCGTCCACGCCCGGAGCCCCGGTGACCGGGTCGAGCAGCTCCACCTTGAAGCCGGGGGTCGGCCGGCCCATGGACCCGGCCTTGACCGGCTGACCCGGCGAATTGGCGACCTGGACGGCGGTCTCGGTCTGGCCGAAGCCGTCCCTGATCAGTACACCCCACTCGCGGCGGACCGTCTCGATCACCTCGGGGTTGAGCGGTTCGCCCGCCGCGACCGCCTCACGCGGGCGGGTGCGCAGCTGCGACAGATCGGCCTGGATCAGCATCCGCCACACGGTGGGCGGGGCGCAGAAGCTGGTGACCCCGGCGCGGTCCATCTCCGCCATCAGCCTGGCCGGGTCGAAGCGGGTGTAGTTGTGGATGAAGACGGTCGCCTCGGCGTTCCAGGGGGCGAAGAGATTCGACCAGGCGTGCTTGGCCCAGCCGGGTGAGGCGATGTTCAGATGGACATCGCCCGGCTTGAGCCCGATCCAGTACATCGTCGCCAGATGGCCGACCGGATACGAGACATGGGTGTGCTCGACCAGCTTGGGACGGTCGGTCGTGCCGGAGGTGAAGTAGAGCATCAGCGGATCGTCCGCATGGGTGACGCCGTCGGGCTCGAAGGTGTCCGGCCGGTCGTATACGTCCTCGTACGGCAGCCAGCTCTCGTCGGCGCCGCCGCCCACCGCGATCCGGGTGAAGTCGCCCGGGACCTCCGCGAACTTCGCGGTGTCCTCGGAGCGGACGATCACATGGCCGGCCCGGCCGCGCTCGATACGGTCGCGCAGATCGGCGGGGCCGAGCAGCGGCGTCGCGGGGATGACGACGGCCCGCAGCTTCATCGCGGCGAGCGCGGTCTCCCACAGCTCGGCCTGGTTGCCGAGCATGACGACGATCCGGTCCTCCGCCCGTACGCCCTGCTCACGCAGCCAGTTCGCGGTCCGGTTGGAGCGGGCGGACATCTCGGCGAAGGTGAAACGGGAGCTGCGCCCGTCCTCCTCGACGATGTGCAGGGCGATACGGTCATTGTCCTCGGCGATCCGGTCGAACCAGTCCAGCGCCCAGTTGAAGCGCTCGGGACGCGGCCAGGCGAAGCCCTCGTACGCCGTCGCGTAGTCCTCCCGGTGCGCCAGGAGGAAGTCCCGGGCCGCCCGGAACTGCTCGGTCGGACTGCTTTCCGTCCGTGCCGTCCTCGCCGTCATATGTCCTCCTCATTGCCGGACCCCTCGCCGCCATCGTGTAATCAGTGACGTGGGTCTCACCACCCCCGGACGGGGGTGGCGGTGGACACAACGGGAGGAAGCGGTCATGGCCGAAGCGGTCGAGGCGGTGGAGATGCGGGCGGCGCTGCAACGGCTGCGCGCGGCGACCGGGCTGCCGGTGGCCTTCGGCGGGCTGCTGCACGAGGTGGGGCGGCTGCGTATCGCCGAGCTGAACGGCGCGGCGACGGGCGCGCTGCGCGGCCTCGCGATCTCGTCGGGCAACGGTCTGGGCGGCAAGTCGATCGCCCTGTCGCGGCCGTGCGCGGTGACCGACTACCGCGTGGCGCGGCAGATCAGTCATGAGTACGACGCGGCGGTGGCGGCGGAGGGCCTGCGCTCGGTGCTCGCGGTGCCCGTGGTCGTACGCCGCACGGTGCGCGGGGTGCTGTACGGCGCGCTGCGCAGCGCCCTGCCGATAGGCGAGCGCACCTTCGACGCGGCGGTCGCGGCGGCGCGGGACGTGGAACAGGCCCTGGTCGTACGGGACGAGGTGCGGCGGCTGCTCTCGGTGACCCGCGATCCCGAGCCGGGCCCGGGGGCCTGGGAGGAGGTCCGCGCGGCCCACAGCGAGCTGCGGGCGCTGGCACCGCGGATCGTCGACGCGGACCTGCGCGACGAACTGCTCGCCGTCTGCGGCCGGCTGGCGGGGGCGACGGGCTCGGCGGGCGCGCCGCCCCGTGGGATGCCGGTGACCCTGGCACCGCGTGAGCTGGACGTCCTGGGCTGCGTCGCCGCGGGCTCGACCAACGCGACGGCCGCCGAACTGCTGGGCCTGCGCCCGGAGACGGTGAAGGGCTATCTGCGCGCGGCGATGCGCAAACTGGGCGCGCACACCCGTCTGGAGGCGGTGGTGGCGGCGCGGCGGGCGGGCCTGCTGCCGTAGAGATCCCGCGCCACGGGAATTCCCCACCGGATCCCCCACCCCGGGGATCTCCCGGCCGGGAAACAGAGCGGGGGAACAGGGCCGGGGAACAGGCCGGGGAACAGGACCGGCGCCAGAAGTGCGTCAAAATGCGGCCTCCCCTGATCAACGCCGCGTCATGGTCCCGGCGATCCGTATCCCGGCGGGCATAGCTTCCAGGAGTCAGACAGCGATCGACTCCCCTGGGAGGACACCATGGAGCGCCTCACACCCGAGGACGCGGACGAGGGTTCGGACCCCGATCCCGACCGACCCCACGCGGCCGGGCCGCTGTACGTACCCGTACGGCTCTGCTCGGCCGGAGGGCACCAGCTGCGGTTCGCGCGCACCCCGCTCGGCGCGCGGACCGCGATCGGCTTCACCAGCCGCCGGCGGCTCGCCGCCGTCCTCGGTGAGCAGCAGCGGTGGATCAGGCTCGCGGAGCCCGCGCTGCGTGCGCTCGCCGAGCCGCTCGGCGCGGCCCTGGTCACGGTGGATCCGCAAATGTCGGCTCCCGCCGTCGGCCCCCGGCCTGCGACAAGCCAGCCTTGTGCGCGCCGCGCCCAGGATCTGCCGGAGGCGATGCCCGTATGACCACCGAACCGCGGCTGCGGATCAGCGAGTTGGACATCCCGACGGTCTGGCCCGCGTCCGCCGTCGTCGCGCCGGGCGGTGACATCGCGGTGGCCGGGGTGTCCCTCGCCGAACTGGCCGAGCGCTACGGCACCCCGGCGTACGTCCTCGACGAGGGCGAGGTGCGGGCCCGCGCCAGGGCGTGGCGGCAGGCGCTGCCCGGGGCCGAGGTCGTCTACGCCGCCAAGGCGTTCCTGTGCCGGGCCGTCGTCGACTGGATGGAGGAGGAGGGCCTCGGCCTCGATGTCTGCTCCGCCGGTGAACTGGAGCTGGCCGCCACCCGCGGCTTCCCGCCCGAGCGCATCGTGCTGCACGGCAACGCCAAGTCCCCGCAGGATCTGCGGACGGCGCTGCGCCTCGGTGTCGGCCGGATCGTCATCGACTCGGGCTGCGAGATAGCGCGGCTCGCGGCGCAGGTGCCGGGGCCCGGCTCCCAGCGGGTGCTGGTCCGGGTACTGCCCGGGATCGAGGCGGGCGCGCACCGCAAGATCCGTACCGGAGCGGAGGGGCAGAAGTTCGGTCTGTCCCTCGCGGACGGCGACGCGGAGGAGGCCGTCGCCCGGATCCTCGGTCAGCCCCGGCTCGAACTGGCCGGCCTGCACTGCCATCTGGGCTCGCAGATCGCCGAGGCGGAGCCGTACGCCGAAGCCGTACGGCGTGTCGTCGCCTTCCTGGCGCGCATCAGGGACCGGTACGGCGTGACGCTGCCCGAGCTGGACCTCGGCGGCGGTTTCGCGGTGGCGTATCTGCCGGGTGATCCGGCGCCGGCGCCGGCGGTGTACGGACAGCTGATCACCGGCGCCCTGGCGCGGGCCTGCGCGGAGCACGCTCTGCCGGTCCCCCGGCTGACCGTGGAGCCGGGCCGCTCGGTCGTGGCGCCGGCCGGCATCGCGCTCTACCGGGTGCTGTCGGTGAAGCGCACCGGCGGCCGGGTCTTCGTCGCCGTCGACGGCGGGATGAGCGACAACCCGAGGCCCGCGCTGTACGGCGCGCGCTACACGGTCCGCAGGGTGGGCCGCGCGTCCACGGCTCCGATGCGGGCGGCGACGGTCGTCGGCCGGCACTGCGAGGCGGGCGATGTGCTCGCGGAGTCCGTGGAGCTGCCCGAGGACATCCGGCCCGGCGACATACTGGCGGTGCCGGCCGCCGGGGCGTACCAGGTGTCGATGGCGTCGGGGTACAACATGACGGGCCGCCCGCCGGTGGTGGCGGTCTCCGGGGGGAGATCGCGGCTGCTGGTCCGGCGGGAGAACTTCGAGGATCTGCGCGGCCGGGACGTCGGACTCTGAGCGGCCGGCGCCCGCGCGGTCAGCGCGGGAGGTCCGCGAGGTCGCCGAACCGGATGTCGTACGAGGTGGCCGGGGTCATGGTGGTGAGCATCCGCTCCCCCTCCCCGGCCACCTCCCGTCGCTGCTCGCGCGTGAGCGTGGCGAACGGCTGGACGGTCAGCGTCGCGGTGCCGGCCGTCTGTGCCAGCTGCCAGATCCCGGCCAGGAACCCGTCGACCAGCAGCGTGCGGTGCGCCGTATTGCCGTGCGACGTGCGTCCCCGGTGGGCGGGCGGAACGACCCGGGTGCGGTCGGCGTGCGACAGCAGCAGATTGTCGAACTCGGGCAGGAAGCGCGGCGGCGCCGGGGTGTCCTCGTCGGGGCGCGGCGCGTCCGGCAGATCGAACAGCTCGACGCCGTTCTCGTCCTGGAAGGTCAGGAGCCCGGGCCGCAGCCGCTCGAAGGCGTCCGCCAGCCGGGTGAGCCCCGACCACATCTGCATGTCCTTGACGGAGGCCGGGCCGAAGGCCGCGAGATAGCGCGCGACGGTCGCGTCCGGCGCGGGCGGGGGCTCCGCGGGCCGGCCGAACCAGTGCTCGGCGGTGGTCAGCGTGACCTGCCCGCTGCGGCCCCACAGCCCGCGCGGGGTGGTCTGTACGAGCGGCAGCAGACAGCGGGCGGCGACGGTGAGCGCGAACGGCTCGGCGTCGGGCCACTGGTTCACCAGTGCTTCCCGCAGCTCCTTCAGCGGCCGGGGCCGCTCCTCGACCAGTTCCCGACTGACGGTGGCGAGCCGTTCCAGGTCCACGCCGGTCAGCCCGGAACGGAACGCCCTCAGCTCCCGCTCACGGGCGGCCTGGACGAGCGGGCGCAGGGTCAGGCAGTCGTCGGCGGTGTGCGTGTGGATGGTGGAGCGCATCGTGACCAGCCGGCCGACCGCGCGGGAGGCCATCAGGCCGGACAGCTCCTCGGGGACGAAGCCCGCCAGCCGGGCGACGAGCTGGAAGTACGGCGGTGTGACGTTCTGGGCCTGGAGTCCGAGGAGATGCGCGACGGCGTCCTTGGCGGACAGGGCGGAGCGGCGCAGCAGGAGCTGGCGCTCCAGGGTGGCCCGGTTGAGGGCGCGAGTGGTGAGCACGGGGTGCGTCGCCGGGTGCTTCGTCGTCTTCGAGGCCATGTCCGCACGCTACCGAGCATTGCGGACAGCTTCTGTCCTCATCTGCGGTCGCCATTTCCGGTCGCCGTCTCCGGTCGCCATTTCCGGCAGCGGCGGCCCGGGTTTCCCCGGGCCGCCGCCCGCTCAGGTCACGCCGGTCGCGTCATCGCGCGCGGGTCACACCCCCGATGGACGGCGGGAGGGACGCGCGAGGGTGTAGCCGGCGATGGCCGCGAGCGCGCCGAGCACGCCCCCGGCCGCGGTCCAGATCCAGCGGTCCGACCACCAGCCGGAGGACCAGCCGTCCGCCGGCTCGACGCCGGACGCGGCCAGCTGGGCCCCGTCGGCCGACCCTCCGCCGTCCCCGTTCCGGGAGACGGTGGTGCGGCCCGGCGTCAGCGGAACGGCCAGTTGGCCGTCGACCGCGTGGGCTCCGCCCGCGTCCGCCGCGTCGGCCTCGATCTCCGCCCGCACCGGCAGACCGAGGTCCGCCTCCTGTGCGTTGACGACCGTCAGGCGTACGTAGTAGCTGCCGGGCAGCGGATCGTTGGCCCACGGCTCGGCCCAGGCCCGGACCGTACGCAGCGTGCAGCGCAGCTCGACCGTGGCCGCGTCGGCCGCGACCGCCCTGGTCTGGGCTCCGTACACGCACGGCTGGCGGCGGCGCAGTCCGTCGTAGACATCCACCTGCCAGGCGGCCGCGCCCTTCCTGGCAGCGGATTCGGGAAGCGTGACCTTGGCGGTCACGGTGGGGCGCTGCCCCGTGTCGGCGGGGAACACCCAGTAGAGGTAGTCACCCGTGGAGGCGTCGGCCGTGGCCCGCTGGCCCGGCCGGAAGGCGGCGGCCGTACGGAAGGACGTGCCCGCCTCGGTCGGCCCCGTCGCGCTGTCGGAGCCGTCCGAACCGTCCGAGGAGTCCGAAGAGTCCGAGGAAGGCGTCGAGTCCGTCGAGTCCGAGGAAGGCGTCGGGGACTCGTCGGCCATGGTGCAGCCCGCCGTGCCGAGAAGCAGCACGCCGGCCAGCAGGGATCCGGTGAACATGCCGGTGATACGCATCAGTTGGTCCTCCGGACGACACGCAGGCGGGAGATCCAGCCCCAGAGCAGTCCGGCGACGAGGCCGGTGAGGACCAGCAGGCCGAGCAGCCACCAGCCGCGGCCGAGACCGAACGCGGCGACGTCGGACGGCTCGTCGGGCGAGTCCACCAGGTCGACGGTCAGCTCGATGGGCAGGCCGGGGGTGGTCTTCACGGAGTCGGGTGCCGAGAAGGCGTTGCTGACCTGGAGACAGACCGTCTCGGCCGCCGGCTTCACGTCGTCGGCGTCGTCGAGCTGCGGCTTCGGATAGCGCAGGCCGGCCGAGATCACATCGGTGCGTCCGTCGCCCGCTTCCGAGCCGCGGACTATTTCCCTGCCGTGCACGGTCACGGCGCGCAGGAGTACGCCGTAGTCGTTGTCGACGGCGCGGTCGGCGCCGACGCTCACCGAGGCGCGCAGTTCCTGCCCGGGCAGGACGTCGACGCGGTACCAGCGGTGCTCGGAGAACTTCTCGCGGTCGCTGTACAGACCGGGCTGGAGCTGGGGGGCGTCGGCGCAGCGCCCGGCGCCTTCGGTCGCGACCGGGGTGACGACCGGGTCCGCGGCCCGGTCCACCAACTGGGAGACGCGGCCGGAGAGTTCATCGGTGTGCCGCACCGAGGTGTAGGTGCCGCCGGTGGCCTCGGCGATACAGGTCAGCTGTCGCTGGGTCTTGGCGTCGGGCACGAGACCCAGGGTGTCGATGACGAGGTGGATGCCCTTGGCCGCGATGTCGCGCGCGACCTCGCAGGGGTCGAGCGGGGCGCAGGTGTCCTCGCCGTCGGTGATGAGGACGATCCGGCGGGTGCCGTCACCGCCTTCGAGGTCCTCGGCCGCGCCGAGGAGGGCGGGGCCGATCGGTGTCCACCCCGTGGGGGCGAGCGTGGCGACGGCGGTCTTCGCCTCGGTGCGGTCCAGCGGGCCGACCGGGTACAGCTGCCGGGTGTCCTTGCAGCCGACCTTGGTGTCCTTGCCGGGGTAGTTGGCTCCGAGGGTGCGGATGCCCAGCTCCACCCCCTCAGGCACCGCGTCCAGCACCTCGTTGAACGCTTGCTTGGCCGCCGCCATCCGGGACTGGCCGTCGATGTCGCGGGCCCGCATCGAGCCGCTGACATCGAGGACGAGATCGACCTTCGCGGCCGGTTTTCCGGTGGGTTCGTCGGCTGCGGCAGCGGGAGGGAAGAGCCCGACGGCCAGGGTGGCCACCAGTCCGCACACGGCGGCTGCCGACCGTCTACTTATGATCATCGCCGGATGATAGTGAGAATCGGGCACGGAACCAAACGGGAACTGACGTGCCGTCAACTCCCTTCTCGGTGTGTGTCGGAGGAGAGGTCCTCTTGTCGCCGTCGGCGGATCGGGGCCACTGTATGTGTCGCTCGAACCCCACGCGTCACACCCCCCACCACCGACATCCGAGGTGACCGGAATGAGCAGCAACACGGAACCGGCAGCGCGATCAACGGCCTCCACACCGACCGGAGCAACCACGGCAGCCGGAATATCCAGAGCGTCCACGGGCGGCCTGAGCCGCCGCCGCTTCATGGGGGTGCTCGCCGCGACCTCGGCCGTCGTGGCGGTCCCCGCGCCCACCGGCGCCGTGGCCGCGCCCTCCCGCACGCGCGCCGCGACCCGGCCGCTGTTCCTCGGGACGTACACCTCCACCCCGGGAGGCGGCACCGGGGTCGGCCTCGCGACGTACGACTCCGAGACGGGCGCGATCTCGGGCACCGGCACGCTCACGGGCGTCGACAACCCCTCGTATCTCGCCGTGCACCCCGACGGCTCCACGCTCTACACCGTCAACGAGCAGCAGGACGGCGGTGTCACGGCGATCTCGCTGTCCGGGGACGGCGGCCCCACGGTCCTGGGCACCCGCTCCACGGGCGGGGCCGGGCCCACCCATCTGTCGGTGCACCCGGGCGGCCAGTGGCTGCTGAGCGCCAACTACACCTCCGGCAGTGTGGCCGTACACCCCATCGGGGCCTCCGGCGCGCTCGGTGAGCGTACGGATCTGGTCACGCACTCCGCTCCGCCGCCCGGCCCCGGCCAGAACGGCCCGCACGCCCACCAGATCGTCACCACCCCGGACGGCGGCCATGTCGTCGCCGTCGATCTGGGTAACGACACCGTCTACACCTACCGCCTCGACACGGCGGCCGGCACGCTCACCCAGGTCTCGTACGCCACCCTGCCGCCCGGCGCGGGGCCCCGCCATCTCGCCTTCCACCCGTCGGGCCTGTTCGCCTATCTGGCCGACGAGCTGGCCAACACCGTCACCGTCTGCTCGTACGACCCCGAGACAGGCGAACTCACGCCCGGGGAGCCGCAATCCACCGGATCGGGCAGCGGCTTCCCGTCCCAGCTGGTGGTCACCGGCAACGGCGCCTTCGCCTATCTGGCCAACCGTGGCCCCAACAGCCTGGCCCGGTACGCCATCGAGGCGGACGGCGCGGAGTTGCGGCTGCTGGACACCGTCCCTGTCGGCGGCGACTACCCCCGTCAGCTCGCCCTCTCCCCCGCCGGGAACCTGCTGTTCGCCGCGAACCAGCGGTCGAACTCGGTGACCGTCTTCCATGTCGACCAGGACACCGGTGAACTGCGCTCGGCGGGGGCACCGTTCATGTCCCCGGTGGCGGTCTGCACCCTGCCGCTCTAGGGCGTGTTGCGACAGTAGCGCCGTCCGCCCGCAGGGCGGGGCTCGCGGCGTCCGGTGCGTGTGATCGCAAGGCGGAGGATCGTCCTCGTACTGGACGTACTTGGACGACTCCGACAACGCGGCGAGCGTGCGTGCCGGGCGTCGCGAGCCAGGCGGGACTTTCGCAACACGCCCTAGGGCTGAAAACCCCGGCGCCGGTCCGCGTCAGGCGACGGATCCGATCCGTCCCGCCGGCGCGGACAGGCTGTCGTGGTGGATCGGGGTGTGCGCACCGGTGAGTGAGACTCCGCTGCCGCCCCGCCTGACCGCGACGATCTCCGCCGCGATCGACAGCGCGGTCTCCTCGGGGGTACGGGCTCCGAGGTCCAGCCCGATCGGCGAGTGCAGCCGGGCCAGTTCCAGTTCGGTGACACCGATCTCGCGCAGCCGCTCGGCGCGGTCCTCGTGGGTGCGCCGGGAGCCCATCGCGCCGACGAAGGCGACGGGAAGCCGCAGGGCCCTTTCGAGCAGGGGCACATCGAACTTGGCGTCATGGGTGAGCACGCAGAGCACCGTACGGCCGTCGACCTCGGTCGACTCCAGATAGCGGTGCGGCCACGCGACGACGATCTCGTCGGCGTCGGGAAAGCGGGCCGCCGTGGTGAAGACGGGGCGCGCGTCGCACACCGTCACGTGATAGCCGAGGAATTTTCCGGCCCTGACCAGCGCCGAGGCGAAGTCGATGGCCCCGAAGACAATCATGCGCGGGGGCGGAACGCTCGACTCGACGAGCAGCGTCAGCGGCTGTCCGCAGCGCGCTCCCCGCTCGCCGATCTCGAGCGTGCCGGTGCGGCCGCCGTCCAGCATGGCGCGGGCCTCCGCCGCCGCCGTGCGGTCCAGCTCGGGGTGGCCGCCGAGGCCGCCCTCGTACGATCCGCCGGGGCGCACCAGCAGGGCGCGGCCGAGCAGTCCGGCCGGCCCCGCGGTGATGCGCGCGAGCGCCGCCGCCTCCCCCCGGGCCGCGGCGGCCAGCGCCGCCGCGAACACCGGTCTGACGGCGGAGTCCGCGCGTACCGGCGTCACCAGGATGTCGATGACGCCGCCGCAGCTCAGCCCCACGGCGAAGGCGTCCTCGTCGCTGTAGCCGAAGCGTTCGAGGACGGTCTCGCCGTCTTTGAGGGCCTGTTGGCACAGGTCGTACACGGCCCCCTCCACGCATCCGCCGGAGACCGAGCCGATCGCCGTGCCCGCGCTGTCGACGGCGAGCGCGGCTCCCGGCCGGCGGGGCGCGCTGCCGCCGACCGCCACGACCGTGGCGACGGCGATGTCCCGTCCCTGCTCGACCCACCGGTGCAGCTCTTCGGCGATGTCCAGCATGCCGGTCTCCTCAAGGGTCTGGTGCGGTGGCGCGGAGGACGGACCTGATCGCGACGTGGGGCACCCGCGGAGGTGCCGCGTTCTCCGTCGGCCCGTCGCGGACGCCGGGGGTCAGGTGCCGGTGAGGTGCTCGGGCCGTACCGGCGTCCTGTTCAGTTCGAGACCCGTCGCGTTCCTGATGGCCGCGAGGACCGCGGGGGTGGACGACAGGGTCGGGGCCTCGCCGACGCCGCGCAGTCCGTACGGCGCGTGGTCGTCGGCCAGTTCGAGTACGTCGACGGGGATGGTCGGCGTGTCGAGGATGGTCGGGATCAGATAGTCCGTGAAGGACGGGTTGCGCACCTTCGCGGTCACGGGATCGACGATGATCTCCTCCATGACCGCCATGCCCAGCCCCTGGGTGGTGCCCCCCTGGATCTGGCCGACGACGGACAGCGGGTTGAGCGCCTTGCCGACGTCCTGGGCGACGGCCAGTTCGACGACCTTGACCAGTCCGAGTTCCGTGTCGACCTCGACCACCGCGCGGTGCGCGGCGAACGAGTACTGGACATGGCCGTTGCCCTGTCCCGTACGGAGGTCGAAGGGCTCGGTCGGACGGTGGCGCCACTCCAGCTCCACGTCCACCGCCTCGCCTTCGAGTACGTCCGCCAGACTCGCGAGGACCTCGCCGCCGTCGGTGACGACCTTGCCGCCTTCGAGCAGCAGCTCGGCGGTGGCCCAGGCGGGGTGGTACGTACCGAACTTGCGCCGGCCCATCTCCAGGACCTTTTCCCGGACGTTCTCGCAGGCGTGCTTCACCGCGCCGCCCGTGACATACGTCTGACGGGAGGCGGAGGTGGATCCCGCCGAGCCGACCTGGGTGTCCGCCGGCTGGATGGTGACCTGTGTGACGCCGAGTTCCGTACGGGCGATCTGCGCGTGGACGGTGACCCCGCCCTGGCCGACCTCGGCCATCGCGGTGTGCACGACGGCGACCGGCTCCGCGCCGATCACTTCGAGACGGACCCGCGCGGTGGAGTAGTCGTCGAAGCCCTCGGAGAAACCGACGTTCTTGATGCCGACCGCGTAGCCCACGCCCCGGACGACACCCTCGCCGTGCGTGGTGTTGGAGAGGCCGCCGGGCAGCTCCCGTACGTCCGCCGCCTCGCCGGCCGCGAGCCACTGCTGCTCGGGCGGGAGCGGCCTGGCCTTGACGCGGCGCAGCAGTTCGGCGACGGGCGCCGGGGAGTCGACCCGCTGTCCCGTCGGCAGGAGCGTGCCCTGCTCCATCGCGTTGAGCTGACGGAACTCCACCGGGTCCATACCCAGCTCCGCCGCCAGCTTGTCCATCTGTGCCTCGTAGGCGAAGCACGCCTGGACCGCGCCGAAGCCGCGCATCGCCCCGCAGGGCGGGTTGTTGGTGTAGAGCGCGATGGCCTCGATGTCGACGTCCTCGACGACATAGGGGCCCACCGAGAGGGACGAGGCGTTGCCGACGACAGCCGGGGAGGCGGAGGCGTACGCGCCGCCGTCCAGCACGATCCGGCACCTCATGTGCGTGATCTTGCCGTCGCGGGTCGCGCCGTGCTCGTACCAGAGCTTCGCGGGGTGGCGGTGGACATGGCCGAAGAAGGACTCGAACCGGTTGTAGACGATTTTGACCGGCTTGCCGGTGCGCAGCGCCAGCAGACAGGCGTGGATCTGCATCGACAGGTCCTCCCGGCCGCCGAAGGCTCCGCCGACGCCCGAGAGCGTCATCCGGACCTTGTCCTCGGGCAGGCCGAGGACAGGGGCGATCTGGCGGAGATCGGAGTGCAGCCACTGGGTGGCGACGTACAGGTCGACGCCGCCGTCCTCGGCGGGTACCGCGAGGCCGGACTCCGGGCCGAGGAACGCCTGATCCTGCATGCCGAAGACATAGTCGCCGGAGACGATCACATCGGCGCGCTCGGCGGCCCGGTCCGCGTCGCCGCGGACGATGGGCTGGCGGTGCAGGATGTTGGGGTGCGGGACATGGCCGATGTAGTGGTCCTCGCGCCCCTCGTGGACCAGCGGCGCGCCGGGGGCGGTCGCCGAGGCCTCGTCGGTGATGACGGGCAGTTCGGCGTACTCGATCCGGATCTTGGCGGCGGCGCGGCGCGCGGTCTCCGGGTGGTCGGCGGCGACCAGGGCCACCGGCTCGCCGTGGTGGCGGACCTTTCCATGGGCGAGGACCGGGGTGTCCTGGATCTCCAGACCGTAGTTCTTCACCTCGGTCGGCAGATCGTCGTAGGTCAGTACGGCGTAGACCCCGGGCGTCGCGAGCGCCTCTGCGGTGTCGATGGACCTGATCTCGGCGTGCGCCACGGTGGAGCGCAGGGTGTGTCCCCACACCATGTCTTCGTGCCACATGTCGGAGGAGTACGCGAACTCACCGGTGACCTTGAGGGTGCCGTCGGGGCGGAGCGTCGACTCACCGATGCCGCCCTTGGTGGGCGTGCCCTGGGTGAGGCCGGTGGGGTAGGGGGAGCGGCCGGGAACGGCAGCGGCCCGTGGATTCTGCGCCATGGCAGTCAGACCGCCTCTTCCTGACGGGCGGCCGCGAGGCGGACCGCGTCGAGGATCTTCTCGTAACCGGTGCAGCGGCAGAGGTTGCCCGAGAGGGCCTCGCGGATGTCCGCGTCGCTCGGTGAGGGGTTGCGCTCCAGCATCTCGTCGGCCGCGACCAGCAGCCCGGGGGTGCAGAAACCGCACTGCACGGCGCCCGCGTCGATGAAGGCCTGCTGCACCGGGGAGAGTTCGCCGCCCGCCGCCAGGCCCTCGACGGTAACCACCTCGCGGCCCTCGGCTTGACCGGCCGCCACCAGGCAGGAACAGACCGGGACGCCGTCGAGCCGTACCGTACAGGAGCCGCATTCGCCCTGCTCACAGGCGTTCTTGGAGCCGGGAAAGCCCATGCGCTCACGCAGGACGTAGAGCAGGCTCTCGCCCTCCCAGACGTCGTCGGCTTCCTGCTCGCGGCCGTTGACCGTGAAATGTACGCGCATGGTTATGCAGCTCCTTCCAGGGTGCGGCCGGTGCCGCGGTACTGCTCCCAGGTCCAGCCGAGCTGACGGCGCGCCATGATGCCGACCGCGTGGCGGCGGTACTTCGCGGTGCCGCGCACATCGTCGATGGGGTTGCAGGCACCGGAGACGAGGTCCGCGAACTGCTTGGCGACCGACGGTGTGATGATCTTTCCGTTGTCCCAGAAGCCGCCCTCGTCGAGCGCCGCGTTCAGGAACTCCTCCGCCTCGCGGGCCCGCACCGGGGTGGGGGCCGCGGAGCCGATGCCGGTCCGTACCGTGCGGGTCTCGGGGTGCAGCGCGAGCCCGAAGGCGCAGACGGCGATGACCATCGCGTTGCGGGTGCCGACCTTCGAGTACTGCTGCGGTCCGTCCGCCTTCTTGATGCGCACCGTCTTGATCAGCTCGTCGGCGGCGAGCGCGTTGCGCTTCACCCCGGTGTAGAACGCGTCGATCGGGATGAGGCGCGTGCCGCGCACCGACTCGACCTCGACCTCGGCGCCGGCGGCGAGCAGGGCGGGATGCGCGTCACCGGCCGGGGACGCGGTGCCGAGATTGCCCCCGACGCCGCCACGGTTGCGGATCTGGGGCGAGGCGACGGTGTGGGAGGCGAGCGCGAGGCCCGGCAGCTCGGCGCGCAGGTGCTCCATGATGTGGGCGTACGGAACGGAGGCGCCCAGCTGGACGTGGTCCTCGCCGACCACCCATTCGCGCAGCTCGCCGATGCGGTTCAGGTCCAGCAGGTGGTCCGGCCGCCGGTGATCGAAGTTGATCTCGACCATGATGTCCGTGCCGCCCGCGATGGGCACAGCCGTGGGGTGCTCGGCCTTGGCGGCGAGCGCTTCCTCCCAGCTGGAAGGGCGAAGGAAGTCCATGAGTGGCTCTCTTCTCGATCGTTCTTGATCGTTTCTTGATCGTTCGCGATCGGATCGTTCGCTGGGGGCCCGGGGACGGCCGGTCCTCGAATGGCTACATGTGACCTATTGACGCTGTGTGACACAAGTACACAAGCAGTACCCGGTCCGGTGTAGTCACCAAAACCATGAAGGAATTGGCTGGTCGCCTCCCGAGTCTTGTAGATTCGAACGAAAGGCGAGGCACGGTAACCGAATGGTCTCCCTTCCGAAACGTGGGGCACCCCTGTCCAGATCGGCGGCGACGAGATGCGGCTGCGCGCACTGCTGGAGACCGAGGCGCTGGGCCTGCGGCTGCTCGGTGGCGGCGAGGAGCTGGACCGGACCGTACGCGGCGTGATGACCACCGATCTGCGGGATCCGAGCCGCTATCTCTCGGGCGGCGAGCTGGTCCTGACCGGCCTCGCCTGGCGGCGTTCCGCCGAGGACTCTGAGCCGTTCGTACGGATCCTCACGGCCGCCGGGGTCGCCGGGCTCGCGGCGGGCGAGGCGGAGCTCGGCGACATCCCCGAGGACCTGGTCACGGCCTGCGTGCGGCACCGGCTGCCGCTCTTCGCGGTGAACGAGGACGTGGCGTTCGCGGCCATCACCGAATACGTGGTCCGTCAGGTCTCCGGGGAGCGCGCCGGGGACCTGGCCGCGGTCGTCGACCGGCACCGCAGGCTGATGACCTCGGGCCCGGCGGGCGGCGGCCCCGATGTCGTCCTCGATCTCCTGGGCTCCGACCTCGACCTGCGGGCCTGGGTGCTCTCCCCCACCGGCCGGCAGATCGCGGGCGCCGGGGAGCCGCTGCCCGCGGCGCGGGCCGCCGCGCTCGCCGGGGAGCATCTGGCCGCCACCCGCGCCGGCCGCCGGAGCCCCTACCGGGTGAACGTGGGGTCCACGGCGTACTCCCTCTTCCCCGTCCGCGACCCGGGGCGCGAGGCGGCGCCCGCCGCCTTCCGGGACGCGCGCGAGACCGTGCTCTCCGACTGGCTGCTGGCGGTCGAGGCGGACGCGGGCGACTGGCCGGCGGCCCGGCTGGATCTGCTCCAGGGAGTGACCCAGCTGATCGCGGTGGAGCGCGACCGGCGCGACGCGGCCCGTACGGTACGGCGCCGGCTCGCCCAGGAGATCCTGGAACTGGTCCAGACGGGCGCCGCCCCCGCCGAGATCGCCGCACGGCTGCGGGTGGCCGCTCCGGTGCTGCTGCCCGGACTGGGCACTGCGCCGCACTGGCAGGTCGTGGTGGCGCGGGTGGAGTGGGACCAGGACGGCGCGGGCGTGGCGGTCGAGGGCGGTCCGGTGGCGCAGTCCCTGCTGGAAGAGATCCTGGTCGACCCGGCGAGGGCGGGGGCGGACCGGGCCGACCGGATCGCGGTCGCCCATACGGGTGAGGAGGCCGTCGCGCTGGTGCCGCTGCCGATGACGGCCGCCCCGGATCCGGCCGACGACGCCGAGGGCGGTGACGCGTACGACGAGGCGCCGAAGGACCCCGGCCTGCACGCCGACGCCCTTCTGGCCGCCGTCCGTGACCCGCTGACGTCGGGGCTCGCCGACGACGGCCGGCTGACGCTGGGCGTGAGCGCGGCGGTGC
The DNA here is from genome assembly GCF_055582185.1 of Streptomyces sp. NPDC042201. Taxonomy (NCBI): domain Bacteria; kingdom Bacillati; phylum Actinomycetota; class Actinomycetes; order Kitasatosporales; family Streptomycetaceae; genus Streptomyces; species Streptomyces sp. NPDC042201. Next base: position 439,987 of record NZ_JBVJDS010000003.1, on the reverse strand, counting down.
ACTCGGCGGAGGGCCTGCGCGGCGCCCTGGAAGAGGCCCGCCACGCCCGCCGTGTGGCGGCCGCCCGTCCTGGCCGCGTCTGCGCGGCGGGACACCATGAGCTGGCCTCCCACGTGCTGCTGCTGCCGTTCGTCCCCGACGATGTACGCCGGGCCTTCACGGCCCGCCTGCTCGATCCGCTGCGGGACTACGACCGCCGCCATCGCGCGGAGCTGATCTCCACGCTGGAGGCCTTCCTCGACTGCGACGGGTCATGGACCCGCTGCGCGGCCCGGCTGCATCTGCATGTGAACACCCTGCGCTACCGGGTCGGCAGGATCGAACAGCTGACGGGCCGTGATCTGTCGCGCCTGGAGGACAAGCTGGACTTCTTCCTCGCGCTGCGCATGAGCTGACGGCGGACCCGCGGCCGCCCGCGCCCGCCCGCGCTCCACGCCGCGTCATCGGGTGCCGGGTCGACCGGCGTCGACTTCCGTTGACTGACATCACCCGGAAGGGTGAGGAAGAGATCCAACTCCTTGTCGGGGACCGGCCCCCGACGACCCCTCGCGGCCCCCGATGACCGCTGTCTCGCGGCGGTCGTCCCAGGTGGCAGCCCTTCCGGGGCCCCTGCCGCACCCGCCCTGCCGGCCGCCCGTCCCCGCGAATTCCCGTTCCGCGCGGGCCGCCGGAGCACCGCCGATGACCAAGGGATTGTGAAATTTTTCACCTGCCCTCTTGGCCCCGCTGTGGATCCGTGCTGAGATGCGTCCACACTCAACAGCACAATGGCGCGCTCGGGGAGGGCAATGTGGCGCATACCGCCATGTCTGGTTCCGGAACCACTGCCGGTGAAGACCCTCTCCAGACCGCGGTATGGCGGCTGCGCTCGCGCGGCTGTTGGACCGACGCAGCGGCCCTGCTCACCCCGCACGCCTCCGCCCCGGCCCCGGCGCTTCAGCGGGCCTCGCTGCTCGTCGAGCGCTGTCTGTTCACCGGCGGCGGCTGGCCGGAGGCCGAGGACGCCCTGCGCGTCGCGGAGGCCACGGCCCGTGAGGACCATGAACGCGGCGCCGCCGCCTGCGAACGCGGTCACCTCGCCTACGCCTCGACCGTCCTCGGCGTACGCGACCGCGCGGACGAGGCACGCGCCGCCCTGGGCCGGGCGGCGGCCCTGCTCGACCCCACGGCTCCCGGCCGCGCGCTGCTCGACTTCCGCCGCGGACTGATCGCCGAGCATCTCTCCGACTCCCCGCAGTCGGCCCGTGCCGCATACCGCCGCGCCCACGCCGCCGCCACGGCGCACGGCGAGACGCTGCTGCTCTCCTTCACCTGGCGCCACCTGGCCGGCCTCGCCCTGCGGGAGGGCGAGTTGGCGGAGGCACGGCACGGCTTCGGCGAGTCCCTCCGTATCCGGGAGGAGCTGGGCTACCTCGTCGGCACGGCCCCGGCCCTCGCCGCGCTCGCGGACGCAGAACCCGAACCGGAAGCGGCCCGGCTCCGCGCCGAGGCCGGCCGCCTGTTCCGCCTGCTGGGCGGCGTCCCCACCTGGCTCGCCGCCCAGCTCACCCCGCCCGCCCCCGTCTGACACTCATCCCCTGGCCCGGACCCCGGGCCCGGACCGGTCCGGGCCCGGGGGTCAGCGGGGAGACGACGGTGGCTCGCCGTGCCAGGAGTGCCACAGCGCGGCGTACGCACCGCCCCGGGCGACCAGCTCGTCGTGTGTGCCGAGTTCCGTCAGACGGCCGTCGGCCATCACCGCCACCCGGTCCGCGTCGCGCGCCGTATGCAGTCGGTGCGCGATGGCGATGACCGTCCGGCCTTCGAGGACGGCGGCCAGGGCCCGCTCCGCGTGGCGCGCGGTCGCCGGGTCGAGCAGCGCGGTCGCCTCGTCCAGGATGAGGGTGTGCGGATCGGCCAGCACCACGCGCGCCAGGGCCAGTTGCTGGGAGCGCGCGCCGTCGACACTGAGTCCGTCCGCGCCCAGCGCGGTGTCCAGACCGTCCGGCAGCTCGTCGACCCAGTCGGCGCCGACGGCGCCGAGCGCCGCGCGCAACTCCTCGTCCGTGGCGGTCGGCGCGGCGATCAGCAGGTTGTCCCGGACGGTGTCGACGAAGATGTGGTGTTCCTGGGTCACCAGCACGACCTGCCGGCGCAGCTCGTCCGGGTCCAGCCGAGAAATCGGCACCTGACCCACCGTCACCGTTCCGGTACGCGGCCGGTCGATGCCCGCGAGCAGCCTGCCGAGGGTGGACTTGCCCGCGCCCGACGGGCCCACGACGGCCAGCCGTTCGCCGGGCCGTACCGTCAGATCGACCCCGTGCAGGACATCGCGCCCGTCGTCGTAGGCGTACCGCACGCCGGCGACCTCGATCCGCTCGTCGGCCGGGGCCCGTCCGGTCAGCGCCGGTGTGCGCGGTCCGTCGGCCAGACCCTCCACCCGGGCGAAAGAGGCTCCGCTGCTCTGCAGTTGCTCCACCCACAGCAGGATCGCGTCCAGCGGCTGGGACAACTGGCGCAGATACAGCGCGCAGGCGACCACCGTGCCCAGGCTCACCGCACCGGCGTCGTACAGCGCGCCGCCGATCAGCAGGACGGCGACCACCGGGATGACGTACGACACGTCCACGGACGGGAAGAGCACGCTGCGCAGGAACAACGTCCGGGTGCGGGTGCGCCGGCTGTGCTCGATCGCTTCCTGGCAGGCGGCGACGCGGCGCTGCTGGAGCGAGAACGCCTCGACCGTACGGGCACCGGACGCGGTGGCGGCGAGGACCTCCGCGAGCGCCGAGGTGGCCTCCCCCTCCGCCAGATACGCGGTGTGCGCACGGCGCAGATACCAGCGGGTCGCGAACCAGATGCCGAGCAGGCCGAGCACTCCGCAGGCGCCGAGCAGCGGGTCGAGGACGAAGACCGCGCCGAGGATGAACAGCACCTGGACCGTCGCGATGAACACCTCCGGCCCGGCGTCCCGCAAGGTCCTGCCGACCGCGGTGACATCGGTGGTGCCGCGCGCCGTCAGATCGCCCGTGCCCGCGCGCTCCACGACCGAGGCGGGCAGGGCGAGCGCCCGGTCCACCAGCTGTTCGCGGATCCGGGCCGAGGTCCGCTCGCCGAAGCGGTGGCCGACGAGGCGGGCGTACCGCGCGAGCAGCAGCTGCGCCAGCGCGCACACCAGGATGGTGAGCGCGTACCGGTCCACGGCGTCCGCCGCGTCACCGGCCCTGACCGTGTTGATGACGCGGCCGAGCAGCCAGGGGCCGACCAGACCGGCGGCCGCCGCCAGCCCGGTCAGGACGATCATGGCGGCGAAGGCGCGCCGGTCCTGCCGGATCAACCGCAGCGCCGCGCGGCGGACCTGGGGCGGATCGGCCACCGGAAGCCGGGCGGAGGCCGGGGTCTCGGATCCGACGGTCATCTGACGGCCCCTTCGTCGGCGGGAACAGCGGCCGGAATGTCGGCCGGTACAGCGGCCGGAACGTCGGCCGGAACGTCGGGCGCGTCATCGGCCCGCTCACCGTACGTGCCGTGCGCGGCCGTACCCGCCTCGTCCCCCGCACCACGGGAGACCAGCGCGCGGTAGCCGGCCTGCCCGCTCAGCAGCTCGCGGTGCGTACCGACCGCGGCCACCTGGCCGTCGACCAAGTAGTAGACGGTGTCCGCGTGGTCCAGCATCAGCGGTGAGGTGCTGGTGACGAGGGTGGTACGGCCGCTCCTGGCGGCGCGCAGCCGGGCGGCGACGGCGGCCTCGGTGTGCGCGTCCACCGCCGAGGTGGGCTCGGCGGCCAGCAGCACTTCGGGGTCGGCGAGCAACGCCCGTACCAGCCGGACGCGTTGACGCTGACCGCCGGAGAGATTACGGCCCTGGGCCTCGACGGGCGAGTCGAGACCGTCCGGCAGGCCGCGCACGATGTCCTCGGCCACGGCCGCGTGCACCGCCCGGGTGATGGCCTCCTCGTCCCGGTCCCGCCGGCCCGCGACCACCTCGCGCAGCGTCCCGGCGAAGAGGTCGGCCTCGTTGTCCGCGACGAGGACGCGTTCGCGGATCCGGGACAGGGCCATCTCGTCGAGACGTACCCCGCCCCAGGTCGCCGGTGAAGCGGCGAACCGGCCGAGGCGGTCCACCACGTCCGAGGCATCCGCAGGACGGCCGCTGACGAGCGCGGTCAGCTTCCCCGGCGCGACCTCGACGCCGGACGCCGGATCGCGCAGGACGGAGCCGGGCCCGGGCCCCTCCTTCGCCGCTTCCGGCGCGGCGTCCGCGGTTTCGGGCTCCAGATCCAGGAACCGCAGGACCCGCCGGGCGCAGACCAGGCCACGGCTGACGTCGTGGCCCCCCTCGATGAAGAACGACACGGGGACGACGAGGACCGCCACGTACCCGTAGACGGCCACCAGTTCGCCCACCGTTATGGCCCCTTGGGCGGCCAGCCGGGCGGCCAGCCAGGTCACGGCGGCGAGGAACAGCGCCGGCAGGCCGAGCCCGAGGGCCTCGATCCAGCTGGTCACCGCCCCGACCCGGTACCCCTCGTCCTTGACCGTCCCCGAATCGCGCCGGTAGCGCGCCGCGTACACGTCCTTGCCACCGAGCCCGCTCAGCACCCGCAGTCCCCCGACGATGTCCGTGAAGCGCGCGGCGAGCGCGCCCTGCCGCTCGCGGTACGTCGTCTCCACCCCCTGCAACCGCCCCAGCAGCGGGCCGACCAGGACCGCGAGCAGCGGTACGCCCAGCAGCACGACGGCGGCGAGGAGCGGTGAGACGGACAGCAGGAGCCCGGCCACGACGAGATACGCCAGCACCGCGCCGACCCCGGGGCCCGTGACGGTCAGCGCCCAGCTGATCGTCGTGACATCGGCGATGCCGATCGTGACGACTTCCCCGGCCGTGACCCGGCGGGGCAGCGTGGCGCCCAGCCGGGTCGCCTGCAGGACCACGACGCGTACGGTGCGGAAGGCGGCGTCCATCCGGACCCTGGTCATGGTCCGGTGCCGCATGATCCCCAGCCAGGCGTTGGCCACCCCGACCGCGAACAGCGCCCCGGCCCAGCCGAGGAGGGCCGCCCGGTGCCCCGGCTCCAGTCCGTCGTCGATGGCACGTGACAGCACGTACGGCTGAACTGTCAGACCGACCATCCAGACACTGCCCAGCGCCGCCCCGGCGGCCACCCGCCCCCGCTGGCTCGTCACCAGCCACCACACGTACCGCCCGGCACCACGCCGATCCGGAGTCCCCGGATCCATGTACGAGTCACCCATCCCCGCACCCTATGGGGCGTCCCCGGGACCAAGTGGACAGGGGCCGCACCGAGCGTGACGGCCCGTTACCTCACGGTTCACGGTTCAGTCCACGGATCAGGTCACGTGTCAGTTACGGATCGGGCCGACGGACGCACCGGCGGTTCCCGTGCCGTTCACCAAGGATCCGACGCCCGTACCCATGGGCTCACAGGGGGTGAGCAACCGCCGTCGGACCAGAAGGGACGATCAATCCGAAATTCGGGCAAAAGATCCGAGGCGGGGCGGTCCCCGACCGGCCCGCGCCGGTCTCCAACAACCCCAAATGGGGAGCCTTGCTGAATTTCCGTCAGATGCCAGAAACGGAACAGACCGACCCGGACACCCGCCCTTGGCGTGATGATAAGATCGCCACGCTTGCCAAGCGGTGCTAAACCCGCTATGGCATAAAGGGAAAGTCAGCGCATCGGCCCAGAAATCCGCCACCCCGGGGAGAACTATGCCATTAGCCGGGCCTATGAAGGCAGTCCGGCAGGCGAGCGTGCGCGGCCGATCCCGTATGTCTGTGATCGCGAACGCACCCGAACGCACCCTCCAGACATTCAGTACCTGGTGGCCCAGTCGCCCGAAGAGAGCCTTATGACTCAATACTTTCAGGATCCAGCGCTTTGGGGTTTGATCGCTGGTACTCCTGTCGCCGCAACCGCGATCATTCGCGGTAGAAAGTCGATCGCCGAGCTGCGGAAGGAGAAGGAAGAGCTCAAGGCTCACTACGCCAGACTGGAAGACCATTACGCGGAGGCCGTGGAAGAGGCCAAGGACAGGGCGGAAGAAGATACCAAAAACGCCCTGAAGGCCGCCATGCGTACGCTCCAGGGTCTCGCGAGCGAGCAGCAGCTGGCCATTACCAAGATTCAGGACAAGTACGGAGAACTCCAGATTCTCCAGGACCTCCTGGACATCGACCACATGAATTCGCAGTTCGCGCGGCGCGCCCAGTCCATCGCCGTGCTCTGCGACGGATGGCTCGGCCGTCAGCGCGCCGCCGCCTCGCTCTACGACGTGGTCCGCAGCGCGAAGGGCCGTATCCGCCACTTCACGCGCGTCGAGATCCGTGCGCAGAGCAACTTCGCCATCGTCAGCCGTGCTGTCGAACCGGTCGCGCTCACGCTCGCCGAACTGCTGGACAACGCCACCAGTTACTCGGCGCCGGAAACCGTGATCGAGATCAACATCCGGCCCGTGCCCAAGGGCGTCTGCATCATCGTCGACGACGCCGGTGTGGGCATGAACGAAGAAGAGAAGGCCCGGGCCGCCAAGCTCCTGTCGAGCGAGCGTTCGCCCGGCGTCTCGGGGCTCGGCAATCCGCCGCAGTTCGGATTCACCGTGATCGGTGTGCTCGCCGCCCGCTACGGCTTCACCGTCTCCGTGGACTCCACTTCTCCCTACGGTGGCGTGCGTGCCGTCGTGCTCCTTCCCGAGGAGCTCCTCACCACCATGCCCGCGCCCGAGCCCGAGCCCGAGGAGATTCCCACTGTGGCCGCGTCCTCCCCGATGCCGCCCGAAGAGAACCCGGCGGCTCCCTCGACCGCGTTCGGTGGTTCAGAGAACGCGGCGGCTCCCTCGACCACGTTCGGTGGTCTGCCGAAGCGGCGCCGGCGCGGCGCGATCTCCATCGTGCCCGCGGCCGAAAACGCGGAGCCCCCGGCTCGTTCCAGCGAACAGGCCGCTTCCGTCATGGGCGCGTTCCAGCGGGGGACGCAATCGGGCCGTCGTTCCACCAATGCACGCAGCGAAGGGCATGAGACTCAGTGAATTACGATCTGTCATGGATGCTTGACAGTGCTCTGGAAGTGCCCGAAGCACGTCACGCGATTCTCGTCTCCGCCGACGGTCTCCTCATGGCCCGCTCGAAAGACGTCGGCAAGGACCACGCCGACACCGTCGCCGCCGCGATGAGCGGTATGCAGTCGCTGAGCCGCACGGTGGCCGACTTCTGCGGCGGGCCGAACGGCCGGCCGCAGTGGCGTCAAACGCTGGTCGAGTTCGACCACGGATGGGTTTTCCTCATCTCCGCCGGCGAAGGGGCCTACCTCGCCGTTTCGGCGACGCCCGACGTCGACATGGCAGAGATCACCTTCCGTATGCAGCAGCTCGTCGGCCAGCTCGGAAAAGCCCTGACCAGTCCCCCTCGCGAGATTGCTGATACCAAGGCATGACGACATCAGACGAGCCAGAGCCGGAGCAGGAAACCGCCCCATTAGTGCGACCGTACGTCATAACGAACGGTCGCAGCCTGCTGAATGACAACGACTTCTCACTGATCACGCTGGTCACAGCGTCCACCGACGGTCCGAGAACGGAACATCTCGATCCTGAGAAGCGCCGCGTTCTGGAGCTGTGTGGCGGCGGTTATCTCGCGGTTGCCGAGATAGCCGGGCACACGGGTCTGCCCGTGGGCATCATCAAGATCCTCCTGTCCGATCTCACGGAGGCCGGGTATCTCTTCACGCGCGCGCCCATACCTCCCGCGAAGCTTGTCGACAGGCAAATACTCGAGGAGGTGCTGAATGGCCTTCAAGCCCGCTTTGGATGACGGCGTCTATCTGCGCAATTCGGTGCAGACCGCGGCGAAGATCCTTGTGGTCGGGCATTTCGCCGTGGGCAAGACGACGTTCATCGGGACCATGTCCGAAATCCCGCCGCTGCGTACCGAAGAGGTAATGACGCAGGCGGGCGAGGGAATCGACGACCTCAAGAACACCACCGGCAAGACCACGACGACGGTGGCCATGGACTTCGGCCGCCTCACGCTCAGTGAGGAGCTGGTCCTCTACCTCTTCGGAACACCCGGGCAGCAGCGCTTCGTTCAGGTGTGGGAGGACATGTCCCGGGGAGCACTCGGCGCGTTGGTGCTGGTCGACCCGCAGCGCCTTGAGGAGTCCTTCCCCGTGATGGACCTGGTCGAGCACTACGGGATTCCCTACACCATAGCCGTCAATAAATTCGACGGGATGCCGAACCACTCGAACGATGAGATTCGGGAGGCTCTCGACCTGCTTCCCGAGACGCCGCTCGTCATATGTGACGCACGTGACCAGCGTTCGTCGGCGAACGCACTCATCGCTCTGGTCCGTTATCTCCAGTCGCGCCTCAACTAGGAGTTTGGTATGCAATCTCACTCGGAATTTCAGGCTCCGCCACCCGGCTGCCCTGCGCACAACAGCGGCAAGAGCGTCCCCCTGCACGGGCTCGACTTCGCCGCCAACCCGGAGGCCTTCTACGAGCACCTGCGGCAGTACGGCCCCGCCGCGCCCGTCGAGTTGGCTCCCGGTGTGGAAGCCTCGCTGGTCACGGACTACGCGGCGGCGCTCCATGTGCTGCAGAACCCCGACACCTTCGCGCGCGACTCGCGCCGCTGGCGTGCCCTGAACGAGGGCCGGGTGCCCATGGACAGCCCGGTCGTGCCGATGATGGCGTACCGGCCGAACACGCTGTTCTCGGACGGTGCGGACCACCTGAGGCTGCGTCAGGCCGTGACGGAGTCCCTGTCCCGGATCGACACGCACCGGGTGAGCCGGCACGTCGACCGCGTCTCCGCGTACCTCATCAACCAGTTCAGCGGCCGCGGCAAGGCCGACCTGGTCGGCGACTACGCGCAGTTGGTGCCGCTGCTGGTCTTCAACGACCTCATGGGCTGCCCCCCCGAGATCGGGGACCGGCTGGTCTTCGGCTTCTCCGGCATCTTCGACGGCGTCGACGCGGAGAAGGCGAACGAGGTCCTGACCGAGGCGCTGCTCGAACTGGTCGCGCTGAAGCGCGCCAAGCCCGGCGAGGACATCACCTCGTGGCTGATGCAGCATCAGGCACGGCTGTCCGACGAGGAGATGATCCATCAGCTGGTCACCCTCATCGGCGCGGGCACCGAGCCCATGCAGAACATCATCGCCAGCGCGCTGCGGCTGCTGCTGTCCGACGACAAGTACGCGGGGGGCCAGCACTCGGCCGGCCTGCTGGTCGAGGACGCCATCAACGACGTCCTGTGGAACAGCCCGCCGATCGCCAACTACGCCGTGCACTATCCCGTGTACGACGTGGACCTCTCCGGAAGCAAGCTGGACGCCGGCGATCCCGTCGTCATCAGCTTCGCGGCGGCCAACACCGACCCGGGTCTGTCCATGAGCCGTCAGACGCTCAGCAAGCGGGCCCATCTCGCCTGGGGCGCGGGGCCGCACGCCTGCCCGGCCAAGGATCCCGCCCTGCTGATCTCCGTCCTGGCCATCGAGAAGCTCCTCAACAGCCTGCCGGACATCGAGCTCGGCGTACCCGTCGACAGTCTGACCTGGCGGCCGGGACCGTTCCACCGGGCGCTCAACTCACTGCCCGCCCGATTCACCCCGGTACGCAAGGAAAACCGGGAATCCACGCCCTATCCGACGAGTGGCCGTCCTGTCGGAAATGCCCCGGTCCAGAGCCACCAGGGCGGATCGCAGAAGGGTAGCTGGTGGAGTGGATTCCTGACCTGGTGGAAGGTGTGACATGCGCAACAATTAGGGATGTTTTACGGTCGAATGAACGTTCAACCGTAAGGGTAGACAGGGTTAGCGAATCTATGTGATCTCCCGAAAGAAGGAATCGCTGTGGAGCCAACCCTGGCTACCCCATCCGTCGACCGACGCTCTGTGGTTTCGCTATTCTCTCGCCTGCGTACATCGGGCGGCCAGTCGAATCCATTGCCTTACTACACAGAGCTCAGGGCGATGGGGGATATCATTCCGGCTCCGTGGGGTGGGCACCTGGTGAACTCCTACAGCCTGTGCGACCAGGTACTGAGGAACCGGTCCTGGCAGGTGCCCAGCAGCGAGTGGCGTACCCAGCAGGACGACGAAACACGCTGGAGCGCCCCCGCCTCACTTGAAATGGGCAGAACCTTGCCCATGCTCAATCCGCCGCACCATACGCGAATGCGGCGGTCGGTGGGGAATATGTTCGACCGAAAATCTCTGGATAAAATGAGGAATTCGGTCGACAGAACAACCGAGCGGCTACTTGACCGACTCACCGAAGAATTGCGTGACGGCGAGGCTGATTTCTCCTCGCTGGTCAGCGAAGAATTGCCTGTCATTACGATCGGCGAATGGCTCGGAGTGCCGCCCGCCGATTATCCCCTGCTCCGGTCGCTCACCCACGACCAGGTATTCACGCAGGAGCTGTTCCCCTCGCCGAGCCAGCTGGCGCTGTCGGACGCCGCGGCCCACCGGCTGAACGAGTACTTCACCGAACTCGTACGGGAGCGCCGCCGGGCGCCCGGAGACGACCCGGTCTCGGCCTGGATCCGGACCTGGGACGAACTCGAACCCGACCAGGACGTGGCCGACGAGGCCGTCTACTCCCTCGCGCTCTTCGTGGTCCTGGCCGCGCTGGAGACCACGGCGACCCTGCTGGCCACCATGGCCTGGCTGATCCTGGAGCACCCGCGCCAGCGGGAGTGGCTGCGCACGCACCCCCAGCACATACCGGGTGCCATCGAGGAAGTACTGCGCTACGACACCCCGATCCACATGATCAGCCGGATCGCCGCCGAGGACACCGACCTCGCCGGAGTACGCGTGCAGCAGGGCCAGATGGTGCAGCTCATGGTCGGCGCCGCGCATCACGACCCGGAGCGGCACGCCGATCCCGATATCTTCGACATTCGCCGCAAGGCCGCGCCTCTCAGCTTCGGCGGTGGAATCCACTACTGCCTCGGCGCGCCACTGGCCCGGCTGGAAGCCACGTCCCTCTTGACCTCGCTGCTGCGGCGGCTGCCCGAACTGCGTGTCAGCAGTGCGCCGATCTGGGCGCCTCGCGTCGCTTTCCGGCGCCTCATGACACTCCAGGTAGTCAATTCCTGACGCTCCGGCCCGGCACGAGGCCCGACGTATGAACCGGGAAGCACAGCACACACATTCAAGGATCAGCATGGTGGAAGACTTCAAGGCCCTTCGCGTCATACAGGAAGGGGCCGTACTGAAGGTGCAGTTGAGCAGTCCTGAGACGGGAAATGCCATCTCCGGGCTGCTTCTTGATGAACTCCTGTCCGTACTCGACGCCCTGGACGAATCCGGGGTCCGGGTGCTGATCCTCTCCGGCGCGGGGGCCGACTTCTGTCTGGGCGGCGACCGCGGGGAATTCGCTCCCCTGCTCGCCGCGGACCCCGGCGGCGCGAGCCTCCGGGCCCTCGGCAACAAGGCGCGGCGGGTGTGCGACGCCCTCGCGACGACCGACGCGGTCACCATCGCGCGGCTGCACGGCGGGGTGGTCGGGGCGGGTCTGGGGCTCGCGGTCCTCTGTGATCTGCGGGCCGGGGCGGACAACTGCCGCTTCCGGCTGCCGGAGCTCGGTCTCGGGGTGCCTCCCGCGTGGGGAGGGATCCTGCCGCGGCTGATCAACGAGACGGGGGCCGCCAGGATCCGCGAGCTGATACTGACCGCCAACAACTTCGACGCCGCGAAGGCGGTCGAGCTGTCCATCCTTCACAAGGTGGTTCCCGAAGAGGAGTTGGACAGCGCGATCACCCAGTGGACCAGGCCGCTGGTGCGCAGGTCCCCCGCGGCGCTGCGGACCGCCAAGGCCATGATGAACGCGTACTCCGGCGCCAACCGCCTCGCGGACGCCACCCTCCTCGACGCGGAACTGCTGACGGCCGCGGTGGCCGCCGCCGAGGCCGCACGAGCCCGCTGAGGTCGTGGCCCGTTGAGGTCCTGGCCGGTTGAGGCTCTCGGCTCCGTCGGCGCGTGGCCGGCCGGGGCCGGCGCCTCAGCCGGCCGCTCCCGTGAAGTGTTCCCGCACCAGCGACTGCACCACCGGCAGGTCCCGCGCGATCAGGGCGTCCAGCAGCGCCGAGTGTTCCGCCGCGTCCGCGACCAGGTCCGCGCGGCGGGGCGCCGGGGCGCTGACCAGCGGCCACTGGGACCGGCGGTGCAACTCGTCGGCGACCATGACCAGTTGCTGGTTGCCGGAGAGGGAGAGCACCGCCCGGTGGAAGGCACGGTCGCAGTCCGCGTACCCGGCGCGGTCCCCGACCACGGCGGCCGCGGCCGTCGCGTCCGCCAACAGGCGCAGTTCCGCCCAGCGTTGCGCCGGGACGGTACGGGCCAGCCGCAGCATCACCGGCACTTCGATCAGGGCCCGCACCTCGGCCAGTTCGGCCAGTTCATGGGCGCTGCGCGCGGTGACGCGGAAGCCGCGGTTCGGGACGACCTCCACCGCGCCCTCCTGCGTGAGCCGCTGCATGGCCTCGCGTACCGGAGTGGCGGAGACCCCGAAGCGTTCGCCGAGCGCGGGGGCCGAGTAGACCTCGCCGGGGACCAGGTCTCCGCTGACGAGCGCGTGGCGCAGGGCGTCGAGGATCTGCCCGCGCACGGAATGACGGCGTACGGCCCGGGGCCCGGGCCCCTCTCCGTGGGTGTGCTCCCCACGCGCCTGCTCGGGCAGTTCGGAAGCGGGCGGCGCGGCCCCGTACGGTCCTGCCGCCGGCGGCCCGGGCGCGTACGGCCGCCGCGCGGCGGATTCACGCGCTCTGCCCTGCTCCACCTCGGTCCACCTCCGCCGTCCGGTCGGGTCGCCCGGCCCGCGCGGCCGGATCCTCATGTGCACGATAGGCCGAGGGCGCCGCAGTTCAAACATCGTTCACATCGGGTAAGGTTAGGCTTACCTCCAAACGATCGCGATTCGGTGGTCCCCGCATGACCCTGCCCGCAGTGCTGCCCAGCCTCCTCGCCTCGCCCGTGACGGCCGCGTACGCCCGTCTGGCCGAGGTGTTTCCCGCGCTGCGCGTCGATCTGCTCACCGACGGTGAGCGGGCTCCGGTCGGCGGCGGCTGGGTGAGCGCGGCCGGCCTGGCGGCGGGCGGCCCTGACCTCGACGCGTTTCTCGCCTGGGACGAAGCCCAGGTGCGGCGGGACCACGGACAGCGGGCCCGCCCGGACGTGGTCGCCAGCTTCGCGCTGCACCGCTATGCCTGGCCGGCCTGTCTGCTGATCACCGTGCCCTGGTTCCTGCACCGCCGGGTGCCCCGCGTACCCGTCGAGGACGTCTCCTTCCAGCGGGAGCTGGGCCGGATGACCGTCCGCGCCACGGACTTCGCCTGTCTGCCGGCCGACCCCGCCGCGACGCTGCCGGGCGCCCGGGTCGTACCGGACGAGGAGGCCCTGCGCGCCGAGGTGCGGACGGCCGTCGCCGAGCATCTCGGACCGGTCCTCGAAGGCTTCGCCCCGCGGATGCGGCGCGGCCGGCGGGCGCTGTGGGGCATGGCGACCGACGAGATCGTCGAGGGACTCTGGTACGTCGCGCATCTGCTGGGCGAGGAGCGGCGCGGGATGGCGGAGCTGGAGCGGCTGCTGCCGGGCACGGCCAAGCCGTATGTCGGTACGGCGGGCTTCCGCGAACTGACCGGCCCGGCCGGCGAAACGCTGTCGACCAGGGACAGGGCCAGCTGCTGTCTCTACTACACGCTGCGCCCCGAGGACACGTGTGTCACCTGCCCGCGTACGTGCGACGCCGACCGGGTCCGGAAGCTGAGCGCGGGCACCTGACCCCGCGTCACCGAGGATCCCACGCCACCCGCTAGGGTGGTATTAATCGAACATGACAGCCGCTTGGCGCGCGGCAGTTCTAACCGACCGCGCCTATTTGCGTGCCTCTACGCCTCGTTGGCGTTGTCATGTCTCGAAACCCCTTGAGGGGCACTGCACTTCCGCCAATATGGCGCCCAAAACGCCCTACTGCGATGCAAGGAACACCGCATGCGACTGACCGATATATCGTTGAATTGGTTGCTTCCCGTCGGCGTGCTGCTCGTCGGAATCCTGGTGGCGGTGGCAGTACTCGCGCGCGGCAAGCGCGCAGGTGACAAGGCCGCGGCCGAAGATTCCTGGGAACGCAGCGAGGAGCGCCGCAGACGTAAGGAAACGATCTACGGCGCCGCCTCCTACGCCCTTCTCTTCTGCTGTGCCGCGGTCGCCGCCGCGCTCTCGTTCAAAGGCCTGGTCGGCTTCGGCCAGGAAAACCTCAGCCTCAGTGGTGGCTGGGAGTATCTCGTCCCGTTCGGTCTCGACGGCGCGGCGATGTTCTGCTCGGTGCTCGCCGTACGCGAGGCCAGCCACGGCGACGCGGCCCTCGGTTCGCGCCTGCTGGTGTGGACGTTCGCCGGTGCCGCCGCCTGGTTCAACTGGGTGCACGCGCCCAGGGGTCTCGGCCACGACGGCGCTCCGCACTTCTTCGCGGGCATGTCCCTCTCGGCCGCGGTCCTGTTCGACCGCGCGCTGAAGCAGACCCGCAGGGCGGCGCTGCGCGAGCAGGGTCTGGTGCCGCGTCCGCTGCCGCAGATCCGGATCGTACGGTGGCTGCGCGCGCCCCGCGAGACCTTCGCCGCCTGGTCCCTGATGCTGCTCGAAGGTGTCAGGACGCTGGACGAGGCGGTCGACGAGGTGCGCGACGACCGGCGGCAGAAGGAGCAGGCCCGCCACCGCAGGCGGGACCAGGAGAAGCTGGACCGGGCGCAGATCAAGGCGCTCAACCGGCAGCACCGCGCCTGGGGCCGGGGCCGTGGTGGCCGCCAGGTCGCCCTGCCCGCCATGAGCGGCGCGGGGAGTTCCCCGGCGGCCGTCGAGGCCGCAGCGGAGCCTGCTCCAGAGCCGGCACAGCTGACTCATCGGTCCCGGCTCTCCCTTCAGCCCGTCGGCGGTGAGGCCCGCACCGTGGACCTCACCGCGGAGGACGACACGCAGGCACTGCCACGACTCGACTCCCTGGAGAAGAAACTCACCGATCTGGAGCGTCAGTTCGGCTGAGTCCGACCCCAGTACACAGAACACATCGGACCGGTGTGACGGAAGACCGTCACACCGGTCCGGCGTGTGTGAGGCCGTCGCGCCGGCGCCCCGCCCGCCGTCAGGCCGGCGCCCGACCCGCCGTCAGGCCGGTTACGCCACAGCGCCGTCCAGCTCGAACCAGACCAGCTTGCCCAGCGGCCGCGCCCGGATCCCCCAGTCGTCCGCGAGGCTTCGCACCAGCGCCAGTCCCCTGCCGTGCGTGGCCTCGTCCGGGACCGGCCGGTGCGGCTCGGGCGGTGCGGGCAGCGCGCTGACGAAGTCCCGTACCTCCACGCGCAGCCGGGAGTCCGCGACGGTCGCCGTGACCACCGCGCCGCTCTCCGTGTGGACCAGCGCGTTGGTGACCAGCTCGCTCATGAGCAGCTCCGCCACTTCCGCGGAGTCCCGCTCCTGCCAGTGCCGCAGCATCTCCCGCAAGGCGTGCCGCACTTCCGGGACCGCCGCCAGATCGGTGCCGCCCACTCTGCGCCGTAGCCCTGTCATCACCTTTGCCCCCGCCCGTACCGGTCACGACTCCTGTTCTCGAACGCGTACACAAGATGCATGCCCCACCCCGGATACGCCACGCATGCCGTTCGTCACCTCATCACCACATGAGCGGGGGTGCGCGAGGCCCGTCCGGGGAAGTGAGGGGGGAGCGAAATGCTGACCGCCGCGTCAGGGGTGGCGGGCGAGCCGATCCCGAGGAGTCCCGATGCACGACGACCGCACCCTGGTGGAAGGGCGCCTGGAGCGCGCTCTGCGCCAGTTCATCCGTCCCGCGCAGTACGCGGCCCGGGAGCCGCTCACGCTCTCCGTCTGGCACGCACCGGGCGAGCCGGTGCCGGTCGGGCAGGCGCTGCAGGGCACTTACGAACCGTTCGTGACCGGTACGGAATGGGGCGCGCCCTGGTCCACCAGCTGGTTCCGGCTGGAGGGCGTCGTCCCCGACGCGTGGGCGGGCCGCCGGGTCGAAGCGGTCATCGACCCCGGATTCACCGGCGACGGGCCCGGCTTCCAGGCCGAAGGGCTGGTGTACGACGCGGCGGGCATCCCGATCAAGGGCATCCACCCGCGCAACCGGCACATCCCGGTGGGCGCGCCCGCGGCCGGCGGCGAGCCGGTCCACCTGCTGCTGGAGGCGGCCGCCAACCCCGCCGTCGCGCACGACTTCGTGCCGACCTTCCTCGGGGACGTACTGACCGCGGGAGACAGCCCGCTGTACCGCTTCGCCGCCGCCGACCTGGCCGTCCTGGACGAGGAGGTCTGGCATCTCGTCCTGGACATCGAGGTGCTCTCGGAGCTGATGCGCGAGCTGCCGGCGGACCGCTCCCGGCGCCACGAGATCCTGCGCGCCCTGGAGAGCATGCTGGACGCGCTCGATCTGCACGATGTGGCGGGCACGGCGGCCGCCGCGCGGGGTGAGCTGGCCGAGGTGCTGTCCCGTCCCGCGTCCCCGAGCGCGCACCGGATCTCGGCGGCCGGCCACGCCCATATCGACTCGGCCTGGCTGTGGCCGCTGCGCGAGACCGTACGGAAGGCGTCCCGGACCTTCGCCAATGTCACGGCGCTCGCCGCGGACTACCCGGAGCTGGTCTTCGCCTGCTCACAGGCCCAGCAGTACGCCTGGGTCAGGGACCACCAGCCGCACATCTGGGAGCGGATCAAGAAGGCCGTGGCGGACGGCAACTGGGCGCCGGTCGGCTCGATGTGGGTGGAGTCGGACGCCAATATGCCCGGCGGTGAGGCGCTGGCCCGGCAGATCGTGCACGGAAAGCGCTTCTTCCTGGAGGAGCTGGGCATCGAGACGGAGGAGATCTGGCTGCCGGACTCCTTCGGTTATACGGCGGCCTTCCCGCAGCTGGCGAAGCTCGCCGGGGTCAAGTGGTTCCTCACACAGAAGCTCTCCTGGAACCAGACCAACAAGATGCCGCACCACACCTTCTGGTGGGAGGGCATCGACGGCACCCGGGTCTTCACCCACTTCCCGCCGGTCGACACGTACAACGCCCAGTTCCTCGCCTCCGAACTCGCGCACGCCGAAAAGAACTTCGCCGAGAAGGGGCGGGCGTCGACTTCACTGGTGCCGTTCGGCTGGGGCGACGGCGGCGGCGGCCCCACCCGGGAGATGCTGGAGAAGGCACGGCGGCTGAAGTCCCTGGAAGGCTCGCCCACGGTCGAGATCGAGAAGCCCTCCGCCTTCTTCGCCGCGGCCGAGGCGGAGTACGGCGACAAGGCCCCGGTCTGGTCCGGTGAGCTGTATCTGGAGCTGCACCGGGCGACGTACACCACCCAGGCGAAGACCAAGCAGGGCAACCGGCGCAGTGAACATCTGCTGCGGGAGGCCGAGTTGTGGGCGACGGCCGCGGCGCTGCGGTCGGCTTCCTACGCGTATCCGTACGAGGAGCTGGACCGGATCTGGAAGACGGTGCTGCTGCACCAGTTCCATGACATCCTCCCCGGCTCGTCGATCGCCTGGGTGCACCGCGAGGCCCGTGCCACCTACGAGGCGGTGCGCGAGGAGCTGGAGGGCATCATCGCGGACGCGGTGGCGGCGCTCGGCGGCTCCGCCGTGGGGGTGTGGAACGCGGCCCCGTTCGCCCGTCGTGATGTCGTCGCGGCCGACGCCTCGGACGTGGCGGAGGGCATCGGGGTGCAGCCGCTGGCCGACGGCGGGGTACTGGCTCCTGCCCTGGTCCGGGCGCTGGCGCCGGGCACGTTCACCTCGCTCGCCCCGTCCCCCGTGTCGGCGTCCTCGGACGACGGGACCATCACCCTGCGCAATCAGCGGCTGGAGGTCGTGATCGACGCGGACGGGCTGCTGGCCTCCGTACGCGATCTCATGGCCGGCCGTGAGGTGCTGGCACCCGGCAGCCGGGGCAATCTGCTGCAGCTGCACCCCGACCATCCCAATCAGTGGGACGCCTGGGACATCGACCGGCACTACCGGCGCAAGCACACCGATCTCACCGCGGCCGAGTCCGTCGAACTGATCGAGGAGGGACCGCTGCGGGCGGCGGTGCGGGTGGTGCGTACGTTCGGGGCGTCGCGGATCGTGCAGGAGATCCGGCTCACCGCCGAAAGCTCTCGTATCGATGTCGTCACCGACGTCGACTGGCAGGAGTCGGAGAAGGTCCTCAAGGCCGCCTTCCCGCTCGATGTCCACGCCGAACGGTCCACCTCCGAGGTGCAGTTCGGCCATGTGCACCGGGCGACGCACGACAACACCGGCTGGGACGCGGCCCGGTTCGAGATCTGCGCCCATCGCTGGCTGCGGGTCGCCGAGCCCGGCTACGGGGTCGCGGTGCTCAACGACTCGACGTACGGGCACGAGGTGACCCGGGCGGCGCATCCGGACGGGCTCGGCACGACCGTACGGCTGACGCTGCTGCGCGCGCCGCACAGCCCCGACCCGGAAACCGACCTCGGCACGCACCGCTTCCGCTACGCGCTGCTGCCCGGCGGTACGCAGGAGGAGACCGTCCAGGAGGGTCTGGCGCTCAATCTGCCGTTGCGCGTGGCGGCGGCTCCGGAGCAGCCCCCGCTGGTCAATGTCGACAACCCGGCGGTGACCGTGGAGGCGGTCAAACTCGCGGAGGACCGTAGCGGCGATGTCGTCGTACGGCTCTACGAGTCGGCCGGCGGCCGGGCGGAGGCGACGCTGCGCATCGGTTTCCCGGTGACCGGCGCGTGCGTGACCGATCTGCTGGAACGGCCGCTGCACGACGCCGAGTCGGGCGAGAAGGGGCTGCGGCTGCGGCTGCGGCCGTTCCAGATCCTGACGCTGCGCCTCACCCCCGCGTGAGCGGTCCGGTGTGAGCGGCCCGGCGTGAGGGGATGAGCGAGGGCGGCGGGGTTCGGGCGGGGTCAGGGCCGGGGCATGTTCCGCAGGTTGGAGCGTGCCATCTGCACCATGCGGCCCACCCCGCCGTCCAGCACGATCTTGCTGGCCGAGAGCGCGAACCCCGTCACCATGTCGGCCTTGATCTTCGGCGGGATGGAAAGCGCGTTCGGGTCGGTGACCACATCCACCAGGGCGGGGCCCTTGTGCTTGAAGGCGTCCTTGAGCGCGCCCGCGAGATCCCTGGGCTTCTCCACCCGTACCCCGTAGGCGCCGGCCGCGCGGGCGATGGCGGCGAAGTCGGGGTTGTGGTTGGTCGTGCCGTACGCCGGCAGCCCGGCCACCATCATCTCCAGCTCGACCATGCCCAGGGAGGAGTTGTTGAAGAGGACGATCTTCACCGGCAGGTCGTGCTGCACGAGGGTGAGGAAGTCGCCCATCAGCATGGAGAATCCGCCGTCGCCCGACATCGAGATGACCTGGCGGTTCCGGTCGACGAACTGGGCCCCGATGGCCTGCGGCAGCGCGTTGGCCATCGAGCCGTGGCTGAACGAGCCGATCACACGACGGCGTCCGTTCGGCGAGAGATAACGGGCCGCCCAGACATTGCACATGCCGGTGTCGACGGTGAACACGGCGTCGTCGTCGGCGAGTTCGTCCATGACGGAGGCGACGTACTCGGGGTGGATCGGCATGTGCTTCTCGACCTTGCGGGTGTACGCCTTGACCACGCCCTCCAGCGCGTCGGCGTGCTTCTTGAGCATCTTGTCGAGGAAGCGGCGGTCCGTCTTGGCCCGTACCCGAGGCGTCAGACAGGTCAGGGTCTCGCGGACATCGCCCCAGATGGCGAGGTCCAGCTTGGAACGCCGGCCGAGGCGCTCCGGCCTGATGTCCACCTGGACGATCTGCACGTCGTCGGGGAGGAAGGCGTTGTACGGGAAGTCCGTGCCGAGCAGGATCAGCAGATCGCACTCGTGGGTGGCCTCGTAGGCGGCGCCGTACCCGAGCAGCCCGCTCATGCCGACGTCGTACGGGTTGTCGTACTGGATCCATTCCTTGCCGCGCAGGGCATGCCCGATCGGGGACTTGATCCGTTCGGCGAACTCCATCACCTCGGTGTGCGCACCGGCCGTGCCGCTGCCGCAGAACAGGGTGACCCGTTCCGCCTCGTCGATCATGCGGGCGAGCTTGTCGATCTCCGCGTCAGCGGGGCGTACGGACGGCCGGGAGGTGACGAGTGCGTGCTCCTCCGCCTTCTCGGGGGCCGGCGCGGAGGCGATGTCGCCGGGCAGGGTGACCACGCTGACCCCACCCTGGCCGACGGCGTGCTGGATCGCCGTCTGGACCAGCCGGGGCATCTGCTGGGGGTTGGAGATCATCTCGCAGTAGTGGCTGCACTCGCGGAACAGCTGCTCGGGGTGGGTCTCCTGGAAGTAGCCGAGGCCGATCTCGCTGGACGGGATGTGGGAGGCGAGGGCGAGGACGGGGGCCATGGAGCGGTGGGCATCGTACAGGCCGTTGATCAGATGCAGATTGCCCGGGCCGCAGGAGCCCGCGCAGGCGGCGAGCTTGCCGGTGATCTGGGCCTCGGCGCCGGCCGCGAAGGCGGCGGTCTCCTCGTGCCTGACCTGGACCCAGTCGATGGCGGCATTGCGGCGGATGGCGTCGACGACGGGGTTGAGGCTGTCGCCGACGACTCCGTACAGCCGCTTGACGCCGGCCCTGGCGAGGAGGTCGACGAACTGTTCCGCCACGTTCTGCTTGGCCATGGAAGAGCACCCTTTCTGGTCATGGGTGGGGCCCCGGGCGACGGGCCGTGGCCTGTCGTGACCCGGCCGGGTCAGGTCTCCGGTGTCCATCAACCCATGCCGGGCACGGTTACGCCTCCCAGACGCCGACCGCCGTACGGTCGTCGGCGTACCCCTTCACCCTGAGCTGGGTGTCCGCGAAATACTCGGCCAAACCCGGCGGATCCATGGGCCCCCAGCGCTCGGCCAGCTCCTTGGCGAGGGCAGCCTCGCCGCGCATCGGCTCGGCGAGACCGGTGCTGCACAGCAGCAGCGTGTCACCCGGCCGGGCCATCGAGGCCCGGAACCGGAACGGCTCGGGCGGGAGCGGAAGCGGGCTCTCGCCGTACGGGGAGTGGGCCGTCGTGATCCCCAGATCCATGGTGAGCCGGTCGCCCCCGACGGTCTCGGCGGGCTGGGATCCGAGGCCGGGGAGGGGCTCGCCCGTGAGGGCGCCGGGCGGGCGGACGCTCTGCTCCAGGTCCTCCCAGGTGCCGTCCCTGAGCCGGAAGAGGCCACCACCGCCGACCCCGAAGAACACCCGGTTGCGGCACTCCGGGTCGGCGGAGAGCAGCAGACAGCGCAGGCTCGCGGTGTACTGCTCCGGCTGCCTCCCGAGCTCGGCGGCGCGGGCGCGGAGCCTGCCGAAACCGCGGTCGGTGAGCCGGTGCAGACCGGACTTGAGGTCGTCCCTGCGGCCGGCCCTGATGTCCTCGGAGAGCCGGCTGTGATGGCGCCCGACCGCGCCGCCGATCCAGTGACACGCGTCGGCCGCGGCGCGGTGAGCCCCGTCGGCGGCGTGCGCCCCACTGGCGACGGCGACGAGCACGAGGGCCCCGGCGCCCTGCCCGAACCGGGCGGTGAGCAGGGCGTCGCGCCGGGGCTCACCGCGATACCGCGCGGAGTCCCCCCGTACGGACACGGCCCGCAGGGAGTACGTCCCGTAGCGCGCGCCGTCGAGGACGGTATCGGCGACGACCTCGTCCAGGCGGTCGGCGTGGGCGGGAGGCAGTGCGGTGGGCTCGGGATCGTAAGGGGGCGGCTCGGCCCCGAGGTGGCTGACAGCGGCGCGGGACGGGGATATGGGGAGCGTGGGTATGGAGAACGGCTCCGCGCGCCACGGTCCCGGAGCGGCCGGGGATACGGGCGGGACCGGTGGCCCAGGACTGCGGTGCCGGCCGGGCTCACGGACCGGGGACGCCGGCCGCGCGGGCGGTGAGGCCGGCTCGTGGCGGCGGGGGTCGGGGGGCGAGGGCTGCGCGGCGGGGGCGTTCTCGGGAGACCCCTCGGAGCGGGGTGGTGCGGTCGGCTGCGGCCGGGTGTCGCCGGGCCGTGGGGTGGTCGTGGGTCGCGGCGGACTGTGCCGGGAGCGACCGGGGGGCGGGACGTCCGGCGTGCTCGGTGCGGCCGGTGCCGTCGGTGCGGCCGGGCTCGTCGGTTCCATCGGTGACGTCGCTGCCGTCGGTGCCGTCGGTGCGGCCGGGCTCGGCGGTGCGGCCGGCTCGGGCTTCGGCCGTGCCTGGCGCGGATCCTGACGTTCCGGCAGGGGCGCGGGCATGGGCACGGACCCCGGCAGGGGTCTCGCGTCGCTCGGGGCGTAAGGACCCGGCGGCTCCCAGGGCGCCCGCTGACGCGGCGGTACGGGAGACGCCTCGGCCGGTGGCGGCTGCTCCCACCAGGCGCGCGGCCGCTGCGCCGGGGGCGCGGACTCCGGGCCCGTGGGCACCCCGATCGCCGCTGCCGCCCCCTCCGCGTCCGGCGTGCCCACCGCGTCCGCCGCCGAATCGAAGCGGTCGTCGAGCGTGTCCCCCGCCGCCGCGGCCGGACCGGTGTCCGGCGCGGACTCGTCGTACAGCCGGTTCCACCAGTCGTCGGCGGTCGGCCGCTCCCCCTGCTGACTCATGCCTCTATTGTCGACCGCGCCGGGGGTGCGAAAACGGGTCGTCCGGAAAACGTGGGACCGCGGCACCCAGATCGCCGGTGGGGGGGTGAGTCCGCCGGGCGGCCCCACCCCCCACGGGAAGGACGCCCGGCGAACGTTCACAGGTTCAGCGCGGGCCGGATACGCCGGCGTGAAGCCGGCCGCACCACTCTCCCGGGCACCACCAGGCCCTGGATACTCAGGGGGCATATGACCGGGGTGTGTCGCTGCTGTGATGGCGCCACCTTGGCAGAGGGACGGGTTGTGCAGGGATGATGTGAGCGGCGGGTTTACGCCGTGGCTTGTTTCCGCCACGGGCCGCGGCGGAATCTGCGCGTCCGGGGAGGACGCGCAAGGCGTCCAGGGAGGGGTTCAGGGGTGCTGGGAGCGATAGGTCTCGACGCGAGACAGGAGTCCGCGTATCGCGCGCTGGTGGCGATCGGCGCCGCGGAGGTCGCGGATCTGGCCCACCGGCTGGCGATTCCGGAGTCGGACACCGAACGGGCCCTGCGCCGGCTGGAGCGGCAGGGCCTGGCCGCGCAGTCCTCGTCCCGTACCGGGCGGTGGGTCGCCGCTCCGCCTGCCGTCGCGCTGGGCGCGCTGCTCACCCAGCACCGCCATGAGCTGGAACAGGCCGAGCTGGCGGCGGTGCTGCTCGCCGAGGAATACCGCGCGGAGGCCGCCGAGCCGGCCGTGCACGACCTGGTCGAGGTGGTGACGGGCGCGAGCGCGGTCGCCCACCGCTTCCACCAGCTCCAGCTGGGCGCGACCGAGGAGGTCTGCGCCCTGGTCACCGGGAAGCCCGTCGCGGTCACGGGCGTCGACAACGAGGCGGAGGAACGCGCGGCGGCGCGCGGAGTCACCTACCGGGTGGTGATAGAGCGCGAGGTGCTCTCACTGCCCGCCGGGATCGTCGAGCTGTCCACGGCGCTCGGCCGGGGCGAGCACGTCCGCGTGATCGAGCGGGTGCCGACAAAGCTGGTGGTCGCGGACCGCGCTCTGGCGATGGTGCCGCTGACGGGCATCGGGGCCGAGCCCGCGGTGCTCGTCGTGCACGCCAGCGGGCTGCTGGAGTCACTGATGGGGCTCTTCGAGGCGGTGTGGCGGGAGGGGCTGCCGCTGCGGCTCGGTACGAGCGGCACGGTCGCGGAGGAGCGGCTTCCCGGCCCGGACCCCACCGACCTGGAGGTCCTGTCGCTGCTGCTCGCCGGGATGACCGACGCGAGCGTCGCCAAACAGCTGGACCTGGGGTTGCGGACCGTACAGCGGCGGGTGAAGGGGCTGATGGAGCTGAGCGGGGTGACGACCCGGCTGCAGCTCGGCTGGCATGCCTACGAAAGGGGCTGGGTGGCTCGCGACCTGCGGGAATGAGCTGAATCCTGCACGCTGGGCAGATGGACGTGTGGCAGCTCGTGCTGGTGGGCCTTGTCCTCCTGCTCGGTCTGTTCGGCGTGCTGGTCCCGGGGGTGCCGGGTCAGGCGATCGTCTGGGCCGGCGTGCTGTGGTGGGCGCTGTCGGACACCACCCACCTGGCCTGGGGCGTACTGATCGGCGCGACGGTCCTCCTGCTGCTGAACCAGGCGCTCAGACCGCTGCTGCCGTCCCGCCGCACCAGCAGGACCGGGGCCACACGGCGCACCCTGCTGGTGGGCGGGGTGTCCGGGATCGTGGGGTTCTTCGTGCTTCCGGTGGTGGGCGGGATCGTGGGATTCGTCGGGGGAATCTACTGCGCCGAGCGGGAACGGCTCGGCGGCCACCGGGCCGGCTGGGCCTCGACCCGTACGGTCATGCGCACGGCGGGCTGCTCGCTGCTGGTGGAGCTGTTCGCGTGCCTGCTGGTGGTCGGCACCTGGCTGGGAGCGGTGATCTGGAGCTGAGCGTACGGCCCGTCCGACGTGCGGTACGGGCGCGGTACGGCGGCGGTACGGAGGCGGTGCGGCGGCGGTACGGCGGGGGCTTCACCCGGTGACGGCTTCACCCGCGGGGACTTCACCCGGTGGGGACTCGTCCGGCGGAGACTCGTCCGGCAGCGGCTCGCTCCGCCCGCAGGTGATTCGTCGCGTACGACCGCCAGGGCCGCCACGCCTCCTCGACCCCCACATCCTCCACATCCTCCGGCGCCACATCGGGATCGCCGAGCGCCCGCATCCGGATCAGCGCGGCGGTCCTGGGCGTGATGCCGGGCACGGCCAGGAGCGCGTGTCCGGCCTCGTCCCGGTCGGCTCCGGGATCGAGCCGTACGGCGCCGTCGGCCAGCGCGGCCGCGAGCGGGCCCGCGACCGGATCGGCGCGCAGCGCCGCCGGCGCCGGGAACAGCCGCGTGAGCCCGCCCCCCGGGTGTGCCAGCGGCTCCCCGTACCGCTCGACGAGCCGGCCGGCCGCCTCGTACCCGACGAGCGCCCGCAGCGCGTACTCCTCGGGATCCGCAGCGCCCGGCGACCGCAGTCCTGGGCGGGCCGCGACGAGCGGGGCGAGCCGTGGATCGGCGCCCAGCCGTTCGTCGACGGCGTACGGGTCGGCGTCGAGGTCGAATAGGCGGCGCAGCCGCTGTACGGCGGTGGTGAGGTCGCGCAGATCGGTGAGATGGATCCGCGCCTCCAGCCAGCCGCTCCGGGAGGGGGCGACGCCGGCCGGACGGGCCTCGTCGACCGCGACGACGCCGGGGCCGTGCGGCAGCCGCAGCGTACGCCGGTAGGTGCGGTCGCCGGATCCGCCGGTCACCTCCTCGACCCGCGGGACCGCTTCCCTGGCGAGGAGGTCGAAGACATCGCGTGCCGCGTACGGTCCGCGGTAGGCGAGCCGCAGCGGGATCCCGGCGAGGGCCGGCGCCCCGGCGGCGGACGCCGGGTCCGTGGCGGGCGCCGGGTCCGGCGCGCTCACCCCGCTGCCCGGTTCGCTCCGCAGCTCGCTCGGCGTACGGGCGTAGATCTGGCGGATGGTGTCGTTGAACTGGCGCACGCTCGCGAACCCCGCCGCGAACGCGATCTCCGTGACCGGCAGCCCGGTGGTCTGGAGCAGCACCCGCGCCGTGTGCGCCCGCTGGGCACGGGCGAGGGCGACGGGCCCGGCGCCCAGCTCGGCGTTGAGCTGGCGCTGCACCTGGCGGGTGCTGTAGCCGAGCCGTACGGCCAGCCCCGGCACCCCCTCCCGGTCCACGATCCCGTCGCCGATCATCCGCATCGCGCGGCCGACGACATCGGCGCGTACGTTCCACTCGGCCGACCCGGGGACGGCGTCCGGCCTGCACCGGCGGCAGGCGCGGAAGCCGTTGCCCTGGGCGGCGGCCGCGGTCGGGTAGAACCGTACGTTCTTCCGCTTCGGGGTCACCGCGGGACAGCTCGGCCGGCAGTAGATGCCGGTGGTCTCGACAGCGAAGAAGAACGCGCCGTCGAACCGCGCGTCGCGGCTGCTGACCGCTTCGTATCGGGTCTCCTCATCCATCACACGACCCAGTGTGCGGCCGCCGGGCCGGCCGCACTCGCGGGTTTCGGACGTCGCCTTCCCGGGCCGCTACCGGATCCGGCCCCGCTTGGCCTCCATGGCCGCACGGCCCTCCGCGCCCTTGCGCTTCCAGTCACGCCGGATCTCGCCCCGCAGCCGGGCGTCGGTCTTGGCGACGATGCGCTGGTTCTCCCGCAGCAGTTTGCGGTAGCTCTCCAGCCGGCGTACGGGAAGCGCGCCGTCCTCCACCGCGGCGAGCACGGCGCAGCCCGGCTCCGCCACATGGGCGCAGTCGTGGAAGCGGCACCCCTCGGCAAGCCCCGCGATCTCCGAGAACACCTGCCCGACACCCACCTCCGCGTCCCACAGCCCGACGCCCCGCAGCCCGGGGGTGTCGATGAGCACGCCGCCGCCCGGCATGGCGAGGAGATTGCGGGTCGTGGTGGTGTGCCGCCCCTTACCGTCGACATCACGGATGGCCTGCACCTCCATCACGTCATCCCCGAGCAGCGCGTTGGCGAGGGTCGACTTCCCCGCACCGGAGACGCCCAGCAGCACGCTCGTACCGCCCGACAGAACGGCGGAGAGCACCTCGATCCCCTCCCCCGTCGCCGCGCTGACGGCCAGCACCTGCACCCCGGGCGCGGTGGTCCTGACGTCCTCGACGAGATGGGCGAGTACGGCGGGGTCGCCCACCAGATCGCTCTTGGTGAGCACGATGAGCGGCAGGGCGCCGCTCTCCCAGCCGAGAGCGAGAAAGCGCTCGATCCGGCCCAGGTCGAGTTCGACGGCGAGCGAGACCGCGATGAGCGCGTGGTCGACATTGGCCGCGAGGATCTGCCCCTCGGACCGGGTGGAGGAGGTGGACCGTACGAAAGCGGTACGCCGCGGCAGATACTCCCGGACGAACCGCGGATCACCGCCGGGGTCGACCGCCGCCCAGTCGCCGGCGCAGATCACCCGCAGCGGATCGTGCGGCGTCACGAACGCCGTATCGGCGCGCACGACCCCGCCGACGGTAACGACATCGCACTTCCCGCGGTCCACCCGCACGACACGGCCGGGCAGCAGCCCCCGCGCGGCGTACGGAGCGAACTCCGCGTCCCAGCCTTCGTCCCAGCCGTACGGGACGAGCGGATGCGACGCGGACGAAACCTCAGAAGAGGCGGAAGAGAAAGACAAGGGGGAACCCTTCACAAGGGCGGCCCCGGCACACGCACACGGGCGCGGAAATACGGAGAAAGGTCAGCCGGAGACCACAGGGGTGGGAATGATGAACTTCTGAGTCCGGGCAGCGCCCAGCACGACGACAGTCATCAATGTCCTCACCTCCCGCTTCCTCAACGGTCCAACAACATCTCGGCGCGGGCGCGTTGCCGCCCCGCTCCGAACGAGGCACACGATAGCCCCGCTTCACGACGCACCGCGAGCCATTTTCCCAGCCACCGTCCCAAGGACAGCGACACGTCACGCGGCCAGCACCATCTCACCCCAAGGCGCCAGCCGCCCAGCCCTCAACCCCGACAGCTCACCCGGCCCACGGCCGGACCAGGCAGCCGTCTTGCGTTCCGGGAACGCCGGAGCGCAACCGCAGAATGTGCCGCGCCTGTCCGCCGGCTCAAGGAACCTGCCCCCGTCACAGACATGAAAGGTCTCTTCCCCTCCCCTCAGCACCATGCGGAACGAAACAGACCTCCCACCCCGCAAAACAACCGGTATTCGGTCACAGCACCTCTACGCGAAATCACTTCCGGCCTTCGATTCCTGGGCAGAACCGCCGTAGAGGTCAACCACAGCATCACCACCGCTCGGTCACCGGTGGTGATGCGCCAGGACGACAGAGCTACAGGGTTACCATTCTGCTGTCGCGCCACGTGGAATTGACCTACACACGTGTTCTCCACTTCCCTCTCCCGGACAGGTGAACGCGGAGGCGATATGCTCCCATACGGCGAAGTAGCCACAACAATACTTCGGTAGAGCAGCAGGTGCTGTCCAAGGATCCGTGGACCAAGGCACTTGGCGAAGCCGTAGTTGAGGTGTAGAAGCAGTCCGGACCTACACATTACAAGAACCATGAGCGTTCGTGTTACCTGGTGCCGTGTCGTTCCGCCTGATCAAAGTACGTGCAACAGGTTGACCCGTGGCACCTCGTGGTGCACCGTCCAAAGGCGTCTGTCCACCGGCGAGGCTGTCACCGCCCATTGATAACTGCCGCTGGGCTGCCAGCGACGCTGTCGGCCGGCCGGAGAAACGAGCGGAGGTCACTGTTCGACCTCTACAACCCGTCCATCACTTTGTTCCTCCACGGACTCGGATCGTGCAGCCCGCGACGCGCAGCGATTCGGCCCCGTGGGCAGGCTGTTCGGGGGCGCGTCGGCGGCAAGTGGTAGGTATGGAGGGTTATATGGCTTGGTCCGGAACTGCGGCTGGGGATCCGGTGACCAAGGTCAGGTCGCTGCGGGAGCAGTGCGGAAGTGAGAGCGATCCGATCGGCCCGGAGCGCTCACGCAGGCCCGGACGCCGTCCACAGCTTGTCTATCAGACGCATCAGGACGTCGTATGTCTCTCCACGGCGGTACTTGATCACAGGCGACTCCCTGCCATGTTGGTCGGCCGTATACGGAGTCAGATAGAGGACCCGCTCGGTTGCGACAATCCGGCCGAGATGCGGAACGCTGTAGCTACGCACTTCAAGATGTTCCGCAACCGAGAGCGGAGCAAGGTAGTCATAGGTCGCTGCGATCTGGCGACGCAGTAGACCAGTGCCGAAGGCGGAGTCGAAGACCTTGAGCTCCTCCTCACGGTCGTTGATCCAGTCCGGCTCGCCTGCGGGAACATCGAGCTTCGGCAACAGAATGCGGCAACGGCAGCGACTGGCCCGGCAGCGGAGAAGCAGCTCCTCGAACGAGTCTCGCTGCAGTTCGGCGCCGCGGCCGGTAAGGATGGACACTTTTCGCGCTCGACCGAGTTCCCGCTTGATGTCGGCCGCCGCTTCTCGACTGTTGTCGAAGACCTCTTCCACGTCCAAGTGCAGCAGGTGAGCCGCAAGGCCGCGCAGAAAGCGGCGGGCCGTCTTCGACAGTGCCCATGCCAACACAACGAAAAGAGCACTGGCGAAAAGCGACGTGCCCGTGTCGCGTAGAAAAGCCATCCCCCATCCCCTTCCACGGCTTGTTCGCGCGGGTCAGCGTCTCACACCGGTGAGTCGCTGGACAGCATGAGCAGGCCCCTGAGCGGTTCCAAGGCTTTCTCATCAGGACGGGCTTGCCCAAGTGCGGTGAACAGGGCGAGCCGAGCCGCCGGGCCACCCTCGCCGTAGGCGTACCTGGCGATTGCCTGCAGATGGTCATGTGCCAAGTTGTGGTCCGCGATGGGCAGTAAGCGGTCCGAATTCATGAGCCGCTGCATGTCCCGCACGATCCCCTCGCGGAAACCATGGCTCCCCATGTCCTGAAAGGCTTCCAGCGCGTTGACCAGTTCAGCTTCGACGAGTGCAGACTCGGGAGAGACGCCGACCCCGGCCAGGATGGCAATCACCTCCTCAAGATCCGCGGGAGTCCACGTCGCCGCTAGGCAGTTGGACCGTGCCGACACCAGTGCGGCCAGCAGGTTCAGCCGGGCAGGAAATTCGGCCGCCAAAGCTTTGAGGTGGTCAACCGCTTCCGGCGTACTGCGGCGGCTCAGCGTTACGGGAAGCGCCTCACGCCAGTCCAGTGCCTCCATCTCCGGAGTGATCACGTGGACCCCGAGCGGACGGTGGTATTCGTCCTGTGGGAAGAGCACACTCAGCCACCGGTAGAGCGCGCTCAGACCGGCTTCGTCGGCACTGTTCTCGACGTGCCCACGGTTATAGCGCGGGGCGCAGCTGAGTGCGAGAGCCCGGCTGAAACGGTCCGATGTGTCGATCAGTTCCCTGAGCTTCCACCACGCGCCGAAGCCGCCAGCAGCCAGGAGATCGCAAGCGGCTAGCACGGGAAGTTCGAGATCACTGGTTTCGCGGTCGCCCTTGATGTCTGCGAGGACGAACTCGGCAACGGACTGTGCCAGGGGGCTGTCCACCATGAGAAGTCGGGCGAGAAGGCCGGACCACGTACGGACCAGCGCCGCTCGGCCCTCGCCCCCCTCCTCGAATGCCTCGCCGGACACCGATAGCGCGCCTACTGCGCGCTCGACGCGGAAGCCTGGCAGCAAAACGGCGGACACCAACGCCAGGAAGTCCTCCAAGACCTCGGTGACAGCGGTGGACCAGTTCGCTTCGAGACGTTCCAGAACCAGCGGTTGCACGCCCTCGGCCAGCTGTACCTGAGCCACCGTTCCGATAGCGCGGGTGAGCCCGTGGGGGTCGTTCGCGGCTGCCTTCCGCAGCAGCGACACCCTTGTCTCGGAGGGAATGTGCCATGGGTCGGCGATCGCGCCTACCCACGCGCTCCAGCGGTCAGGCTCGAGATCGTCCAATCCGCCCACTCGGTCGAGCAGCGCAAGCGACAAAAGACCGGCCCAGGCACGATAGTCCCGCCTTTCCAGGCCAATCCACTCTTCAGCGTGATCGTCCTCGCGCCGCAGAAATTCCAGGGCACATCCGGGCAGAGCAGCGAGTTCCTCCGCATCGAACACAGAGCAGCCCGGCCAGTCGGTGACGTTGTCGTCGAGGCGCGGCTGACCCTTGCCGGTATTCGGGTCGAACTGCAGGTTCCAGAGCAGAACCCGAAAGCTTTCGGTGTCATGTAACCGCGCCCGCTGTAGGCGCGCGCGCTGCTCTGCGACGAACTTCACGCTCTCCGGCCATGGTGTCTCGGACGTAGCCCGGTGGTTTCTGCGCCATGCTTTGGCGAGGTCGCCGTAGATCTCGACCGGTTCGTAGAACCACTTCAGGTATGGCCAGGCAGGATTGTTCTGGCTCTGGTAGGCGAGTTCGAAGTGTTCCTGGCACTGCTCGTCGAAGAGAACCTTTGCGAGCTGCGCATAGGCCCCTGCCAACTCAGCATTCCCGGCGCAGTCGGCCGCCTTGTGCAGCGCCCAGGCGAAGTCACCTGCGTCAAGTAGCACGAACCGGTCACCATAAAGCCCTTCGGGCGCTACGGACCACGAGTGGCGGGGCTCCCATTCGCGCACGACGAGCCACGCGAAATAGCGCATGGCCTGTGCCTCCTTGATCCCGCAGGCAAGCAGGGCGTCGACGAGCTTTCGGCGCAGATTCCGTACCGGGGGCGGCTCCAGCCCATCGGGCGTGACCTGGTTCAGTGCATGGGGGAATTCCACCTTCTCGTGGCCCAGAATGCGCGTCGTCAGGATCTGCGCGAGGTCTGGCAGCAGCGACTCGGCATTGGGAACACTCAAAGCCCGATCGACTACGTTGGAAACGAGTCGGTCTTCCGTAAACAGCCTCCTGCGCCCATCGGTCAGCGCAACCGCGTCCGCCACGCCCTGCAAGAGCCACGCCACGACATGGTGCACATCCTCCTGGGGACACGCGGCCGGCATGCCTACAGCGAAATGCTCATACGCCCCGTACCGGTCGTCGCTCGGCGTCTCGCTCAGAACGCCAAGCATTGTCCTCGTGTCGAGAAAACGGGGCCAGAGAAGGGTCAGCAGAGTGCCCCGGAGGCTGAGGTCGGGGTCTGTGTCCTTACTCGGTCCAAGCGTTGCCAACACCTCCTTCAAGGCGGTGGCGGCCAATGCCTCATCGCATGTGAAAGCTGCCCTGGCAGCCTGCGAGCGGTTGTCGATCGGCCACCGAGGGTCTGCCGCCACCTTCAGCAGCAGCGGTGCGAGAGTCGGTGACGGGCACTGCTCGGCCAGATGAAGTGCCACCCGAGCCCGGGCCCAGGTCGGCCAGTCGCCGAAATCCGCAGGGTCGAGAGTGAGGGCCGGAACCAGTTGGCGAGCCAGGCCGGGATGTCCGAGCACCCAGCGGGTCTGATGCCATCTGGCATCGCCTAGTTCAACGTCGGCGGCGCGCTCAAGCAGGCGGCACACGATCAGTTCGCGCATGCTGTCGGAGCGGACGAGTCCGCTGTGCATGGTCAGGCTTTCCGGGTCGGCCGAGGCGAGCCATTGCGTCCGGTCGGGGGCGAGCGCCACCAGCCAGGCAGCTGTTTCCCGCAGTGACACAGGGATACCGGCCGTCTCCTGGTCCGGGGCTCCGACCAGGAACAGACGGCGGAGCGCGGCATCTGCAACAGATCGGGAAATGAGGTGTCGTGCAGTGAGGAAGGCCGCGAGCGACGAGTGACGGAAAGCGAACCTGTGGTTGCCGCTGGCCGTGAACAGGCCCGAGGACAACACTTCGTCAACCACTGTCGGGGTTACTTCGAAGGGTTGGAAGCCTGAGGTCTGTTCGCTGCCTCCAGAGATGGTGGAGACGTCCAGATCAGTGGTACGTGGCCGTTCCTCAAGAAGGCTCCCCCGCCACAGGGCGCGCCGACCTGACAGAACCAGTCGTGCGGCGATGCGCCCAGCGACTTCCAGTCGCTGCGGCCACGTCGTGGCCGGTACCGCTACGGTGAGGCGGTTGGAGTCGTACTCATCAGCCAGCAGTCGGACCCCGTCCTCGAACAGTTCCTTGGCGCCGCCCCGCAGACGGCCGCTCTCCCGGTACTCGCGCACGATGAGTTCCAGAGTGAGAGGCACGCTCGCGAGGGCTCCGGCGCGCAGGGCGACGACCTCGGAGACCAGTTGCTCTCCGGGAATGCCAGCGCTGTCGACGAGCATCTCAGCATCCGCCCTCGATAACGGGGCAAGGTCCACCAGAGAGCAGCTGCCGAAGGCGTCAGAAAGGACAGGGGTGAGACCGGGCGGGTAGTCGCCCGTGCGGCAGGCGAGCAGCAGACGCAGACCGCGTACGTCCTTGTTCTTCAGATGTCGCTTCATGTAGGAAGGCAGATTGCGACAGATCTCGCTTTCGTCGGCTTGGTCGACCACGACTGTCAGAATTCCGCTCTGCAATGGCTCCTGGCCCAATGCCGTGCTCGGCAGTGCGGCGAGGTGCTGCCCCAGGACCTCTTCGAAAGTGGCGGGTGTGAGATCCGGGCCGTCGATCCAGATGCAACGGTCCGCCCCGTCGGGGATGGTGGGGTCGTCCCATATCGGCAGGCCTTCCACCAGCGACCTGAATACTGAGGTCTTTCCAGCGCCCGGCTCACCGAGCAATACGGTCGCTCCCTCACGGGCGATGTCACCGGGAGCGACGAGTACACCCGCAGTGGCCTTTGACCCAGGGGGTGCAAAGACGTGGTCGCTGCCGAGGAACCCGTCGTCGTCCAGTGGGAACAGGTCTTCGTCGGGTGCGCTTTCGGCACGGACGCGGCACCAGCGCCGGGCTCGTACGGTGAAGACTTCCTGCCTCATCGCGACAACCGGCTCAGGCTGTCCAGGGCCAGGTCGTCAGGACGGGCAAACTCAAGGGCGGCGTACAAGGCCGCGCGCGCGGCAGTGGGATCCCGGTAGGCGTTCATCCGGCGAACGATCTCCCGAACATGATCACGTGCCACGGACGATTCGGCCGCGGTGAACGCATGCGACAGGCCAAGGATACGGCCCATATCGGAGAGAAGATCATGCCGGAAGTCCGCCTTTGCCATATCGCCGAAAGCCATGAGTGCATTCACCCACTCGACATCCGGCGCTGGCGGCTTGTGAACAGCGACTGAGGACGGCGCAGTCAGGCGGCGGCTGGCTGGTTCAGCCGCCTCGGGCAACAACTCACACAGCAGGGCAGCCATCGCAGCGGCGGCATGTGCCGACGCGCGATGCTGCGAGCCCGACGCGTCTGCTTCGGCCTTGCCTGCGTCGGCGTGGTCGCTGATGCCTCGAAGCGTGAGGGCCTGGAGGTTCTTGGACAGGCTGGCGGCGCTGGCGACTCCGGCAGATTCCATCTCAATGGCCAAGGCGTCTCCGTAGTGGAACGCGATCTGGTCACGCAGGGGAGTGTCCGAAGAGTTCAGGACCACCTCACCCGCAATGATGGGCTTGAAATGTACCTGGGGATTAATTCCCTGCCAGGTCGATCGAACCTCGTCGGGCACCCACGCGCGCCAGGTTTCTGAGCTCAGGGCCGGTCCCGCCGCCTGCTCCAGCTTGTGGGACACGGCGCCCGGCACCGGACGGGCGCTGAAGCCTGCGGGTGTCTCCTTGCCCGGGTGCAGGTGGTAGACCTTCGTCGACACCACCACGTCGCCGAGTTCGACTTCCGGTTTCAACCCACCCGCGACGCCGACGAACAGCAGTGCCTGCGGGTCCAACCACTGGCGGGCACGCTCGGTCATGACGGCGGAAATCAGGTTGCCCGCTCCGATTCTGGCGACGGCGATGGTTCCCGTCACTCCGGGCAGAGTCCCCTTCACGAAACGTGTGCCCTCCGGATGAACGAACGTCGACTGGTCACGCAACAGCACTGACACGGCCTGGAATTCAACTGGCAGCGCAGTCAGGACCACTACGTCTGCACTCGGCTCCATGTGTCCTGTCCCTGCCTCCAGCGAAGTGTTCTGCCCAACCCTAGCGTGGGGCGGGCGGTGCCCATTGGCCGCAGATCGCACAGCCCAGCGTCGTGTGCGACGTCCGCACACAGGTTTTCGCGCTCACCGATGAGACGGGGAAACGTCAACGCGTACGCCTGCTCGACCGCTACCGCTCGCGGTCGCCCTCATCACCCAGAGATGGAAGTACGCGTCCGGCCGCTGGTTCGTACCGGCACGGGAAGGTGTGGTGCAGGCTGGCGGGAGCATCAGCGGCCGGCGATCGTTTCGGCGCGGAAGTAACGGCCAAGAGGCAGCTGACGATGCGGGAGACTTGCGTCAGGAGGTAGCTGAGCTCTTCGCCGATCTACGCCTGTGCGGACTGTCCGACTAGCTCACCTTCCAGATACTCGCGCAGCCTTCTCCCCGCATTCCGCTTCCCGCAGTAACTCCATCTGCTGGGCCCGGCCCGCTACCGCGACGGCAGCAAGGGCGGTGACACGGGTTGAGAGGGTGGTGAAGTAGTCGACGAGGTGCTGATGTCTGGTGGAGTCTTCACCCCACCAGGAGTCGACCCAAGCAACGTTGGCCGCAATGTGAGCGGGCGGTACCCCGTGGTCGAGGAGCAGTGGGCCGAGGCGTTCCAGGGTCTCGTTGCGCTGTCCCACGACGGTTTCGAGTAGATTATCAAGAGTGATGGCGCGGTCACGGAGTAGGGCGCTCCGCCAAGTCGCGGTCGGCACCTACGAGTTGGATGAGTGGGCTATGGCCGATGCACGGAAGGCCGGCGCAGCGGACGGCAAGCCGGTACCGGTGCGCCTGCGGAGGGCGCTCTAGGTGGAGTTCGTAGTCGTGGGGCTCAGGGGCAACGAAGTAGCTGCGGTCGGCCGTTTCATCGAGTCGTTCGGTGTACCACGCTTCGAGCAGGTCTGGATCATGGTCGGCTAGACGTCCGAGCAACTGGCCGGCGCGCCAGTGATCCTGCTGGGACAGGTCCTCGGGACGGAGATGCTGCACGGCGTCGCGCCAGGCAGGACGCCAGGCTTTCCAAGTCGGCCGCCGAGGAGATGCGTACCTCCACGTCACCGGTCCCGAGGTGCGGCCTGCCGGGGTGATGCCGGCCTCCTGCGCCTGGGCGATGCCATGGTCGAGCTGGAGGGCCCCGTACGTCCGAGGAAAGCCATCGGGACTATGACGGCTGACGCGTACCAGGGCTTCGGCCGCCCGGCTGGCGGCCACCCCAACTCGCAGGGCGTGGCAGCCCTGGCATCGGCATACGATGCTCGCACCGCCTCGCTCTCGTTCTATGGCCAGGCGGTACGCGAGGGCGGATACCCTCGTGACCTCCTAGTCGTACGGGCTGCTCTGCAGGCAGAGACAATGGCCGCGGGCAGCGCACGTTCGTACCTGGCTGCCCATCAAGACCTCGACTCGCCGCTGATCCGCGCCTTGCAATCTGTCCTCGACGGCGACCGGCCCGCAGTCCTGAACCACCTCAGCCAGTGGACAGCTCCTGATGACAGCGCGCAGGCTCTGCAGCTTCTCCTGAGAACGGACGCCCTCGTAGGCCAGGATTTGACCGACCAGGCCCTGCCAGCGCTCCGTGAGGCGGATATCGCACGCTTTCCTCAGCTTGGACTGGCGCTTGCACAGGCTCTGCTGCAGCGAGCCACGCGCCGCGCTACACGCCGTAAGTTCGCCGACGCCCAGGAGGCCCTGGCCGTCGCCCTACGGGTGCGTAACGCACGTCGGGAATGGTTCGGTGACAGCGCGGCGGCGGTGGTCCTGGGAATGCAGGCCGCAGTGTTTAGCCAGGATCTGTCAACCGCGTGGGCTCTCTCGCAGCCGGCTCCAGAAGGAGACGCCGACGCACAAGAAGCGGAGGACCCTCGGGTCCAGGAGGAAAGTGCCCTGATCGCGGCGCTGACGGGCCGCGAACACCGGGCGCGCGAACTCT
This sequence comes from Streptomyces sp. NPDC042201, assembly GCF_055582185.1. NCBI lineage: Bacteria > Bacillati > Actinomycetota > Actinomycetes > Kitasatosporales > Streptomycetaceae > Streptomyces > Streptomyces sp. NPDC042201. Next base: position 403,513 of record NZ_JBVJDS010000003.1, on the reverse strand, counting down.
TGGGCGTGGTGACAAGACCGTTCGCCAACGCGCAGGTGTTGGCTGTGCTTGAGGAACGCCGTGCCGGCAGTGACAGCGAGGACGAGCGGGTAGCCGAAGCCTGGCAACGAACATGGGATGCAGCGCAGCCAGGACCCGAACAGCTCATGGCGGCCATGGGGCTGGTGGAGTCTGGGCGGAACCTGCCGGAGATCGCTCACTTGAAGGACGACTATCCCGACGCAGTAGCGGATCTCGAGAGGTTCGCCCGCGCCGTCAGCGGCACAGCGGGCGGTGATCTGTCGGTTCTGCGCGCCAACGCGAACCAGAGTCCGATCATCGCCTTGAAACTGTCGCAGCGCTATCAACAACTCGGTGATCGGGAAAGGGCCGCAGCCACCCTGCAGGAAGCCGCAGAACAATGGCGCGATGCGCAGCTGATGGCAATGGCAGCCCGTACCTACCAACAAGCCAGAGACTACGCGAAGGCCAAGGAGTGCGCTGAGAGCGCGCTGCGGATCGCTGGCCCGGACTGGGCAGCGCAAGGCGCGATGTATGAGCTGCTCGTCGAGACGGAATCCGCCGCAGGAAACTGGGAGCGGGCCACGGACGCGGCCATCGTCCTCCTGGGACTGGATCCGCACAATCTTGATGCGCGCTGGGCCCTGGTGAGGTGCTACATCACACGGGCACAGCCCGACGAAGCGTGGCGGACACTCACCGAGCTCGGGGAAGCGGCTCCACCACGGCGCCGGGACGAAGCGCTCCTATGGGTCCAGCTCGGCGCACGTCACTCTACTGATCCGCAGTTCGTCGGGCGTGCGCTGGAGCTGATGCAGAACTGGCCACAGGACGAAGAACTGCTGGGAGGCTTCCTGGGAGCTCTGCTCTTGCGCACCACCACGACACAGCCCATGACTTCAAGGGCGGCCGAACTGCTGCGTGAAGCGAGCTCGGACTACCTGCAGCGCTTCCCGGACAGCGTCTACTTCCGCGCCCTCGATGCCACCGATCCACAAGCGGCACTCGAAGAGATCGGCGAGAGCCTGCGCCGCGAATACGAGGACGAGGACCGTCGGGAAATCCGAGACCGGATCAATCAGGGGCAGCTTCCCATAGGGATGCTGGCATCGATGAGCGGCAGGTCATACACCGAGGTGTGTGTGCGGCTCACTGCGGAGCTGCCTGGCCTGTTCGCCTCCGACCCGACCGCAAACGCGCTGGAAGCAGGAGCGATCCAGGCCGGGCTGACTCGGCGGGTGGTCGTGGATACGAGTGCGGCGGTTTCTCTCGCCCTGTTGGAGCCGGGCGCCGCCGAACGGCTCATCGGCTCCTGCCAGAGCATCGTGACAACCGACCAGATCGTCGGTGACGCTTTCCACGCCCTCGAATCTTTCGCCCTGCGGTCCAATGCCACGCTGGTCTGGAACGAGGACGAATCACGGGCGGCTCTTCACGTTGCTCCGGATGAGCAGATGAGTGCCTTGCGTCGCATCCTCGAGCGTGCCGCTGATATCGTGCGGTCACTGCCACGGGTGGCCCGACCGGAGCTGCGTGCACTGCCGGGGCTGGCTGTCGACCGCGGCACGGAGGCGTGGCTCACAGCCTTGGATCTTGCCAAGGAGCACGGTCTGGTGTTGTGGTGCGACGACCGCGCTCTGCGCATGTTCGCCCGGTCGGCGGGTGTACCCGCATTCGGAACGCTCGTCCTTATCGACGCGTGCCAACGCGAGGAGACCATGGCATCGCAGGAGGCAATGGCCCTGAGGGCCGAACTCCTGCGGCATTTCTACATGGACATCCCTTTCTCCAGGGACCTGTACGGTTTCGCGGCGCAGGCCGACGGCTGGCACGCACGAGGGGTAGCTGCCGCGATCGCACGACCAGCGGCCTGGACCGATGCACAGGCCGTGGTGCGGTTGGTCCTCGATGCAGTTGCACAGATCATCGATTCTGAACCGGACCATGCTTCGGCCTGGCTGGCAGCTGCCTACGCGGGCCTATGGCGGGCAACGCTGCCCTCCCACAGGTCCGGCAACCTGCAGAAGCTTTCCGTCCAAGCCCTGACGCAACCCTGGGTCTCCGCCTCATCACTGCCCTTCCTCCTGGCAGGTCTGCGCAACGGGGCCGCCGAGGTTCAAAGCGGTGACGGTCCACTGAGGGCCGCCCTGGCTCGCTACTACGGGGCGCTAGTTCAGCAAATAGGTCATCCCGGAGCAGGAACGGCGCTCATGAACTTGTTCAGCCATGCTGTCGCAGCGGACAAGTCCGCAGCTGCACACATCGTGCTCACCCACCGTGACTAAAGGCTGTCCCGTAACTGCGGGCCATCCCTTCAACGACAGGTCCCTGCGCGCTCCCGTGGCTAGCCGAAGATGAGCTCAGCGTCCTTGTCGACGCAGAACCGCAGGACGGTGACCAACTGAGTGACGTCTTCGATGCGCCGTCGGAGGACGGGGTCGCTGTCGTCGTCAGGCTGACGTTGGTCGAGAATTGCTACCAGCCGGGGCAACGTGGCCGCGCATTGAGCGGGCGTGAGGTCGGGGCCGTCGTCGTCTGGATGGTTGAGTAGTGGCGCCAGCGTGGTGGAGACGCTGCACCACGGGCGATCTCCGCCGAAGCCGTCCATCTCAGCGAGTGTGAACCCCTCGGCCTGGGCGAGCCACTTCCTGAACATGCTGAAGCCGGTGTAAGACCAGGAAATGTCCGGGCTCACCATGTCGTCGTCGCCCGGGAAGAGCATCAGTCCCATCTTGTCCCCCTTGCTTGCTCAATGCCCAGGATCAGTTGTGGGAGAGGCGTCGGCAACTGAAATGATCTGCGGATGGCTGGTGTGATCACGGCGCCGGAGCCGTCCTGGATAGCCCCGTTCACTGGGCTGAGTCCGCGCGCCCTGAGCAAGTTGGTGACCCAGCTGCGTAGGGAGGGTGCCGACGCTCCGGGTCGCGGACGGCCGTGGAGGCTACCGCTGGCGGACCGTGTACTGCTGGTCGCCGCTTACCGGCGGACCAACCTGACGTCGCGGCAACTGGCGCCATTGTTCGGTGTGTCGAAGTCCGCGGCCAGTCGCGTCATTGACCGCCTCGGCTCGAAGCTCGCGCTCAAGCCGCGCAAGCGGTTCCCGAAGGACGCGGTGCTGATCGTGGACGGCGCCCTGTTACCCACCCGCGACCGCAGCATTGCCGAGCAGTCCAAGAACTATCGGTACTCCACCTCCCACCAGGTCGTCATCGACGCCGACACCCGCGTGGTCGTGGTAGTCGGCCGGCCCGTGCCCGGCAACCGCCATGACTCCCGCGGCTGGAAGGAGTACGACGCCAAGAACGCCGTCGGCCATACCATGACCATTGCCGACGGCGGCTATCAGGGCACCGGACTCGTCATCCCGCACCGCCGCACCAAGGGCAAGGAACTCCCAGCTTGAAAGGAGGAACACAACCGCTCCCACAAGCGGGGTCGGGCCCGCGTCGAGTACACCTTCGCCCGTATGAAGTGCTGGAAGATCCTCCGCGACTGCCGTTTGAAAGGCGACGGCGTCCACCACGCCATGCTCGGCATTGTCCGCCTGTACAACCTTGCCCTCAACGGATAACCGAGCCGACCGCGCCCCGACCTCCGCGTCCACATCGCCTCCAAGATCACTTACGGGACAACTTTCACTCCAGGGACTTTTCAGGGGCGCCTCCTACCTGACGATCGCGGTGATCGGGGCCGGCACGTTCGGAGTGTTCCTCTTCCTGACCTACTACCTGCAATAGACCCTGGGCTACAGCCCCATCCGCACCGGGCTGGCGTTCCTCCCCATGGGCGCCGTCATGATGGTCACCTCGATCGCCACCACGACCATGCTGATGCCGCGCGTCGGCCCCCGGCCCGTGGTCCCGCTCGGCCTCGCACTGTCTGCGGCGAGCCTGATCTGGATGACCGCCCTCGGGCTCCACAGCACCTACGCCGCCAACGTCCTGCCTCCCCTACTGCTGGCCGGACTCGGCACCGGTCTGGCCATCGCCCCCGCCATCAGCCTGCCCACCTACAGAGTCAACGAGCGCGATGCCGGAGTGGCATCCGCGGCGGTCAACGTCATGCAGCAAATCGGCGGCTCGGTCGGGACCGCTCTGTTCAACACCATGGCGACCACCGCCGTCACCACCTACCTGACCGATCACCCACGGCACAGGCCGCAGGTCCTCGCCGAAGCCGGCGTCCACGGCTACGCCACCGCCTACTGGTGGGCAGCCGCCGTGTTCGCACTCGGCGCCGTCGCCACGCTCATCCTGTACCCCAGCGGCCAGGTCAAGGGCACATCACTGAGTACAACCGCGTAGAGCGCCGCCGTCTCCGCCCAGCCACAGGCGGCTTGTGTTCAAATCGCCCGCGCTCGCCCCGACCGCACAGAGCGGAGCAAGCAGGCGATCGGCACATTGGACACGGCGGAACGCCTGCCCCTCCGCACGCCGAGCCTCCTGCCGAGGTCCGCGCCCGGTCGTGGGGAGTGCCGCACGCACACCCAGGGGGGTAGCACCACCCAGGATCGACCCGTAAGCCACATGGCCTGCCGCGATCCTTGCTCCTAACGTGATCAACACACCGCAGCAGCGGTTCCAAAAACCCGAAATGCCCCACTCCTCAAGGAGCGCGCTACCCATGATGCCCAGCACCAGGACCATCTACCGCATCGCCGCCGCGACACTGGTGGCCGCACTGACCGGCGTAGGACTTACGACGCAAGCCGCCGGCAGCACCCAGCAGGCACGGGAAGGCGCCTCGAACCGAACCACGATCGCCTCGAAGCCGAGTCACAACAGGCTGCAGGACAACGTGAACACCGTCCTGCGGACCGGGTCGGTCGGAGTCCTGGCCCAGTCGACGGGCCCGCACGGAACCCGCTACGCCACCGCCGGTAAAGCCAACAAAACCGCCGGACGCGCCGTGAACCCCAACGACGGTTTCCGGATCGGCAGCGCCACCAAGACCTACGTCGCCACCGTGATACTGCAACTCGTCGGCGAGGGCCGCCTGTCACTGGACGACACCGTCGACCACTGGCTGCCCGAAGTGGTCTCCGGAAACGGCAACGACGGCACCAAGATCACCGTACGACAGCTGCTGCAGCACACCAGCGGACTGTTCGACTACGTCAACGACTTCCCCGAGGTCAGCAGTGTGGACGGATACCAGGCCGACCGCTACACCACCTGGACACCGGAGCAACTCGTCGCGATAGCGATGCGCCACGAGCCGGACTTCGCATCAGGCGCTACCTGGGGGTACTCCAACACCAACTACATCCTCGCGGGCATGATCATCGAGAAGGCCACCGGACACAGCTGGCAGCAAGAGGTAACCCGACGCATCCTCCGGCCCCTCCACCTGCGCCGCACCCTCGCCCCGACCACCGACCCCCACATCCCTGGCGACCACCTGCACGGCTACTCCAACTTCTACGAAACCGGCCCCACCATCGATGTCACCGACCTCAATCCCTCCGCCGCCGACGCTGCCGGCGGCATGATCAGCACAACCGCCGATCTGGCCAGGTTCTACTCCGCGCTCCTGGGCGGCAAGCTCCTGCGCCCGGCGCAGCTGGCCGAGATGAAGACGACCGTACGGGCCCCGGCCCTGGACGTCCTGGGGCCTGGCGCGAGCTACGGACTGGGCCTGACGAGGATCTCGCTGTCCTGCGGCGGCGCCTACTACGGTCACGGAGGCGACCTCCCCGGCTACACGACCCGCGACGGCATCAGCGCCGACGGCCGACGCATCGTCGTACTGGAGACAACCGGCGACGGCGCGGCCGACCTCTCCACCGAGCAAGCACAACGCACCCTGATGGACCAGGAACTCTGCGCCGCCGACCAGAAATAGCACGATGCGCACACAACGTGAGCACGCTCAGTACCTCACCGCACGGGGCGCCCACTACATCGTGATCGTCAAGAGCACCGATCTTGGAACGTGTGAGCCGAACGGGGTTCCTGGTCGGGTGGTCTTCCGGCGGTACGCGCATGAGGACAGGGCGGGCGGCAGTTCGGCCGCTGCTGCCGGTGCCTGCCTGAGGGCCGTGAGGCCGAGCCCACGGCGGGGATCGTCGACGCGCGGTCTGTGCGGGCCGCCGCCTGCCGACGGCAGGGCATCCGCCGCAGCATGGGACGCGTCGGATCGAGCTACGACTGTCAATGCTCTGGCCGAGTCGTTCGTCCAGGGCCTCAAGCAGGAGTTGCTCCCCGGACGGCGCTGGACTTCCAAGGCGCAGACGAGGCTGCCAGCCATTTTCCCGGTCAGGTCTCCTCGCCGTAGGCGAGTTCGCTAGCCAGGAGTGCCGCGCCCACGACTCCCGCGCGGGAGCCGAGTTCGGACATGACGATCGGCAGATTCCCGGTGGCGAGCGGGAGTGAGCGTTTGTATACGACGCTGCGGATCTCGGCGAGCAGGGGATAGCCGAGTCCCGACAGTCCGCCGCCGATCACGATCATCGACGGGTTCATGAAACTGACGAGTGTGGCGAGAACCTGTCCGACCCGGTGGCCGCCGGCTCTGACGAGGTTGACGCTCGCGTTGTCGCCGCCGACGGCGCACTCGGCGACATCCAGGGCGGACAGTGTTCCACGGGCTTCGAGCCGTTCGGCGAGGGCGGGTGACTGGCCGGACTGTGCGGCTTCCGTGGCGTCCCTGGCCAGTGCCACCCCGCCGAAGTACGCCTCCAGGCAGCCGGTGTTCCCGCAGGAACAGATCGGTCCGTCGGCCTCGGCCTCGACCTGGACATGTCCGATGTCGCCGGCGCATCCCTCCGCGCCGCGGTAGATCCGGCCGTGGTGCTGCATGCCGGAGCCGATACCGGTGCCGATCTTCACGAAGAGCAGATGATCGACGGTCCTCGCGACCCCGCTGTGCTGCTCCCCGAGGGACATCACATTGACGTCGTTGTCGACCACCACGGGGCAGCCGTGCTCGCGGGCGAGGGTGTCGCGTACCGGGTAGCGGTTCCAGCCCACCATGATCGGCGGCGAGACGGGCACGCCCTCGCGGAAGCTGACCGGCCCCGGGAGGCCGATGCCGATGGCGTCGAGCCGCTCGCAGTGGCCCTCGGCGGCCATCGCGTGCAGGAGCTCGCTGACGCGGCCCAGTACGGCGACCGGCCCCGAGCGGATGTCGGCGGCCTCCGAGCAGGAGGCCACGGGCACGAGCCCGCCGTCGGTGATCTCGATGTCTATGGAGCTGGCGCCCAGGTCGACGGCGGCGAACCGGACCCCGGGGTCGAGCTCCACGAGGGTGGAGCGCCGGCCGCCGCGCGAGGCGGCCGGACCCGCCTCCCGGACCCGTCCGGCGGCGATCATCCGGTCGAGTTCGGCGAGCAGCCGCGGGCGCGGCACCTCGAGCCGGTCCGAGAGCTGGGCGCGGGACAGTGGGCCGTTGTCCCGCAGCAGGCTCAGTACGTGGTACTGGATGTTCACAGACTCACTTCCTCTGGGCACCTTCGGCCGTCACCGCGGGGAGCCGGAGCGGGGCACGGCACCGCCCCGTGGGCCCTTGCCCGCGCGGCCACCGGTGACTTCCGGCAACTTTTCCACAGAACACCAAAAGTTGCGCGCTGGACGACGCAACTTGGCTTCATATGAGCGCCGGGATCCGGGAACAGAACTGCCCCGCCGGTGAGAGCGGGGCAGTTCCGTTCGTCCGGGGTCAGCCGGCCCGGCCTCCCTTCAGCGCCCGCGCGTCCCGGGCCAGGGCGGCGCCCGCCGCCCCGTCCGGTACCAGCGCGATGTCGCCCGCGGAGCCGGCGAACGACTCCAGGACGGCCGCGGCCTGGCTGGTGCGGCCCGCCGAGGCGTGCGCCCGTGCCTGGTCGAGCCGGACGGTCAGCCGCTGCTCGCCCTGCGCCGTGATCAGGCCGTCGGCCCGCAGCCGTGTGATCAGTGTGCCGAGGTCCTCGAAGGACGTACGCGTGGTGAAGCGCACGGTCTTCGTGGTGGTGTTGCCGGCCGCGTCCCGGGCCGTGACCGTGAGGTCATGGCCTCCCAGCGGCAGCCGCCACAGCTCCAGCGCACGCCCCGAGGTGATCGCCGTCCCGTCCAGCGCGATGGTCGCGGTGGCCCGGCCGGAGACCGTGTCGGCGGCCGTGACGACCGGCGTCGGACGCTGGGAGTCCCCGTACGCGCCGTCGGCGTCCAGGCCGGTGACCGTCACCGTGGGTCCGGTGCGGTCGATCCGTACGGTGAGCGTGCCCACCTCGGAGACATTGCCGCCGTTGTCGGTCGCCCGGTAGCGGACGGTGGTGGCGCCCTCCGCCGACAGGGTGACGGCGGAGTTCGCCGACAGCCAGGTCGTGCCGCCGTCGACCGAGTACTGACGGCTGGCGACCGTCCCGTTGTCGGTGGCCGCGACGGCCAGCGACACGGTGCTGGTGTACCAGCCGTCGTCCCCGTTCGGCCGGGGCGGGTTGAGGGTGGCGGTCACCTTGGGCGCGGTCTTGTCCGCCACGCCCGCGCCCTGGAACGTCAGGGAGTCCAGTTCGACGCCGCCCGAGGTGGTGACGTACACCCGGCCGGTCCCCGAAGGAGGCGACGGCAGACCGGTGGTGACGGTCTGCCAGCCCTCCCCCGCCGGTACGGGCACGGTGGCGAACGGCTCCGCGTCGGTGGAGTTCCAGCGCAGGGCCAGGGTGCCGGCGCCGGTGGCGCGGGTCCGCACTCCGGTGATCCCGGCGAACGACACCGGGTCGTAGGCGATCCAGTCGCCCGCGTCGAAGGAGGTCAGCTTGCGCTGTCCGGACGCGGTGGTGTCGTCCGCGATCGTGACTCCCTCCGCGACGTCGTAGTGCTCGGCCTGCATCAGGGCCGGGTTGAGCACCACTTGGGCGTCACCGGTCGCCGGCGGGACGCCGTTCGCGCCCTTGTCGGTGTAGGTGATGCCGAGGACTCCGAAGACGTTCTCGGTGTCTCCGTGTCCCGCGTCGGTCGGGGTCAGGACGGCGCCCGAGCAGCCGGTGCCGCTGTTGACCGGGTGGCCGTGCTGGTTGTGCCCGAGGCCGAAGGTCCAGGCGACCTTGGCGCAGTCGATCGTGGAGCCGTCCTCAGGGTCCTCGACGGCGATCCCGTACGGGACGGCGTCGCCCCACTGGAAGAACCCGCCGTCGGGCGGCGAGGTGATCCGTATGGTCGGCGCCGTGTTGCCCACGGTGATCTGACGGCTCGCCAGCCCCGACTTGCCCTGGGGATCGGAGACCTTCAGCCGGGCCTGGAACTGGCCGTTCTCCGGATAGGTACGGGTGGCCGTGGGGCCGGTGGCGTCGAAGGTGCCGTCACCGTCGAGGTCCCACTGATAGGTGAGGGCGCCGTCCTCCGGGTCGCTGGAGCCGGTGGCGCTGAAGGAGACCGTGAGCGGGGCCTGGCCCGAGGTCGGGTCGGCCTTGACCACGGCGGTGGGCGCCTTGTTGCCCTCGGCGTAGTCGATCCGGTAGAGCCCCGCGTCGGGGTTCTGACGGAAGAAGCCGTCGCCGTAGTCGAGGACGTAGAGCGCGCCGTCGGGGCCGAACTCCAGGTCCATCGGGTTGTCCCAGGGCGGTATGCCGTTCTGGGACCGCTGGCTGTTGGGGAGGACGTTCTCCAGTTTGCTGACGGGGCCGTTGGGTCCTTCGAGGGTGAGGGCGGCGACGTAGTCCTGGGAGAACTCCGCCATGAACGCCTTGCCGTCCCAGTACTCGGGGAACTTGCCCGGGGACGGGTTGTCCGCGTCGTAGTGGTAGACCGGGCCGCCCATCGGGGCCTGGCCGCCCGGGCCGCCGGGACCGCGGAACGCGGTCAGTTCGGGCCACGGCTGGTCGGTGTCCCGGTCCCCGTACCAGAGCGTGGCCGCGGTGGCGGCGGGCAGCGCGGACAGGCCGGTGTTCCAGCGGGAGTCGTTGACCGGCGCGGCGCAGTCGAAGGCGGGGCCCGGGGTGAGGGTGGCGAAGTCGAAGTCCCGGTAGGGCTTGCTGTTGTCACCCGTGCAGAACGGCCAGCCGCTGTTCATGGCCTTGGTGGTGGTCTGCCATTCGACGTACCCCATCGGCCCGCGGTTCGGGTCGGCGGTTCCGGCGTCAGGGCCGTAGTCGCCCCACATCACGGCGCCGGTCGCCCGGTCCACCGCCAGCCGGAAGGGGTTGCGCAGGCCCATCACGAAGATCTCGGGACGGGTCTTGGCCGTGCCCGGGGCGAAGAGGTTTCCGTCCGGGACGGTGTAACTGCCGTCCTCCTGGACGTCGATCCGCAGGATCTTGCCCCGCAGGTCGTTGGTGCTGCCGGAGCCGCGGCGCTCGTCGAGGCCGGGGTTGTAGCCGGCCGCGTCGTTGATCGGTGTGTAGCCGCTGACGTTCGGGCCGGACGCCGGGGTGTTGCCCCCGGTGGCGAGGTAGAGCCTGCCCTCCGCGTCGAAGTCCACGTCCCCGGCGACATGGCAGCACTGGCCGCGGTTGACGTCGACCCGGATGATCTCCTGAGCGGTGGAGAGGTCGAGCTTGTCGCCGGTCCACTTGAAACGGGTGAGGGTGTCGTAGCCCTCCCACTGCTTCCAGTACGAGTCGTCCTGCCCGGCGGGAAGCTGGAGCGGGGCGGAGCCGGCCGGGGTGTTGAGCGGCGGCGAGTAGTAGAGGTAGACCCACTTGTTGGTGGCGAAGTCCGGGTCCAGTGTGACCGTCTGCAACCCCATTTCGGAGTTCTGGTACACATCGACGTGGTTGACGACCTTGGTGACGCCGGTGCCCGGGTCGGTGAGCCGTACGTCGCCGTTGCGGGCGGTGTGCAGCACCCGGCTGTCGGGCAGCACGGCGAGGTCGATCGGCTCGCCGGTGTCCTTCGTCAGGGTGACCTTCTCGTAGTTCGCCCAGTCCAGGGCGTGTTCGTGGTCTTCGTGCGCCTGGGCGGCAGGCGCGACGGCCACGCCTCCCAGCGCGGGCAGTGCCGCGAGCAGGACACCTGCGATCAGGCGTCTCAGGGTGCGGTTCACGGTGATGCGTCTCCTCGGTCGCTGGCGGGTCAGGAGCGGGCGCGGAGGCGGCGGGGCGTGCCCCGGTGTCCGGCACCGGCGGCCGGTGCCGGACATCGGGGGGAAACTGCCCGCGGGGCCTCCGAGGGGCGGGGCCTGGTGGGGCTCACTCAGCCTGGTGGGGCTCGCTCAGCCGAGGAGTCCCTTGAGCGCCACGAAGCTGCGCTCCGCCGCGCCGAGCGAACCGGGCGGGTTGGGCAGGGTGTTGGGAGCGGTGTCCTGCTCCCAGATGCCGATGTGCGCGGCGCGGGGACCGATGTCGCGGATGAACTTTTCGTACGGCAGGTCCCCGGCACCGAACTCGACGATGTCGAAGCCGTTGGCGTTCGACGCGTTGGCGTCGCCGTCCTTCATGTGGAACAGCGGGTAGCGGTAGGGCTGGTTGCGCACATAGGCGGCCGGGTCGAATCCGGGCCAGCGGTACTGGCCTACGTACGCCCAGTAGATGTCCAGCTCCAGGTAGACATGGCGGGGATCGGTGTTCTTGAGGAAGACGTCGTACAGCCGGACCGAGGGCTGGTCGGTGGCGAAGGCGAACTCGCCCGCGTGGTTGTGCTGGTAGAGCTTGAGGCCGCGCGCGGTCGCCGCGGCGCCCCAGGTGTTGAACTCCTCGGCGGCGGCCAGATAGCCCGCGACGGTGTTGCTGTTCGACGGCGCGTTGGCGGTTCCCAGATGGGGCATGCCGAGGATCTCCGCGGCGTCCAGCTCGGCCTGGAGGTTGGTGCGCAGGTTGCCGATGCCGACATGGCTGCCGACCGCGCGCAGCCCGTGGTCGTCGAGCAGTCGCCGGATCTCCTGGACGGTGATCTGCCGGCCGAGGATGGAGGTGGACTGGGTGTATCCGGCGAACTCGATCTCGCGGTAGCCGATCCGGGCCAGTTCGGCGAGGACGACGGCGAAGCCGAGCGAACTGACCTTGTCGCGGATGCTGTAGAGCTGGATGCCGATGCGGTCCTTGGGAATGGACAGACCGCTCGGCGCGGCGGCGGCGGAGGTCGCCGCGGCTCCGGTGACGGAGGCGGCGGCGAGCGCCACGGTGGTGCCCACGGTGGCGCGCAGGAAATCCCTGCGGTCGAAGGATTTGCGGAGATGGCTCACGGTCACTCCTGGGGAATGAGGCGAAGAGGGGGAAGGCCGGGGCGCACGGCTGGGACTGCCCGGGCGGCGCGCGCCGCGATGGTGCCGTCGGGGGACGGTGGAGGAGGGGATGGAGGCAGAGGTGACGAACGGCGGAGGGGGGAACCGGCCGCCGTCGCGGGCCGGTTCGGTCCGGCGTCAGAGGCGGGACGTGCCCGCCTCGTGGGCGTCGGCCCGTGCCTCGGCGGCGCGCTGCGCGGCCTTCCCCGCGAGGTCGTTCCCGCGGTCCTGCGGCGCTGCCTTCTTGGCCGAGCGGGCGGCCGACGCACCGGCGGCGGCGGTCTCTCCGGTGACCGTGCCACGGATGCGCGCCAGGTCACCCACCACGAGTACGGGGGTGTTCCCGGTGGCGGTAAGCCCGCCGCGGACGATCGCGTTGTCCAGGACGGCGTTCGCGGTGTTGTCGGTCACCGAGACGTCGCCGCCGAAGTAGGTGGCGCCTGCGCAGGATCCGAGCAGGCCCTCGCCGCCGAGCTGAAGCGTGTCGGAGTTGCCCCGGTACTCCGCGGCGCCGTACACCTCACTGGCGCAGAGGACCCCGCCGAGGGTGTTCCCGCTCACGGTGAGCGCCCCCTTGACGGTGCTGTCGTACACATCGGTGTACTGGTTCCCGACGCCGGTCAGCGAGCCGCTGAGGGTGCTTCCCGAGACGTACAGCTCACCGGACTCGGCGCTGACGCTCCCGCTGAGCGCCGAGTCGACCGCGTAGACAAACCCCTGGGTGGCGGTGACGCCGCCCTTCACGCTGCTGTTCTCCAGATGCGCGCCGAAGGCGGCCCGGGTGGTCAGCGCGCCCTTCACCGTGGTGTCGGTGAGGTCCAGATAGGCGTTCCCCTCGACATTGACCGCGCCGTTGAAGGTGGCGCCCGCGGCCACGAGGTCGGCTCCGGCCTCGACCGTCACCGTCCCCTTGACCTTCGTGCCCGTCAGGGTGCACGACTTCCCGGCCGGTACGACCAGGTCGTTGTTGACGGTCACGGCCCCGCCGTCACCGACACAGGTGGTGTAGAGAGCCGCCTGGGCGGAGCCGGAGAAAGCCATCAGGCCCCCGGAGGCCAGCAGTGAGGCTGTGGCGATGAACGTACGGATCTTCATGTCGCTTCCCTTCCGCTGCGGTCACGGCCGTGTCGGTGACCCGGCCGGAGTCCCCGTGCTTCGACGGGGGTGCTGCACAGTGCGTGAGCTGCGACCGCCACGACGGACGATCGCGCAGCGCCTCGGGACGGGCGGTGGCCCGGCCGTGGGGGGAGAGACGTGGAAAGACTCGTGAGATGAACGGCGTTCGAGCGAGCGCCGAGCGGATGCGGTGTTACCGCGACGAAACATTCATCCGGTGGGCCGAGACATTAGAGCGCGGCGTGGGGGCTGTCCAGAGGTTCGGTACGAACCGATGAAACTTTCCTATGATTCATCAAAAGACCTGGGACGCCGAGCGCTTGTCGCGTTTTCCAGACATATCCTTACGTGTCGCTAATGACATACTTGAGAGGCCGGTATTTACTGGCGCCGCCGGGGCGGCCTCGTCTCTGGCGGCCAGGTCCAGGCAGAGCGAGATGAGCGACGATGAGACGACCGGGCTCCGCGCGGAACGACCCGCCCGTCCGGTCGAACGACCACGTCGACGAGGCGCCCACCGCGACGGCCACCATCGACTCGCGGGGCATCGTGACCGCGTGGAGCGAAGGGGCCCGCGAGCTGCTCGGCCACCGGCCCGCGGAGATCGTGGGACGGCCCGCCGCCGAGCTGCTCGCCGACGGGACGAGCCCGGAGCCCCCTCGCGACCTGGACAATCTGAGCAGGTGGCACGGGAAGGCGACGCTGCTGCGCCGCGACGGCGTCCGTCTGGACGTACCTCTGCTGGCCCATCGGCGCACCACGGACGACGGAACCACCGAGTGGTTTCTCGTCTCTCCCCCGGCCCCGGCGCAGGACCCCGAGGCCGAGAAGCTGATCGAGCGGTCCTTCGTCCAGTCCCCGTGTGCGATGGCGGTCTACGACACGCGTCTGCGGCTGCTCCGCATGAACGACGACATGGAACGCGTACTGGGCCTCCCGGAGGCCGAGATGCGCGGGCTGCGGGTACCGGAGATGGTGCCGGGGCCCGAGGGCGACAACGCCGAGCGCCACATGCGGCTGGTGCTGGAGACCGGCGAACCGCAGCAGCTCGAATTCTCCATGCGCCTGGCCGGCCATCAGCACGAGCTCGCCTGGTCGCTCTCGCTCGCCCCGCTGCGGGACCGGGGCGGCAGGACACGAGGCGTGATCCTGGCGGCGCACGACATGACCACGCAGCAGACGGCCCAGCGGCGGCTGCTCCTGCTCAACGAGGCCAGCGTCCGTATCGGCACCACCCTGGACATAGTCCGCACGGCGCAGGAGCTGGCGGATGTGGCGGTCCCTGATCTCGCCGACCTCGTCAGCGTGGATCTGCTCCCCACCGTCGGCAACGACAAGGAGCCGGCCACCGGGGCGCCGGGCGCCCGCGTCATGCTGCGACGCGTCGCCTGCCGGTCGATCTTCGAGGGGTGCCCCGAAGCCGTGGTAGAGATCGGCGAGATGGGCGCCTACCCGGATCACTCGCCCACGGCCGAGTGTCTGGTCACCGGGCAGGGACTGATCAGCAATGTGGCGGACCCCGCCGCCGTCCAGTGGGCGCAGGGGGATCCCGAACGGGCCGCCAAGCTCCGTGAGTTCGGCATCCACTCGACCATGGCCGTCCCGTTGCGCGCCCGTGGCACCACCCTCGGCGTGGCCGCCTTCACCCGCCACCGGCGCCCGGAGTCCTTCGAACGGGACGACCTGCTCCTCGCCGAGGAGATCACGGCCAGGGCGGCCGTCTGCATCGACAACGCCCGCCGCTACACCCGCGAACGCGAGACCGCGCTGACCCTGCAGCGCAGCCTGCTGCCCCGGGCGCTCCCTGAGCACACGGCGGTCGAGGTCGCCGTCCGCTACCTCCCCGCCGACTCCGGGGTGGGGGTGGGAGGCGACTGGTTCGATGTGATCCCGCTGTCCAGCGCACGGGTCGCCCTGGTCGTGGGCGATGTGGTCGGACACGGCGTCCAGGCGTCGGCCACGATGGGACGCCTGCGTACGGCGGTGCGCACCCTGGCCGATGTCGACCTTCCCCCCGATGAGCTGCTCACCCACCTCGACGACCTCGTCAACCATCTGTCGGCGGAAGCGGGCAGCGGGCAGAGCGCGGGCACGGTGGCGGAGATTACCGGCGATGTCGGCGCCACCTGCTTGTACGCGGTCTACGACCCGGTCTCCCGCCGCTGTTCGCTGGCCCGTGCCGGGCACCCGCAGCCCGCGATGGTCAGCCCCGACGGGACCGTGGAATTCCTCGACCTGCCCGCAGGACCGCCACTCGGCCTGGGCAACCTGCCCTTCGAGACCGCCGAGGTGGAACTGCCGGAGGGCAGCCTGCTCGCCCTCTACACCAACGGACTCATCCAGTCGCGCGAGCGGGACCTCGACCAGACGCTGGACGCGCTGCGCACGGCCCTGTCTCATCCGTCCGCTCCCCTTGAGGACACCTGCGACACGGTGCTCAAGACACTGCTCCCCAGCCACCCCGCCGACGACGTCGCCCTGCTCCTCGCCCGCACCCGGGCGCTCGACGCGAGCCAGGTGGCCACCTGGCAGCTGGACTGCGATCCCACCGTCGTGGGCGAGGCACGCAAGATCGCCTCCGCCCAGCTGACCGCCTGGGGGCTGGAAGACGCCATCTTCACCACGGAACTGGTGGTCAGCGAGCTGGTCACGAACGCCATCCGGCACGCCGAGGCACCTGTTCAGCTGCGCCTGATCCACGACCGCAGCCTCATCTGCGAAGTCTCCGACGGCAGTAACACCGCCCCGCATCTGCGCCGGGCGCGCGTCTTCGACGAAGGCGGCCGCGGCCTGCTCCTGGTGGCTCAGCTCACCCAGAGCTGGGGCACCCGCCAGGGCACGGGCGGCAAGACCATCTGGGCCGAGCAGACCCTCCCGGTGACGGGCGGCTGACCGGGCGCGGTCCGCGCGCCGCGGTGGCGGCCGGCGTCCTCGTCACACCCGGTGAGAACGTCTGAACTCCCCTTGGGCGCACCCGTGATGGAGTCCGCCGGGCGTCCGCGTGCTTTCGCCCGGTTCCTCACGGCCTGGCTCATGACACCCCACGTCCCCTATCTTTGTGGCCACTGTCACGGTTTGGATTTGACCCGTGCAGTTCAAGCCACATATGTTCTGCCTCCTGGCTTGATCCATGAGGGCAGGTCATCTTTCGCGGGCCTTGGGGGACGCAGTGAACTGGTACGTCAATGTTCTGAAGAACTACGCGGGATTCAGCGGGCGGGCGCGTCGCCAGGAATACTGGATGTTCTTCCTCATCAATTCCGCCATCGCCATCGTCGTGGGGATCATCGACGCTGTGGTCGGGCTGAGCAGCATCCTCATCCTGCTCTACCTCCTCGCCGTGCTCATTCCCAGCCTCGCCGTATTCGTGCGCCGGCTGCACGACACCGGCAAGACCGGTTGGTGGATCCTGATAGGCGCGATCCCCCTCGTCGGAGCGATCATCCTGATCGTCTTCCTCGCCAGCGAGGGTGACCAGAACCCGAACGCGTACGGCCAGAACCCCAAGCAGGTTCAGGCGTACCCGCAGCCGTAACCCCGCTGTACCACGCATGCCCGTCAGCACTCGGCTGACGGGCATGTGTCGTCTCGTACCGGCCGCCGCTCCTGCGGCGCGCTCCGGTCAGGCGTCCCTGGCGTCCCTGGTGTCTCTGCTGTCGCCGGCGCCGTCGGCGTCCACCCAGACGGCCGTGTCCGGCGGCAGCAGCACCCCGGCCGGTTCGGCCCCGACCAATTCGGCCCCGACCAATTCGCCGCTGGCCAGCAGCGGTTCCACCCCGGCGGGCAGCGGCAGCGGCTCGTCGGAGAGGTTGACCCGGCACTCCAGCCCCGCGCCCTTGCGGAAGGCCAGCTCGCCCGGGGCCGACGGCAGCCAGGCGAAGCTCTCGTCGCCGAGGTAGCGGCGGCGCAGGGTCAGCGCCGTACGGTACAGCTCCAGGAAGGAGTCCGGCCGGCCGGTCTGCGCCTCGACCGACCACTCGCCCCAGCCGTCGGGCTGCGGCAGCCAGCTGCCGCCGGGACCGAAGCCGTACGAAGATCCGGTCCTGGTCCACGGCAGCGGCACCCGACAGCCGTCCCGGCCCTTCACCCCGTGTCCGGTGCGCTCCCACATCGGGTCGCGCAGCGCGTCCGCGGGCAGGTCGGCCACCTCCGGCAGGCCCAGTTCCTCGCCCTGGTAGAGGTACGTCGTGCCGGGCAGCGCCAGGGTCAGCAGCGCGGCGGCGCGGGCACGGCGGCGGCCCCGCTCTTCGTCGACGGCGGGTTCGCGGCCGTCGGTCAGCAGCCAGGCCCGGAGGTCGGTGCCCTCGGGCAGCCCGTAGCGGGAGCGGTGGCGTACGACGTCGTGGTTGGACAGCACCCAGGTCGGCAGCGCGCCGGTGGGTGCCGCGCCGGCGAGGGAGGCGTCGATGACACTCCGGAAGGAGCCGGCGTCCCAGGGACAGCGCAGATGGAAGAAGTTGAAGGCTTGGTGGAGCTCGTCGGGCCGGGTGTAGAGCGGGAGCCTGCCGGCGCTGACCCCCGCCTCCGCGACCATGATCCGGGGCGGTGCGTAGGAGTCGGTGATCTTCCGCCAGGAGCGGTAGATCTCATGCACCTCGTCGCGGTCCCAGAAGGGGTGGTTCTCGCCGCTGGGCGGGGAGTTGAGAGGCGCGGTGTCGCCGCCCCGGGTGTCGCGCAGCGGCGGGGTGAGGTCCTTGCGCAGTCCGTGGGCGACATCGATACGGAAGCCGTCGACCCCCAGGTCCAGCCAGAACCGCAGGGTGCGCTCGAAATCGGCGACGACCTCGGGGTTCTCCCAGTTCAGGTCGGGCTGCTCGGCGGCGAATATATGCATGTACCACTGGCCGTCGGGGACACGCGTCCACGCGGCGCCGCCGAACTTGGACTGCCAGTCGGCGGGCGGCTCACCGCCGTCGGGACCACTGCCGTCCCGGAAGACGAACCGGTCGCGCGCGGCCGAGCCGGGGGCGGCCGCCAGGGCCTCGACGAACCACGGGTGCTGGTCGGAGCAGTGGTTGGGCACGATGTCGACGATGGTGCGCAGGCCGAGCGCCCTGGCCCGGCCGAGGAGCGCGCGGAAGTCGTCCAGGGTGCCGTGGCGCGGGTCGACGTCCCGATAGTCGGCGACGTCGTAGCCGCCGTCGGCCAGCGGGGAGCGGTAGAACGGCGTGAGCCAGACGGCGTCCGCGCCGAGTTCCGCGACATGGCCGAGCCGGTCGGCGATCCCCCGGAGATCGCCCATGCCGTCACCGTCGGCGTCCGCGAAGCTGGGGACGTAGACCTGGTAGACGACGGACTCCCGCCACCAGTCGCGATGGCCGCCGTGGCCGCTTCCGTTGCCGTCCGGGAACGCGTGCTGAGTCACAGATACCTCACGTGCTGGGATGAAAGGATGCGGTGCGATCATCCCTTGACCGCGTACGGGCGCGGGCGCCCGGCTCCGAGCCTGTCATTCGACCGGCTCTCAGCGGGGAGCGTCCTGCGCCCGGCCGAGCCGGGGGGCGTACGGCACCTTCGCCCCGGCCGAGCGCAGGGAGCGCAGCGCCAGCAGCAGCACGCCGATGTCGTCGAGGAACACCGGATCCGGCATCAGGTCCGTGGGGAGTACGAGATAGACCATGGCCCCCCAGAACACCCAGCGGTTCCGGACGGGCACGCCCGCCGCGCGCAGGGTGCGCCGGGCCCGCACCAGCCGGACGGCCAGGGTGATCGCGACCCCGAGGGTGAGTGCCACGAGGAGGGCGGCCACGGCGACAAGGATCTGGACTTCGCTGCTCATGACGGCTCCGTGGTCAGCGGCCCAGTTCGCGTCGCAGCTCGGCCTTGTTCATGGACGAGCGCCCGTGGATGTTGCGCCGTTGCGCCTCAGCGTACAGCTGGTCGTACGTAGGGCCCTCGGAGCCGCTGTGCGAGCGCTGTCCGCCGCGCTTGGCGGACGACATGTCCTCGGTCGAGACCTTGCTCGCGGTACGGGACTCGCCGGCGCGGGCCCGTTCCTTGTTCACCGTCCGTGCGGCGATCTCCTCGGCGCGCTCGGTGCTTTCCCCGCGCTGACGCGCGCTGTCCTTGATGTGCTCGTACTGACGCTCGCGCTTGGGGCTGGAGCCTCGGGGCATTCTGATCACTCCTCTCGACGGGCCGCTGACGTTCTTGACTCACCCTCCTACCCCCGTTCGGGCCCGGCAACTTGATGCCGCCGCCCGAAGCGGCCGGCCGGGGCGTTCCCTCTGGTCCGACCAGTCGGTATGTTCCTGACAGCCGAATCTCAGCGGGCGACCGGCCCGCCCGGAGCGACGGAGGGGGTCACATGCCGGAGGGATCCGTACGGATAGAGGGGCACTGCGACGAACGGTTCGCCGCGGTGCGTGCCGCGTTCGAGCGGAACTTCCACGAGCGCGACGAACTGGGCGCCGCCGTCACCGTGCTGGCCGACGGGGAGACCGTGGTCGACCTGTGGGGCGGCTGGGCCGACGGCGCGCGGGAACGGCCCTGGGAGCGGGACACCCTGGTCAATGTGTGGTCGACGACCAAGGGGCCGACGTCCCTGTGCGCGCATCTGCTGATCGACCGCGGAGTGCTCGACCCGGACGCGCCGGTCGCCACGTACTGGCCGGAGTTCGCCGCGGCCGGCAAGGAGTCCGTGCTCGTACGGCATCTGCTCTCGCACCGCGCGGGACTGGCGGGGCTGCGCGAGCCGCACACCATCGAGCAGCTCTACGACTGGGAGTTGACCACCTCCCGGCTGGCGGCGACGGAGCCGTGGTGGGAGCCGGGCACCCGGTCCGGCTATCACGCGCTGACGTACGGCTTCCTGGTGGGCGAAGTGGTCCGGCGTCTCACGGGCCTGCTGCCGGGGGCCTTCCTGCGGCAGGAGGTGACCGGGCCGCTGGGGATCGACTTCACCATCGGGCTGCCGGCGCGGGAGGCGGGCCGCGCCGCCGAGCTGGTGCATCCGCAGGCCGCGCTCACCGGTGAACACGCCACCGTCTTCGGGCAGCTGGGTCCGGTCGCCCTGGCGGCCCTGGGCAACCCCGCGGCCGGCGCCGCCCACGCCAACACCGCGGCGTGGCGCGCCGCCGAGATCCCGGCCGCGAACGGTCATGGCACGGCCCGCGCGGTCGCCGCGCTGTACGGGATCTTCGCCGGACAGGGGCGCTCCGGTGACCGCCGCGTGCTCTCCCCGGAGGCCGCCGAGCGGGTCCGCGAGGGGCAGGGCAGCTGCCGGGACCTGGTGCTGGGCGCGGGCTTCGCCCACGAGACGGAGGTCGGCCTCGGGCTGTGGCTGAGCGGGCCGAACGGCTCGTACGGCCCCAACCCGAGGGCGTTCGGGCACGACGGCTTCGGCGGCTCCTGTGGACTCGCCGACCCGGAGGCGGGTGTGAGCCTGGGATACGTCATGAATCGGATGGGCCCTCACATCGCGGACGATCCACGGAAAATGACGCTGATCGACGCGGTGTACAGCGCCCTGTAGACACGCGAGCTCCCCGGTGTGCGTCGGCCGGGCCGTCGGCCGCGCCACGGTCGCACCACCGGCAGCACACGTCACAGGGCTCCGCAAGACCGTCCTGTCGGTCGAATCCGTGAACCGCTTGCCGCCGCCACCCCCACGGACCGATCAGATTCAGCCATGATCAACACGAGGGCAATTCGGTGGTACTTCGCACAAACAGACGGCGGGCGCCCAGAGATACGGGGTGTCCGGCCGTCGCGGACCGGACCCCCGGATTCACTGCGTCATACACCCAGTACCCACGGTGAACCATGTGTGTTTGTGACGGCCCGCCGGGTGGCCGGATGACTTCGCCGCCCAATCACCGTGCTCCGCAAGGGTGTCGGCGTTCGTCGGCCGGTCACTTTGCCGTCGGCGTGGGCTTTGCAGCAATTCACTGACCGGCCACTGGCGGCTCCATCGGGCGCCGGTAACACGCCGACCTGCGGAAGGACTTCGCACGGCGACGGCGGATCTGCGCCGCCGGTCCAGAAGTCGGCCTTGTCGCGGAACCAAACGGAGTCAACGATTCAGACGTGCGGTTGACAGGTCCACGGCCAAAACCGAATGGCGGTGGACGATCGCACGGCAGCGGCACGCTTACCCAACGGGCCGCGAGTTCCCCCCTATGGAGGATGTTGTGACCTTCAAGCGCCTTTCCCCCCTCAGCGCGGTGCCCAGTCGAGCTCGGCTTCTCGCCGTCGCCTCCGGCCTGGTGACCGCCGTCGCGCTTGCGGCCCCGTCTGCCATCGCGGCCCCCGCGCCGGCCCCCGTGGCCTCCGCGGCCCAGCTCGCCGACGCCAGCTCCGCCGTCCGCGGTGCGGACGTCGCCGGTACCGCCTGGTACACCGACAAGGCCTCCGGCAAGGTCGTCGTCACCGTCGACAGCACCGTCTCCGCTGCTGAGATCAACAAGATCAAGAACTCCGTGGCCGACACCGCCGCGGGCATCAGGATCCAGCACACCACCGGCAAGTTCAGCAAGCTCATCGCGGGCGGCGAGGCCATCACCACCGGCGGCAGCCGCTGTTCCCTCGGCTTCAACGTCAGGGTCGGCTCCACGAACTACGCGCTGACCGCTGGACACTGCACCAACATCGGCAGCAGCTGGAACATCGGCACCACGGCCGGTACGAGCTTCCCGACCAACGACTACGGCATCATCCGCCACTCCAACCAGGGCGCGGCCGACGGCCGGGTCTACCTGTACAACGGCACGTACCGTGAGATCACTGGTGCCGCCAACGCTTCCGTCGGCCTGGGCGTGACGCGCAGTGGCTCCACCACGGGCGTCCACTCCGGTACGGTCACCGGCCTCAACGCGACCGTCAACTACGGTGGCGGCCAGGTCGTCTACGGCATGATCCAGACCAACGTCTGCGCCGAGCCCGGCGACAGCGGTGGCGCGCTCTTCTCCGGCAACACCGCGATCGGTCTGACCTCGGGCGGCAGCGGCAACTGCTCCTCCGGTGGCACCACGTTCTTCCAGCCGGTCACTGAGCCCCTCAGCGTCTACGGCGCCACCATCATCTAAGCTCCAACACGCTTCATCTGCTTGATCCTCTCTTGGACGACCGGCGGGCCGCGCACACGCGCGGCCCGCCGTGTCCGTTCCACCGTGTCCGTTCCGCCGGGCAGAGTGCCGGACAGGGCCTAACCCGTGGCCGCCGCCGGGAGGGTGACCTCGAAGCGGCAGCCGCCCGTCACATTGCGGACCTCGGCACGGCCCGCGTGCGCCTCCACGATGCCTCGCACGATGGCCAGCCCGAGACCCGCGCCGGCCGGCGGCGTCCGCGCCTGGGTGCCGCGCCAGCCGGTGTCGAAGACCCGCGGCAGATCCTCGGCCGGGATGCCGCCGCAGCCGTCGGTGACGGACAGGACGACACAGTCCGCACGCCGTTCCGCCGCCACCGCGACCGTGCCGTCCGCCGGGGTCCGGTGGATGGCGTTGACCAGCAGATTGGCCAGGACCCTGGTCATCTCCTTGCCGTCCACCTCGACGGGGACGGCCTCGACACGGTCCCCGACCAGCCGGACGCCGTGCTCCCGCGCGAGCGGATCGACGCCCGCGAGCGCCTCGCCGACCAGGTCGTACACGGACATCCGGGTCGGGGCGAGGGCGAGCGCCCCGGCATGGATACGGGAGAGCTCGAAGAGGTCGCCGACCATCGAGTTGAGCCGCTCGACCTCGGCCCTGATCTGGCGGAAGTAGCGGTCCGGGTCCTGGACCACCCCGTCCTCCAGCGCCTCGGACATGGCACGCAGCCCGGCGAGCGGGGTGCGCAGATCGTGCGAGATCCAGGCGACCAGCTCACGGCGGGAGGTCTCCAGGGCGCGCTCGCGCTCCCGGGAGAGGGCCAGCTTCGCGCTGGTGGCCGCCAGTTCCCGGCCCAGCGCGGCGAGTTCGGCGGTGGAGGCACCGTCGGGCGCGGCGAAACTGCCGCCGTCGCCGAAGGAGCGGGCCGCCAGGGCCAGATCGTGGCTGCGGGCGACGACCCAGCGGCCCAGCAGCAACGCCGTGGCGAGAGAGACGACTGCGGCCATCGCCACGACCGTCGTGACGACGGTCAGGTCATGAGGGGACAGGAACATCGCCCGGGCCACGACGAGCGTCCCCGCCAGCATCGCGGTGACCGCGACGGCGGCGACGACGGTCAGCGAGACGGCGACGGAGCGGTTGCGCAGCAGCCGTAGCGTCAAGGCTCCGGCGAGACCGGCGGCGGCCGCTCCGAGAAAGGCATACAGGGCGATGAGCAGCATGTCGCGCACGGCGCTCAGCTCTCGTCGGCCGGTAGGCGGGCCGGTAGGCGGGCCGGTACGTCGAAGCGGTAGCCGACGCCCCAGACCGTCCGGATCAGCCGGGGACTGGCCGGATCGTCCTC
Organism: Streptomyces sp. NPDC042201; assembly: GCF_055582185.1. NCBI lineage: Bacteria > Bacillati > Actinomycetota > Actinomycetes > Kitasatosporales > Streptomycetaceae > Streptomyces > Streptomyces sp. NPDC042201. The sequence continues at coordinate 379,888 of NZ_JBVJDS010000003.1, read as the reverse complement.
GATCTTGGCGCGCAGCCGCCGTACATGCACCGTGACCGTCGACAGATCGCCGAACTCCCACCCCCACACGTCGTGCATCAGCTGCTCCCGGTCGATCGCCCGCCCGGGATGGCGCATGAGATGCGCGAGCAGATCGAACTCCCTGAGCGTGAGGGAGAGCGTCCGGCCGTCCTTGGTGACGCGGCGGGCCGCCGGGTCGAGGGTGATACCGGCGGAGCGCAGCTGGGGTCCGGCCGGCCGCCCCTGGCCGGTCCGCCCCCGGCGCAGGACGGACTCGACGCGCAGCACCAGTTCGCGCGGGCTGAAGGGCTTGGTGACGTAGTCGTCCGCCCCTATCTCCAGACCCAGGATCCGGTCGTCCTCGTCACCGCGCGCGGTCAGCATGATCACCGGCACCGGGCCGCTGTCCCGCAGTCTCCGGCACACCTCCAGGCCGTCCATACCGGGCAGCATCAGATCGAGCACCACCAGGGCGGGCGGGGAGCCGGCGGCGAGCCGCAAAGCCTCGGGCCCGTCGGCCGCGCGGTCCACGGCGAAGCCGGCCCGTTCCAGATAGCCGGTGACGACCTCGGCGACGGTCGGATCGTCGTCGACGACCAGGATGGTGTGCACAGCGCCAGTCTCCTCGGGCGGGCGACCGGTGTGCCGCCCTGGGCTCTTACGAAACCATGACGTCCGATTCGTTCAAGACCCGCACGGGCCGGCGCTCCTACGGTGGACACATGACTCCACGACTCGACGCGATCGGCCTGGTCGTCTCCGACATGGCCGCCTCTCTCGCCTTCTACCGCCGGCTGGGCCTGGACCTGCCCGCCGACGCGGACTCCGCGCCCCATGCGGAGGCGTCCCTGCCCAGCGGCCTGCGCATCCTGTGGGACACCGAGGAGACCGTCCGCTCCTACGACCCCGGCTGGACCCGGCCCTCGGGAGGCGAGCGGATCGGGCTCGCCTTCCTCTGCGACAGCCCCGCCGAGGTGGACGCCACGTACGAGGCGCTGGCCGGGGCCGGGTACCGGGGGCATCTCAAGCCCTGGGACGCGGTCTGGGGGCAGCGTTACGCGGTGGTCCTCGACCCGGACGGCTGTGCGGTCTCGCTGTTCGCCAACGCCGTGTAGGCGCCGAGCGTGAGCCCGGCCAGATCACGTGTCTCCCGGGCGAGATGCGCCTGGTCGGCGCAGCCCGCGGCGAGCGCCGCCTCGGCGTACGGCGTCCCGGCCCGTACGAGCGTCAGGGCGCGCTGGAGCCGCAGCACCCGGGCGAGGGTCTTGGGCCCGTAGCCGAAGGCGTCCAGGGAGCGGCGGTACAGCTGCCGGGCGCCGAGGCCGACGGCGTCCGCCGTCGCGGCGACCGTACGGCCCGCGTTCAGCCCGTCGACGACGGCCCGCGGCAGCGGGTCGGGCGGACCGGCCGCGGCGGACCGCCGCAGCGCCACGGCTTCCAGCGCGGCCACGGGGTCGGCGGCGGCCGCGAGCCGGCCGGTGAGTGCGCGCACCTCGGCCGGGGACCAGAGATCGGCCAGCTCCACCCGCCGGTCGCGCAGCTCGTGCGCCGGAACGCCGAGGAGCGCGGGCGCGGACCCGGGCGCGAAGCGCACTCCGGCGCAGTGCAGCCCGGTGATGCCCTCGGGGGCGTACGCATGGGTGTCAGGTCCCGCGACCAGCAGCCTGCCGCCGGTCCACAGCAGGTCCATACAGCCGTCGGGCAGCACGGGATAGGGAGTGGATCCTTCGTCGGCCGTCACGGTCCGCGTCCAGACCACCGCGCCGTCGAGCCGCGATGCCCGTTCCTCGTACATGGGGACGAGGCTAGACCCTCCCCGGCCGTGCGGCTCCCGGCTACGTTCCCGGGTCCTTGTCGTCGCCCCGGTCCTGGCCGTCGCCCTGGGCCTTGCTGTCCCGGGCCTTGCTGTCCTGGGCCTTCTTGCTCTCGCCCTTGTCGCGGCCCGGGCGCAGCCGGCGCCTCACCCGGGACCTCACATCGTCGGGCGGCAGGAACGTGGACCATCGCTCCGGGAATTCCGAGGGCATGTCGGGATCGGTCACGTCGTCGTCCTGTGCGTCCGCCGAGGCGACCGCGCGGGCCATCAGCTCCGCCGCCTGGGCGGAGCGCAGACGTTCCTGGGCGGCCCGGGCCGCGGCCGTGGCGACCGACGGCCAGACCCGGTCGATCGCGGCGTTGACGGCCGCGCCCACCAGCACCGCGAACGCGGAGATGCCGATCCAGAGCAGTACGGCGATGGGCGCGGCGAGGGAACCGTAGATGGTGGGGCCCTCGACCGTGCTGGTGAGATAGATCCGGAGCAGGAAGCTGCCCAGCACCCACATGCCGAGGGCGACCAGCGCGCCGGGTACGTCCTCGATCCACCGGGACCGCGCCGGTACGGACACGTGGTAGAGCGTGGTGAGGAAGGCGATCGAGAGCAGGATCACCACCGGCCAGTAGAGGACGGAGACGACCTCCGTGCCCCAGGGGATCAACTCCACGACGCGGTCGGGCCCGACGACCGCCAGCGGCAGCACCACCGCGCCGATCAGCAGCGCCACGATGTAGAGCAGGAAGGCGAGCAGCCGCGTCGCCACGATGCCGCGGCGGCCGTCGAGCCCGTACATCACGGTGATGGTGTCGACAAAGACATTCACCGCCCGGGAGCCCGACCAGAGCGCGATGGCGAAGCCGAGGGAGATGACATCCGGCCGCCCGCCGTGGGTGATGTCCGCCAGCAGGGGTTTGGCGATCTCGTCGACACCGCGGGGCGAGAGCACCGTGCCGGCCGCCGCGAGGATGTTCTTCTCGATGGACGCGACCGTGGTGGTGCTCGTCCAGTCGTCCACGTACCCGAGCAGACCGATCAGGCCGAGCAGCAGGGGCGGCAGCGAGAGCAGCGTGAAGAACGCCGCCTCGGCGGCGAGGCCGAGGATGCGGTACTCGATGCACGAGTTGACGGTGTCCTTCAGCAGCAACCAGGCCATCTTCCGCTTGGAGACGTCGCGGTAGAGGACTCGGGCCCGGTGGAGTCGACCCGCTGGCCGCTCGGGTGTTTCATTTGCTGCCTGCACCTCCTTACCGTAGCGGCATGGCAGCCACCACCCACACAGTGACCAACCAGGTCCCGCCCCTGGTGGGGTACGACGTCTTCAGCGCCGACCGGGTCCTCACGGAGGGCGTCGAGCGGCACAGCGCGCCCGGCCTTCTCGACGAGACCCGCACGGAGCTGTCGGCGCTCGGCCGCACCGCCGGATCCGCCGAAGCCCAGGAGTGGGGTGCGCAGGCCAACGAGAACCCACCGGCGCTGCGCACCCACGACCGGTACGGGAACCGGATCGACGAAGTCGACTTCCATCCCGCCTGGCATCAGCTGCTCGGGACGGCGGTCTCCGCAGGACTGACCGACGCCTGGGGCAGGCCAGGCGGACATCTGCGCCGCGCGGCCGGCTTTCTGGTGTGGACGCAGGCGGAGGCCGGAAACGGCTGTCCGCTGTCCATGACGCATGCCGCGGTGCCCGCGCTGCGCACCGATCCGGCGCTCGCCGCCGAGTGGGAGCCGAGGCTGACCTCCCACCGGTACGAGCCGGGGCTGCGGCCCGCCGCCGAGAAGGCCGGCGCGCTCTTCGGGATGGGCATGACGGAGAAGCAGGGCGGCAGCGATGTACGCGCCAATACGACGAGCGCGCGGCCGTTGGACGCCGCGGGCGAGTATCTGCTCACCGGGCACAAGTGGTTCTGTTCCGCGCCGATGTGCGACGGCTTTCTGGTGCTGGCGCAGGCGCCCGGCGGACTCACCTGTTTCCTCGTGCCGCGGGTCCTGGCGGACGGGACGCGCAATGTGTTCCGTCTCCAGCGTCTCAAGGAGAAGCTGGGCAACCGCTCCAACGCGTCGAGCGAGGTGGAGTTCGACTCCACCTGGGCCCGCCGGGTCGGTGAGGAGGGCCGTGGGGTGCGCACCATCATCGAGATGGTGGCGGCGACCCGGCTCGACTGTGTGGTGGGCTCGGCCGCGCTGATGCGGCAGTCCGTGGCGCAGGCGGTCCACCACGCCACGTATCGCAGCGCGTTCGGCGGCGAGCTGATCGACAAGCCGCTGATGCGGAACGTGCTGGCGGATCTGGCGCTGGAGTCGGAGGCGGCGACGACGCTCGCGCTGCGGCTGGCGTCGGCGTACGACACCGTCCAGGGCGGCGGCGACGGCGCGGAGCGGGAGCGGGCCTTTCTGCGGCTCGCGGTCCCGGCCGCCAAGTACTGGGTGACCAAGCGGTGTACGCCGGTCGCCGCCGAGGCCCTGGAATGCCTGGGCGGCAACGGCTACGTGGAGGAGTCCGGCATGCCGCGGCTGCTGCGCGAGTCGCCGCTCAACTCGATCTGGGAGGGCTCGGGGAATGTGCAGGCGCTGGATGTGCTGCGGGCGCTCCAGCGGGAGCCGGATGCGCTGAACGGCTTCCTCCAGGAGGTGGGCAGGGCGCGTGGCGCCGATCACCGGCTGGACGGCGCGATCAAGGATCTGCTGACCGAGCTGGCCGATCTGGACGGGATCGAGGCGCGGGCCCGCCGGCTGGTGGAGCGGATGGCGCTGGTGCTCCAGGGCTCACTGCTGGTGCGGTGGGCGCCGCCAGAGGTGTCGGACGCGTTCTGCGCGTCACGGCTCGGCGGGGACTGGGGCGCGGCCTTCGGCACGCTGCCGCACACGCTCGATCTGGCGTCGGTCGTGGACCGGGCGCGGCCCGTCGGCTGACGGCCCGTCGGCTGACAGCCCGTCGGCCGGCCGGACACGCTCGGCTGACGGAACACGCACGGGAGCCAGGGGTGGTGCTGCGCCGACACGGCACCACCCCTGACTTATTGTCACTTTCATACGCCTGCCCGTGGTTTGCCAGAGTTGCAAGCAGTTGCAGTGGATATCCGAAGGATCCAGATGAAGGACATACCACTGAAGGACGTACCGCCGCAGGACAGAGGGCTTGACCTGACGAGGCTCATGGCCATGGACGGCGCGCAGGCCACCCGGCTGCTGCACCAAGTACGGGACGCCGCCCTCGCCGGCGAGCGGCCGCCGGTGGCTCCCCGGCCGGTGATCGGGGCGTCCTGGCAGCGGATGTTCCGGATGGGGCTGGATCCCGACCGGTCCACCGGCGGGGAGCTGCTGGACCGGGACGAGCTGGAGCACCGCCGGCGGGCCCCCGCGCTGGGTGAGGCGATGCGCACGCTCACCGGGTCGCTCGGCGCTGTCGCCGACGCCTCCCGGCAGATCATCGTGGTCACCGACGACGAGGGGCGCGTGCTGTGGCGGGAAGGCTGCCTCACCGTGCTGCGCCAGGCGAACGGGATCCGTCTCGAAGAAGGCGCGGCCTGGGCCGAGCACGCCACGGGGACCAATGCCGTCGGGACGGCCCTGGCCGTGCGCCGGCCGGTGCGGGTCCACTCGGCCGAGCACTTCGCGCGTTCCCTGCACGCCTGGACCTGTGCGGCGGCTCCGGTGCACGATCCACGGGACGGGCGGCTGCTGGGCGTGGTGGATGTGAGCGGCCCGGCCACCGGCTTCCATCCGACGACCCTGGCGCTGGTCAGCTCGGTCGCCCGGCTCGCCGAGAGCGAGATGCGCGAGCGGCACGGGCGGGCCGTGGAGCGGCTCCGCTCGGTGGCGGCGCCGCTCCTGTGCCGGCTCGGCGGGCGTGCGCTGGCGGTCGACACGAACGGCTGGACGGCGGGGGTCACGGGCATGCCGCCGGTGGACCGGCTGCCGCTGCCGAAGTCGTTCGGGGCCGGCCGGGTCTGGCAGCCCTCACTGGGCATGTGCACGGTCGAGCCGCTGCCCGGCGGCTGGCTGATACAGGTGGACGAGGAGCGGCCGCCGACGGAGACGCCGAGCCGGGTGGTGCTGGATCTGAGCCGGCCCCGGCGCTGGTCGGTCGCCGTGTCCGGGTCCGCGGGCAGCTGGACGCAGGAGCTGACCCCGCGCCATGCCGAGCTGCTGTACGTCCTGGCCGTGCACCGGGACGGCCGGAGCGCGGCGCAGCTGGCCGCCGACGTCTTCGGCGACCCCGGCCGCGCCGGGACCGTACGGGCCGAGATGTCGCGGGTGCGGCGCCATCTGTCGGGCGTGCTGGCGCACCGTCCCTACCGCTTCGGCGACGAGATCGACGTCCGGGTGGTCCGGCCGGACGAGCGGGCGGATCTGCTGCCGCACTCGACGGCCCCCGCGGTGCTGAGCGCGCGCCGCCCGCCGGGCTCGTAGAGCGCCGGCCGGGGGCACGTTCGGCTCCGGGCCCCGACGCGTGGTTTTCTGGCGCATATGAGCATCACTGTGACCACCTGGTCCCTGGAACAGACCTCGCCCGCCGATCTGCGGCCTGCCGCGGAGCCCTCCGGCGAGGTGCGGATCGTACGGGCCGAGGTGCCCTCGCCGGAGTTCAGCCGGTTCCTGTACACGGCCGTCGGCGGGGACGTCCGGTGGACCGACCGGCTCTCCCTGACGTACGCGCAGTGGCAGGACGCCCTGGCGCGGCCCGGCGTGGAGACCTGGGTCGCGTACGAGAAGGGCACCCCGGCCGGCTATATCGAGCTGGCGGCGCAGGACGCCGGCACGGTCGAGATCGCGTACTTCGGGCTGATCCCGGCCTTCCGCGGCCGGCGGATAGGCGGCCACCTGCTGTCGTACGGGGTGGCGCGGGCCTGGGAGCTGGCCGAGCGGTGGCCGGGGCTGGCGCCGACCAAGCGGGTCTGGCTGCACACCTGCTCCAAGGACGGCCCGCACGCGATGGACAACTATCTGCGCCGCGGCTTCACGCTGTTCGACACGAAGGTCGAGGAGGAGCCCGAGACAGCGGCTCCCGGCCCCTGGCCGGGCGCCTGAACGGAAACCGGCCACCCCGTCGCGGACCGTGACGGGCGACACATCGTCCCACAGAACGGGACAGTCCGGTCCACATCGTGGATAGTGGTGGACTGCCCCGAGACCCCCGTGACACGCTTCCGTCATGTCTCGAGCTGGAATTGCCTTGGTGAGTCGGCGGCACGTCGACCTCGGCCGCGTGTCCAGCGCCATCTGTCGCGCGAGCTGAGAGCCCGAGCACCGCCCGCGATCCCTTTTAGCCGCCCCTGCTGCGCACCGCCGCGCACTTCCGCGCCTCCGCGCGCGAGTGTGCGGCTCAAAGCCGCCCTCCTGCAGCCTCGAAGGACGTACCCGCCATGGCCGCCACCCCGGAAAAGCCGTCCGCACCCACACCCCGCCGCAAGGTGAGCCGTCACCGCGGCGAGGGTCAGTGGGCCGTGGGTCACTTCACTCCGCTCAACGGCAATGAGCAGTTCAAGAAGGACGACGACGGTCTCAACGTGCGGACACGCATCGAGACCATCTACTCCAAGGCCGGTTTCGACTCGATCGACCCCAACGATCTGCGCGGCCGGATGCGCTGGTGGGGTCTGTACACCCAGCGCAAGCCCGGGATCGACGGCGGCAAGACCGCGATCCTGGAGCCGGAGGAGCTGGACGACGAGTACTTCATGCTGCGGGTACGGATCGACGGCGGCCGGCTGACCACCGAGCAGCTGCGGGTCATCGGGGAGATCTCGCAGGAGTTCGCGCGCGGCACCGCCGACCTCACCGACCGGCAGAACGTGCAGTTCCACTGGATCCGGATCGAGGACGTACCGGAGATCTGGAACCGCCTCGAAGCGGTGGGACTCTCCACGACCGAGGCCTGCGGTGACACCCCCCGGGTGATCCTCGGCTCCCCGGTCGCCGGAATCGCCGAGGACGAGATCATCGACGGCACCCCCGCGATCGAGGAGATCCACCGCCGGATCATCGGCAACCCCGACTTCTCCAATCTGCCGCGCAAGTTCAAGTCGGCGGTCTCCGGATCGCCGCTGCTGGACGTGGCACACGAGATCAACGACATCGCGTTCGTCGGCGTGGTCCACCCGGAGCACGGCCCCGGTTTCGACCTGTGGGTGGGCGGCGGGCTCTCCACCAACCCCAAGATCGGCCAGCGGCTCGGCGCCTGGGTACCGCTGGACGAGGTCGCCGACGTCTACACCGGGGTCATCTCGATCTTCCGCGACTACGGCTACCGCCGGCTGCGCACCCGCGCCCGGCTGAAGTTCCTCGTCGCCGACTGGGGTACGGAGAAGTTCCGCCGGATCCTGGAGGAGGAGTACCTCAAGCGCCCGCTGGTCGACGGCCCCGCTCCAGCGCAGCCCGTGCACACGTGGCGCGACCACGTCGGGGTGCACCGCCAGCGGGACGGCCGCTTCTACGTGGGGTTCGCACCGCGCGTCGGCCGGGTGGACGGCGCCACGCTGACGAGGATCGCCGAGCTGGCCGCGGCGCACGGCTCCGGCCGGCTGCGTACCACCGTCGAGCAGAAGATGATCGTCCTCGATGTGACCGAGGACCGGATCGACTCCCTGGTGGCCGGCCTCGAAGCGCTGGACCTGCGGGTCAGTCCCTCGCCGTTCCGCCGCGGCACCATGGCCTGCACCGGCATCGAGTTCTGCAAGCTGGCGATCGTGGAGACCAAGAAGCGCGGCGCCACGCTGATCGACGAACTGGAGCGCCGGATCCCGGAGTTCGACGAGCCGATCACCATCAACATCAACGGCTGCCCCAACGCCTGCGCCCGTATCCAGACGGCGGACATCGGTCTCAAGGGCCAGTTGATGCTCGACAAGGACGGCAACCAGGTCGAGGGCTTCCAGGTGCACCTGGGCGGCGCGCTGGGCCTGGAGGCCGGCTTCGGCCGCAAGGTCCGCGGTCTGAAGGTCACCTCCGACGAACTGCCCGACTATGTCGAGCGGGTGCTCGGCCGCTTCCAGAAGGAGCGCGAGGAGGGCGAGCGCTTCGCCACCTGGGCGGCGCGGGCCGACGCGGAGGCGCTGTCGTGAACGTGCCCACCAGCCGACGACGGAGGAGGACGCATGAGTGAGCGCGCCGCTCCCTTCTACTGCCCCTACTGCGGCGACGAGGATCTGCGTCCCAACGAGCAGGGTCATGGCGCCTGGGAATGCGCGGCATGCAACCGCGCCTTCCAGCTGAAGTTCCTCGGGCTGCTCTCCCGTGGACTTCAGCGGAGCGACGGAGGCGAAGAGATATGACGACACAGGCGGAGACGGACGATCCGAAGGGCCTCGCCGAGCGGGCGGGCCGCGACCTCGAAGACGCCTCGGCCCTGGAGATCCTCAGCTGGGCCGTGGACACCTTCGGCGAACGCTTCTGTGTCACGTCCTCGATGGAGGACGCGGTAGTCGCGCATCTCGCCTCCCGGGTCAGGCCCGGCGTCGATGTGGTCTTCCTCGACACCGGCTATCACTTCCCCGAGACGATCGGCACCCGGGACGCCGTGGCCGCCGTCATGGACGTCAACGTCATCACCCTCACCCCGCGCAGGACCGTCGCGGAACAGGACGCCGAGCACGGCCCGAAGCTGCATGACCGCGATCCCGACCTCTGCTGCGCCCTGCGCAAGGTCAAGCCCCTCGAAGAGGGCCTGACCGGCTACGACGCCTGGGCCACCGGACTGCGCCGCGACGAGTCCCCGACCCGGGCCGGCACCCCGGTCGTCGGCTGGGACGAGAAGCGCCGCAAGATCAAGGTCTCCCCGATCGCCCGCTGGACCCAGGACGACGTCGACGCGTACGTCACCGAGCACGGCGTCCTCACCAACCCGCTGCTGACGGACGGTTACGCCTCCGTGGGCTGCGCCCCCTGCACCCGCAGGGTCCTGGCGGGCGAGGACGCGCGCGCCGGCCGCTGGGCGGGCCGGTCCAAGACCGAATGCGGGCTGCACGGATGACGGCCGGTCAGGAGCTTCAGGAGGAGCGGTTGAGCGTGACGGAGCAGGGCGCGACGATCTGGCTCACCGGTCTGCCGAGCGCGGGCAAGACCACGGTCGCCTACGAACTGGCGGGCCGGCTCCGCGCCGGGGGCCACCGCGTCGAGGTGCTCGACGGCGACGAGATCAGGGAGTTCCTCTCGGCGGGCCTCGGCTTCAGCCGCGAGGACCGGCACACCAATGTGCAGCGCATCGGCTTCGTCGCCCAGTTGCTGGCGGCGAACGGCGTCAAGGCGCTGGTGCCGGTGATCGCGCCGTACGCGGACAGCCGTGAGGCGGTGCGCAAGCGTCATCAGACCGCGGGCACCGGCTATCTGGAGGTGCATGTGGCCACGCCGGTCGAGGTGTGCTCCGTGCGCGATGTGAAGGGGCTGTACGCCAAGCAGGCGGCCGGCGAGATCTCCGGGCTCACCGGGGTCGACGACCCCTACGAAGCCCCGGAATCGCCGGACCTGCGGATCGAGTCGCACACCCAGTCCGTGCAGGAGTCCGCCGCCGCGCTCCACGCGCTGCTCACCGAGAGGGGTCTCGCGTGACCACCGTCGCGACCGTCAGCGAGGGCACGGACGCCCCGTACGCCCTGAGCCACCTGGACGCCCTGGAGTCCGAGGCGGTGCATATCTTCCGCGAGGTGGCGGGCGAGTTCGAGCGGCCGGTGATCCTCTTCTCCGGCGGCAAGGACTCGATCGTCATGCTGCATCTGGCGCTGAAGGCGTTCGCGCCCGCGCCGGTGCCGTTCTCGCTGCTGCACGTGGACACCGGGCACAACTTCCCCGAGGTGCTGGAGTACCGCGACCGTACGGTGGACCGGCACGGACTGCGGCTGCATGTCGCGTCCGTGCAGGAGTACATCGACGCGGGAAAGCTGCGCGAGCGCCCCGACGGCACCCGTAATCCGCTGCAGACCGTGCCGCTCACCGAGAAGATCCAGGCCGAGCGGTTCGACGCGGTCTTCGGCGGCGGCCGGCGCGACGAGGAGAAGGCCCGCGCCAAGGAGCGGGTGTTCTCGCTGCGTGACGAGTTCTCGCAGTGGGATCCGCGCCGTCAGCGGCCCGAGCTGTGGCAGCTCTACAACGGCCGGCACGCCCCCGGCGAGCATGTCCGGGTCTTCCCGCTCTCCAACTGGACCGAGCTGGACGTCTGGCAGTACATCGCGCGGGAGGAGATCGAGCTTCCGCAGATCTACTTCGCCCACGAGCGCGAGGTCTTCCGGCGCGGCGGGATGTGGCTGACCGCCGGTGACTGGGGCGGCGCCAAGGACGGCGAGAGCGTCGAGAAGCGCCTCGTGCGCTACCGCACGGTCGGCGACATGTCCTGCACGGGCGCCGTCGACTCCGACGCCACCACGCTCGACGCGGTGATCGCCGAGATCGCCGCCTCCCGGCTCACCGAGCGCGGCGCGACCCGCGCCGACGACAAGATGTCCGAGGCAGCGATGGAAGACCGCAAGCGCGAAGGGTACTTCTAGCCATGACGAGCACCACCGAGCGGTTCACCGAGCGGCTGTCGGCCACCACACTGCTGCGCTTCGCCACCGCGGGCTCCGTCGACGACGGCAAGTCCACCCTGGTGGGCCGGCTGCTGCACGACTCCAAGTCGGTGCTGACCGACCAGCTGGAGGCCGTCGCGCACGCCTCCCGCAGCCGCGGCCAGGAGGCGCCCGACCTGGCGCTGCTCACCGACGGCCTGCGGGCCGAGCGCGAGCAGGGCATCACGATCGACGTCGCCTACCGGTACTTCGCCACGCCCCGGCGGCGGTTCATCCTCGCGGACACCCCCGGGCATGTGCAGTACACCCGGAACATGGTGACCGGCGCGTCCACCGCCGAGCTGGCCGTGGTCCTCGTGGACGCCCGTAACGGCGTGGTCGAGCAGACCCGCCGGCATGCCGCGGTGGCCGCCCTGCTGCGTGTCCCGCATGTGGTCCTCGCCGTCAACAAGATGGACCTCGTCGCCTACGCGGAGCCCGTATTCGCCGCCATCGCCGAGGAGTTCACGGCGTACGCGGCCTCCCTCGGCGTCCCCGAGATCACCGCGATCCCGATCTCGGCGCTGGCCGGCGACAATGTCGTGGAGCCGTCCGCGCACATGGACTGGTACGGCGGCCCGACCGTGCTGGAGCATCTGGAGACCGTGCCGGTCAGCCACGACCTGGCGCACTGCCCGGCCCGTTTCCCGGTGCAGTACGTGATCCGCCCGCAGACCGCCGAGCATCCCGACTACCGCGGCTACGCCGGGCAGATCGCCTCAGGGGTGCTGCGCGTCGGAGACCCGGTGACCGTCCTGCCGTCCGGCCGTACGAGCACCATCGAGGGGATCGACGCGCTCGGCGAGAGCGTGGACATCGCCTGGGCCCCGCAGTCCGTGACCGTCCGGCTCACCGACGACATCGACGTCTCGCGCGGCGATCTGATCGCCCCCAGCACGGACGTCCCCGCCACGACCCAAGATGTCGAGGCGACCGTCTGCCATGTCGCCGACCAGCCGCTCACCGTGGGCCAGCGGGTGCTGCTCAAGCACACCACCCGTACGGTCAAGGCGATCGTGAAGGACATCCCGTCCCGGCTGACCCTGGACGACCTGTCCCAGCACCCGGCCCCCGGGCAGCTCGTCGCCAACGACATCGGCCGGGTCACGGTGCGTACCGCGGAGCCGCTCGCGCTCGACCCGTACGCGGACTCCCGCCGTACGGGCTCCTTCCTGCTGATCGACCCCGCGGACGGCACGACGCTGAGCGCCGGCATGGCGGGCGAGGCCTTCGCCGCCGAGGCCCCCGTGACGCCGGCGGCCGACAACGAAGAGGGCTGGGACTTCTGATGGCCATAGACATCTACGCGACCTTCGCGAAGGAGGGCGGCCGCGTCGGCAGCGGCGCACTCGGCGCGGGAACGGGCGGGGTGGCGCGATGTGCGCGATGACGTACGCGCACCGCTCGCGCGCCCGCACCCCCCACCCGCCGTACCCGCACCGCCGAAGACCTGCCGACTTCCCGGCCGCGCCCCCGTACTCCCGAAGGGCGTAGGGACCGGGCAAACGAGGGGAAAACCTCCCGTGCCTGCCATTCGCACCACTTCGCGCCGCCGCCTCACCGCGGCGGTCTCGCTTCCACTGCTCGCCGTCGTGCTGAGCTCCTGCGGTTACGGCTCCGCCTCCGACAAGGAGGAGGACAAGGCCGCCCCCGCCGCCACGGGCAAGGCCCTCTCGGCCTCCACCGTGAAGATCGGCTACTTCCCGAACCTCACCCACGCCACCGCGCTGGTGGGCATCCAGGAGGGCCTGTTCCAGAAGGAGCTGGGCGGCACGAAGGTGGCACCCTCGACCTTCAACGCGGGCCCCTCCGAGATCGAGGCCCTGAACGCGGGCAGTATCGACATCGGCTTCATCGGCCCCTCCCCCGCCATCAACGGCTACACCCAGACCAAGGGCACCAGCCTGCGCATCATCGGCGGCTCCGCCTCGGGCGGGGTGAAGCTCGTCGTCAACCCGAAGAAGATCAAGACCCTGGACGATGTCAAGGGCAAGAAGATCGCCACCCCGCAGCTGGGCAACACGCAGGACGTGGCGTTCCTCAACTGGGTCTCCGAGAAGGGCTGGAAGGTCGACGCGCAGTCCGGCAAGGGCGATGTCTCCGTCGTCCGTACGGACAACAAGATCACCCCGGACGCCTACAAGTCCGGCTCCATCGACGGCGCCTGGGTGCCGGAGCCGACCGCGTCCAAGCTGGTCGCCGAGGGCGCCAAGGAGCTGCTCAACGAGTCCGACCTGTGGCCGGACAAGAAGTTCGTGATCACGAACATCATCGTGTCGCAGAAGTTCCTCGAGGAGCACCCGGACGTGGTCGCGGCCGTACTGCGCGGCTCGGTGAAGACCAACGAGTGGATCAACGCCAACCAGGACCAGGCGAAGGCGTCCGCCAACGAGGCGCTGAAGACGCTCTCCGGCAAGGCGCTGCCGCCCGAGGTCCTCGACCCGGCGTGGGCGTCCATCCAGATCACCAATGACCCGCTGGCCGCCACGCTCCAGGTGGAGGCCGACCACGCGGTCAAGGCCGGTCTGCTGGAGAAGCCCGATCTGGCCGGCATCTACGACCTGAAGCCCCTCAACGAGGTGCTCAAGGCCGCCGGTCAGCCCGAGGTCGCCGACGCCGGTCTCGGCGTCAAGTAACCACCGCATCCGCCCCGTCCCAGGAGGTGACGACCATGGCATCGACACTCGCCAAGGCCGCCGAGAGCACCCCGGCGGTGGACCACGCCGCCCGTATCGCGCACGTCTCGAAGTCCTTCGCGACGCCCGCCGGGCAGCAGCTCGTGCTGGACGACATCACACTCGATGTCGCCCCGGGCGAGTTCGTCACCCTCCTGGGCGCCTCGGGCTGCGGCAAGTCGACGCTGCTCAATCTGGTCGCGGGGCTCGACCGCCCGTCCGCCGGGTCCATCGAGACACCCGGCGGACGGCCGTCCCTGATGTTCCAGGAGCACGCGCTGTTCCCGTGGCTGACCGCGGGCAAGAACATCGAACTGGCGCTGCGGCTGCGCGGGGTGCCCAAGCAGGAGCGGCGCGGTGAGGCCGAGCGGCTGCTCGGGCTCGTACGGCTGGACGGCGCGTTCGGCAAGCGGGTGCACGAGCTGTCGGGCGGGATGCGCCAGCGGGTCGCGCTGGCCCGCGCGCTCGCCCAGGACAGCCGGCTGCTGCTGATGGACGAGCCGTTCGCGGCGCTCGACGCCATCACCCGGGATGTGCTGCACGACGAGCTGACCCGGATCTGGCGCGAGACGAACCTGTCGGTGCTGTTCGTCACGCACAACGTGCGGGAGGCGGTACGGCTCGCCGAGCGCGTCGTCCTGCTGTCGTCGCGGCCCGGCCGAGTGGCGCGTGAGTGGCGCGTGGACATCCCGCAGCCGCGCCGTATCGAGGACAGCGCCGTCGCGGAACTGTCCGTCGAGATCACCGAAGAACTGCGTGGGGAGATCCGCCGCCATGGCCAGCACTGAGACGACGACGCCGGAGGACACGGCGCCGAAGGACGTGGCATCGAACGACGCGGCATCGAAGGACGTGGCAGGACGGCACGACCTGGCCGGTCTCGAGGCCGGTCTCGACGCGCTGGACACCGTACAGACCGGGCGTACGCCGCTGCGGCAGACCCTGCTCCAGAAGGTCCTGCCGCCCGTCCTCGCCGTGCTGTTGGTGCTGGTGGTGTGGCAGATCCTCGTCTGGGCGAAGGTCACCGACGACTACCGGCTGCCGTCGCCGTCCGCGGTGTGGGGCGAGTTGTCCGACGCCTGGGCGCAGGGCACCCTGCTCGGCTACATCTGGACCAGCGTCTCGCGCGGTCTGCTGGGCTTCCTGCTGGCGCTGGTGATCGGCACCCCGCTGGGGCTGCTGGTCGCCCGGGTGAAATTCGTCCGGGCCGCGATCGGCCCGATCCTGTCGGGGCTCCAGTCGCTGCCGTCGGTGGCCTGGGTGCCGCCGGCCGTGATCTGGCTGGGGCTGAACGACTCCATGATGTACGCCGTCATCCTGCTCGGCGCGGTCCCCTCGATCGCCAACGGTCTTGTCTCCGGTGTCGACCAGGTGCCGCCGCTGTTCCTGCGGGCCGGGCGCACCCTGGGCGCCACCGGGCTGCGGGGCACCTGGCACATCGTCATGCCGGCTGCGCTGCCCGGCTATCTGGCGGGGCTGAAGCAGGGCTGGGCGTTCTCGTGGCGCTCGCTGATGGCCGCGGAGATCATCGCGTCCTCGCCGGATCTCGGCGTGGGGCTCGGCCAGCTGCTGGAGAACGGCCGTACGGCCAGCAGTATGCCGATGGTGTTCCTCGCCATCTTCCTGATCCTGATCGTCGGTATCGCCATCGACCTGCTGATCTTCAGCCCGCTGGAGCGATGGGTCCTGCGCAACCGCGGTCTTCTCGTGAAGAGCTGATGCACCGTGCACCATTCCCCTGTTCTGCTCGTCATCGCCCACGGCAGCCGTGATCCCCGGCACGCGGCGACCGTGCACGCCCTCACCGGGCGCGTGCGGTCGCTGCGGCCGGGGCTGCGCGTGGAGACCGGCTTCCTGGACTTCAACGCCCCGTCCGTGCCGCGGTTGCTGGACCGGCTGGCGCGGGAGGGCGTACGGGACGTGGTCGCCCAGCCGCTGCTGCTGACACGCGCCTTCCACGCCAAGGCCGACATCCCGGCGGTCCTGCACGAGGCGTCCTCCCGCCATCCGCTGCTGCGGATCCGGCAGGCCGAGGTGCTGGGCCCGTCGCCGCTGCTCAGCGACGCGCTGGAGCGGCGGCTGTACGAGGCCGGGCTCACGCCGGCCGACAAGGCCTCGACCGGGGTCGTGCTGGCCTCGGCGGGCACCTCCGACCCGGAGGCGATCGCAGTGATCGCTGAAATCGCGCGGGAGTGGCGGTGCGCCGGCTGGTGCGCCGTGCGACCTGCGTTCGCCTCCGCATCCCTTCCGCGCACCGAGGACGCGGTGCGCGAGCTGCGGGCGGAGGGCGTACGGCGGATCGCCGTCGCGCCGTACGTCATCGCCCCCGGCTTCCTCCCCGACCGCATCGCGGCCGGGGCCAGGGAGGCCGGCGCCGATGTGCTGGCCGGGGTGCTGGGCGCGGCGCCGGAGCTGGCGCGGCTCCTGCTGCGGCGCTACGACCGCGCGTCGGCCGCGGAACACCGCACGGCACTGGCCCGGCTCGCCTGAGCGGGCTCGGGTACGGTCCCGGGATGGGCCAGAACACTTTTCCGCTGGGCGGGGACCTTCGGATACGACGTCTCGGATTCGGTACCGCGCAGCTGACCGGGCCCGGCTACTGGGGGCCGCGTGGCGAGCGCGCGGAGGCCGTCGCCGTGCTCCGGCGGGCCGTCGAGCGCGGAGTGACGCTCATCGACACGGCGGACAACTACGGTCCGTGGCTGGCGGAGGAGCTGGTCGCCGAGGCCCTGCACCCGTATCCGGCGGGCCTGGTCGTGGCGACCAAGGGGGGCGTGGTGCGGACGAGCGACAGCGCCTGGCACATCGCGGGCCGCCCCGAGCAGCTGCGGGCGATGTGCGAGGCGAGTCTGCGCCGGCTGCGTACGGACACGATCGACCTGTACCAGCTGCACCGGCTGGATCCCGGGGTGCCGATGGACGAGCAGCTGGGCGCCCTGGACGAGCTGCGGCGGGAGGGCAAGATCCGCCATATCGGTCTGGACACCGTCACCGCCGGCCAACTGGAGCGGGCGCTCTCCCTGACCGGGATCGCCTCGGTGCAGAACCGCTTCAATCTCCTGGACCGCGCGTCGGCGGCGGTGCTGGACCTGTGCGAGGCACACGGTCTCGCGTTCCTGCCGTGGTTCCCGCTGGCCAACGGCGCGCTGGCCGGTGACGCCGCGACCGCGCTCGGCTCCGTCGCCGCCCGCCATGGAGCGACCGGCGGGCAGATCGCCCTGGCCTGGCTGCTGCACCGCTCGCCGGTGCTGTGCCCCACCCCCGGCACCGGCTCGCCCGCCCATCTGGACCAGAATCTGGCCGCCGCGGGGATCCGGCTGTCCGCCGAGGAGATGAGCGGCCTGGAGGCGCTCGCCACGGTGTGACGCGCCGCGGTGCGCGGAGACGGTGTCCGGGGGTCAGCCCGGTTCCTCCCCGGGACTGAACGGTGTGCCCTGGTGGAAGTAGAGCAGCCAGCCGTCGTCGGTCAGCCGCCACAGTGAACTGCGGTGGGCGCGGAGGCCGTTGAGGTCGGTGTCGAAGGTCAGATGCACGACGTCGGACGCGAGCTGGACGCCTCTCATCTCGGAGGTCGTGATGGGCCGGGGCGCGGGAGCGTCCTCCGCCGTGAGCGCGCTGATGATCGAATCGCGGTCCCATTTCCGGCCGGAGGAGCCGAACTCCCTGAACTCGGGGTGGAACAGCTCCGCGAGGAGGGCCGTGGAGGAGCGGACCGCCGGGTCGAGGAGGCGCAGTTCGGCCTCGATGGCGGCGGAGACCGCGGAGACCGGGTGCGTACGGTCAGCCACGGGTCAGCTCCACCAGCTTGCGGACGGTGTTCCAGTTGCGGCTGGTGGCGGTGACGCCCTTGAACAGGGCGGGTTTCGCCAGTGCTTCGGCGAGCTTGGAACGGCCGAGGCCGTTGGGTGCGTACAGATACAGCGCGCGGTCGCCCAGCCGGAACTCCTCGGGGAGATAGGCGTCCTGGTCGAGCGAGGCGAGACGCCCGGGGTCCACGTGCTCGGAGAAGAACGTGGCATGGAGCTGCTTGCCCTCCAGCGTGGCCGCGGGGAATGGACAGGCTTCGGCCACCTCCCGCAGATACGCGGCGCCGCGTACCAGGCAGTCGACGGTGAACCCGAAGCGCTGGTCGATGGCGCGCTCCAGCGCGGCGGCGAGGGCGCTCTCGTCGTCCGACCCACTGGTGAACACGGCGTTGCCGCTCTGCAGATAGGTACGGACGTCACCGTGGCCCAGCTCGGAGAGCAGCTCACGGAGGTCTGCCATCGGGATCCGTTTGTGGCCGCTCACATTGATTCCGCGCAACAGGGCCGCGTACGTCGTGGTCATGGACCCACGATAGGACGGAGGGCCTGCTCGGTGCGGGGTACGGGAGGACACGCGCGAGGCGGCCGCCGCGCCCCGTGGGGGAGAGCGCGACGGCCGCCGGTTTCGCCTGACTGTCCGCTGCTGATTACTCGACGATCTTCAGCAGCTTGTTCGGGGTGCCCGCGGTCGCGTTGGAGATCACGTCCGAGGTGGCGCCGCCGACCAGGGCCGCGGCGACCTCGTCCGGCGTGGCGGCCGGGTGACCGGCGAGGTAGACGGCGGCCGCGCCGATGACATGGGGCGTCGCCATCGAGGTGCCCGAGATGATGTTGGTGCCGGTGTCGCTGTCGTTCCAGGCGGAGGTGATGTTGGAGCCCGGCGCGTAGATGTCCACGATCGAGCCGTAGTTGGAGAAGCTCGACTCCTGGTCGTCCACGGTGGACGAGGCGACCGTGATGGCCTCCCCGACGCGGGCCGGGGAGCTGAGGCTCGCGTCGCTGCTGTCGTTGCCGGCCGCGACCCCGAAGGTGACGCCGGTGGCGATGGCGCTGCGGACGGCCTCGTCGAGGGCGGGGTCGGCGCCGCCGCCGAGGCTCATGTTGGCGACGGACGGGCCCACATGGTTCGCGGCGACCCAGTCGATACCGGCGACGACCTGCTCGGTGGTGCCCGAGCCGCTGTCGTCCAGCACCCGGACGGAGACGATCTTCGCCTTCTTGGCGACACCGTGCGCGGCGCCGGCGATGGTGCCGGCGACATGCGTGCCGTGGCCGTAACCGTCGTCGGCCGAGTTGTCGCCGTCTATGGCGTCGTAGCCGTAGCTGGCGCGGCCCTCGAAGTCCTGGTGGGTGATGCGGACCCCGGTGTCGATGACGTACGCCGTCACACCCTCGCCGGCGCTGTCCGGGTAGGTGTAGGCGCCGTCACCGGCGGTCGCGGTCTGGTCGACCCGGTCGAGGCCCCAGGACGGCGGGTTGGCCTGGGTGGCGTCGACGGTGAACGTCTTGTTCTGGACGACCTTGGCGACGGCCGGGTCAGCCGCCAGGCGCTTGGCCTCCGTCGCGGTGAGGCCGCTGGCCGAGAAGCCGTTGATGGCCGTGCTGTAGTTGCGCTTCAGCTGGCCTCCGTACTCCTTGGCCAGGTCCTGCTTGTCGGTCTTCTTGAAGGCCTTCTGGTCCAGCATCACGATGTAGCTGCCGGCGACCGCGCCCTTGGCGTCGGCTCCGTACACCACACCCTGCGCCGGTGCCGCGCCCGCTGTGGGGGAGGTGAACGCGGTGATTCCGGCCGCGGCGGCCACGGCGGTGATGGCGGCAGTGAGCTTGATCCGGCTCACACGCTTGCGAGTTGCCATGAAGAGGGATCTCCTGGTCGTCATCTGTGGGGGGATGGCCCGCCGGCCGGAGGATCTCCGGCGGACTGGCTCAAAACCCTCGCTGATTGACGCGCACATATCAAGTGCTTCATACATCCATCACAAACTCACCAGGCTTCTGCCATAAGGATCCGGGCGGCGCGGAACAAGTCGGACGCCGCCCCTGGTTCAGCCACGCGCTCGGGCCACGCCTCCCGGCAGCTCCGTCTCAATCAGGTCGGCCGCTCGCCGCGTACCGCCCTCCGTCGCCATCTCGCGCCCGATCTCCCCCAGCCTGCGGGCCACTTCGGGGTCCGAGGCCACGGCGAGGACCGCCTCGCGCAGCACCTCGGCGGTCGCCTGCTCCGTGTCGAGCCGGCGGGCGACGCCCAGGGAGACCAGCATGTCGGCGTTGCCGAACTGGTCCACGGCCTGCGGGACCGCGACCATCGGGGTGGCCGTCGCGAGTCCCTCCTGACTGCCGCCGGCCCCCGCGTGGGTGATGAAGGCGTCGGCCTGCTGGAGGATCGCGAGCTGCGGTACCCAGCCGCGCACCTCGATGTTGGCCGGAATCCCGCCCAGCTCCGACGCCTCGACGTTCGCGCCGATCTGGAGCACGACATGCCAGCCGGGCAGGTCGCCGAACGCCTTGACGCACTCCCGGTAGAAGCCGGGCTGCTTGGTGAACGCGGAACCGAGCGAGACCAGCAGCACCTTTTCCGCCGCGGCGGGCCGCTGCCACCCGCCCTGGTCCGCGCGGTCGCCCTGGCAGGCGCCGACGAAGGTGTACACCGACTCGTCCACCCGGTCGGCGTTCGGCTGCAGCGCCTTGGGGATCAGGACGAGGCAGCGGTCGGGCCGGCCCGAGAAGTGGTCGACGTCCATGGTCATGCCGTTCTCGGCGATCCAGCCGGCGAAGGTGTCGTAGTAGGCCCTGCCCCGCGGGGTCCGCTTCAGGGGCTCGAACATCGGCTTGCCGATCTCCTCCTCGTACCCCTCCCAGGCCACGAGGCTGGGCGAGAGCTGGACGATCGGAACACCCCAGCGGTGGGCGAGGACGCGGGCCGGATAGGACGTGATGTCATACAGGACGAGGTCGGGCTCATCGCCCTCGTAGGCCGCCGCCAGCTGCGGGAGCGCCTGGCGGGCATCCGTCAGGAACGGCTCCACGTTGTCGATCAGCTCCGTGCCCCAGTCGTCGGGATCGTCGTCGGGGGTCGGCAGGGTAGAGGTATAGACCACCGGCTCGGCGCCGGTCGCGGCGACCTTCTCCGCGAACAGGCCGGGGATCGCGTACGTGACGCGATGCCCCCGGGCCACCAGCTCACGGATGACATCGAGGCTCGGATTCACATGCCCGTGGGCGGCGATGGAGAACATGGCGATATGGGCACGCTTCGATGCGGTCATGGTCGCACCGTAAACAAGACGAGACGTCTCGTGCAATTGAATATCGGCCGGTGCGCCTCAGCGCTGATAGCGGGCCAGTACCAGATTTCCGTCCGTGACCAGGCGTTTCTCCAGCTCGGCACGGTCGATCGCACCGCTGTAGTACTCCTGAAGCGCCGGGGTCGCCACCTTGTCCTTCCACTCGGGATAGCCGCGCACCGACTGGGCGGGGGCCGGCCGCAGTTCCCGCGCGAGCGCGGCGCCTGTCGCCCAGCCGTATGCCGCGGTGTGCAGGGACGGGTCCTTGAGCGCTTCCGTACCCGTGGGCAGCATCCAGTCGCCCTTGGCCAGCCGCACCATGTTGGGCGGCTGGAGGAGGAAGTCGATGAACCGCGCGGCCTCCTGCTTGTACGGACTGTCCTCGGCGATGGAGAGGGTCTGCGGGCTCACCCCCTGGGCCAGGCCCTCCGTGTCACCGGCGGGCGCCGGCAGCACGGTCCATTCGAAGTCCTCCGGCGCCTGCTGGATGATCTGCTGACGGTACGAGAAGCCCAGCGGGACCATCGCGTACTTGCCGCCGAAAAAGCCCGGCAGCGCATCGGATCCGCCCATGCCGAGGGTGGCGCCCGACGCGCTCCTGTCGCTGTTGACCTGATCGCGGATGGTGCCGGGGACCACCGCGTCGGCGTCGCTGAACCGGATCGTCACCTTGCCGTCGGCGCCGCGGTGGAAGAGCTGCCCGCCGGCGGACAGCCCCAGATTGAGCGTGGCGGAGACCGGCTCCTTGAGCGGCCAGGCGACGCCGTACTTCCCCTCGCCCATCCGCGCGGTCAGTTCCTCGCTGACCTGCCGGAACTCCGTCCAGCTCCAGGGGTTTTCGACGGTCGGGACACGGACCCCGGAGGCGTCGAGGATCTTCTTGTTGGCGATCAGGACCCGCGGCTCCTGAAGGAACGGCACACCGTAGACGCCGTCGCCGAAGGTGGCGGTCCCCCAGCTGCGCTCCGGGATGTCCCGCTTCAGCCGGTCCGGCAGCAGTCCGCTCAGCTCGGCGAGATAGCCGCCGTACGCGAAGTCGGCGAGGTCGTCGGAGGCGTCATGGATGATGTCGGGCGCCTCACCGCCCTCGAAGGAGGTGAGCAGCTGGTCGTGGACGCTGTCCCAGCTGCCCTGGACGTACTCGACCCGGATGTCGGGATGGGCCTCGTTCCACTCCTTCACCAGTTGCTTGTTGGCCTGGACGGAGTCGTCCTGCCAGGCCAGTGACTGGAAGCGCAGCGTAATCCGGCCGTCGTGGGAATCGCCGCCGCCGGAGCAGCCGCTGAGCAGCAGGACAACCGCGGCCACCACGAGCATGAGCTTGCGCATCAGCTCTTCACCGCCCCGGCCAGCATTCCGCCCGTGATGCGGCGCTGGATGAGCGCGAAGATGACGAGTGAGGGGAGCGTCGCGAGGAACGCGGCGGCGGCGAGCGGCCCGAGATCGGCGACACCCTCCGCGCCCAGGAAATGAGTGAGGACGACCGGCAAGGTCTGTTTCTCCGGAGTCTTGAGCAGGACGAGCGCGAAGAAGAACTCGTTCCACGCGGTGATGAAGGCGAAGAGCGCCGTGGCGACGATGCCGGGCGCCAGCAGCGGGGCGGTGACCGAGACGAGCGTACGGAGCCGGCCGGCGCCGTCCACGGCGGCGGCCTCCTCCAGCTCGGCCGGTACGGCCCTGACATAGCCGACCAGCATCCAGAGCGCGAAGGGCAGCGCCCATACGACATAGACCAGGATCAGCCCGGTCAGCGAGTTGATGAGGTGGAGGTTCTTGAGGACCAGGAAGAGCGGGATGATCACCAGCACGAAGGGGAACGCCTGGCTGACCACGACCCAGCTCGTCGCAGCGGCCGAGAGCTTGCTCCGCCGGCGGGCCATCACGTAGGCCATCGGGGTCGCGATGACGACGGCGATCAGGGCGGCCGCGAGGGCGGCGGTCAGGCTGTTGCCCGCGGCCCGCAGCAGCGGCTGTTCTTCGAAGGCCTGCCGGAAGTTGTCGAGGGTCGGGTGGTCCGGGATCCAGGTGGGGTGGAGGCTGCCCAGTTCCCTGGCCGGCTTGAAGGCCGTGGAGATCAGCCAGAGGAAGGGGAGGGCGAGAAAGACGAGATAGCACAGGAGCGCGAGGTACTGTCCGGCGCGCGCGGACCGCCTGGTGCGCAGGCTCACTTCTCCTCCCCCTCCCTGAGCCGGCCGACGAGATGGAGCGCGAGCAGCACCGAGATCACCGCGACCATGACACAGCCCATGGCGGCGGCGTAGCCGAACTGGCCGTAGCCGAACGCCTCCTCGTACGCGAAGAGCATCGGCAGCCGGGTGCGGCCGCCGGGTCCGCCGTTGGTCAGTACATACACCAGGGCGAAGGAATTGAAATTCCAGATGAAGTTGAGCGCGGTGATGGCCAGCGCGACCGGCCGGATCGCGGGCCAGGTGACGGTACGGAAGCGGCGCCAGGCGCCCGCGCCGTCCAGCGCGGCCGCCTCGTGCAGTTCGTGCGGGGTGTTCTGCAGGCCGGCCAGCAGCGCGACCGTGGTCTGCGGCATCCCGGCCCAGATTCCGACCACGATCACCGCGGGCAGCGCGGTGGCCAGTCCGGTCAGCCAGTCCCGTCCTTCGCCCAGCCCCAGATCGCGGATGGTCTCGTTGAGGATGCCGGCGTCGGCGTTGTAGACGAGCCGCCACATGATGCCGACGACCACCTCGGGCATGGCCCAGGGGATGATCGCGAGGGCGCGGGCCAGCCAGCGGAAGCGGAGGTTCTGGCTGAGCAGCAGGGCGAGACCGAGCGCGAGCACGAACTGCGGCGCCGTCACGCCGACCGCCCACAGCAGACCGATCCTGAACGAGTCCCAGAAGAGCGTGTCGTGGACCAGGTCCTGGAAGTTCAGCGTCCCGACCCACTCGGTGGGCGCGGTGCGGCCGGACTGGGCGTCGGTGAAGGCGAGCACGATGCCGTAGAGCAGCGGTCCGACGCTCAGCACCAGGATCGGGATCAGCGCGGGCAGTACGAGGAACCAGGCGCCGTGATCCACGGGCCTGCCGCGCCGCCCTGGTCCGCGCCGCCCTTTTCCGGCTCGTCCTTTTCCGGTCCGCTCGTCTCGGTCCGGCTCTTCGCCGGGCCGGTCTCTTCCGGACCGCGCCGTCGCGGTCACCGATATCACGGAGGGGACTCCTTCGGGCGGCTTGTGGGGGGTCCGGCCGCCCCGGCGGCCCTCGTTATCGTGCTGACGTGCCCTCGGTTCGTCAAGCGCACCCGCGTGGATGCGAGACTTTGGCGGATTCGTACAACGACCGGGAGTAAGTGAGCAATCGATGGACGAGGCGCGGGCGCGGGAGATTCTGGCCGCGACGGGACTGCCGCGGGACGCGGAGCTGCTGGCGCTGGGTGAGAACGCGGTGTTCGGGACGGGCGGGCTGGTCGTCAAGGTCGGCCGGGACGCCACGGAGCACAGCGAACTGCTGGACCGCGCGCGGCGCGAGGTCTCTCTCGCATCCTGGCTCGCGGAGTGCGGCATTCCGGCCGTACGGGCGGCGGAGCAAGGGGCCCGGTCGGTGGACGGCCATCCGGTGACCCTCTGGCACCGGCTGCCCGAAGCCGTACGGCCGGCCGGGCCCGCGGATCTGGCGTCCCTGCTGCGGCTGGTCCACGCACTGCCAGCGCCCTCCTTCGTACTCCCCCGGCGCGAACTGCTCGGCGGCGTCGAGCGCTGGCTGCGGATCGCGGGCGACGCGATCGACCCGGACGACGCCGACTATCTGCGCGGGCGCCGGGACGGCTTCGCCGAGGCCGCGGCGGCGCTCACACCGCACCTGCCGCCGGGCCCGATCCACGGCGACGCGCTGCCCCGCAATGTCCATGTCGGCCCGGACGGTCCCGTCCTGGTCGACCTGGAGACCTTCTCCATGGACCTGCGCGAACACGACCTGGTGGTCATGGCCCTGTCCCGGGACCGGTACGGCCTGCCCGCCGAGGCGTACTCCGCCTTCACCTCGGCCTACGGCTGGGACGTCCGGGAGTGGCCCGGCTGTCCGGTCCTGCGCGGTGCCCGCGAGACGGCCAGCTGCGCCTGGGTGGCCCAGCACGCCCCGGCCAACCCCAAGGCCCGCGCCGAATTCCGTCGCCGGGTCGCCTCCCTGCGCGACGACGACCCCGAGGTCCGCTGGTACCCGTTCTGACGGCGTGTCCCGCTGCCGGCGTGTCCTGAGGGCGTCGCCGCTCAGCGCGTCGACGCCACCGGCTCACGCAGCGGCCACACCGGGTCGACCACCGCGTCCGCGTTGCCCTTCTTCCGCAGGAACTGCTGGAAGTCCGTCGCCCAGTCCGCGTACCACCGGATCTGACGCTCGTGCAGCTGGGCCGGGGTCAGTGCGGCGACCGATCCATGGCGGTTCGCTATCGCGGTGGCCACCCGGACCGCCCCCAGCGCGTCGGCCCCCGCGTCGTGGGCGGTGCCGAGCACCACCCCGTACTCCTCGCAGACCGCCTCCAGCGTCCGCTTGCCGCGGCGGTAGCGGTCGACGGCGCGGTCGATCGTGTACGGGTCGATCACCGGCCCGATCGGACCGAGCGACGGCAGGCCGTGCCGGCGCAGCTCCGCGGAGAGCAGCGTCAGATCGAACGGCGCGTTGTACGCCACGACGGGCACGCCGCGCGCCCAGTACTCCGACAGGACGTGGGCGATCTCGGCGGCCACGTCGGGCGCCGGGCGCCCCTCCGCCGCCGCCCGCTCGCTGCTGATGCCGTGGACGGCGGACGCCTGGGCGGGGATACGGATGCCCGGGTCGGCGAGCCAGCTTCGCTGCCGTATCACCTCGCCGCCCTGGACCTCGACGACCGCCGCCGTCACGATCCGCGCTTCCAGCGGCTCCGTGCCGGTCGTCTCCAGGTCGAAACCGACCAGCGGCTCTCCGTACCAAGTCATCGTGGCCCTCCCTCATGCTGCGGTGGTGCTTTCCCCGTTGGACAGTCACCCTGCCACGCACCACTGACAGTGCGGCCCGGGGCCGGACGGAGCCCCTTCAGGAGACCGGCCGGGAGTCCGTCCAGACCGACTCGAACTCCTCGCGGTAGGTCTGGAAGAGGCCGTGCTCCGTCTCCTGGCCCGAGCGCACCACCTCACGCCCGCCGCCCCGCAGCACCAGCACCGGCGCCTCCATGCCACGCGCCCGGCGCAGATAGGACTGGACGACGGCGAGACCGTCGGGGCCGTCACCGTCGACGAGATACGCGGTGAAGCGCGGCGTCTCGTCGAAGACATGGATCTCGAACGCGCCCGGGTCACGCAGTCTGGAGCGGACCCGCCGCATATGGAGGATGTTCATCTCCACCGAACGGCTCAGTTCGCCCTTCTTGAGCGCCAGCTCACGTTCACGCCGCTTGACCGCGCTGCTCGCCGGGTTGAGGAAGACCAGGCGTATCCGGCAGCCCGATTCGGCGAGCCGGATCAGCCGCCGCCCGGAGAAGTTCTGCACCAGCAGGTTCAGACCGATGCCGATGGCGTCGACACGCCGGGCGCCGCCGAAGAGATCCTCCGCCGGGATCTGCCGTTGCAGCCTGACCCGGTCGGGGTGGACCGAGACCACGTCCGCGTACCGGTCGCCGACCAGGTCCTCGACGGCGTCGACCCGGAGCCGCGCCGCGGACGGCACGCCGCTGCCGCCGCCCAGGATCTCCAGCAGCCGGGCCGAGGCCCGCTCCGCCTGGGCGAGGACCGTCTCGGAGAGCGCGCGGTTGCGGGACACGACGTTCCGCGCGACCTCCAGCTCGTCCAGCGCCAGTTCCACATCGCGGCGGTCGTCGAAATAGGGCTCGAAGCACGGCCAGTGCTGGACCATCAGCTCGCGCAGCTGCGGGAGGGTGAGAAAGCTCAGGACATTGTCGTCGGCCGGGTCGAGGAGATAGCCCTTGCGGCGCGAGACCTCCCGGACGGCGACGGCGCGCTGCACCCACTCCTGCCCGGCGGGTCCCGCCGCGGCGACCACCCACTCCTCGCCGTGCACGGGTTCGTAGATGGGTCGCAGGACCGCGGCGACCACGGCGCGCAGCCGCTGTTCCACCAGATTCAGCCAGATGTAGGCCCGCCCGGCCCGTTGCGCGCGCGTGCGGACTTCAGTCCAGGCGTCCGCGCCCCAGTCCAGTTCCGCCCCGATCTCCATCGGTCGCGCGAGGGAGACCGCTCCGGGCGGGATGTCGCCGGAGTTCCCCTCGTGACCTGCGTCACCGGGGGGTAGCTCCAACCCTCCCGAGCTCACCCGCGCACCGCCTTCCCTCCCCCTTCAACGATCAAGGAAGGGTACTCCGCCGACCGGACGCGGTGCAGCCCGATGCACAGGCTCCTTGCGCAACTCCCCTATTCGGAAGGCCGGTTCTCTGCGGCGAGTTCGGCCGTAGTGAGCTGATTCATAGTGATTACGCCCGGTCGGTGACGGGGCGCCACGCCACGCGCGGGGCCGGCCGGCCGGGGCCGGCGCCGGGGCGACAGCGCGGAACGCGAAGTTGACCCGCCGGCGCCGGCCCCGGCAAGAAGAGGCAAGAACCCACCGGGTTCCTAGGTGGAGGCGGCACTTTCGGGGAAGATCTGGCTCAAGAGCCCCGCAGCACCCGGATCAGAAATGGAAGAGTCATATCTATGCAGGTCTGGCCGGGACAGGCGTATCCCCTCGGCGCCACGTACGACGGCGCCGGTACCAACTTCGCGGTCTACTCAGAGGCCGCCAACCGGATCGAGTTGTGCCTGCTGCACGACGACGGTTCAGAAACGGCGGTGGAACTGCGCGAGACCGACGCCTTCGTACGGCACGCCTATCTGCCGGGCATCATGCCCGGTCAGCGCTACGGCTTCCGGGTCCACGGCCCGTACGAGCCGGAGCGGGGGCAGCGCTGCAACTCCGCCAAGCTGCTCCTCGATCCGTACGCGCGTGCGGTCAGCGGCAGTATCGACTGGGGCGAGTCGGTGTACGGCTACCACTTCGGCAAGCCGGACTCGCGCAACGACATGGACTCAGCCCCCCACACGATGTCCGCGGTGGTCGTCAATCCGTACTTCGACTGGGGCGACGACCGGCTGCCGCGTACGGACTATCACCGTACGGTGCTCTACGAGGCCCATGTGAAGGGCCTGACCATGCTCCATCCGGAGCTGCCCGAGGAGCTGCGCGGCACCTACGCGGGACTCGCCCATCCGGCGGTGATCGAACACCTGACGGAACTGGGCGTCACCGCGCTGGAACTGATGCCGGTGCACCAGTTCGTCAACGACCACCGGCTGGTGGACGCGGGCCTCAGTAATTACTGGGGTTACAACACCATCGGTTTCTTCGCGCCGCACAACACCTACGCGTCGTGGGGCGACCGGGGCGAACAGGTCCTGGAGTTCAAGCAGGCAGTACGGGCGCTGCACCGGGCCGGGATCGAGGTGATCCTCGATGTCGTCTACAACCACACGGCGGAGGGCAACCATCTCGGCCCGACGCTCTCCTTCCGGGGCCTCGACAACGCGCAGTACTACCGGCTCGGCGAGAATCCGCGCTACTACACGGATACGACCGGCACCGGGAACTCGCTGCTGATGCGCAGCCCGCACGTACTCCAGCTGATCATGGACTCGCTGCGGTACTGGGTGACCGAGATGCATGTCGACGGCTTCCGCTTCGACCTCGCGGCGACGCTGGCCCGCCAGTTCCACGAGGTGGACCGGCTGTCGTCCTTCTTCGATCTGGTGCAGCAGGATCCGGTGGTCAGCCAGGTGAAGCTGATCGCCGAGCCCTGGGACGTGGGCGAGGGCGGCTACCAGGTGGGGAACTTCCCGCCGCTGTGGACCGAGTGGAACGGGAAATACCGCGACACCGTACGGGACCTCTGGCGGGGCGAGCCCAGGACGCTGGCGGAGTTCGCCTCCCGGCTGACCGGATCGTCCGACCTGTACCAGGACGACGGGCGCCGGCCGCTGGCCTCCATCAACTTCACCACCTGCCACGACGGCTTCACCCTGCACGATCTGGTCGCGTACAACGACAAGCACAATGAGGCCAACTGCGAGGGCAACCGGGACGGCGAGAGCCACAACCGGTCCTGGAACTGCGGGGCGGAGGGCGAGACCGACGATCCGGAGATCGTGGAACTGCGGAATCGTCAGATGCGGAACTTCATCGCGACGCTGATGCTCTCCCAGGGTGTGCCGATGCTCAGCCACGGCGACGAGTTCGGCCGCACGCAGGGCGGCAACAACAACGCGTACTGCCAGGACAACGAGGTCTCCTGGGTCCGCTGGCCCGAGCCGGGCGCGGAGACCGACACCACCATGCTGGACTTCACCCAGGCCATGGTCTGGCTGCGCCGCGACCATCCGGTGCTCAGGCGCCGGCGCTTCTTCCACGGACGTCCGGTGGAAGGGACGCACGACGACCTCTCGGACATCTCGTGGTTCACCCCCGAGGGTGAGGAGATGACACAGCGGGACTGGCAGGCCGCACACGCCCAGGCCATGACGGTCTTCCTGAACGGCCACGCCATCTCCGAGCCGGGGCCGCGCGGTGAGCGGATCTCGGACGACTCGTTCCTGCTGATGTTCAACGCGAGCGCCGACGAGCTGGATTTCGTGGTCCCCGTGAACCACGGCCGCCAGTGGCAGATCATGGTGGACACGGCCCGCCCGGAAGGAGTGGCTCCGGGCCAGGGAGAGAAGGTCGACGGGGGCGAACGCATCACGATGATCGGCCGCAGTATGACGGTACTGATGCGTCCGGCGTAGCCCCCACGCTGATCGGCGGCTGCCTACCGGCGGCGCGGTGCGCAATATCCGATTGCCGCGCCGCCCCGCCGGATGGTGCGGTGGCCGGATGGATCACGACGCGGTACTGACACTGTTCGACCGGCGGATGCGCCAGGACTCACCTCCCGACGGCCCCGGGGCCCGGGTCGAACGGGTCGGGGATGTCGTACGGCAGACCGGCGCCGAGCACGACTGGAACGGCGTCCTGTGGTCGGGCCTGGACGAGGACACCGCGGACGCGGCGATCAGGGCTCAGATCGAGCATTTCACCTCACTCGGGCGTAAGTTCGAATGGAAGCTCTACGCCCATGACCGGCCCGGCGACCTCGCGGGGCGGCTGCGGGCGGCCGGGTTCACCCCTGAACCCACGGAGACGCTCATGGTCGCGGAGACCGGGGATCTGTCGACGGAGATCGAGCTGCCCGAGGGCGTACGGCTGCGCCCCGTGACCGACGCCGCCGGTATGGATCTCCTGGCGGACGTCCACGAGCAGGCGTTCGGCAGGGCCGACGCCTCGTTCAGACAGCGGCTGCGGGACCGGCTCGCCGAGGCCCCTGACACCCTCACCGCGGTCGTGGCCATGGCCGGCGAGGTGCCGGTGTCCGCCGCGCGGATGGAGCTGCCGCCGGGCCGGCAGTTCGCCGGCCTGTGGGGCGGCGGCACCGTGGAGGCGTGGCGCGGCAAGGGCATCTACCGGGCCCTGATCGCCTACCGGGCCGGGATCGCCGCCGCCCGCGGCTACCGCTATCTGCAGGTCGACGCCCAGGATCGGAGCCGGCCGATCCTTCAGCGCCTGGGGTTCGCCGCTCTGAGCACGACCACGCCGTATGTGTACCGGCCGTGACGGCGGCGCCGTCGGGTGCGCGTACGCAGGAGCCGATGACACACATGGCGCCAAGCGGGGTACGTACGAGCGTATGACGCCCACCGCGACCTACCGGCTCCAGCTCCAGCCGGACTTCCCCTTCTCGGCCGCCGAGAGGGCGGTGCCGTATCTCGCCGCGCTCGGGGTCTCGCATCTGCATCTGTCGCCGGTGCTGGAGGCCGTACCGGGCTCGCGACACGGCTATGACGTGGTCGACCACGCGTCCGTACGGGCCGAGCTGGGGGGTGAGGAGGGCCTGCGGCGACTGGCCCGTAAGGCCCGCGAGCACGGTCTCGGGCTCGTCCTGGACATCGTGCCCAACCACATGGCCGCCGCGCCCCGGCACAACAAAGCCCTCTGGGAGGTGCTGCGCGAGGGGCGGGACTCGCCGTACGCCCGCTGGTTCGACATCGACTGGGACGCCGGCGACGGCAAGCTGCTGCTGCCCGTACTGCCGGGGCCCCTCGGGGACGAGCTGGGTGCGCTGCGCGCCGAGGACGGTCTGCTGCACCACGGCGACCAGCGGTTCCCCCTCGCGGCAGGCACCGAAGGGCTTGGGCTGCCCGAGCTGCTCGACGCCCAGCACTACCGGCTCGCCTGGTGGCGGCTGGCCCGTACCGAACTCAACTACCGCCGCTTCTTCACCATCTCCGAGCTGATCGGGGTGCGGGTGGAGGACCCGGAGGTCTTCGCCGCCACCCACGCCAAGATCCTTGAGCTGGTACGGGACGGAGTCGTCGAGGGACTGCGCATCGACCACCCGGACGGGCTCGCCGACCCGGAGGAGTATCTGCGCCGGCTGAACGAGGCCACGGGCGGAGGCTGCTGGACGGTCGTGGAGAAGATCCTCAACGATGACGAACCGCTGCCCGCCGGCTGGCCGGTCGCGGGCACCACCGGCTATGACGCGCTGCGCCATATCGACGGGCTGTTCACGGACCCGGCGGGCGCCGGGGCGCTGGAGGAGCGGTACCGCGACGTCGCGGGGCCCGCCGGCGACCGCGGTGGCTACTGGGAGGGGACGGTGCGCCGGGCCGCGTACAAGGTGGTCATCCATGAACTGGCCGCCGAGACCGCCTTCCTGAGCCGCACGGCAGAGCGCGTCTGCGCCGCCGATCCCGCCCTGCGCGATCACGCGCCCTGGGCGCTGCGTACGGCGATCCGTGAGCTGCTGGTACGGGTTCCCGTCTACCGCCCGTACACGACGGCGGGCGGGCCGAGCCCCGAGGCGGCGGAGGCGGCGGTCTCCGAGGAGGCGGTCCGGCAGGCGAAGGCCGCCTTCGTGGTGGAGCGGGAGGCGGCGGCCGTCGATGTGGTGCGCGAGCTGGCGCTCGGCAGGCTCGGTACGGGCCCCGACCACACCGCGTTCTGCGCGCGCTTCGCGCAGACCGCCTCCGCGCTGCGGGCCAAGTCGGTGGAGGACACCGCCTTCTACCGCTATGTGCCGCTGATCTCCGCGAACGAGGTGGGCGGTGATCCCGGGCGGCCCGCGGTGAGCCCGGAGCGGTTCCACGCGTACTGCGCCCGGCTGGCGCGCGACTGGCCGGCCACCGGCACCGTACTGACCACGCACGACACCAAGCGCAGCGCGGACGTGCGGGCCGGCATCGCCGTGCTGTCCGAGTGCCCGGAGCGCTGGGACGAGCTGCTGGAGCGGGTGGCGGGGGCGCCGGCGCCGGACCCGCAGGTGGCGTGGCAGGCCTGGCAGACGGCTGTGGGGTTCACGCCCGCGGGCGAGGGGGGCGAGGGGGCGCTTCCCGAGGGCGCGCGGATGCTGCCCGCGCTGCTGAAGTCCGTACGGGAAGCGGGGCTGCACACCAGCTGGACGGAGCCCGATCCGCTGTACGAGCGGGCGCTGACCGACTTCGTCGAGGCGGGCCCCGCCGGACCCGCGCGCCGGACGGTCGCGGGCTTCAACCGCGCCCTCGCCCCGTTCGTACGGGCCAGTGCGCTGGGCGCGGCGCTGGTGCAGCTGACCATGCCGGGGGTGCCCGACCTCTATCAGGGCACGGAGCGTGCGTACTTCGCGCTGGTGGACCCGGACAACCGGCGGCCGTTCAGGACGGGGCCGCCCGACGAGAAGACGGTGGTCACGACGGCGGCGCTGCGGCTGCGCCGGGACCGGCCCGAGGTGTTCGGCGAGTCGGGGACGTACGCCCCGCTGCACGCGACGGGACCGGCCGCCGAGCACTGTCTGTCCTTCTGCCGCTCGGGCGAGGTGGTCACGGCCGTCACCCGGCTGCCGCTGCGGCTGGCGAAGGCGGGCGGCTGGCGCGGGACGGAACTGGTGCTGCCGGCGGGCCGGTGGGCGGATCTGCTCGCCTCGCCCGGGCGGGAGTTCGAGGGCGGCGCGCCGCTGGATCTGGCGGTGCTGTTCGCGGAGCGTCCCGTGGCGCTGCTCAGCCGCCGGGACTGACGAGCCGCGTCCACGTTGGCATCCACGCTGGCATCCACGCGGATAGTCGCGCGGCCGTCGCCGGCGTCCGCGTCACTGGGAAGCGAGCCGGAAACTCATCTGACCGAAGCTCACCATGTCCCCGTCGCGCACCACGACCGTCGTGGTCACCCGCCGCCCGTTGACGGTCGTGCCATTGGTCGAGCCGAGGTCGCGCAGCACCCACAGCCCGCCCTGCGTGCTCAGTTCGGCATGCAGCCGCGAGACCGTGTCATGGCTGAGCCGCAGCCCGTTCAGCGGGTCGCGGCCGATGCGCAGGGGGTAAGGACCGGCCTGCGGCAGCAGCAGTTTCGGCAGCCGTTCCACCTGCCACGCCCTGCGCAGCCGCTGCGAGAACGCGGACACCCGGCCCACCGTGCCGAACACCCGTCGCGACCAGCGGCCTTCGGTCTCCAGATCCGCGGTGAGTATCTTCAGCTCGTCGGCCCTGCGGGCGGCCAGCGCCAGATCCATCCGGCGCAGAAAGGTGTCGTGCGACAGCCTGCCCTGTGCCGCGCCCTCCCTGAGCACCGCAAGGACACGGTCGCGCTCGGCGTCGGAGAGCCGCGCGGGATACGTGTGGAACTCGAAGGAGGATGTCACAGATCTGATTGTCCGCCGGACGGCCCTGGAGTGTCCAGACTGTCCGGGGTTCCCGCCGCTCCCGGCGCCCCACTGACCTGCACCGGAAGGGACGGCTCCGGCTGCCGCGGCCCCTGCGGCCACGGTGACGGCGGGAAACCTCCACCCGATTCGTCGCATCTGCGGGCCCCGGGCCCACTCTCTTGTCACCATGTGGGGGACAGTGCCGATGACAAGGGGGAATCGCCCGTGCAGTTCGAGGTGTGGGCACCGCAGGCGCGGGACCGGGTCGTGCTCCATCTGGAGGACGGCGCCCGGCCCATGGAGCGTGATCCGGAGCGGGCGGGCTGGTGGACCGCCGGGGCGCCCGCCGCCGACGGGACGCGGTACGGCTTCGCCCTCGACGGCGGCCTCGTCCTGCCCGACCCTCGCTCGCGCCGCCAGCCGGACGGACCGGACGGCACGAGCGCCGTCGTGGACCAGGCGGCGTACGACTGGCATGCCCCGTGGCAGGGCCGTGATCTGCCCGGCGCCGTCCTGTACGAGCTGCACATCGGCACCTTCACCCCCGAGGGCACCTTCGACGCGGCCGCCGCGCGGCTCGCCCCACTGGCCGAACTGGGGATCACCCATGTCGAGCTGATGCCGGTCTGCCCGTTCCCCGGGACACACGGATGGGGGTACGAGGGGGTGTCGCTGTGGGCGGTCCACGAACCGTACGGCGGCCCGGAGGCGCTCAAGCGTTTTGTCGACACGGCGCACGGCCTGGGCCTCGGTGTCGTACTCGACGTGGTCCACAACCATCTCGGGCCCGCCGGCAACTATCTGCCGCAGTTCGGGCCCTACTTCACCGAGACCCACCACACCCCGTGGGGCGCGGCCGTCAATCTCGACGCTCCGGGCTCGGACGAGGTCCGCGCCTTTCTTCTCGGCAGCGCCCTGGCGTGGCTGCGGGACTTCCGGCTCGACGGGCTGCGGCTCGACGCCGTACACGCACTCGCCGACCACCGCGCGCTGACCTTCCTCGAAGAGCTGTCGACCGCCGTCGACGCCCTCGCCGCCGACCTGGGCCGGCCGCTCTTCCTGATCGCCGAGTCCGACCTCGGCGATCCCCGCACCACCACGCCCCGCGCCGAGGGCGGCCTCGGACTGCACGCCCAGTGGAACGACGACTTCCATCACGCCCTGCACACCGCCCTGACCGGCGAATCCCAGGGCTACTACGCCGACTTCGCCCGCGAGCCGCTCGCCGCGCTCGCGAAGACCCTCACCCGGGTCTTCTTCCACGACGGTACGTATTCGAGCTTCCGCGGCAGGGCGCACGGCCGGCCGGTCGACCGTACGAGAACGCCGGCGCACCGCTTCCTCGGCTACGCCCAGACCCATGACCAGATCGGCAACCGCGCGCTCGGCGACCGGCTCTCCGCCACCCTCTCCCCCGGGCTGCTGGCCTGCGCCGCCGCGCTCGTACTGACGGGGCCGCACACCCCGATGCTCTTCATGGGCGAGGAGTGGGGGGCGTCCACCCCCTGGCAGTTCTTCACCGACCACCCCGACCCGATCCTCGCCGAGGCCGTACGTACCGGCCGGCGGCGGGAGTTCGCGGCGCACGGCTGGGCGGAGGAGGACATCCCCGATCCGCAGGATCCCGGGACACGGGACCGCTCCTGCCTCGACCGGTCCGAGACCGGCAAGGAGCCGCACGCGCGGCTGCTGGCCTGGCACCGCGAGCTGATCGCCCTGCGGCACGGCCAGCCGGACCTCTCCGACCCGGATCTGGCGGCGATGCGGGTGGCGTACGACGAAGAGGCGCGCTGGCTGGCGTACCGCAGGGGCGATCTGCGGATCGCGGTGAACCTCTCCGGGGAGCCCGCGGAGATCCCCCTGGGCGGCGGCGGCCGGGTGCTCGCCGCCTGGGAGCCGGTCCGGCCGCCGGGCGCCGACGGGGTGCTCCGGCTGCCGCCGGAGTCCTGTGTCCTCCTCGCCGGCGGCTGAATCTCCGCGGGAACGGAGTCCGTTCGTCGGTCGACACGTCAGGCGACACGCCGGTCGACACGTCAGGCGACACGCCGGTCGACTCCTCAGTCGACGATCGCCATCTCGTGGGAGGTGTTGTTGAAGCGGCGGCCGGCGGTCTCCGTGACCGTGACGATGTCCTCGATCCGGACTCCGAAGCGGCCGGGGAGATAGATCCCGGGCTCGACGGAGAAGCACATGCCGGGCACCATCGGCCGCTCCTCGCCCTCGATCATGTAGGGCGGCTCGTGGGTGGTGACGCCGATGCCGTGTCCGGTGCGGTGGATGAAGTACTCGCCGTACCCGGCCGCCGCGATGACCGCGCGGGCCGCCCGGTCGACGTCCTGGCAGCCGGCTCCGGGGCGTACCGCTTCGAACCCGGCCTGCTGTGCCTCGCGCACGACATCGTGGACACGCCGCTCCTCGGCGGTGGGCTCGCCGACGTGGACGGTACGGGTGGTGTCGGAGCCGTAGCCGTGCTTGAGGCCGCCGAAGTCGAGGACGACCATGTCGCCCCGCTCGATGACGCGTTCATCGGCCTCGTGGTGCGGATCCGCGCCGTTGGGGCCCGAGCCGACGACGGTGAAGTCCACCTGGGAGTGGCCGTGCCGGAGGAGGAGCGCGGCCAGGTCGGCGGCCACATCGGACTCCCTGCGGCCGGCGAAGGGGACGTTCAGGATGTCTCCGTACGCGGCGTCGGCGGCCGCGCCCGCCGCCTCGACCCTGGCCAGCTCCCGGGCGTCCTTGACCGCCCGCAGCATCGGCAGGGCCTCGGTCAGCGCCACGTACGAGGTGCCGGGCAGTGTCTGTTGCAAGGCCAGCAGATGCATCGCCCAGGCGTTGTCGCTGACGCCGAACCGCCCGGCGGGATCCAGCAGCGGGGCGGTCACGCCGTACGGATCCTTGCCGTCGGTCCAGTCGCGCAGGGTGAGCGCGGGCGCGCCCACGGCCCGCGCTGCGTCCGACGCCTCCAGGGTGGGCACCACCAGCACCGGGTCCTGGCCCGCGGCGACGACGAGCAGGGTGAGCCGCTCGGTCTCCGCGGTGGGCCGGTAACCGGTGAGATACGCCAGGTCGGGTCCTGGCGCGATCAGCACGCCCGCCAGTCCCGCGTCGGCGGCCGACTCGGCCGCGCGGGCCATCCGGGCGCGGTAGTCGTCCGCGGTGAACGGCGCGGGGGTGGTGGACGCGGGGGTGGTGGGCATGGGTCTCCTTGCTGGGTGGGTTCGGTCCTCTGGGTTTTCCGGGCTGGCTCGGTTTTCCGGGTGGGCTCGGCCTTCTGGGTGGGTTCGGTCCTCTGGGTGGGCTCGGCCTTCTGGGTGGCTCAGTCCGGCAGGTCCTGCTCGACCAGCCGTTCCAGCAGCTCCTGGAAGTCGTCGCCGACGACGATCCGCAGCCCCTCGCCGTCCTCGTCCTCGTCGCTGAGCTGGGTGAGTGTGCCGCCCCGCCACCAGTAGACGTACGGGCTGATGGCCCCCGGGGTGTCCTCGAAACCGGAGGCGGCGAAGGCGGCCATGGCGTTCAGCGACGGGATCATGGTCATGTCGCGGATGACATGGAAGGCGAGCTGATGCCGGAAGGGGATGGCGACCAGCGCTCCGTCCGCGGAGATCCGCTGCCCGGTGACCTGCTGGACGACCGCCTCCAGCGCGAGGACCCGGCTGGCCGTGTAGAACGAGTCGCCGAGGAGCACCTCGAAGCGCATCCCGTCGGAGTCCTTGACCGTCTCGCTCACCTCGACCGGCAGCTCCCGGAGATTGCCCAGGGCCTGGTCACGCAGGTGCCTGAGCTCACCCAGCGGCTCCAGCGCCTCGTCCGTGAGCATCATGACGCTCTCGGGAAGGTCGAGGGCGAGCACTTCGTACAGCCCCGGGGCGACGGACCGCGCATAGCCGAAGCTCTGCGGGTCGAGACCCTCCCGGCTGATCACGCGCGGGTAGAGCTGGGCGCGGATCTGCTCGGGCGGCAGGGTGTCCAGGGCGGAGGGGGCGTCCATGGTCCGCAGCACCATCCCGGCGTGCTGCCGGGCCAGTTCGCCCCAGACGCGGGGCCCGCGGTCGTCGTTGTGGCAGACGGCGGCGAGATTGCCCAGGCCGAACTGGCGGCCGCCGCTGTCGGTCACCACGTCCGCGTAGACCGTGACCTCCAGGCCGTGTTCCGCGAAGGCCTCGCGGACCTGGCCGCGGAAGAGCGCGCCCTCGTCGACCGAGAAGAAGGAGAAAGCGGGGTCACGAGGCGTATCGCGTCCGTCACGCTTCGGCCCTCGTCGGAACAAACCCACGCCATCGCCTCCACTCGTGTCCGTGCCGTGTCCGTGCCTGTCTGTACCTGTCTGTACCTGTCCGTGTCCACGCCGGTGTCCGGGTGCGTGCTATTCGTCTCGATTGCCGTCCCAGTGATGATCGTCGCCCTGCCGACCGCCGAAACCCCGATACCAGGACCTTCCGGCCGCACAGATCCTAGGTCGTGTCGGACAGGGCCTGGATCCTGACCACGACGTCGGCGCGGTCCCGGCACTCCGCCACCAGCCGGGCATTGACCTCGTCCGACTCCCTGGCCCAGCGCTCGGCGCGGGGCCGGTCCTTGCCGAAGCGGACATGCCGGTCGATGAGCCGGGACACGCGCACCTCGGGGTCGAGCTCCAGAAACCAGGTCTCGTCGAGATGCGTACGGACCGGCGCCCAGGGGCCGTCGTCGTACAGCAGATAGTTGCCCTCCGTGATGACGAGAGGGATGTCGGCCCCGACGGGGATGCTGCCCGCCACCGGCTCCTCCAGGGAGCGGTCGAACGCGGGCGCGTAGACGACCGTGCCGGGGGCGGGGGCGCGCAGCCGGGCGAGCAGCGCGGCGTAGCCGGTGGCGTCGAAGGTGTCGGGGGCGCCCTTGCGGTCCGCGCGGCCGAGCCGGTTCAGCTCGGCCTGGGCAAGATGGAAGCCGTCCATGGGGACGAGTACGGCGAGCCCGCCGAGGTTTTCGACGAGCCGGACGGCGAGGGTGGACTTGCCCGCGCCGGGCGCTCCGGCGATGCCGAGGATGCGGCGGCGTCCCGACACGGCCAGCCGACGGGCCCGGCCGGTGAGGTGAGCGATCTGCTGCGCGTCCATGGGGGCATTGTTCCACCCTTGCCCCTGCGGTAGTCATACGTATAACGTAAAGACATGTCGCTTATCGCCCTGGTCACCCTTGTCGTCGACGACTACGACAAGGCCATCGCCTTCTACACGGACGCCCTCGGTTTCCAGCTGATCGAGGACACCGACCGGGGCGACGGCTCCCGCTGGGTCGTGGTCCGCCCCCGTGGTGCCGGCGGCTCCGGCGGCTCCGGCGACTCCGGCGACTCCGGCGACGGATCCACCGGCCTGCTGCTGGCGCGCGCCAAGGACGACGCGCAGCGCGCGAGCGTCGGCGCGCAGACGGGCGGCCGGGTCGGCTTCTTCCTCCACACCGAGGACTTCGCCCGCGACCACACCCGGATGGTGGCCGCCGGGGTCCGTTTCCTGGAGGAGCCCCGCCATGAGCCGTACGGCTCGGTCGCGGTCTTCGAGGACCTCTACGGCAATCGCTGGGACCTGCTCCAGCCCGCGTAGGGAATCGGCTCGTGCAGGGCGTCGGCCCGTGCAGGCGGGCGCCACGGGGCCCCGGAATTCCGGAAAGCACAGCCGGTGTGGCGGACGATCTGCTGGGATGGACGCGCACAGCTGACCGGTGGTGACGGGGGCGCGGGGCGGGGCCGGAGTCCGGGCGTCTTCCCGGGCCGCGGCGCCGGCGCGCGATCGTGGTCCGGCGGAGTGGTGGAGAGCCGCGTCGCGCCGGTACGGTCGGGCGCGAGATCCGGTCGGCCGCCCGCCGCTCCCGGTACGCTCCGCGCGGCTTCCTCCTCGGCGGCCGGGCGGCCTCCGTGCGCCTCGAAGAGCCCTTCCCCGCAAATCTGGTGGTTCGCTGACATGACGACCGTCATCCGCCCCTACTGCCTCGGCCGCGCCCCGGCGGCGCGGCGGCCCCACAGATGCCTGATGACGGCCACCGGGACGACGGGGGCCGGCGCATGAGCCTGGCACAGCTGCACTACACCTCCGCGCCGCCCGGACCCGACGGGTCGGGCTTCCGGTTCACGGCGGTCACGCCCGGCGTCCCCGAGTCGCTGCTCAGGGAGGCCGAGCAGCTCATCGGGTACGAGCCACCGCGCGACGCGCCTTCGCGTCCCACGGACGCCGAACTCACCGCGTTTCCGCAGGCGTTCAGTCACAGCGTGCTCTCGGACGGCAGCCGGCTCCTGGCCAGGACGGTCTACACGGGAGCGGACCACAGCGGGGGCTGGGGCAATTTCCACGCCCATGCGGTCCATCTGCCCGCCCATCCGCCCGCCCATCTGCCCGCAGGGGCCCGGGAGTCCGCGGGAGCGTCTCCCATCGGCGCCTGGAACGCTCCGCAGTGGGCCACCGCCACCCCGGCCGGCGGGGTGCCCGCGCCGATGGAGGAGCTCCCGGTGTCGCGGAGCTTCGAGAGGCGCGGGCTGGTCGAGTTCGCCGCCTCGCGCGCACCGTGGCTCGCGGGATTCTTCGCCGGTCTGCGCGCGCTGAGTGAGGACGAATCAGCCCTGCGGATCGTTCTTGTCGAGCGTGACAGCGCCGATGTGGCGCGGTGGATCGCGCTGGCCAGCAACGTCCTGCCGCGCGAGAGCGTCCACCGGCTGACCTTCACCACGTACACGCGACGTCCGCAGCTCGCCCGGCAGCAGATCATCGGGGTCCTGCCGGACGACGCGCAGGGGCTGGCCGGGGACGAGCGCCGTTACCGCGTCCTCGACCGCACCGGCCGTGAGCCGGCGGAACCCGTCGCGGACGCCTGGGCCGAGATCGCCGCGCGAGTCTGGCTGGGCAGGGCTCCCGAGGTGTTCGCCGAGGCGGCCACGCTGCCGGGCGGCCCATTCGCCCCCGGTCCCCTCGCCGTCGCCGCGCTGTGCACGGGGATATCGCCTGGTACGAACGGCCGTACGGAAGCGGCCGACTGGGCACGCGCGCACGCGCACGCGCTGGACGGCCGGCGACTGCAGCAGCTGGTCGACGCCCTGTGCGCGCCCGTCGAGGACCGTACGCCTGCCGAAACGGCGGCCCTCACCCGCCTGTTCGAGGCGCTCGACGGCAGGGCTCCGGCCGCCACGACCGCGCCGCTCGGGGCTCTGGTGCTGACCGAGGCCGTCCGCACGCCGCGGGCCGGGCTCGGACTGCCCGATCTGCGGCTTTCAACGCTCCCCGAGGAGCTCAAGCGGCGCCTCGCCGACGAGCTGGCCCCCGATCTGCGCGCGGGCATCGCGGCCGACCTGACGGACGGTGGCCCTGCCACCTCACGCCCGGTGGAACTGCTGCGCGTCGCCGAACTGCTCGGCGTGGACTGTACGGATCAGCTGCCCGGCCTCGCGCGCCGGCTGTCCCACGCGCTGATCGCGGAGCCGGAGGCGGCCTACACCCCCGCCGTACACACGGCGCTGGAGGAGTACTTCGACCTGCGCACCGCCGTGCTCAGCAGGCTCGACGGCCTCGCCGCGGGCGACCCTCCGGCCGGCGCCCGGCTGCTCAGCCGGACTTCCCTTCCCTTCCGGGGAGTTCAGGCGCTGCCGCATCTGAAGATGTGCGCCGAGGCTCCCGTACCGACGCCGGAAGGCGGTGACCGCGTCGGCGCACTGCACTCCGTACTGCGCGCGGCGGCCGTCTCGCCGTTCGCCGATCCGCTCGTGCTGCGCACCGCCGTCCGACTGGTGTGGGGCGACAGCACACCGACCGCGGGCGAGGCCCGGCTGATGCTCGCGGAAAGCGGGTCCGACGCCCACCGCGGGGCGGGCACCTGGCACGTCCTGGTGCGGGCCGCGCTCGACGGGCCCGGCGACAGCCCCGACGCCCCGGATCTCGCCCACGATCTGCTGCGCTGCTTTCCCGAGGAGCTGGAACCGCGCGTACGGAAAGCCCTGTTGCTCCTCGAATTCGCCGGGGAGCTCGCGGCGGGGCGGGCGGGATCGGGCTGGACGGACCGGGCGTTGTCGCTGCGGGCCGACGCGGAACCGGTGGAACCCGGCGTGCTGGAGCAGGTGTTCGGCGCCCTGTCCCGCGAGCTGCTCTCCGAGCAGCGGCCGGAAGGGGAGCTGTACGCCCTGGTGCACTGCGGCGACCCGGATCTCACCGCGGCGTACGGCAGGGCCGCCCGCGAGGACCGCGTACGCGACCGGCTGCGTACCGTCCCCGCCTATGCGGCCGACTGTTTCACCGCCTGGACCTCGCTCCCCGGGGCGAACCGCGCCTGGGACGAGAGCCGTACGGCCCTGCTCGACAAG
Source organism: Streptomyces sp. NPDC042201 (assembly GCF_055582185.1). Lineage (NCBI taxonomy): Bacteria > Bacillati > Actinomycetota > Actinomycetes > Kitasatosporales > Streptomycetaceae > Streptomyces > Streptomyces sp. NPDC042201. The sequence goes on along the minus strand of NZ_JBVJDS010000003.1, from coordinate 337,779 downwards.
GTGCTGCGTCCCGCCGTGCGTGCACTGCCCGCCGAGGACATCGCCGCGGTCGAGCAGTGCCTGGAGCGCACGGGCCGCAAGGCCGAGGAGTTCCGCACCTGGAACCGCCCGGGCGCCTTCGGCCGCCTCAGCCTGCGCTTCGGCCGCCGGTCATGACCACAGGGCAGGCCCGCTGACCCACCACGGTGGTTCAGCGGGCCAAGCCGGGCCACCGGGAGCGCGGTCGGCGGCAGCGAGCCGGCGCCGTCGCCCTCTCCGTCCTGCCCCGCCGAACCACCGTGAAGGAAGTCCGCACACCATGACGCAGCCCGCCCCCGTCGTCGTCAGCAACGTCGCAGGTTCCTTTGCCTGGGGCGTCCTCCACGACCGCCACCCGGCCCTGATCGAGCGCGTCCGCCGGGCCACGCCTTACCCGTCCGTGCAGCAGCGCGCCCTGGACGCCCTCCTGGAGGAAACCGCCGAGGACGGCGTGATCCTCCCCCTGCCCGACAGTGAGCCCGGCGCGGACCAGTGGCAGGACTGGGGCAAGGGGTACTTCGGCGGGCGCTGGGTGGACGCCCCGTTCCTCTGGGCGGAGAGCTACTTCTACCGCAAGCTCCTGGCCGCTCTCGGCTACTTCACTCCGGGCCCGTGGCAGGGCATCGACCCCTTCGCCCCGTTCAAGAACGCCGAGCTCGCGGGCCCCACCGTGGACGCCGAGCTGATCGCCCTCGATCAGCTTCCCCAGCTCCGGCCCGAGGAACGGAACCGCACGCTCCTGCACGCCTCCCTCTGGGGCAACCGCGCGGATCTGGGCTTCGCCCTCTCGGCGGGCGACACCGGTCTCGGCGACCGTGTCACCGGGCTGGTGGCCGACGACTCCGCCGCGCTGTGGGCGGCCCTGTCCGCCACCCGGCCGGGCAAGGTCTGCCTGGTGGCCGACAACGCCGGCCCCGAACTCCTCCCCGACCTGGTCCTCGCCGACCACCTGCTGCACACCGACCGCGCCGCGTCCGTCGCCCTCCACCTGAAGCCGTATCCGTACTACGTCTCCGACGCCACCACCACCGACACCCTGGCCTGCCTCCACCGCCTGGCCACGGCCCCCGGCTACGCCTCCGACATCGGCGAGCGCCTGCGCCGCGCCCTCACCACCGGCTGCCTCACCCTGCACGCTCACCCGTTCTCCTGCGCCCCGCTCCCCTACGCGGACATGCCCGCCGATCTCCACGACGACTTCGCCACCGCCACCCTGACGATCATGAAGGGCGACCTGAACTACCGCCGCCTCGTCGGAGACCAGCACTGGCCGGCCACCACGCCGTTCGCCGACGCCACGTCGTACTTCCCCGGACCGGTCACGACTCTGCGCACGCTGAAGTCGGACGTCATCACAGGGCTCGCCCCACAGACTGTGCGGGCGCTGGAAGCAGCCGGACCGGGCTGGCGCACCAACGGCACCCACGCCCTGGTCCAAGTCAGCTCGTAACCCGCTAGGACCAAGCGTGCCGAAGACGCGTCCGTCCCATCCGCCGGAGGCACCGGCCAAGGAGTTCGAGCCGTCCGCGCAGACCACCCTCCTCCGCGCCCGAGCCGAGCCACCAGCCCCATTCCCGGGTTCCCGGATCAGATGGAGTCGCCGGTTGCGTCCATGTACTCCTTGCGGAGAATGTCGATGATGGGGTGGTCCCCGGGCATCTCCATGTCATCGATGCGTGTGATGGCACGCACTCCGATGGCGGCATTGGTCGCGAACGCCGCCTTCATGGAGGCGAGGTCTCCGAGTGCGACGGGGGCGACACGGTGCTCGTGGGCTTCGTGGAGGAGCCGCATCGTCACACCCACGAGGCAGTCCGCCTCCGGCCAGACCACCTGCTCGCCGTCGAAGAAGCCGACATTCCAGGTGCCGCCCTCTGAGATGAGCTCGTTCCCATCCATGAAGAGCGCGTCGTCGAATCCGTTGAGCTGGGCCACGCGCCGATGGCGGAGCAGGCCGAAGAGCCCCACGCTCTTTACCTCGGGAGCGTCTCGTACGTACAAGGCCGACTGCACCCGCAGGGGCGGCAGGGGCAAGCTGACGGCCGGCCTGTGCGTGACGAGGATTTGAGGGTCAGTGGCGCGTTCCGGATGCCCCAGGTCCATGGCCGGGTCGAACACAGTGATGCGAATCGTGATCGACCCGCGGGCCGGCGCCACTCGCCGGATGAGCTCGCGGACACGCTCGACGTCGAGGTCCACTCCGAACAGAACTCGGCAGTCCCGGCCGAGCCTGTCGAGATGAAGCGCCAGGCCGCGAACGCGGCCTTCGTCCACTCGGAGACTCGTGAAGTGGCCGTAATTGGTCAGAGCGAGCGCCTGAAGCTGATCCAGGCTGACGGGACGTCCGTTGAGTTCTGCCATGGACCCAGCATGGCAGCCGCGCCCGCCACACCCGCGCTACGAGCTCTCTCACAGGCTCAAGCCTCGGCGAAACGTCGGGGCCACGACAGTGAGACGACATTCCAACTGCATCACTGTGCGCGCCAGGCTGGTGCCCCAAGGTTGGGGACTCGCTCCAGACGACTGAGTGCGACCGTGGCAGCGGGCCCGTCCGTGCGCGCTCGACCCGTCCGGTTGTGTACACATGCGACACTCGGTACCCTTGGGCGCATGACGCAGCCACTACCCAGAGAGTCCATCCGCGACGTGCGCGCGCACCTCGCCGAGGTCGTGGAGCGCGCCGACCGCGACGATGTGCCCACCGTGATCACACGCCGAGGCAAGGAAGTCGCCGCAGTGGTCTCCATCGAGACGCTCCGGAAGTACCAGGAATGGGAAGAACGCGAGATCAATCAGATCATCGACGAGCGCATGGCGAACCCCTCGGCCGGCATTCCCATCGAGGACATCATGAGGGAGACGCTGGCGCGCAGTGAGTGAGTACCGCACCGTCTTCCGACCAGAGGCCCAGGCGGAGCTGCGAAAGATTCCCCGCGACATGGCGCTCCGCATCCTGGCGAAGTTGACCGAGCTGGAAAGCGATCCGCTCGGCTTCAGCACCACCGCACTCGTCTCCCAGCCCGACCGACGTCGCCTACGAGTGGGTGACTACCGCGTCGTGTACACGATCGACAACGGAGAGCTGGTGGTGTGGGTCGTGCACGTCGGACACCGCTCCACGATCTACGACACCTGATCTCACGTCAGGATGTCCAGCATCCATCCAGCACGGGCACGACGAAAGGGCCGACTCCTTGAGGAGTCGGCCCAAACCGGGACTCTATGATGCTGGGGCTCTGTTCAGTTCTCGTCCGGGGTCAGTTGGAGCGAGATGCTGTTGATGCAGTACCGCTGGTCCGTGGGGGTCGGGTAGCCCTCGCCCTCGAAGACGTGGCCCAGGTGTGAGCCGCAGCGGGAGCAGCGGACCTCGACGCGGGCCATGCCGAGGGAGCGGTCCTCGATCAGTTCGACGGCGTCCGTGTCCTTCGGGTCGTAGAAGGACGGCCAGCCGCAGTGCGACTCGAACTTCGTGTCGGAGCGGAACAGCTCCGCGCCGCACGCGCGGCAGGAGTAGACGCCGGTCGTCTTCGTGTCGGTGTATTCGCCGGTGAAGGCGGGCTCGGTGCCGGCCTTGCGGAGCACCGCGTACTCCGCGGAGGACAGCTCCGCGCGCCACTGCTCGTCCGGCTTCTCGATGTCGTACGACATGCGCTCTCCCTCAGTCGGTCAGGCGGGCCAGGACATCCGGACCGAGGTCCGTGACATCGCCCGCGCCCATAGTGAGAACGAGATCACCCGGCCTGGCCATTCCCGCGATGACATCGGGGACGGTGGTCTTGTCGTGGACGGCCGTGACCTGGGCGCCCGCCGCCTCGGCCGCGTCGATGATCAGGGCGCTGGTGACGCCGGGGACGGGGTCCTCGCGGGCCGGGTAGATGTCGAGGACCACCGAGGCGTCGGCGAGGGTGAGGGCCTGGCCCATTTCCGTCGCCAGCTCCTGGGTGCGGGAGAACAGGTGCGGCTGGAAGACGACCAGGAGCCGGGAGCCGGGGGCCGCCGCGGCGCGCATCGCCTCCAGGTCGGCGGTCATCTCGGTGGGGTGGTGGGCGTACGAGTCGATGACCTGGACGCCGGCCGCCTCGCCCTTGAGCTGGAGGCGGCGCTTGACGCCGGTGTACTTGCCGAGGGCCGAGGCCAGATTGTGCACCGGAATGCCCAGCGCGACCCCGGCGGCCAGCGCGGCGACCGCGTTGTGGGCGTAGTGCCGGCCGGGCACCGAGACCGTGAAGGTCAGGAAGCGGCCGTCGAACAGGACGGTGACCTCGCTGGTCAGACCGCGTGCGGTGACCTTGTGGACACGTACGTCCGCGGTCGCGGCCTCCCCGTAGGTGACCACCTTGAGCGTGGACAGGTCACGGACCCGCGCGGCCAGCTCGACGGCACCCGGCTGGTCGGCGGCGATCACCAGCGTGCCGCCGGGGACGACCTTGCCGACGAAGGTCTCGAAGGACTCGTAGATCTCGTCCATCGAGGCGTAATTGGCGTGGTGATCCAGCTCCACGTTGAGGACGATCGCGACCTCGGGGTCGTACTTCTGGAAGCTGCGGTCGCTCTCGTCCGCCTCGGCGACGAAGATCTCGCCCTCGCCGTGCCGGGCGTTGGTGCCGGGTCCTGCGAGGTCGCCGCCGATCGCGTACGAGGGGTCGAGACCCAGCTCGGTGAGGGCGACGGCCAGCATGGACGTCGTGGTCGTCTTGCCGTGGGTGCCCGCGACGGCGATCGACCGCAGGCCCCCCATCAGCGAGGCCAGCGCGTCCGAGCGGTGCACCACGGGTACGGACAGCTCCGCGGCCCGCACCAGCTCGGGGTTGTCGGCCCGGATGGCGCTGGAGACGACCACGCACGACGCGTCGTCCGCGAGGTGCGCGGCGGCGTGGCCGAGGTGCACAGTCACGCCCAGCGCCCGCAGCGCCTGCGCGGTCTCCGACTCCTTCGCGTCACTGCCCGCGACCTTGGCGCCACGCTGGGCGAGGATCTTCGCGATACCCGACATTCCGGCGCCGCCGATGCCGATGAAGTGCGGCCGTTCCATGGCGGTGGGGACAGCGGGTGCCGGTGCCATACGTGTCTCTCCCGAGGTCGAGCGGAGTGCGGTGCGGTGCGGTGCGGTGCGACCGGAGTGTGGTGCGAGTGATCCGCGTCGTCCCAGCCTATTCGCTGTGCGCGAAGAGTTTGAGCACCGGTACGCCGACCTTGTGCCGGGCCCGGGACGCCCAGTCCCGGTGGAAGAACTCCTCGACGTAGTGGGGCTCGGTCATCACGATCACCTCGTCGGCGCCCGATTCGTCCACGACCGCCGTGAGCCGGTCCAGCGGATGGTCCTCGATGACCTCGCCCGTGGCCTCGGACCCGTGGGCGCGCAGCGCCTGCAGGGAGTGTTCGAGCGCCAGGGCCGCGGGCCGTCGCGCCTCTTTGCCCTCCGGCTCGTCGCCCTCCCGGGTGGCATCCTTCAGTTCGCCGAGCGCGACGTCGTCGAGGGCGCGCAGCAGCACATCCGCCTGGTCACCGCGGGGCTGCATGAGCACGATGAAGGAGACCGCCTCCTCGCCGTGCAGGGTCGTCACGAACTCCACGTCCTCGGACGTCAGGGGCTTCTCGATCATCAATACGCTTGTGAACACGGCAGACGCCCTTCGTCCTATGGGCCGGCCGGCCCCCTGCTGAAACCATCCTTCCCCGTGCCCGCACGGGGTCCGCGCAAGTAAGTCTGCCCAGCGGAGGCTGACCGGAACGGCACATTCCGCCGATTGTCAGATGCGGCGGTACCGGGTGAAAAGGAACCCGCCCTCTTCCAGCAGTGACGCCAGGGCCAACCGTTCCGGTACGGCGAGAGCCGGCCCGCCCGCGATGCGCTGCGCGTACCCGGCTGTGAGCGTCGGAGACACGGTCAGACACAGCTCGTCCAGTACGCCCGCCGCCACGAACTGCCCCAGCAGCCGTGGGCCGCCCTCGGTCAGCAGCCGGGTGAGACCTCGCCCGGCCAGGGCGCGTACGGCCCTGGCGGGCTCCACCCCGGGCCCGTCGCCCGCGATCAGCACCTCCGCGCCCGCCTTCTCCGCGGCCCGGATCCGCTCCGGGGGCGCCGCGGCGCCGGTCAGTACGAGCGTCGGGACGAGCGGTTCGGTGAACAGCGGCAGCGAGAAGTCCAGGTTGAGGCTGGCGCTGACCACGGCGATCACGGGCGCGGGGCCCTGGCCGGCAGCGGCGCGCCGCGCGGCGAAGGCGTCCCGGGCGCGGGCCGGCCGGTACCCCTCCAGACGGACCGTCTCCGCGCCCACCACCACCGCGTCGGCGATGGCTCGCAGGGTGCCGAAGATCCGCATGTCCGCGTCGGAGGAGAGCGCCTGCGACCGGCCCTCGTGGTGGGCCGCCCCGTCCAGCGTGGAGACCATATTGGCGCGCAGCCAGAGTCCGTCGCCCACGGGTCGCGCCTCGGGTCGCGCCTCGGGTCGCGCCTCGTCCGCGGCCCCCGCCGCCGGGTACGCGTCCGGGTACGCGTACGCCTCCGCCAGTTCGTCGAGCGTCCACTCACGGTCCGCGGCGGAGACTGTCTGATCGGTCACAGGGAACAGGCGTCGCATGCCGAGCAGTCTGGCACGGCGCATAGAGTGGAATGCTGTGTCGTCCTCCACCTCCGCCGCCGCGTCCGGCCAGCACTCGATAGCCGAAGCGGCCCCGCTCTCCCTCTGCGCCCGTGAGCCGCGCGTCCCCGCCGACCGGCTGGTCGCGGAGATGGTGCCGCCGCCGCGCTTCGACTCCGTACGGTTCGACACGTACGCCCCCGACCCGAACCAGCCCAGCCAGACCGAGGCGGTCACGGTGCTGAGCGCCTTCGCGGCGGGACTGGGCGGGGCACATGCCTCGGGGGGCGGCAAACGGCGCTGGTTCGCCAGAAAGCCCGAGGCGCCCACCGGCCCGCGGGGGATCTATCTGGACGGCGGCTATGGCGTCGGCAAGACACATCTGCTGGCTTCCCTCTGGCACGCCACCCCCGCCGCGCCCGAACAGAAGGCGTTCGGCACGTTCGTCGAGCTGACGAATCTGGTCGGCGCGCTGGGCTTCCAGCAGACCGTGCAGACCCTCGGCGGCCACCGGCTGCTCTGCATCGACGAATTCGAGCTGGACGATCCGGGCGACACCGTGCTCGTGTCCACTCTGCTCGGCAAGCTGGTCGACTCCGGCGTGGCGCTGGCGGCGACCTCCAACACCCTGCCGGGCAAGCTCGGCGAGGGCCGGTTCGCCTCCGTCGACTTCCTTCGCGAGATCCAGGGCCTGGCGGCGCGGTTCCGGCCGCTGCGGATCGACGGCGAGGACTACCGCCACCGCGGACTGCCGGAGGCGCCTCCCCCGTACTCGGACGCGCAGGTGACCAAGGCCGCGTATGCCACCGAGGGCGCCAGCCTGGACGACTTCCCCGGGCTGCTCGACCATCTCGCCCGGGTCCATCCGAGCCGGTACGGAGCGCTCACGGACGGGCTGCGGGCCGTCTGCCTCACGGATGTCCGGGCCGTGCCCGACCAGTCGACGGCGCTGCGGCTCGTCGTCCTCGCGGACCGGCTGTACGACCGGGAGATCCCCGTCCTGGCCTCCGGCCTCCCCTTCGACCGGCTGTTCGGCGAAGAGATGCTGAACGGCGGCTACCGGAAGAAATACTTCCGGGCGATCTCCCGGCTGACCGCCCTGGCACGGGACGCGAAAGGCCTGGTCGCCCAGTAGGTTCGGTGCCGTACCACCTCGCGTCACCACATCTGTTGTCATCACACCAGTGATACCCAGAACCAAGCAGAAGGGTTCCACCATGGCCACCACGCGCCAGGCGCACACGGTCTGGGAGGGCAACCTCCTCCAGGGCACGGGCACCGTCACCTTCGACTCGTCCGGCATCGCCGACCAGGCGGTCTCCTGGGCCTCCCGTGCGGAGAAGGCGAACGGCAAGACGAGCCCGGAGGAGCTGATCGCGGCCGCCCACTCCAGCTGCTTCTCGATGGCGCTCTCGAACGGTCTCGCCCAGGGCGGCACCCCGCCGGCCAAGCTGACCACGCAGGCCGACGTCACCTTCCAGCCCGGCACCGGCATCACCGGAATCCACCTCACCGTGCAGGGCGATGTCCCGGGTCTGGACGAGGCGGGCTTCGTCAAGGCGGCCGAGGACGCCAAGGTGAACTGCCCGGTCAGCCAGGCACTCACGGGGACGACCATCACGCTCAGCGCCTCGCTCGCCTGACGTACGGCTGACCTGCCGGGCGTCCGGTTCGTGACGATCCAACGGATCCGAGCTGACGGATCATCCGGCACAGGTGCCCCACGGGACACCCGAGGCTGACGGTGGCCCGCATGGTTCACGTGTCCCAGCGCACGTGGTACACACATGCGGGTCACGTCTCCTGTCCGCCAACAGGGAGTTGCCTCATGACCGCCACACGACGACAGATCCTGGCCCGCACCGGAGCGAGCGCCGCGGGTATCGCCTTCAGCGGGGCCGTATCCGAGCTCTTCACCGGCACGGCCGCCGCACAAGGCCTCGGGCACAGCGGCTACGGCCCGCTCGTGCCCGACCCCGACGGCCTGCTCGATCTCCCCAAGGGGTTCCGCTACAAGGTCCTCTCCCGGGAGGGCGACCAGCTCCGCTCCGGCGAGGGCGAGGTCCCCAGCAACCACGACGGCATGGCCGCCTTCGCGGGCCACCGCGGCCGCGTCCATCTCGTACGCAATCACGAGAACCGCGTCGACGGCAGGATCGCCGTACCGGCCGTACCCGGCCTCACCTACGACCCGATGGGCAAGGGCGGCTGTACGTCGCTCGAACTGGACGGGCGCAACAACGTCCTCGGCGAGCGCGTCGCCATCGCCGGCACCGCGGTCAACTGCGCGGGCGGGCCCACCCCCTGGGGTACGTGGCTCACCTGCGAGGAGACGGAGGACCGGGCCGGCACCAACGGCTACACCAAGGACCACGGCTTCATCTTCGAGGTCGACGGAGCCGATCCGCGCCGTACCGGAGCCATACCGCTGACGGCCATGGGCCGCTTCGCGCACGAGGCCATCGCGGTCGATCCGGACAGCGGCATCGTGTACGAGACGGAGGACGCGTTCGAGAAGCCGTTCGGGCTCTTTTACCGCTTCCTGCCGCACAAGCCGCGCGGCGGGACCGGTTCGCTGCGCGCGGGCGGCGCCCTGGAGGCCATGCGGGTGCCCGGGGTGCCGGACCTCTCGGCCGTCCAGGAGCCCGGCAAGAGCTTCGACCGGGTGGAATGGGTGCCGGTACCCGACCCGCTGGCGCGGGAGACCCCGATCCGGCTGCAGGACTTCGGCCCCAAGGGCATCACCCACGCGCAGAAGCTGGAGGGGTGCTACTGGGGCGGCGGTTCCGTCTACTTCGTGTCCAGCTTCGCGCACAGCGCGGAGGGCTCGGCGGCGGACCACTTCGGGCAGGTGTGGAAGTACGAGCCGCGCCGGCGCCGGCTCACGCTGGTGGTCGTCTTCGGCCCGGACACGGACATCCAGCTGCCCGGCGAGTCCCCCGACAACATCTGTCTCGCGCCGAGCGGCGGCCTGATGGTGTGTGAGGACGGCGGGGGCGCGCAGCATGTGCTCGGGGTGACGCGGCAGGGCGAGGTCTACGCGATGGCGCGCGGCGCGCAGAACATCGGCAGCGCCGAGGAACCCGAGTGGGGCGAGTTCGCGGGGGTCACCTTCGCACCGGACGGCGGCACGATGTACCTGAACTGCTACACGCCGGGGACGACCTTCGCGGTGACCGGCCCCTGGTCCTAGTACCTGTCGGCCGGTCCTCGTACCTGTCAGCGGTCGCAGGCCGTGCCGATCCGAAGCACCCTCGGAAGTACTGACGGTCGGAAGGGGTGCGCAGTGGCCAAGAAGGACACGAAGCGGGACGCGGACAAGAAGCGGAAGAAGTCGCCACCCGCCCTCCGTGAGCTGCTGCGCATCCCTCCGGGCGAGGGCGCCGAACTCGCCTCGTACGACCCCCGGGCCACCCCGGGCGGCCCCCGGGACAAGGCGGCGGGCCAGGAAGCCATGACCCCGATGGCGGAACGTCTCGCCGGCCTTCAGGACCGGCTGTACGCGGCCAGTACGGCGGGCGACCACCGCCGGCTGCTGCTCGTCCTGCAGGGCATGGACACCAGCGGCAAGGGCGGCACGGTCAAGCATGTGATCGGGCTGTTCAACCCGTCGGGCTGCCGGATCAGAGCGTTCAAGACCCCGACCCCGGAGGAGCGGAGCCACCCCTTCCTCTGGCGCGTCAAGCGGGCGCTCCCGCAGCGGGGCGAGATCGGCATCTTCGACCGTTCGCACTACGAGGACGTCCTGATCACCCGGGTCCGCGAGCTGGTTCCGCGACGCGACGTCGGCCGCCGCTACGGCCAGATCAACCGCTTCGAACAGTCCCTCGCCGACGACGGCGTGACGATCGTGAAGGTCTTCCTCCACATCAGCTACGAGGAACAGCGCGACCGCCTCCTGGCCCGCCTCGGCAACCCGGACAAGCACTGGAAGTTCTCCCCGTCCGACATCGACGACCGTGCCCTGTGGCCCGCCTACCAGGAGGCATACGAGCTCGCCCTGCACCGCTGCTCGACGGAGGCGGCGCCCTGGTACCTCGTCCCGGCCGACCGGAAGTGGTACCGCAACTGGGCGATCAGCACCCTGCTGCTGGAACATCTGGAGGAACTCGATCCGGCCTACCCGAAGGCCGACTTCGACGTCGAGAAGAGCCGTGAGCGGCTGCTGTCCGAAGGGCGGCCGTGAAGCCCGGGGAACGCGGCGGGCACAGTGGCGGGCGAAGTGGCGGGCGCAGCGACTTCGGCGGGGGCGAGTGCCGTACGCACATTTCGGACAAATAGTCATATATTTTTCTGTGAGTGACCACATGTGTACGCACACTCGCGACCCTCGTCGTCCTGGGTGCCGCCCTCGCCGGATGCGGTGACGGCGCGGACAGGCCCGCGAACTCCGCGCCCCACTCCGCCTCCCGTTCCGCCGGAGCGCACTCGCCCGCCGGGGTAAAGGGGCCGCCGACCCTCGCCCCCGGCCCCGGCGGGCTGACCCCGGTCTTCAAGCGCGGCACCCCGATCGCCGGCAAGACCGTGGCGCTCACCTTCGACGCCGACATGACGGCCGACGAGGGGACGCGGGCGGCGCGCGGGGAGCGCTTCGACAACCCGGCGCTGATCGCCCTGCTGCGCCGCCTCGAAGTGCCGTCGACGGTCTTCATGACGGGGCGGTGGGCCGAGGAGTATCCGACGCAGGCGGAGGCGATCGGGAACGATCCGCTCTTCGAGATCGCCAACCACTCCTACAGCCACTACTCCTTCACGGCCGACTGCTACGGCCTGCCGGTGCTCGGCAAGGAGAAGATGGCCGCCGATGTGGAGGCGGCCTTCAGCGCCTTCCACGCCGCGGGGGCGCGGAACGTGGTCCCGTACTTCCGGTTCCCGGGCGGCTGCTACGACGACACGTCGCTACGGGCCCTAGCCCCGGCCAAGGTGACCGCCGTCCAGTGGGACGTCGTCAGCGGGGACGCCTTCGCCACCGACGCGGACGCCGTCGCCGAACAGGTGCTGGAGGGCGTGAAGCCGGGCTCACTGGTGGTGATGCACTGCACGCGCAGCGCGGCGCCCGCGACGGAGGACGCGGTCGCCCAGATCGTTCCCGAGCTGCGCAAGCGCGGCTACCGCTTCGTCAAGGTCTCCCAGCTGATGAAGCACTGAGCCGGAGGCCGGGCGGAAGGCGGCGCCCAGAGCCTGTCAGCCGGAGCACGCCGTCCGCTGAGCCTCCTGCCACTCGCAGACGGGACAGAGCGTCGCGCCCTTGACCGTCTCCGGGTACTCGGTCGGCTCGCGGCACAGCACACACTCCGCGTACGCGGTCTCTTCCGCGGCCGGCTGCCCCACGGCTTGTCGCTCACCCACGGCTTGTCGCTCACCCACGGCTTGTCGCTCACCCATGCCATGGAGCGTACTCAGCCCCGCAACGCGGCGAGCGCACAGGCCACCGCCGCCGCCACGGCCGCCACCAGCAGGGCGGCGGCCAGCGGCACTCCCGGCACGGGGACCACCCCTGTCCGCGAGCCGGTCACCAGTGCGGTGACGGCGTACTTCGCCGGCGATCCGCTGGTCACCAGGGCCAGCAGGGCGACCAGCGCGGTGGCCGCGATCGACCAGCCACGGCCGCGCAGGACCGGTCTGCCGCACAGCGCGCCGACCGCCGCGCCGAGCAGCAGACAGACCGCGGCGGTGAGCAGCCCCGCCGCCCCGGCGGGCAGCCGGTCCACCTCCACCGTGTGGTCCGCGTTCTCCGGCTTGCTGATCATGGTGACGATCAGTGTGCCGACCGTCCCGAGCACACCCGCGAAGACCGTCGCGGCCAGCAGCGAGGCGAGATGGGCCCGGGGTGTCCCGGTCGCCGCGGCGGTGACGGCGCGGGCGGCGGCCGGCTCCTGGGCGACGCAGATCCGGACCAGCCAGGCGGTGACGGGCAGCAGCGCGGCCGCCGCGAATCCGAGCGAGTCCAGGATCGGCTCTCCCGCCCGCACCCCGACCACGAGGACGATCCCGTACAGCAGGAGCGGCGGCAGCCAGCGCTGGGAGCGCAGCAGCAGGGAGATCTGATAGCGCAGCAGAGCGGTCATGAAGAGGGGCGCCTCGCGGTCGTGGCGGAGTCGGTCGCGGCGGAGTCAGTTGCGACGGAGTCAGTTGCGACGGAAGAGGTGCGCGCCGCGGCCGGAGAGACTCCGGCCGCCTCCGCCGCCCGCACCTCCCGGATGTGCCAGGGCGGACGCGCCGTCAGCAGCGCCCGCAGCAGCGCGTCGGAGTGCACCGCCCGGGCCGTCAGCAGTACGGAGCCGTCCCGCTCCGTCTCGTACGCCGGTGAGCCGGGCAGTCCGCTCGGCGGCGCGGCCCCCGGCGGTCCCACGGCCACGATCCGTACCCGCGGCCCCGGTCCCGCCGCGGAGACGTCCGGCGTACGGCGCACCAGAGCGCGGTCCCGCACCGCGTACACCGCGTCCGCGAGGCCCGCCAGCCGCAGCGGATCGTGGTCGACGAACACCACCGTGGCGCCCGCCGCGACGCGCTCGGCGACCGCCCGGTCCAGCTCCGCGCGGGCCGCGCCGTCGAGCCCGGTCCAGGCCTCGTCGAGCACCAGCAGCTCCGGCCCGGCGAGCAGCGCCTGCGCGACCGCGATCTTCTGGCTGGTGCCCTTGGACAGCTCGGACATCGGCGTACGCGCCTGTCCCGCCGCCCCGAACCGCTCCAGCCACTCGGCGGCGCGGGCCCGCGCGACCGCGCGCCGCAGCCCGTGGACCGCGCCCAGGTGGACCAGATAGCCGGTGGCCGTGAAGGGCAGCGAGACGGGGAAGCGCTCGGGGACGTACGCCGTGCGGGGCCGGCCGGTGAGGCGCCCCTCGGTGGGTGCGTCGATTCCCGCGAGCAGGCGCAGCAGAGTCGATTTCCCGCTGCCGTTCGTCCCTTCGACACGGACCAGCCCGCGCGCGGGCAGATCGAGATCGACCCCGCGCAGCACCCATGGTCCGCGCAGGCCGTAGCGGCGTCCCACGCCCTGGAGATTCATCGGGGACGTCAGTTCTGCGTGGCCTTCTGCGGGGTGACCTCACTCGGTCTGACGATTACGAAGCCCTCGCCCTGAAGCATCAGCTGGACCGCTTCGCCCGAGCCGCCGCGGATCATCGAGCCGACGGACTGCGAGCGGTGCAGCGAGGTGTTGAGGTGCGCGCTCCATCCGACGACGGCGTCCGTGTCGACGTACACCGGCGCCTGGGCCGTGACGGGGATCACGATCGGGGCGCCGTCACAGATCACGGCGAGCTTCCCGTAGCCGGTGAAGACGCTGTTGAAGAGCCCGCCGCCGGTCATCCCGGCGCCCTTCACCGTCTTGATCTCGTACGCGAGGGTCGGGTCGAAGCAGAGCACGTTGCGGCCGTTGATGGTGAGCGCGTCGCCCTGCTCGACCTCGATGATGAAGCAGTTGGCGGCCTCGTGCGCGAACCACGCCTCGCCCTGGCCCCGGACGGCCATCAACGGCAGGCCCTCACCGGTGACGGCCCGCTTGAGCATGCCGCCTATGCCCTGGCCCTTGCGCTCGAACTGGAGATTCCCGCGGAAGGCGATCATGGATCCCTGCCGCGCGTGCATCTCGCCGTTGACGGCGTACTTGATCGATTTGGAGTTCTGGAGGGTCATCCCGGGGGCGGTCGCCGCCTGCGCCATGTGCTCTGTGGCAAAGAGATCGCTCTTCATGCCGTGCATACTCGCCCGGAGGCACCCATTCCGCCAAGAATGAGGTCCGAGGCGGCTGGCAGACTGGACCCGTGAGCAGCCACAGCACCGCCGACGCCGACAGCCCCGAGCGCACCAGCAGCAGCACCGGTGCCGACAGCCCCTTCCGGCATGAGCGGACCGAGCGGGACGCCGCCCCGCAGTACGTGCTGCCGCTGGTGGTCCGGATCGAGAAGGCCGCGCCTCCGGCCCGTACCGACGCCCTGGAGACGGCGGCGCGCGCGGTGCTGGTCATGCTCTCCGACGAACGCTCCCTGGGCGAGGGCGAGTGGGCCGAGGCCATGCGGGACTGGCAGGACGCCAGGATCCGCAAGGTGGTACGCCGGGCGCGCGGCGCGGAGTGGCGACGCGCGTCGGAGCTCCCCGGCCTCACGGTCACGACGGACGCGGCGACGGCCGCCGAGGTACGGGTGTTCCCGCCCGTCCCGCTCGACGGCTGGCCCAAGGAGCTGGCCAAGCTCCAGGTCTCCGGCACCGATCTGGACGACCCCGCGGAGCCGCCCGCGCCCGACCCCGCGCACCCCGTCCTGTGGCTGAGCCCGGACCTGGAGATGTCGGCGGGCAAGGCCATGGCCCAGGCCGGGCACGGCGCCCAACTCGCCTGGTGGGAGCTGTCGGAGACGGACCGCAAGGCCTGGCGCGAGGCCGGTTTCCCGCTCGCCGTACGCACGCCCGACGCACGGCGCTGGCAGCAACTCACCGTCAGTGGGCTGCCGGTGGTCCGTGACGCCGGATTCACGGAGATCGCGCCGGGTTCCTGCACCGTGGTCGCTGATCATCCGGCGCTGCGGAGGTGAACACTCCGGCTCCGGTTCACGTATCTCCCCGTACCGCCAAGAGGGTTGGACAGCCGCTCGGTCAGCGGTCGGTGCAGCGAGATCACATATCGGCTCGGGAGGCAGCACAGTGGTGCGACGCATCAACGGTACGGCGCTCATCATCGCGGCCCTGGTCGCCACGGTAGGAGCGCTGGCCTTCCCGGTCTGGTCGTACTCCGACCGGTCCGGCACCGGCCAGGCCAATCTCAGCGCCTCGACCGTCGCGACCCAGTGGGGCCCGCTCTCCGCGACCGACCGCGATCTGCTGGTCAAGGTACGGCTGGCCGGGCTCTGGGAGCTGCCGGCCGGGCAGCAGGCCATCGAACGCGCTCCCAGCAAGGCCATCCAGGAGTGCGGTGACCATCTCGTCGTCGGCCATACCGACCTCGACAAGCGCGCCCGCGATGTGGCGGCGAAGCTGGGCGTCGAGCTGCCGAACCAGCCGAACGAACAGCAGCAGGGCTGGCTCAGAGAGCTCTCGGCGGCGAACGGCCAGGACTACGAGCGGAAGTTCGCCAATCTGCTGCGCAACGCCCACGGGAAGGTCTTCTCGTTGATCGCGCAGGTACGGCACACCACCAGGAACACGCTGATACGGCAGTTGGCCACCGACGCCAACCAGACCGTCCTCGACCACATCACGATGCTGGAGGCCACCGGCTTCGTCGACTTCGACGCCCTCGCGAACGAGGCGGCGGGCACCGCGACCGCCAGCCCGACGGGCCCGCAGCCCCCGGACGGGAACCTGCCGCCCGCGCCGTCGCCCGCCGCGCCCACCGGGGACCGGTCCTTCACCTCGCGGCCCTCGACGCAGCCGGGCGCCCCGACGGCGATCAACACCAACCGGCCGGACCCGCAGAGCGAGCGGACGGCGCCGACCGGTATGGATCCGGACATGCCGATGCCGTAGGCCCTGTCCGGTCGGTCTTCGTGGGCCGGGCCAAGGAAGCGGGAACCTCAAATCGACCTCTGAACGTCTCCCTTTGCGGATTCACCGCCGCCCGGCGGGGTCATCACCCTCGCACCGCGGCAGGTCGCGGCACCGAGAGGGGGAGCCATGAACGGCACATCACGGCTGGGGATCGGCATCGGCTGGCGCCCGGAGATAGCCGACGCGGTGGAGGGGCTGACCGGCGTCGACTGGGTCGAGGCCGTCGCGGAGAACCTCTGCCCCGGCCATCTGCCCGACTCGCTCGTACGCCTTCGCGCGCGCGGCGTCACCGTCGTCCCGCACGGGGTCTCACTCGGCCTGGGCGGCGCGGACCGCCCCGACGCACAGCGCCTGGCGGACCTCGCGGCCCGGGCCGAGGCCCTCGGCTCCCCTCTGGTCACCGAGCACATCGCGTTCGTACGGGCCGGGGGGCCGCTCACCGCGTCGCCCGTCCTGGAGGCCGGCCATCTGCTGCCGGTGCCGCGGACCCGGGACGCCCTGCGTGTGCTCTGCGAGAACATCCGTATCGCCCAGGACTCGCTGCCCGTGCCGCTCGCGGTGGAGAACATCGCGGCGCTGATCTCCTGGCCGGGCGAGGAGATGAGCGAGGGGCAGTTCCTCGCCGAGCTGGTCGAGCGCACCGGCGTCCGGCTGCTGATCGATGTCGCCAATCTGCACACCAACCATGTCAACCGCGGCGAGGACCCGGCGACCGCGCTGGACGAACTGCCGGTCGAGGCCATCGCGTACGTCCATGTCGCGGGCGGGATCGAGCGGAACGGCGTCTGGCACGACACCCACGCCCACCCGGTCACCCGGCCCGTGCTCGACGTGCTGGCGGAGCTGCGCTCCCGGGTCGCCCCGCCGGGCGTTCTGCTGGAGCGGGACGACGACTTCCCGCCGGCGTCGGAGCTGGCCGGCGAACTCACCGTGATACGCGAGACGATCACGGCCGCCGGCACCGGAACGAAGCGCGTCGGTGGCCCGGCAGCGGGGGCGCCGTCCGCCCCCGCGGACTCGGCCCGGTCCACGAGAGACAACACGGACGGCGGGGCGAGCGGTGCCGACGCCGCCCGCGAGCGGCTCGCTCTCAGGGAGGCCGCCCTGCTCTCCGCCCTGGTCGCCGGTACGCCGGCCCCCGAGGGGTTCGACTCCCGGCGGCTGCGCGTGCAGAGCCGGGCCCTCACCGCCAAGCGCGCCGACGTCATCGCCAAGATCGCCCCCGAGCTTCCGGAGATCCTGGGCAGCGGCTTCCGGCCCGCGTTCCTCGCGTACGCGGGAAACCGGCCCCTGCGCGCCGGATACCGCCGCGACGCGCTCGACTTCGCCGAGCATCTGCTGATCGAGGGGCGGCCCGAGGACTCCGCCGCCCGGCGTCGGCTGACCCTCTGGTGGGAGGAGCGCGCCGGCTCGCGTCCGCCACGCCGTGCGACCCGTCTCGTCCGGGTGGCCCGCGCCGCGCTCGTCAGGAGGTGACGGACTATGACCGTGTACACGTTGTCGGCCCATCTCGCCGTCGCGATCTCGTCCGTTCTGCTGATCGCCGGTGTGACCCGGTTGCGCCGCCGGGGGTCGGGCGGCCGCGTCCATGACGTGATGGAGGCCGCGTTCCTCGCCGGCGGACCCGGCCGGGTCGTGGACGCCGCTCTCGCCGAGATGCACGCGGACGGCCGGCTGACCGTCGGCGGCCCCGGCATCGTCGCCGTACGGCGGGCGGTCGCCCGGCACCCGGTCGAGGAGGCGGTGCTCCAGGAACATGCCGCGGCGCCCAGCGGCGCCCTGCACACGCTGCGCCTCGCGGTGATGCGCGGCCCGACCGTGCAACAGGTGGGCGACGCTCTCGCGGCCCGCGGGCTGCTGACTCCGCGGGCCGAGGCGCGTACGTGGCAGCGGTGGAGCGCCCTGCAGACAGGGCTCTGTATCGTCGGCCTGCCCCTGTCGTTCGCTCTGTCCGTCAGCGCGTCCTTCGACGACCCGAGCCCCGGCAGCGGCGGACCGCTCTCCTTCACGGTGATCATCAGCATGGTCGTGGGTGTGATCGTCGGCCGGATCTGCGGGTGGCTCGCCAAGCAGCGGATCACCAAGGGGGGCGGGCAGGCGCTGCGGGAATTCCAGCTGGCGCATCCGTATGTCACGCCGGTTCATCTGGTCGCGGCGGGGGGCCTGTTGGCGGTGCCGGACCCGGTGCTGCGGGGGCAGTTGCAGGTGGCCGGGCGGTTGCGGCCGGGCCGCGACTTCTCAGCGACGCCGTACACGGCCGCCGCGGTGGTGGTGACGTGGTGCTCCGGCGCACAGCCCGGTTCCGGTACGGGGTGCGGCGGGGCAGGCTCGGGATGCGGCGCGAGCTCCGGAGGAGGAGGTTCCACCGGGGGCGGGGGCGGTGGAAGCTGCGGCGGTGGCGGCGGGGGCAGCAGCTGCGGAGGCTCCGGAGGAGGCGGCGGCAGCAGTTGCGGCGGGGGCGGCGGCGGGGGAGGTAGCAGCTGCGGAGGAGGCGGTGGCGGAGGCGGTGGCAGCAGCTGCGGGGGCGGAGGAGGCGGTGGCGGGGGCGGCGGGAGTTTCTGAGTCTGCACATCCCGGCCCGTCCCGCACCCCGGGAGCCCCACCGGAGTGGCCGCACCGCGCATCGGGGTCGTTGACCCCGACACCCGTGGACACGTCCTTGCCAAGCCACTCCCCTCTGCTGACCCTCAGTTCTGCGGTGGATCCCGCCATCCGTAGGCACGAAGGGAACGCGATGAGAGCAGTAGCGAAGTACGGGGCTCTGACCACCCTCGGCTCCCTGGTCCTGTCGGCCCTCGTCACCGCCCCCGCGAGCGGCGCGGACACCGTCACAGCTGCCGCCGCCACCCGTGCGGGCACCACCGCCGAGCTCCATGGCGTCGTCCGGGCCGCCCGGCACGCCGCTGCCGCCGGTATCACCTTCAGGCCCTGCCCCAGGACCGAGCAGCTGCCCGCCCCCATCCAGTGCGGCACGGTCCAGGTCCCGCTGGACTACGCCGAGTCCGACGGCCGGAAGATCAGCCTCACCGTCAGCCGGGTCCGGGCGAGCGGGGAAGCCGGCCAGCGGCAGGGCGCGTTGGTCTTCAACCCCGGCGGCCCCGGCGCCTCCGGCATGTACTTCCCGATGGCCGCCGAACTGCCCGAGTGGAAGCGCGTCGCCGAGGCGTACGACATCGTCGGCTACGCCCCCCGTGGGGTGGGCCGCTCCGCCCCGCTCTCCTGCGAGGACCCGGCCGACTTCACGAAGGCCCCGACGCAGTCCCCGGTGCACCCCTCGGAGTCGTACAAGCGCGAGCGGATCGCCCAGGCCAAGGCGTACGCGCGGGGCTGCGCCGACAGCGCGGGCCCCGCGCTCGCCCACTACAACTCGCTCAACAACGCCCGCGATCTGGATGTGCTGCGCGCGGCCCTCGGCGAGCAGAAGCTGACCTTCATGGGGGCCTCGTACGGGACGTACTTCGGGGCGCTCTACGCGACGCTCTTCCCCTCGCACGTACGCAGAATGGTCTTCGACTCCGCGGTCGACCCGGACCCCGCGCAGATCTGGTACCGCAACAACCTCGACCAGTCCCTCGCGTTCGAGGCGCGCTGGGCGGACTTCCGTACCTGGATCGCCAAGCACCACACGACGTACCACCTGGGCTCGACCGCCGAGGCGGTGCGGAAGAGCTACGAGCGGGTGCGCGCCGGGGTCGCGCAGCAGCCGGCCGGCGGGACGGTCGGGCCAGGTCAGCTACAGGCGGCGATGCTCGGGGCCGGCTACTACGACGACTACTGGCCGATGCGTGCCACGGCCCTCGCCGAGTACCTCAAGGGCAACCCCAAGCCGCTGATCGCGCAGGCCGCGCCGAGGCCGGAGGCCGCCGCCGAGAGCGAGAACGGCAACGCCGTCTACACCGCGGTCGAGTGCAACGACGGGTCCTGGCCGACGGACTGGAGGGTGTGGGACCGCGACAACACCGCGCTCGCGCGGCGCGCGCCGTTCGAGACCTGGGACAACGCCTGGATGAATCTGCCGTGCGCCTACTGGCCCGCGCCCCGGCAGAAGCCGGCCGATGTCCGCACCGGGCCGGGCGAGTTGCCCCCGACGCTGATCCTGGCCGCGGAGCGTGATGCCGCGACGCCGTACAAGGGGGCGCTCGAACTCCAGCGGCGGCTGGCCGGTTCCGTCCTGGTGACCGAGCGGAACGCCGGTACGCACGGGATCGCGGGCGGCGGCAATGCCTGCGTCCACGCCTATCTGGAGGAGTACCTGCTGCAGGGAAAGGCACCGGTGCGGCGCGCGGAGTGCGCACCGCGTCCGGAGCCGGACCCGCTGTCGAAGGAACCGACCGACAAACGCCTTGACCTGCAAAGAAGACTCAAGCCAGTTCCTCATTTCTGAGCGCTGGGGAGCACTGGGCGTTCGCATCCGCTGTCCGCACCACCGCGTCCGGCCTCGATCAGAGCCGGGTACGCCCCGGAACGCGATCTGCGCTCCGGGGCGCACGCCACGGCTTGGGCTCGCGCCGCGTGTCAGTCCACGATCATGACGTTGAGCGGCACTGCTCCGCCCGGCCGCGCGAACGCAAGACCGAAGTTCCCCTCGACCTCGGCCTTCTCGGCCGTGTTCGGGTAGGCGTTCGTGCACGTGGTTCCCGCGCTGGAACCGGACATCAGGCTCGTACAGGGCCCGGGCTTGCGGTCCGGCAGGCCCAGGATGTGGCCCAGTTCGTGTGATGAGATGCGGATCGTGTTGTGGCCCTCGTTCACCGCCTGCCGTCCGATGTAGACGGTTCCGTTGCCCAGGGAGGTGGTGATGGCGCGGGGCCAGCCGTCGTCCGCCAGGACCCGGATGTTGGCGCGTTGCCCGGCGGCGGCCGGTCGCAGTTCGACGGCGTCGACGCTCTCGTTCCAGATCGCCGCGCCCCGGTCGACGGCAGACCTGAACTCCGCGGAACCGCTGGCGTCGTAGGTGACTACACGAGCGGCCAAGGCTCTGTCCGCGTCCGCGGAAGGAGTAGCCAGGGCCTGGCCACTCATCAGAGAAAAGGTCACGGCCAGGGCGGCAGCGAGCCCGCTGGTCAACTTACGGACGTACATGGTCGGCCTCCAGGAGAGATAGTCGTGCACATGACAGAATCTCCCCTGCTCACTGCCCAGCGAGGACCGACACCAATCCGTAATCGCCGGTAGGCCCGGCGGACACCGCCGGGCCTACCGTCTGCCTGGCCCCGGTTGGGAACCCGGAGCCGAACCCGGTGTCGCTGGACGAGCGGCCGAGCGGCCGGAAGCCGCCGCCGATCGTCTGATCTTCCGGGTGGGGCGGCCGGGCCGGCACATGCCAGGACCCGGCCACCAAGTCAGGTGTTACGCCAGCCCGGCCACGAGGTCCGCGACCGACTTGCGGCGGCCCGTGAAGAACGGGACCTCTTCGCGGACATGCATCCGGGCCTCCGAGGCACGCAGATGACGCATCAGGTCGACGATGCGGTACAGCTCGTCGGCCTCGAAGGCCAGCACCCATTCGTAGTCGCCGAGCGAGAACGACGCGACGGTGTTGGCACGCACGTCCGGGTAGCCGCGGGCCATCTTGCCGTGGTCCGCGAGCATCCTGCGGCGGTCCTCGTCGGGCAGCAGGTACCAGTCGTACGACCGCACGAAGGGGTAGACGCTCACGTAGTTACGGGGCGTCTCGTCGGCCAGGAAGGCCGGCACGTGCGACTTGTTGAACTCGGCGGGGCGGTGCAGCGCCATGTTCGACCAGACCGGCTCCAGCGCCCGTCCGAGCCGGGTGCGGCGGAAGCGGTTGTACGCGTCCTGGAGCTCGTCCGCGGTCTCGGCGTGCCACCAGATCATGACATCGGCGTCGGCGCGCAGCCCGGACACGTCGTAGGTGCCGCGCACGGTGATGTCCTTGGCGCCGAGCTGGTCGAACAGCTCCTGGACCTCGTCCGCGTAGCCGGTCCGGTCCTCGGGCAGCACCTCGCGCAGCTTGAAGACGGACCACAGCGTGTAGCGGATGACCTCGTTGAGGTCCTTTGCCTTCTTGCCCGCGTTCGGGGACTTCTCTGGAGCAGCAGTCATACGCCTATTCTCCCGCGCCGCGGCCGGTGCCCCGCGCCGGGGTGGACGTGGCGATGATCTCGTCGGCGGCCCGCCGGGCGCTCGCGACACAGGCGGGGATGCCGACGCCGTCGTACGCCGCGCCGCAGACCCGCAGTCCCGGCAGCTTGCCGACCGCCTCGCGGACGCGGGCGACCCGGGCCTGATGCCCGACGGGATACTGCGGCAGACCGCCGATCCACCGGGTCACTTCGGTGGCCACCGGCTTCGCGGCGAGCCCCGCCGCCTCGCCGAGGTCGCGCAGCGACACCTCGACCAGCTCGGCGTCCTCGCGGTGCAGGTGTTCCTCCTCGCCGTATCGCCCGATCGAGGTACGCAGGACGAAGAGACCGGGCGCGGCGTCGGCGACCCAGGCCCATTTACGGGTGGAGAAGGTGGACGCCTTGATCGTGAGGCCGTCGACGGGCGGCACGAGAAAGCCGCTGCCGTCGGGCAGCGTGTCGACGTCGGTGCGCCGGAAGGCCATCGTCACCAGCGCCATCGAGGCGTACTCGATCTCGGCGAGTTCGGCGGCGGCGGCCGGGGATTCGTCGGAGAGCAGCGCCGAGGCGGACCAGGCGGGCGTCGCCAGGACCACGCCGTCGGCCGCCAGGACCCCCTGGCCGGTGCGGATCCGCCAGCCGTCGGCGGAGGGGGCGTCCGCCGTGCCCCGAGAGCCGTGCGGGCGGGTCAGGCCGAGGACCGGCGTCTCCATGCGGATCTCGCCGCCGCCGGCCCGTACGGCGTCGGCGACGGCGCCCGGCAGCCGGCCCACGCCGCCTTCGATGCCCGCGAAGACGGGTCCGGTCAGCTGCCGTGCGGCGGCCTTCGCCTGGATGTCACGGACGCCTTCCAGCAGCGAGTCATGGGTCCTGACGGCTTCGAAGAGCTGCGGCACGGCCGCTCTCATGGAGATGCGGTACGCGTCGCCCGCGTAGACCCCGCCGAGCAGCGGCTCCACCAGCCGGTCGACGACCTCGCGGCCGAGCCGCTCCGCGACATAGTCGCCGACCGAGACATCGTCGCCGACCTCGGTGGCCGGCAGCTCGTGCTCGCGGGCGATCCGGGCGAGCCCCTCGTCGGAGAGCAGGCCCGCGAGGGCGGCGGGGTTTCCCGGCACGCCCATCACATGGCCCTTGGGCATCGGCCGCAGCTTTCCGCGCGTCCATACCGAGGCGGTGGCGGTGGCGGGCGGCTGGATCCGATCCCCGAGTCCGACGGCGCGGGCGAGGTCGACGGCCTCGGGCCGGCGCGCGAGCATCGATTCCGCGCCGAGATCGACGGGGGCGCCCTCGATCTCACCCGTACGCAGCTTTCCGCCGAGCCGGTCGGTGGCCTCCAGCAGCGTCACCCTGATGCCGGCGCCCACCAGACGGTGTGCGGCCGCCAGGCCCGCGATGCCGCCGCCGATGACGACGACATGGCCCGTATGTGTGTCCACCTGATGCGCGCTCGACTCCATGCCCCCACTCTCTCAAACCCGTACCGAGTCCCGACCGTGACCGCTTCGGGACCGGAAAGGGGAAACCCGCCCACCGGCCTTTCACGTCGAATGGTCATCAGTCATGAACCGTCCCAGGGGGGCCGATTATGCGCGCGATGCCCGCGTTCGCGGCAGCACTTCTCACCGTCTCACTCGCTCTCGCCGGATGCGGCGCGTCCGACAACGGCGGATCATCCTCGGACAGCGCCGCGAAGGGGGTCCAGGCCGGGCAGGAGGGCTCCGCCGGAGCCGGTGACGCCGCAGCCGGTGAAGCCGTCGCCGGTGAAGCCGTCGCGCCGCCGGCCGGCAGCAAGGGGCAGCCGGCGAAGACCCCCGCGCCGCAGGGCACCCATGTGATCCGCACGGCCGAACTGACCGTGCGCGTCAAACACACGCAGAAGGCGCTCACCACGGCGCGTGACGCGGCCGGGAAGTCCGGTGGTCTCGTCCAGAACGAGTCCACCGAGCGGACCGAGGACGACTACGTGGAGTCGACCATCGTGCTGCGCGTCCCGCAGGAGGAGTACGACGCCGTCCTGGCGGAACTGGCGGGCACCGGCACGCTGCTGGCGCGCAAGGCCGACGCCAAGGACGTCACCGACCAGGTCGTGGACGTGAACAGCAGGGTCTCCTCGCAGCGGGTGAGCGTGGCCCGCATCAGGGAGTTGATGGACCGGGCCACCAAACTGAGCGATGTGGTGGCACTGGAAGGCGAGTTGAGCACCCGTCAGGCGGCGTTGGAGTCATTGCTCGCGCAGCAGGCCTCGCTCAAGGACCGCACCACCCTGGCGACCATCACCCTTCATCTCTCCGAGAACCCGGTCGTGAAGGCGGAGAAGGAGGACGACGACCCGGGCTTCCTGGACGCGCTGGGCGGCGGCTGGGACGCGCTCACCGCGACCTTGCGGTGGATCGCGGTGGTGATCGGGGCGGTGGCGCCGTTCGCGGCCGTGCTCGCCCTGCTCTATCTGCTGTGGCGGCTGGTGCGCGGCCGGCTGCCCCGGCGGTCCGCGCCGGCGGCGGTCCGGGGCCCGGTCACGGTCCCCGCGCAGCCCGCCCCGCCCGCGCAGCCGGCGCCCTCCGGCGAGACGGCACGCGAGCAGGACTGATTCCACCGCGCCCGCGTAGCGTTCCCCTCGCAGACACGGACCGAAGGGGAGCGCAATGGCGGCGGAGCGCATGGTGGTCATCGGCGGCGATGCGGCGGGCATGTCCGCCGCATCGCAGGCCCGCAGGATGAAGGGTCCGGAGGAGCTGGAGATCATCGCCTTCGAGCGCGGCCACTTCACCTCGTACTCCGCGTGCGGCATTCCGTACTGGGTCAGCGGTGACGTGCCGGGGCGCGACGAGCTGATCGCCCGTACGCCTCAGGAACACCGCGAGCGCTCCATCGATCTGCGGGTGCGCACGGAGGTCACGGAGCTCGATGTGGCCGGGCAGCGGGTCCGCGCGCGTGATCTCTCCGACGGTACGGAGAGCTGGACGGGCTTCGACAAGCTGATCGTCGCGACGGGGGCGCGTCCGGTGCGTCCCCCGCTGCCCGGGATCGACGCGCCGGGCGTGCACGGCGTGCAGACCCTCGACGACGGCCAGGCGCTGCTGGACACCCTCGCCGCTACGGAGGGCGGTCGCGCGGTGGTCGTCGGCGCGGGCTACATCGGGGTGGAGATGGCCGAGGCGCTGCTGAAGCGCGGCTACGAGGTGACCGTCGTGCACCGCGACGAACAGCCGATGTCCACGCTCGACCCCGACATGGGCCGGCTGGTGCACGCGGCGATGGACGGGATGGGCATCACCACCGTCGGCTCCACCGCGGTCTCCAAGATCCTCACCGGCGAGGACGGCCGGGTACGGGCCGTCGCCACCGAGGACGCGGAGTATCCGGCGGACGTCGTCGTGCTCGGCATCGGCGTCCAGCCGGAGACGGCCCTCGCGGAGGCCGCCGGTCTGCCTCTCGGGGCGTACGGAGGGCTGCTCACCGATCTGTCGATGCGGGTGCGCGGCCACGAGAACATCTGGGCGGGCGGCGACTGCGTGGAGGTCCTCGACCTGGTCTCGGGCACCACCCGCCATATCGCGCTCGGCACCCACGCCAACAAGCACGGCCAGATCATCGGCGCGAACGTGGGCGGCGGGTACGCCACGTTCCCCGGCGTGGTCGGTACGGCCGTCAGCAAGGTCTGCGAGCTGGAGATCGCCCGCACGGGGCTGCGGGAGAAGGACGCCCACCGGGCGGGCCTCCAGTTCGTCACCGCGACCATCGAGTCCACCAACAGCGCCGGCTACTACCCCGGCGCCGCCCTGATGACGGTCAAGATGCTCGCGGAGCGCCGTACCGGCCGGCTGCTCGGCGCCCAGATCGTCGGCCGTGAGGGCGCCGCGAAGCGCGTGGACATCGCGGCGGTCGCGCTCACCGCCGGGATGACGGTGGAGCGGATGACGACCCTCGACCTCGGCTACGCCCCGCCGTTCTCCCCGGTCTGGGATCCGGTCCTGGTCGCCGCGCGCAAGGCGACGGCCGCGGTACGGAAGGCGGGGGTGTAGCCCCCGGCCGCCGTCGCCCTCAGCGGGCCGTCCGGGTGTGTACGTACTCCACGAGCCGGGTCAGGGCGTCCGGGTCCATGCTCGGCAGGACGCCGTGGCCCAGGTTGAAGATGTGGCCCTCCAGGCCCGCCGCCGCGTCCAGCACCTCGCGGGTCTTGGTCTCCACCGCCCGGGTCGGGGCGAAGAGGACGGCCGGGTCGAGATTGCCCTGCAGCGCCTTGCCGGGGCCGACGCGGCGGGCGGCCTCGTCGAGCGGCACGCGCCAGTCGACGCCGACGACGTCCGCGCCGGCCTCGCCCATCGCGCCGAGCAGTTCGCCCGTGCCGACGCCGAAGTGGATGCGCGGGACGCCGTACGCGGCGACCGCGTCGAAGACCTTCGCGGAGGCGGGCAGCACGGAGTGGCGGTAGTCGGCCGGGGCCAGGGCGCCGACCCAGGAGTCGAAGAGCTGGACGGCGCTCGCGCCCGCCTCGATCTGGACCTTCAGGAAGGCCGAGGTGATGTCGGCGAGCCGGTCGAGCAGGTCCGCCCACAGCTCCGGGTCGCCATACATCATCGCTTTGGTGTGTTCGTGGTTGCGGGACGGGCCGCCCTCCACGAGATAGCTCGCCAGGGTGAAGGGCGCGCCGGCGAACCCGATGAGCGGGGTGGATCCGAGCTCGCCCGTCAGCATGCCGATCGCCTCGGTGACGTACGACACGTCGTCCGGGGTGAGGTCGCGCAGCCGGGCGAGATCGGCCCGGCTGCGGATCGGGTCGGCGACGACAGGACCCACGCCCGGCTTGATGTCGAGGTCGAGGCCGATGGCCTTGAGGGGGACGACGATGTCGCTGAAGTAGATCGCGGCGTCGACCTTGTGGCGCCGTACGGGCTGGAGCGTGATCTCCGTGACCAGCTCGGGCCGCATGCAGGACTCCAGCATCGGAATCCCCTCGCGCACCTTCAGATACTCCGGCAGCGAGCGCCCCGCCTGCCGCATGAACCAGACCGGGGTGTGCGGCACCGGTTCACGGCGGCACGCCTTCATAAAGGCCGATTCGTACGTCTTCGTCTGGTGGCCCGAGGGGCGGTCAATGGCGCTCACGCCCAGAATCTTCGCATGTACGGGGAAGCGGCGGCCCCGGCCCGGGTGTCCCTCCCTGCGCGAGGCGCGGGTTCCGCCTACTCTTCCCCGCATGGCTGCGGCTCAGGGACAGTTTTCCGATCATTCCAACGGCACCGAGGGAACGGACGGCGCGGAGGGGGACTCCGTCCCGTCCGCGTTCCGGCTGGCGGTCGAAGCACTGCGGGCGGCGCGACTGCGTTCCGAGATCGAGATCGACCCGACGCCGCCGCCGAAGCGGCTCGCACCGCACGCGTACGCCCTGGAGGCCGCGGTCGTCGACGGCGACGACGATCTGGCGGACGGCCGGCTCGTCCTGCTGCACGATCCGGCCGGGCACGACGCCTGGCAGGGGACCTTCCGGCTGGTGACGCTCGTACGCGCGGAGCTGGAGCCGGAGATGGCCGCCGATCCGCTGCTGCCCGAGGTGTGCTGGTCCTGGCTGACGGGCGCGCTGGAGGCGCGCGGACTGTCGTACGGAGAGGCCAGCGGCACCGTCACGCGCGCGGGCTCGCACTACTTCGGCGGTCTCGCCGAGCGCCGGCCCGCGACGCAGATCGAGATCCGGGCGTCCTGGACGCCGCGCGAGGGCCGGGGCGGGGTGCCCGACTCGGCGGCGCATCTGGCGGCCTGGTGCGATCTGCTGTGCCAGGTCGCGGGGTTGCCGCCGGCCGGCCCCGTCCACGGTCCCGCGGACGCGGGCACCGGCGCGGGCGTGGTGTCGCTGCCGCAGCGGCGCGGCCCACAGGTGTCCTGAACCTGCCATATCCGGGCCCGTAGCCGGTCCGGCATTCCCGCACTCCTGGCCCTGGGCCCCCTGACGCCCCTTCACGGCCATGACACCGCACGCCACCTGGGCCTCCCGGGGTGCCGCCGCGCCCCACGATGATCGATCACGCATCCGAATTGCCCGAATTGTTACTCACCAAATCGTGATCTTTCTCTAAAGGCGGACGCGTTTACTGCCGAAGAGGTCTATGACCCTTCAAGCACGGTTCGCCCCGGCTTCATCCCCCTTGAGCCGGTGCTGTCCCGCACCTTCCCCAGGAGGCCTGGTGTCCGTTCTCCTCGAGCAGCCCGCAAGCCTGGTCGCCTACCGCCCGAACAAGCCGACGGCCATGGTCGTCGTGGCCGACCCACGCGTCCGCTCCACCGTCACCCGCCACCTGTGGGCCCTTGGAGTACGTGACGTCATCGAGGCGTCGTCCATCGCGGAGGCCCGCCCCCGCGTCAGCAACCCGCGCGACATCTGCGTTGCCGACGTCCACCTGCCCGACGGTTCCGGGCTGACCCTGCTGTCCGAAACCCGAGCCGCGGGCTGGCCCAACGGCCTCGCCCTCTCCGCCGCCGACGACATCGGTGCCGTCCGCAACGCACTCGCGGGCGGCGTCAAGGGCTATGTCGTGACCGGTACACGGACGAATATCGGCCACCCCACCCGCCCCGGCGCCGCCCCCATCGGCGCGGGACCGCGGATGCACCGCCGCCCCCCGGGTGCCCCGAACCACCCGGGCGGCTACCGCGAGCTCTCCGGCCGTGAGGTCGAGGTGCTCCGGCTGGTCGCCGAAGGACAGTCCAACAAGGCCATCGGCGTCTCGATGGGCCTGTCCGCACTCACCGTCAAGAGCCACCTCGCCCGGATCGCGCGCAAGCTCGGCACGGGCGACCGGGCGGGGATGGTCGCCGTGGCCCTCCGCACCGGCATCATCCACTGACCACTTCTCATCCCTCACCGCCCGTCGACGGAACGTTCCGTCGACGGGCGCCTTCCGTTCACAGATACCCTTGACAGGTGACCGACGCCCAAGAGACCGCAGCAGAGCCAGCACTGCGAACCACCGGGGGCGCTCCCCCGGACGACGTCGAATCGGCGCCGATCCCCTTGCTGGAGCCCCGCGAGGGCATTCCGCCGGTGGTCGCCACCGATGAGGCGCTCGCCGAAGTGATCGCCGCCTTCGCCGCGGGCACCGGACCGGTGGCCGTCGACGCCGAGCGGGCGTCCGGCTACCGGTACGGCCAGCGCGCCTACCTCGTCCAGCTACGCCGCCAGGGCGCGGGGACGGCGCTGATCGACCCGGTCGGCTGCCCCGACCTCTCCGGCCTCGGCGAGGTCCTCGCCGACGCGGAGTGGATCCTGCACGCGGCCACCCAGGATCTTCCGTGCCTGCGCGAAATAGGCATGATGCCCACCCGGCTGTTCGACACGGAGCTGGCCGGCCGGCTGGCGGGCTTCCCCAGGGTCGGCCTCGGGGCGATGGTCGAGAACGTGCTCGGCTACGCCCTGGAGAAGGGCCACTCCGCGGTCGACTGGTCGACCCGTCCGCTCCCCGAGCCGTGGCTGCGCTACGCCGCGCTCGATGTCGAGCTGCTCGTCGATCTCCGCGACGCGCTGGAGAAGGAGCTGGACCGCCAGGGCAAGCTGGACTGGGCCCACCAGGAGTTCGACGCCATCGCCTCGGCCCCGCCGCCGCCCCCGCGCAAGGATCCGTGGCGCCGTACGTCGGGGATGCACAAGGTGCGCCGGCGCCGTCAGATGGCCGTCGTACGCGAGCTGTGGACCACCCGCGACAGGGTCGCGCAGCGGCGTGACGTCTCCCCCGGCAAGGTGCTGAGCGATACCGCGATCGTCGAGGCGTCCCTCGCGCTGCCGGCCAACGTGCACGCGCTCACGGCGCTGCCCGGGTTCGGCCACCGGATGGGACGGCGTCAGCTGGAGCAGTGGCAGGCGGCGGT
The DNA here is from genome assembly GCF_055582185.1 of Streptomyces sp. NPDC042201. Lineage (NCBI taxonomy): Bacteria > Bacillati > Actinomycetota > Actinomycetes > Kitasatosporales > Streptomycetaceae > Streptomyces > Streptomyces sp. NPDC042201. Next base: position 307,751 of record NZ_JBVJDS010000003.1, on the reverse strand, counting down.
CGACCGGGCCAAGTCGCTGCCCGACCTGGAACTGCCGCAGCCCGGCCAGCCGGTCTCCGGTCCGCCGCCGCCGCGCTCCTGGGCGGACAAGGACCCGGAGGCCGCGGCGAGGCTCTCGGCGGCGCGCTCGGCGGTCTCGGGGCTCGCCGAGCGGCTGAACATGCCGCAGGAGAACCTGATCACGCCGGACACGGTCCGCCGCGTCTGCTGGGAGCCGCCGCAGGAGCCGACGGTGTCGAACGTGGCGGAGGCGCTGGCGGGGCATGGGGCGCGGGCGTGGCAGGTGGAACAGGTGGCGCCGCTGCTGACGGGGGCGCTGCGGGTGTAGCGGTTCGCGGTTCGCGGTCCGCCGTCCCGGCGGGGGGCGGGGGGCCGGTTCCGGCTGGGGTGCGGGTGCCGGTCCGGCTGGGGTGCGGGCCGTTCGTCGTGGTGCGGGGGTCGGCGGCTCCGGAGGTGGGTGTCCGGACTGCATGATTTACGGCGCGTGCGGGCCGGATGTTGGGTGCGGCTTGTCGTGCGCCACAAATCACGCTTTACGTCCGGACACCCACCTCCTGCGCCCCCACCCCCCTCCCGCCGGTGGGCCGCCAGCCCGCTCGGCCCCGCCTGGGGAAGGTGGGGACACGCGCGCCCGTGGCACGAGGGCCGCTACCTCCGTGCAACGACCGCCCGCCTCCACGACCGCCGGCGAGTGAGCCGAAGGGCGCGCCGCTGTCGAAAGGGAGAACGCGCACAGGTTCGTGAGGAACGAGCGAACCGAGCACGATCGACCGTCGACAGTGGCATAAAGCGCCCGGAGGCGAACCGAGCCCTTAAAAGAGGGGGTCGGGGGTGGGCAGGTTGGTTACTGGTTAGTAGCATGATGGGGGTGAAGCGCGCCGACAGGCGTGCCCCGCACCTCGCACCCTGGAGGAGAGCCATCGTGCCTCGTACCGTCAGGGACGTCGTCTTCGTCGACGGCGTCCGCACCCCGTTCGGCAAGGCGGGCCCGAAGGGCATCTACCACGAGACCCGTGCCGACGATCTCGTCGTGAAGGCGATCCGGGAGCTGCTGCGGCGCAACCCGGAGCTCGACCCGGCCCGTATCGACGAGGTCGCCATCGCCGCGACCACGCAGATCGGCGACCAGGGCCTCACCCTCGGCCGCACCGCGGGGATCCTCGCGGGGCTGCCGCAGTCCGTTCCCGGGTACTCCGTCGACCGCATGTGCGCGGGCGCGCTGACCGCTGTGACGAGCACCGCGGGCTCCATCGCGTTCGGCGCGTACGACATCGTCGTCGCCGGCGGGGTCGAGCACATGGGCCGCCACCCGATGGGCGAGGGCGTCGACCCGAACCCGCGCTTCGTGTCCGAGAAGCTCGTGGACGACTCCGCGCTCTTCATGGGGATGACGGCCGAGAATCTGCACGACCGCTTCCCGCAGCTGACGAAGCGCCGCGCCGACGAGTACGCGGTCCGCTCGCAGGAGAAGGCCGCCAAGGCGTACGCCAACGGCACGATCCAGCAGGACCTGGTGCCGATCTCGATCCGCCGTACGAGCCCGGAGGCGGGCGAGACCGGCTGGGGGCTGGCCACCGCCGACGAGCCGATGCGGCCGGGGACGACGCTGGAGTCGCTCGCGGGTCTCAAGACGCCGTTCCGTCCGCACGGCCGGGTCACCGCGGGCAACGCCGCGGGGCTCAACGACGGCGCCACCGCCTCGCTGATCGCCGCCGAGGACTTCGCGCGCGAGCTGGGCCTGCCGGTCAAGATGCGGCTGGTCTCGTACGCCTTCGCGGGTGTCGAGCCCGAGGTGATGGGCTACGGCCCGATCCCGTCGACCGAGAAGGCCCTCGCCAAGGCGGGCCTGTCGATCTCCGACATCGGTCTGTTCGAGATCAACGAGGCGTTCGCCGTGCAGGTGCTGGCCTTCCTCGACCACTACGGCATCGCGGACGACGACGCGCGCGTCAACCAGTACGGCGGCGCCATCGCGTACGGCCACCCGCTGGCCTCCTCCGGCGTACGTCTGATGACGCAGCTGGCGCGGCAGTTCGAGGAGCAGCCGCACGTCCGCTACGGCCTGACCACCATGTGTGTCGGCTTCGGCATGGGCGCGTCGGTCATCTGGGAGAACCCGCACTTCGACGGAGGCACCAAGTGAGTACCGCTGAACTCCTGAAGGGCGCGGCCGAGCTGTTCCCCGACGAGGTCGTGACGCAGGCGCACGTGCGCCATCTCGATCTCCCGGCGGCCGCCGGGCGCTTCGCGCTGATCACGCTGGACAACGGGCTGGACCACACCAAGCCGACCACCTTCGGTCCGCAGTCGCTGGCGAATCTCAGCGCCGCCCTCGACCAGGTCGAGAAGGAGGCGTCCGAGGGCACGGTCGTCGGCGTCGGCATCACCGGCAAGCCGTTCATCTTCGCGGTCGGCGCCGACCTCAAGGGCGTGGAGCTGCTGAAGCGCCACGAGGACGCGCTGGCCATCGGCAAGGGCGGCCACGAGGTCTTCAAACGGCTCGCCGCGCTGGCCGTGCCGACCTTCGCGTACTACAACGGCGCGGCCATGGGCGGCGGTGTCGAGGTCGGTCTGCACTGCCGGTACCGCACGGTGTCCGCGGCGCTGCCCGCGTTCTCCCTGCCCGAGGTCTTCCTCGGTCTGGTGCCGGGCTGGGGCGGCTGCACGCTGCTGCCGAATCTGATCGGCGCGGACCGCGCGGTCTCGGTCGTCATCGAGAACTCGCTCAACCAGAACAAGCAGCTCAAGGGCGCCCAGGTATATGAGCTGGGCATCGCCGACGCGATCTTCGAGGGCGCGGACTTCCTGGAGCAGTCGCTGATCTGGACCGCGTCCGTGCTGAAGGGCGAGCTTCAGGTCGTACGCCCCGAGGTCGACCGCGGCGAGGCCTGGGACCAGGCCGTGGCGCGCGGCCGGTTCATCGCCGACTCCAAGGTGCACGGCGCGGCCCCGGCCGCGTACCGCGCGCTCGACATCATCGCCGCCGCCAAGGACGGCGATCTGCAGGCGGGCTTCGACGCCGAGGACCAGGCCCTCGCGGACCTGATCATGGGCGGCGAGCTGCGGTCCGGCATCTACGCCTTCAACCTGGTGCAGCGGCGTGCCAAGCGCCCGGCCGGCGCCCCCGACAGGGCGCTGGCCCGCCCGGTCACGAAGGTGGGGGTCGTCGGCGCCGGTCTGATGGCCTCGCAGCTGGCGCTGCTCTTCCTGCGCCGCTTGGAGGTCCCGGTCGTCCTCACGGACATCGACCAGGAGCGTGTCGACAAGGGCGTCTCGTACGTCCACGGCGAGATCGACAAGCTGTTGCTGAAGTCCCGTATCAACCAGGACAAGGCCAACCGGCTCAAGGGCCTGGTCTCCGGTGTGCTGGACAAGGCCGAGGGCTTCGCGGACGCGGACTTCATCATCGAGGCCGTTTTCGAGGAGATGGGCGTCAAGCAGCAGGTGTTCGCGGAGGTCGAGGCGGTCGCCCCGGCGCACGCGATCCTCGCCACCAACACCTCCTCGCTGTCGGTGTCCGAGATGGCGTCGAAGCTGAAGAACCCCGAGCGGGTCGTCGGCTTCCACTTCTTCAACCCGGTCGCGATCCTCCCGCTGCTGGAGATCGTGCGCGGCGAGCAGACCGACGAGGCGTCGCTGGCCACCGCGTTCGGGGTGGCAAAGAAGCTGCGCAAGAGCGCGGTCCTGGTGAAGGACGCCCCGGCGTTCGTCGTCAACCGCATCCTGACCCGTTTCATGGGTGAGATCCAGAACGTGATCGACGAGGGCACGCCGGTCGCGGTCGCGGAGCGGGCCGTCGAGCCGCTCGGTCTGCCGATGTCCCCGCTGGTGCTGCTGGAGCTGGTCGGCCCGGCGATCGGTCTGCACGTCTCCGAGACCCTGCACCGCGCGTTCCCCGACCGCTTCACGGTCTCCGGGAATCTCGCGGCGGTCGTCAAGGCCGGCAAGCGCGGCTTCTATGTGTACGACTCCGGGCAGCCGGAGCTGGACCCGGAGGTCGCCGCGCTCCTGAAGCAGGGCGATGTCGTCCTCACCGAGGAGCAGACCCGCGACCGTGTCCTGGACGCGGTGGCGCAGGAGATCGGCCTGATGCTGGACGAGGGCGTCGTCGCCGAGGCCCAGGACATCGACCTCTGTCTGATCACGGGCGCCGGCTGGCCCTTCCATCTGGGGGGCATCACGCCGTACCTGGACCGTGAGGGTGTCTCGGAGCGGGTGAACGGCAAGCCGTTCCTGGCGCCGGGCGTGGCGAGCGTCCCCGCGTAGCGCGTCAACACCGGCCGGGCCGGTACGGAAGCCCGCTTCCGTACCGGCCCGGCCGGTCTGTTTCCTGCCCTACGACCGGATCCGCGTCCACGCCTCCAGTGCGAGCCCCGGCTCCGCCTTCTGCCGGGCCACGCACAGGGTGCCGTCCGCGTCGACGCAGGCCAGTACCACCCTGCCGTGGCCGTCCAGGGCCAGGGCCGGTGCGCCCACGCAGGGTTCGCCGCTGGGGGTCCAGTTGAGGCCCGCAGCCTCGTCCTCGGTCGGATAGGCGGCGATGCGGGGACGGCCGTCGGTGGAGCGCTGGGCCAGGATCGTGCAGTCGTGGCCGTCGACCGGGGTACGCAGCAGGGCGAGCGGGCCGGTGCCGCGGCCGCCCAGGACGGCGGGTTTCGACCCCGGCCGCCAGGCGCGGACGGTGAAGTCCCCGGCGGCGCGCCAGAAGTGGGTGAGCCGCCCGCCGCCGGTGCGCTCCGCGGTGATCGTGCCGGGCGCGACCCTGGCCGCCAGTTCGTCCTCGGCGCGCTCCAGCGGCGCGTCGGGCTTCTCCCTGCGCCAGTGCACGACGGTGTCCCGCGCCGGGACGAGGACGTCGATCAGCCCGTGGTCGGTCATGGCGGCCGCAGTCTCACCCGTCAGCGCCGTCCCTTCGGCGTCGGCCCCGCCCCAGGACTGCCAGCGGCCGGTGGGCGACTGGTTCTTGGCCGAGAGGCCGCCGTTGGCGTTGCGCAGGAAGAGATGCACCGATCCTGTGGTGTCCACGACCGCGGACGGCAGGCCGATCGCCGCCGCCTTCTCGCGGTCCTTGCCGTGCGGATTGCCCAGCGACTGCCAGTCGCGCAGCGGACGGCCCGTCTGGAACTGGACGGCGTGCAGGAGATCGGTGTCGTCGGGACCGTCGGCGCGCGGGCGCTTCCGTACGCCCAGCAGATGGACGAAGCCCCCGGCGCTCCGCGCGACGGACAGATACGGCAGCAGTCCGCCGGCGGCCAGCAGGTCGGGCCCCGACCAGTCGGGGCCGCCCACCCGGGTCTCCGTCCAGCGGAGCACGCCGTCGGCGGTCGGGGCGTACGCGGTGAGCCTGCCGTCCTTGCCGCGCAGCAGCCAGCCGGTGGTCGCGGGCAGCGCCTCGTCGCGGGTGACGGCGAGGGGCGTACGGCGGTCGCGGGGCTCGTCCGGCGCGTTGCCCGCGCTGTCACCCGGCCGCTTCGACGTCCGTCCGGACCGCGGTGTCATGACCCACCGCCACCTTCCCGAGCACAGGAAACTCAGATGACGATAGTACTCGCCGGTAGACGGCGCGGCCCGGGCTGGGGCGCGCATCCTGGGGCGCCGCTGTGGCACGCTGCCGAGGTGCGGACTCTGCTGATCGTCGACGCGGCCAATGTGGTCGGTTCCGTTCCTGACGGATGGTGGCGCGACCGGCGCGGGGCCACCGAACGGCTGCGCGACACCCTGGTGCCGTTCGGCGGCCGGGGGGTGCCGGGGCATCCGGGGCCCGTCGAGGTCGTGCTCGTGGTCGAGGGCGCCGCCCGGGGCGTGGAGCCCGTACCGGGGGTACGGGTGGAGCGGGCACCCGGCAGCGGGGACGACCTGATCGTGGAACTGGCCGAGCGGGCGGCGGCGGACGGCCGCGGCTGCGCCGTCGTCACGGCGGACCGGGAGCTGCGCCGGCGGGTGGCCGCGCACGGCGCGGACTGCGTCGGACCCAGGACCGTACGTCAGCCGCCGGACGAGCGTACGTAGAGCACCGCGCCGTCGACCGTCTGCGTCAGCGGCTCGTAGTGCCGGGCCAGCAGCCCGCGCAGGGTGGGCAGCCGGTCGGGGGCGTAGGGCTTGCCGCGCGAGTCGTCGACGATCAGGGCCGGCGGACGGGACCGCAGCTCGGCGACGAGGACCGGCCACGCGCCCGCCACGGCGTACTTCTCCCCGACCTCGGGGCCCGCGCGGCCGCCGCTGTAGTTGGTGAGCAGACCCGCCGTCAGATAGCGGCTGGCCGGGGCGCGGTCGGCGAGCCAGTACGTCTCCGGGTGCATCCCCCACACGAGGACCCGCTCGGTGGGGGCCGTACGGGCCCGTACGGCGTCGGCGAGGCGCTGGACATGGCCCAGCTCCGGGCGGGGCGCCAGGATGCCCCAGGCGAGGAACAGGGCACAGACGCAGGCCGAGGTCAGCAGCGCGGGGGCCAGCCGGTCGTGGGGCAGCAGCCGCAGGGCCGCGGTCGCCATCAGGACGACCGGCGGGACCAGTTGCAGGAAGTAGTGGCCGAAGAAGTGGAAGCCGAGCAGGACGGCGAAGCACGAGGCGGCGAGCCAGAGCCAGAGGTCGGCGGCGCCCGGTCTCGGGGCCCGTTTTCCGCCGGCGCGCAGGCCGCCCGTGCGCAGGGCGCGGACGACCGGCGGGAACAGGCCGGCGCACGCGAGACAGAGCAGGGCGGTGTTCGCCACGCCCCGGGACACCACATGGAGTTCGGAGCCGGTGAAGGTGGCGTACGCCCCGGAGCCGGTGACCGTCCAGAAGAGAAAGCCCGACGGGACGGTGAGCAGGGCCGCGGCGAGCACGGGCAGTACCAGCCCGGCGGTCAGACGTGCCAGGCCGGCCCGGCGGGCCGGGGCGTGCCACAGCAGCCACAGGACGGGGAGGAGGACCGCGCCGCCCGTCTGTTTCGTCAGCAGCGCCCCGGCGACCGCGAGACCGGCGGCGCCCCAGCGGCCCCGGCCCGCGCACCAGATGGCCGCGACCGTGAACGGCAGTATGAAGACCTCGAAGGTGGCGGCCTGGGTGTCCTCGGGGTTGAGACCGATGGAGACCAGCGGGCAGAGGACTCCGGCGGTCCAGCCCGCGCGGTCGCCCCAGCGGTCGCGTGCGACGGCGGCGAGCAGGGCCGCGGTGAGCAGCTGGGCGAGGACCGCGAGCACCTTGACCGCGTGCAGGGACGCGTCGCCGAAGAGCGCGAAGACGGCTTCGTACAGCCAGGGGAGCAGGGGCGGCTTCCGGTCGACGACCGTGTCGTACAGCGCTCCCCCGTCGGCCAGTATCCGTGCCTGGACGGCGAGATAGCCCTCGTCGGGGCTCCACAGGGGGTGGAGGAAGGAGGGCAGGCGGGTGACGGCGGTCAGCAGCGCGAGGGCGGGAAGCAGGCGGCGCCAGTAGCCGGCGCCGCGGCCGGTCCGCGGGACCTGGGGCCGTACGGTGCGGCGCGGGGAGGAGACGTACCCAAGGGCGGACGGCGGCTCGGCGAGCATGCCGCACAGTATCCGGCCTCACGGTCGGTGCCGGGGCAGGACATGCGGAGCGTGGGCGACTGACGACAACGCGGCCGGGGCGGCCGCCCGGGGCGCGGCACGGTGCGCCGTCAGCGGGACAGGCCGAGCCGGCTGTGCCGGCGTCCGTACGCGAAGTACACGACGGCGCCGATGACCATCCAGGCGGCGAAGCGGAGCCAGGTCTCGGCGGGCAGATTGAGCATCAGCCACAGGGAGGCGAGTACCGAGGCGATCGGCAGGTAGGGCATCAGCGGGGTGCGGAACGAGCGCGGCAGGTCGGGGCGCCGCCTGCGCAGGATGATGACGCCGAGCGCGACCACGATGAAGGCGAACAGCGTACCGATGTTGACGAGTTCGGCGAGTTCCTCGATGGAGGTGAAACCCGCGACGATCGCCACGATCACCCCGAGCAGGATGGTGGAGCGGTACGGCGTGCCGAACGTCGGGTGGACATGGGAGAAGGTCCTCGGCAGCAGTCCGTCGCGGCTCATCGCGAAGAACACCCGGGTCTGGCCGAGCAGCAGGATCATGCAGACCGAGGTGAGTCCGACCGCCGCGCCGAAGCTGATCAGCCCGGCCCAGAAGGGGTGGCCGACCGATTTGAAGGCGTCGGCGAGCGGGGCGTCGACCGAGAGCTGGGTGTACTTCTGCATGCCGGTGACGACGATCGAGACGGCGACGTACAGCACGGTGCAGATGAAGAGGGAGCCGAGGATGCCGCGCGGTACATCACGCTGTGGGTTGATGGTCTCCTCGGCGGCGGTCGCGACGATGTCGAAGCCGATGAAGGCGAAGAAGACGACGGCCGCTGCGGTGAAGATGCCCATGACGCCGAAGTTGCTGGGGGTGAAGCCGAACATCAGCTGGATGATCGGCGCGGTCAGTCCGCTGCCGCTGGGCCTGGGCTCGGACGGCGGGATGAACGGCTTGTAGTTGGAGCTGGTGATGAAGAACGCGCCGACGATGATCACGATGAGGACGACGGTGACCTTGATGGCGACGATGATGCTGGTGATCCGCGAGGACAGCTTCACCCCGGCGATGAGGATGCCGGCCAGCACGAGCACGAGGAGGAAGGCGAGCAGGTCGAAGCCGAACTTCCCGTTCTGTGTGCCGGACAGGAAGTCCGGCAGGCTCGCCCCCGCGTTGCCCAGCAGGGAGCGCACATAGCCGGACCAGCCGACCGCGACCACCGCGGAGCCCAGCGCGAGTTCCAGGACGAGGTCCCAGCCGATGATCCAGGCGGGCAGCTCGCCGAGGGAGGCGTACGAGAAGGTGTACGCGGATCCGGCGACCGGCACCGTCGAGGCGAACTCGGCGTAGCAGAGGGCGGCCAGAGCGCAGACGATGCCGGAGACGACGAAGGCGAGCGCGGTGGCGGGGCCGGCCGCCTGCTTGGCGACGACTCCGGTGAGGACGAAGATGCCCGTCCCGATGATCACACCGATGCCGAAGACCATCAGATCGAGCGCGGAGAGAGTCTTCTTGAGCGCGTACTCGGGCTCTTCGGTGTCACGGATCGACTGTTCTACGTTTTTCGTCCGGAACATTCCGTTTCTGGCTCGTCCCGGGTCCTGCTGCGTACTCACCGGCGTACCTCCGTGTGCGCGTCGTTGCGGCCATGATCGAGAGGTTGCGGCCCCCGGATACCTGGCAACGGCGTTTTTCACACGGATGGGCCGGTCGGACCACCCGTACAGGGTGGCCGACCGGCCCATCGGCAGAGTGTCGGGACGGCGGATCAGTCGCGGGCGACCTCGGTGGGCGAGTCCACCAGCCGGCCGTCCAGCTTCGCGACCAGGCCGGTGACCTGGCGGGCGATGTCCGGTGCGGTCAGCCCGATCTCGGCCATGACCTCCTTGCGGGAGGCGTGGTCGAGGAAGCGCGGCGGAATGCCGAAGTCGCGCAGCGGTACGTCGACCCCGGCGTCGCGCAGCGCCTGGGCGATGGCGGAACCGACGCCGCCGACGCGGCTGTTGTCCTCGACGGTGACGACCACGCGGTGCTGCTCGGCGAGCGGGGCGAGCGCCTCGTCGACCGGCTTGACCCAACGGGGGTCGACGACCGTCGTCGTGATGCCCTGCTTGTCGAGGAGGGCGGCGATCTCCAGGCACATCGGGGCGAGCGCGCCGACGGAGACCAGCAGCACGTCCGCCACACCCTCCTCGGCCCTGCGCAGCACGTCCATGCCGCCGATCCGGCCGACGGCGGCGACCGCCGGGCCGACCGCGCCCTTGGAGAAGCGCACCACGGTCGGGGCGTCGTCGATCTCCACGGCCTCGCGCAGCTGCGAACGCACCTGGTCGGCGTCGCGCGGGGCGGCGATCCGCAGCCCCGGCACGCACTGCAGGATCGACATGTCCCACATGCCGTTGTGCGAGGCGCCGTCCGTGCCGGTGACGCCGGCCCGGTCCAGGACGAAGGTCACCCCGCAGCGGTGCAGGGCGACATCCATCAGGACCTGGTCGAAGGCCCGGTTGAGGAAGGTGGCGTAGACGGCGAAGACGGGGTGGAGGCCGCCGGTGGCGAGGCCGGCCGCGGAGACCGCGCCGTGCTGCTCCGCGATGCCGACGTCGTACACCCGCTTGGGGAAGGCCTTCGCGAACTTGTCGAGGCCGACCGGCTGGAGCATGGCCGCGGTGATGGCGACGATGTCCGCGCGCTCGGTGCCGAGCTTGACCATCTCCTCGCCGAACACCGAGGTCCAGTCGACGCCCGAGGAGGCGATGGGCAGTCCGGTGTCGGGGTGGATCTTGCCGACGGCGTGGAAGCGGTCCGCCTCGTCGAGAAGGGCGGGCTGGTAGCCGCGGCCCTTCTCGGTGAGGCAGTGCACGATGACAGGGCCGCCGAAGCGCTTGGCGCGCAGCAGCGCGGACTCCAGGGCCTCGATGTCATGGCCGTCGATCGGGCCGACGTACTTCAGGCCGAGGTCCTCGAACATGCCCTGCGGGGCGATGAAGTCCTTGAGGCCCTTCTTGGCGCCGTGCAGGGTCTCGTAGAGGGGCCTGCCGACGACGGGCGTGCGCCCCAGCAGGTCCTTGCCGCGGGCCAGGAAGCGTTCGTAGCCGTCGGTGGTCCGCAGGGTCGCGAGGTGGTTGGCGAGGCCGCCGATGGTCGGTGCGTACGAGCGCTCGTTGTCGTTGACGACGATGACGAGCGGGCGGTCCTTGGCGGCGGCGATGTTGTTCAGCGCCTCCCAGGCCATACCGCCGGTCAGCGCGCCGTCACCGATCACCGCGACGACCCGGTCGTCCTTCTTCAGGACCTCGTTGGCCTTGGCGAGGCCGTCGGCCCAGCCGAGCACGGTGGAGGCGTGGGAGTTCTCGATGATGTCGTGGTCGGACTCGGCACGGGACGGGTAGCCGGACAGGCCGCCCTTGCTCTTGAGCTTCGAGAAGTCCTGACGGCCGGTGAGCAGCTTGTGCACGTATGACTGGTGACCCGTGTCGAAGAGGACCTTGTCCTTCGGGGAGTCGTAGACGCGGTGCAGGGCGATGGTCAGCTCGACGACACCGAGATTGGGGCCGAGATGCCCGCCGGTCTTGGAGACCTCCTCGACGAGAAAAGACCGGATTTCGCCGGCCAGCTGTACCAGCTGCTCCGGGCCGAGCCGGTCCAGATCGCGCGGTCCCCTGATGTGGGTCAGCAACGCCACCCGTGCCTCCTTGGGTTAGAGCTGGTCGAGCTTGCCGATCCGCCGAGTCTAATGTTCCGTTCGGGCGACCAGTCATCGGGCGGTGCGTTATGCGTCACCCGGTCGGCTGTATGTACGTCATATCGACGGCACCCGGGACGCACCCGTGCCCGGCACCCGGGGGCGGGTGCCGGGCACGGGCCCGGAGTTGCTCCGACGGTCTCTCAGGCGCGACCGGCGGTCTTCTGGGTCTTCCGGGTGACCGAGTCGATGACGACCGTGGCGAGCAGCACACCGCCGGTGATCATGTACACGATCGGCGTGGCGATGCCTTCCAGCGCCAGGCCGTACTGGATCGAGGTGATGACCATGACACCGAGCAGCGCGTTCCAGGTGCGGCCCCGGCCGCCGAAGAGGCTGGTGCCACCGATGACGGCCGCCGCGATGGCGTTCATCAGCAGGTCGCCGGTGCCGGCGCCCTGGTTGGCGGCGGCGATCTTGGAGGCCATGAAGAGCCCGCCGATGGCCGCGAACGTACCGGCGATCGAGTACACCGAGACGCGGATCAGCGTGACATTGATACCGGCGCGGCGGGAGGCCTCGACGCTGCCGCCGAGCGCGAAGATCTTGCGGCCGTACGTGGTGCGGCGCAGGACGAAGTCGGTCACCACGAGCACCAGCAGGAAGATCACCAGGGCGAGGGGCAGGCCCTTGTACTGGTTGAACATGATCGCCGCGGCGAAGGCCACGATCGCGAGCACGGCCGTGCGCAGCGCGATCTCGCTGAGCGGGCGGGACGGGACTCCGGCCGCCTCACGGCGGCGGTTCTCCAGGAACGAGGTGAGGAAGAACACCACGACCGCGACCAGGGCGAGGCCGTAGGCAGCCGCGACATCGGCGAAGTAGTAGCTGGTCAGCTTGGCGACCAGACCTTCGGAGTCCAGGTTGATGGTGCCGTTGTCGCCCAGGATCTGGAGCATGAAGCCGAGCCAGAAGAGCAGACCCGCCAGGGTGACGGCGAACGCGGGCGCACCGACGCGGGCGAAGAAGAAGCCGTGGATGGCGCCGATGGCCGCGCCGCTGACCAGGGCTATCACCAGGGCGAGCCACTCGTTCATGCCGTGTGTGACGCTCAGTACGGCGACGATCGCCCCGGACACACCGCTGACCGAGCCGACCGACAGGTCGATCTCGCCGAGCAGCAGGACGAAGACGATACCGACGGCGATCATGCCCGTGCCGACCATGGCCACGGAGATGTTGCTGAGGTTCTGCGCCGACAGGAAGTTCGAGTTCAGGCTCTGGAAGACCACGCAGATGATGATCAGACCGGTGATGACGGGAATGGACCCCAGATCACCGGCGCGTATCTTGCGCTGGAACTCCGACAGATAGCCCGCGAATCCCTGCTCACGCACCAGCAGTCGCGGGTCGACCGCGGTCAGCGCGCCGTCCGCGGCGGCGGGGGCGTCGACCGGGGCGGGTGCCTTGTCGCCGGGGCCCTTGCCGAGGGACGTGGAGGCCTTGTCGGTACTCACTTCTGAACCTCCACATTGCGCGACGCGCGACGGGTCACGGCGTTTTCCGTAGCACCGGTGATGGCGGCGATGATCTCTTCCTGCGAGGTGGACGCGACATCGAAGACGCCGTTGTTGCTGCCCAGCCTGAGCACGGCCACCTTGTCGGCGACGGCCTTGACGTCGGCCATGTTGTGACTGATGAGGAGCACGGCGAGGCCGCGCTCGCGCAGCCGCTCGACGAGGTCGAGCACCTGGGCGGTCTGCTCGACGCCCAGGGCCGCCGTCGGCTCGTCGAGGATGACGAGCTTGGGCTCGCCGAGCATGGACCGGGCGATGGCCACGGTCTGGCGCTGACCGCCGGAGAGCGAGGCGATCGGGATACGGACGCTGGGGATACGGATCGAGAGCGTCGTGAGCAGCTCGCGCGAGCGGCGCTCCATCTCGACCTCGTTGAGGACACCCCAGCTGCGGAGTTCACGGCCCAGGTAGAGGTTGCCGACGACATCGATGTTGTCGCACAGCGCGAGGTCCTGGTAGACGGTCGCGATGCCCAGGTTCTGGGCGTCGTGCGGCTTGCCGATCGAGACGGGACTGCCTTCCCACTCGATGACTCCCTCATCGATGGGGTGCACGCCGGCGATGGTCTTCACCAGCGTGGATTTGCCGGCGCCGTTGTCGCCGACGAGGGCGACCACCTCACCGGAGTGGACCTCAAGCTCTACGTCGGTGAGCGCCTGGACGGCACCGAATCGCTTGGAGACCCCTCGCAACGCCAACACGGGCGTAGCGGTCACGTGAACCATCTCCTTCGCCGCCTGACCGGCGGGGATGCCGCGCCGGGGGGAGGCGCGGAGGTCGAGCAGAAGAGTACGGAAGCGCCGGCCGCCCGGACCGCGGCGAACGCGCGGAACGACGGCCGGGGGGAAGCGTTCCGTCCGGCACCCCGCCCCGGCTGCGGGGCTGTTGATGGGCGGGGTGCCGGACAGGCTTCATCGTGAGCAGGTCGCCGGGCGGGCCCGGCGGAGACCTACTTCACACCGGCCGCGTCACAGGCGGCCTTGTACTTCGCGGTGCAGATCTCGTCCACCGTGTAGATGCCGTCCTTGAGGACGGTGTCATTGATGTTGGCCTTGGTCAGCGAGACGACCGGGACCAGCACGGAGGGGACGCCCTTGGTGGTGGGGCTGTCGACCGAGCTCTTGGCGATGGAGTCGAGCTTCTCGCCCTTGGCGAGCGCGACGGCCATCTCGGCGGCCACGGCCGCCTCCTGCGGGTAGGACTTGTAGACGCTCATGAACTGCTCGCCCGAGACGATGCGCTGCACACCGGCGAGCTCGGCGTCCTGGCCGGTGACCGGCGGGAGCTTGGAGAAGCCGGCCGCGTTCAGGGCGGTGATGATACCGCCGGCCATGCCGTCATTGGCGGAGTAGACGCCGATGATCTTGTCCTTGCCAAGGGCGGAGATGGCGCCCTCCATGTTGGCGTTGGCGTTCTCCGGCTTCCACTCCTTGGTGTCGTACTCCTTGCCGATGTTCACCTTGCCATCGAGCTCGGAGTGCGCACCCTTCTTGAACAGAGCGGCGTTCGGGTCGGTGACGGCACCGTTCATCATGACGATCTGACCGGACTTGGCCTTGGAGCCGAGCGCCTCGACGAGGGCCTTGCCCTGGACCCGGCCGACCTCTTCGTTGTCGAAGGAGGTGTAGGCGTCGATCGGCCCCTCGGCGAGACGGTCGTAGGCGACGACCGGTATGCCGGCGTCCTTGGCCTTCGTGACCGATCCCGCGATGGCCTTGGAGTCGACCGCGTCGACGACCAGCACATCGACCTTGTTGGTGATCATGGTGTCGACCTGCTGGTTCTGCAGAGTCGCGTCCTGCTTGGCGTTGGCGTAGAGAACCTTGCCGGTGCCGTCCGTCAGCTCCGCGACCTTCTTCTCGATCAGCGGCTTGTCGAACTTCTCGTACCGAGCGGTCTGGTTCTCGGGCAGGAGCAGGCCGATCGTGATCGGGCCCTTCTTGTCCGACTTGGACGCTTCAGCCTTGTCGCCGGACTCCTTGGCGCTGCCACAGGCGGCGAGGGAGACGGCCATCGCGGTAGCGGCGGTGGCCACGGCGGCACGACGCATCGTTGCGTTCACTTCAAAAACCTCCCTGACGAGGCCGCGTCCTTGCGGCCGAGGTGGCTGAAAGTCAACTCGGCTCCGCAGCCAGCGTCAAGGAGTAAATTCTTAACGAGATGACAACGGTGCCATTCGTTATCTAAGTGAAGGCGGGTGTACCGGCCGAGAGGGAGCTCTCAAGTAGGGGCGAATCGCCCATTTCGCTCAGCACGAGGGCGAGTGCGCCGAGCACTTCGGCGCGGCTGCCGAGCGCCCCGGGCAGAACGGAGAGCTGCCGCGCGGCACTCGGGATCGCGTACCGGGAGACCGACTCCCGGATCGGCGTGAGCACCAACTCCCCAGCCTCCGCCAGATCTCCGCCGAGCACCACCCGGCTGGGGTTCAAGAGGTTGCACAGATTCGCCACGCCACTGCCGATGTGCCGGCCGACGTCGGCCACCACCCGGCGGCAGCCCGGGTCGCCCTCCCTGGCGAGCTGTACGACGCGCTCCATGGACAGATCGGCTCCGTGGCTGGACCGGAGCAGCGGCAGGACGTAGCGCGCCGCCGTGAAGGTCTCCAGGCAGCCGCGGTTGCCGCAGCGGCAGACCGGTCCTGACTCGTCCAGCGTGATGTGCCCGATCTCGCCGGCCGTACCGCCGGGGCCCCGGTAGATCTGACCGCCTATCACCAGACCGGCGCCGACCCCGCTGGCGACCTTGATGTACGCCAGGTCCTTGACCCCGCGCCCGCTCCCCCAGACCAGTTCGCCGAGGGCGCCGAGATTGGCGTCGTTGTCGACGTACACCGGTACGCCGAGCCGCCCGGCCAGCTCCTCGCTGGGGTTGATCCCGGTCCAGCCGGGCAGTATCGACGTCGAGCCGAGCGTGCCGGATTCGACGTCGATCGGCCCGGGGACACCGAGGCCGACACCTATCACCTTCTGACGGCTGACGCCGGTGGTCACGATCAGCCGCTCTACCAGTTCCTCGGCCCGCCCGAAGCCCTGGGCGGACGAGGCGTCCACATCGAGGGGCTCGGACTCCTCAGCGAGCACCTGATGGGCGAGGTTGCCGACGGCGACGCGCAGATGGGTGTGGCCGAAATCCACTCCGATGACAATGCCCGCGTCACCGCTGAGCGAGACGCTGCGGGCCCGGCGGCCGCCCGCGGAGGTGGGCGTGACCTGCACGGTCCCGCCGTCCTTCAGCTCGCGGACGATATTGGAGACCGTGGCCGCCGACAGTCCCGTGCTCCGGGCGATCTCCGCCTGGGTGAGCGAACCGGCCATGCGCACCGCGCGTACGACCCGCTCGAGGTTGGCCCGGTGCAGAGACGACTGCGACCCTGGAGTCTCCACGACTCATCCACTCCTGCCCTTGGCAGGCGGCACGACCACCGCCCCCGGCCGGGGCCGCGTCAATGAGACCCCGACGTATCTCCAACTTGTGAACCCTAAGCTCAGCCTTTCGGGCTACCTCCCGTCAAGACCTTGAGCGAGCACGGCTACGGATGAGCGGTCTTCATCCCGTCAGGACGGGGCGTGGAACGCGACGAACCGCCCGCCGGATCGAGTGGGCGAGCGGTTCGTTCACTTATGTCGCTATATGGACTAATTCGCCAGGAAGTGCGGCTACTTCAGCGCGCCCGCGGTCAGACCGGCCACGACCTGGCGCTGGAAGATGATGTACGCGGCGAGCACCGGGAGCATGGCCATCACCAGGCCGGCGAAGAGACCGGACCAGTCGCCCTTGTACCCCTGGCTGACCGCGAGCTGCACCAGCCCCTGGGAGAGCACCTTGTGGTCCGGGTCGGTGTTCAGCACCGTGGGCAGCAGGTACTGGTTCCACTGCCCCAGGAAGTTGAAGATGCCGACGCTGATCAGGCCGGGCTTGGCCATCGGCAGCATCACCTGGAAGAACGTCCGGGTGTGCGAGGCGCCGTCGATGATCGCCGCTTCCGCCACCGAGGTGGGCAGCGTTTTGAAGAAGGCCGTGAGGAAGAAGACCGAGAACGGCAGGGAGTAGGCGATGTAGACCAGGATCAGACCGTGGATGGAGTTCAGCAGGCCCAGGTTGTTCATGACATAGAACAGCGGGACCAGCGCGAGGATGATCGGGAAGCTCATCCCGCCGATGAACAGGTAGTAGATGAAGCGGTTCCCGGGGAACTCGAAGCGCGCCAGCACATAGGCGGCCATCGAGCTGAGCAGCAGCGTGCCGATCAGGGAACCCGCCACCACCAGAATGGTGTTGAGGAAGTAGTCGCTCATGTGCGCCTGGGTCCAGGCGCGCGACCAGTTCTCGAAGTGCAGCGTGTCCGGCAGGGACCAGGGCGAGGTGAAGATGGACCTGTCGTCCTTGAAGGACGTCATCACGGCCCACAGCAGCGGCAGCACGACCAGGACGGCCCAGATGACGAGGACGCCGTGCGAGAAGACGTTGAGGACGCCGCCGCTCTTCGTCTCACCGGGAGCCGGGACGTCCGTCTTGGTCACGGCGGGCCGCGGCTCCACGGTGCCGGCCGGCGGAGGCGTGGGAGGGGTGTCAGTGGTCTTCATCAGAACTCCAGCCGCTCACGTCGACCCAGCCGCATCACGATGGCGGAGAAGACCAGCGTGACGACGAGGAGGGCGACACCGATCGTCGTCGCGTAGGCCGCCTGACCGTCACGGAACGCCTTCTGGTAGACGAACAGGATCATGACATTGGTGGAATCGGCGGGGCCGCCCGGTCCCACGGTCATGATCTGCACGACCGCGAAGGACTCCGCGCCCAGCGCGAGGATGCCCATGTAGACCCATCCGGACTGCACGGTGTCCCACAGCAGCGGCAGCGTAATGCGGAAGAAGGTGGTGACGCGGCTCGCGCCGTCCAGCAGCGCCGCCTCGTAGAAGTCCTTCGGGATGGAGGCCATACCGGCCGAGAAGAGCACCACGAAGAAGCCGACCTGACTCCACACCAGGACGGCCATCACACACCACAGCGCCAGGTCCGGGTCGCCCAGCCACTCCGGCTGCACGCTGTCCAGACCGACCGCGCCGAGCGCGGAGTTGATGGCGCCGCTGTTCGGGTTGTACGCGAACTGGAAAAGCAGCGCGACGATGGCGATCGAGAGCACCTGCGGGAAGAAGTACACGATCTTGTAGAAGGAGGAGCCGCGAACGCCCGCGATGGCGGCTCCCTTTCTGCGGCGTCCGCCGACATTCAGCATGAACGCGAAGAAGAGCGCCAGGCCGAGCACCACGACAGGCAGCAACAGCGCGAGGGTCAGGCTGTGCTGGAGCGAACTCCAGAAGGTGTCGTCGTCGAGCATCCGCGAGTAATTGCCGAAGCCGACCATCTTGAAGTCCGGGCTGAGACCGGTCCAGTCCGTGAACGAATAGTAGATGGACTGGACGAACGGCCATATGACGAAAAGCGCGTACATTCCCAGTGGGACGATCAGGAACCCCACGATGAACCGGTACTTGCCGTGCTGCATGTCTCCCGACCCCGAATCTCCGGCGGGTGCCGCCGTACTGCCTTGGGGGAACCGGAGGCCCCGGCGGGGCCTCCGGTCACTTCCGCTCCTACTGGTGCTTGTAGTGCTTGACGGAGTCGTCCTTGGCGGCCGCGTCGGCGTACTCCTGGCACTTCTTGACGCACTCGGCCGGGGTCATGCGTCCGGCCATCATCTCGCCGAGCGCGCCGACGCCGAGCTTCTCCTTCTGGAGGGCGACGTACCAGTCCTGGAGCCGGGGGTTGAGCACATTGGCGCCGGCCTTGGCCAGCGCGTCGACACCGGACTGCATCGCGGTGGAGAGCGTGAGCCCGTCGGTGCCGCCGTTGAAGGCGCTGAGCGACTTCACCTTGGAGGTGAAGCTCTTCGACGACGCCTCGCTCAGCATGATGCGGAGCTGCTCCATGCCGCCGTCGGGGTTCTTGGCGTTCTTCGGGACGATGAAGGGCTCACCGCCGGACGCCCAGATGGCGCCGAAGGGAAGCTTGTCCGAGGCGTCCAGGCTGGACGGCGCGGCCACCTTCATCTGGAAGTCCTCCGGCGTGGTCTTCGCCGCCTCGTTCTCGACCCAGGAGCCGTTCGGGATGAACAGCGCCTTGCCCTCGGTCCACGCGGTCTGCGACTGGGTGTGGTCGAGACCGGGGGTGCCCTTGAGGATGTAGCCCTTCTTGTACAGCTCGAAGTACGCCTCGAAAGCGGCCTTGACGGCCGGGTGCTTCCAGGCGTTCGGCTCCAGGTTGTCAATGGCGTCGAGGACCTCGCGGCCGCCGATCTTGCCGATGAACGGGTAGAGCGAGAAGGGGATGTAGTACGGGTACTTGCCGGCGTAGGTCCAGCCCGCGATGCCCTTCTTCTTGGCCTTCGCGCAGAGGGCCAGCATCGCGTCCCAGTCCTCGGGATACTCCGCGTCGAGGTTGTCCAGCGCGGTCTGCGAGTACCAGACGCCGTAGACGGTGTAGGCGTAGTACATGATCCACACCGGGTCGCCGTCGAACTGGCCCATCTCGACGATGCCGGGGCGCAGCGTGTCGCGGACCTTCTTGGCCGGGTCGTCGAAGGACGGGGCGTCCAGCAGGGGCGTGAGGTCGGTGAGCTGCTGCTTGCCGACGAGAACGCCCATGTCCATCTGCTCGGCGCCCGAGTTGTCGATCAGGTCCGGCGGGGTGCCACCGTTGAAGCGCGGCTGCAGCTGGGACTGGATCTTCTGGGTCGGCGTGAACTTGACCTTCGCCTTCGGGAACGCCGCCTCGTACTTCTTGACGGCGTCCGTCCCGTACTCGCTGCCGAAGCCGCCGTCGAACAGAACAAAGTCGAGCGCCGCGCTCTCGTTGACCCCGAGCGGGTTCTTCGCGGACGTCTTGCCCTTCTTGACCTTGTCGTCGCTCCCGCTGTCACTGCTCGCACACGACGACAGGAAGCCCATCGTCGGGACGGTGATCAGGCCGATCGCAGCGGAACGCTTGATCACATCGCGACGGCCAAGGCCCTCGTTGTTCTGAGCGGAGGTGGATCCCATGCTCAAGTCCTCGCCTTCTCCAGGACTCAGGCGGTGTACCGGTCGCCCGTCCTTCTCGCCTGAGGCGAAGGGCCCCGCCACCGCGGTCAAATGAAGCTGGGTCGTGCAGGATTGTCGTGCTCGCTCGCAGGGAGTACGGCCCGAATGGCCGACCGGCCGCGGGCAGAGCCCTCCCCGCCGCCCCTGCCCCCCGGTCCGCCGCCACCGAGGTAAACGCCTGGGGCGGACGCCGACAGGTATAGTCCACTTCCCGTCAACTGAGCAAGATCGAAAGCGGGTTTGGACGGCAGTCTTTCCCTAGTTGAGACCTCGCGGATATCTGAGCCGGTTGTGTACCCATTCGACCACCTCGGTCTCTCCTCGACTGACCGATTCCAGCCACCCCGCATCACCCCGCATCACCAACACCCTTGACACCATCCTGCACTTGGCTCCTACTGGACCCCGCGCTTCCCGTTTGACAACGTTGTCCAACATGCTTACGCAGGAGGAAAGGCTCGGTATGCAGGTCGGTATGCAGGAGAGAACCGGACCCCGGCGCAGACAATGGCATACAGCCGCCCTGGTGGCGGCCGCCTCACTGCTCGTCGTAACGGCCCAGTCCGCCGCCATAGCACAACCCGCCCAACCCCGTCCGGCGGAAAAGGAATTCACGTCTTCTTTCGAGGCGGACGAACCTCAGCCGGACTGGCGGAACACCGTCGAAGTGGGATCTGACGGAGAGAAGCGGGCATCGGGTGTCGATGGCGGCTTCACCACCGGAATTCCAGGTAATGTCACCGACAGGGTCGTGGATCTGCGCGCCAGCGACGAGAACACAAGCGGCGGCGAGGTCAAGGAAAACCTGATCGATGTGCAGCCCGCCACGAAATGGCTGGCGTTCGAGCCGGCCGGCTGGCTCGAGTTCGACCTCGATGAGCCGGTCAAGGTCGTCACGTACGCCCTGACCTCGGCGAACGACCACGCCGAGCGGGATCCCAAGGGCTGGAAGCTCCAGGGCTCCGCCGACGGCAAGGAATGGAAGGACCTGGACTCCCGGACGGGCGAGACCTTCGGGGAACGCTTCCAGACGAAGTCGTACGACATCGGCGAGCCGGCGGCCTACCAGCACTACCGGCTGGACATCACCGCGAACAACGGCGCTTCGGACGCGACCCAGTTGGCCGATGTGCAGTTCTCCAACGGAGACACGAGCACCCCGGCGCCCCAGGACATGCGCACCCAGGTGGACCGCGGCCCGTCCGGCTCCCCCACCGCCAAGTCCGGCGTCGGATTCACCGGCAAGAAGGCGCTGCGGTACGCCGGTCAGCACCAGCCCGACGGGCGGGCGTACTCGTACAACAAGGTCTTCGACGTCGACACGGCCGTGCGGCGCGACACCGCGCTCTCGTACCGGATCTACCCCTCCCTCCCGGAGACGGATCTGAACTACCCGGCCACGAACGTGGCGGTCGATCTCGCCTTCACCGACGGCACCTATCTGAGTGATCTGAAGGCCCTCGACACGCACGGCGGGCTGCTGACCCCGCAGGGCCAGGGCGCCGCCAAGCGGCTCTACGTCAACCAGTGGAACCAGGTCGACGCCCGGATCGGAGCGGTCGCGGCCGGCAAGACCGTCGACCGGATCCTGGTGGCGTACGACTCCCCCAAGGGCCCCGGGAAGTTCCAGGGCTGGATCGACGACCTCACCCTGGCCCCCAAGGCGCCGGAGAAGCGGCTCGCGCATCTGTCGGACTACGCGTCCACCACGCGCGGCACCAACTCCAGCGGTTCCTTCTCACGCGGCAACACCTTCC
Organism: Streptomyces sp. NPDC042201; assembly: GCF_055582185.1. Taxonomy (NCBI): domain Bacteria; kingdom Bacillati; phylum Actinomycetota; class Actinomycetes; order Kitasatosporales; family Streptomycetaceae; genus Streptomyces; species Streptomyces sp. NPDC042201. Next base: position 286,154 of record NZ_JBVJDS010000003.1, on the reverse strand, counting down.
CGGCGACCGCTGTGCCCAACGGCTTCAACTTCTGGACGCCGGTGACCAACGCGGGCTCGAACAGCTGGCTGTACGAGTACTCCCGCGCCAACAACGCCGACAATCTGCCGACGCTGCAGGCGTTCAGCGCCAGCCATGAGCCCAGCCCCTGGATGGGTGACCGGCAGACCTTCCAGATGATGCCGTCGGCCGCCGCGGGCACGCCCGACGCGTCCCGTACGGCACGGGCGCTCCCGTTCCGGCACGAGAACGAGACCGCGAAGCCGCACTACTACGGCGTCACGTTCGAGAACGGCCTGAAGGCCGAGATGACACCGACCGACCACGCGGCGATGATGCGGTTCACCTATCCCGGTGACGACGCGAGCCTGGTCTTCGACAACATCTCCAACGACGGCGGGCTGACGCTCGATCCGGCGACCCGTTCCTTCACCGCGTTCTCCGACGTCAAGAGCGGGCTGTCGACCGGCGCCACACGGCTGTTCGTATACGGCGTCTTCGACGCGCCCGTCACGGCGGGCTCCAAGCTCACCGGCGGCGGGGGCGACGACGTCACCGGCTACATGCGCTTCGACGCCGGCAAGGACCGCACCGTCACGCTGCGCCTGGCAACTTCGCTGATCAGCGTCGACCAGGCAAAGAAGAACCTCGCCGACGAGATCCCGGCCAACGGCCGCTTCGAGCAGGTCGAGAAGCGGGCGCAGAGCGCGTGGGACGACATCCTGCGCCGCGTGGAGGTGGAGGGTGCGGACCACGACCAGCTGACCACGCTCTACTCCAGCCTCTACCGGCTCTACCTGTATCCCAACTCCGGTTTCGAGAACACCGGTTCGAAGTCCCGTCCGAAGCAGCAGTACGCCAGCCCGTTCTCGCCGCAGACCGGGCCCGACACGCCGACGCAGACCGGGGCGAAGATCGTCGACGGCGAGGTGTACGTCAACAACGGCTTCTGGGACACCTACCGGACGACCTGGCCCGCGTACTCCTTCCTCACCCCGAAGAAGGCGGGCGAGCTGGTGGACGGCTTCGTCCAGCAGTCCAAGGACGGCGGCTGGATCTCCCGCTGGTCCTCGCCCGGCTACGCCGACCTGATGACCGGCACCAGCTCGGACGTGGCCTTCGCGGACGCGTACGTCAAGGGTGTCGACTTCGACGCGGAGGCGGCGTACGACGCGGCGCTGAAGAACGCGACGGTGGCGCCGCCCAGTTCGGGCGTGGGCCGCAAGGGCATGGAGACGTCCCCGTTCCTCGGCTATGCCTCCACCGAGACCCATGAGGGCCTTTCCTGGTCGCTGGAGGGCTACCTCAACGACTACGGCCTGGCGAAGATGGGCGAGGCGCTCTACAAGAAGACCAAGAAGGCGCGCTACAAGGAGGAGTCCGCGTACTTCCTCAACCGCGCCCAGGAGTACGTCTCGCTCTTCGACTCGAAGGCCGGCTTCTTCCAGGGCCGCGACCTGAAGGGCGACTGGCGGGTGCCCTCCGGCACGTACGACCCGCGCGTGTGGGGCTACGACTACACCGAGACGAACGGCTGGGGATACGCCTTCACGGCCCCGCAGGACTCGCGGGGGCTGGCCAACCTGTACGGCGGCCGATCGGGTCTCGGGGACAAGCTGGACACCTACTTCGCGACGCCCGAGACGGCCGGGGCGGAGTTCGTCGGCTCGTACGGCGGCGTCATCCACGAGATGACGGAGGCGCGTGACGTACGGATGGGCATGTACGGCCACTCCAACCAGGTCGCCCACCACGTCACGTACATGTACAACGCGGCCTCCCAGCCCTGGAAGACCCAGGAGAAGGTCCGCGAGGTCCTCTCCCGGCTCTACACCGGCAGCGAGATCGGCCAGGGCTACCACGGCGACGAGGACAACGGCGAGCAGTCCGGCTGGTTCCTCTTCTCCGCGCTCGGCTTCTACCCGCTGGTGATGGGCAGCGGGGAGTACGCGGTCGGCTCGCCGCTCTTCACCAAGGCGACCGTGCACCTGGACAACGGCCGCAAGCTGGTCGTCAAGGCGCCCAAGAACAGCGCCAAGAACATCTACGTCCAGGGCCTGAAGGTCAACGGCAAGGCGTGGAACTCCACGGCCCTTCCGCACGACCTGCTCGCGCGCGGCGGCACGCTGGAGTTCGCGATGGGCTCCAAGCCGTCGAAGTGGGGCACGGGCAAGGACGCGGCGCCGGTCTCGATCACCCAGGACGACAAGGTGCCGTCCCCGCGCACCGACGCGCTGACCGGCCCGGGCCCGCTCTTCGACAACACCTCCCGCACGCAGGGCCCGGTCGAGTCGGCCGACCTCCCGGTGGCGTCCGCGACCCGCGCGGTCCAGTACACGCTGACGTCGTCCAAGGCGGCGGAGGCACCGACGGGCTGGACCCTCCAGGGCTCCACGGACGGCACGGACTGGAAGACGCTGGACACCAGGTCGGCCCAGTCCTTCGCCTGGGACAAACAGACCCGCGCCTTCACGGTGACGGATCCGGGCACGTACACGAAGTACCGCCTGGTGACCACGACCCCGTCCACCCTGGCGGAGGTGGAACTGCTGCGGTAACGAGGTGAGAGACGGCGGGGTTACAGCCTCCGGGCTGTAACCCCGCCGTACGTCGCCAGGATGCCTGAAGAACAGCTCGGTGCTGCGCGGCCGCCGTCCCCTCAGGCGGCCCGTCCCCTCAGGCGGCCCGTCCCTCGAAGCGGAACTCGGGCGAGGCCCTGGGGTCCACGCGGGCTCCTGATTCGAGGGCCTCTGCCAGACGTTCGAGAAGTTCGAGGGTGGGGTCGACCCCGCTCTCCTCAATACGGTCGATGTCTTCCTCGGCCATTCCGGCCTTGTGTGCCAGCTCCGCCGCACTCCAGCCGAGATCCGACCGCCGCTCAAAGACCGCTTGAGCAAAATCCATGCGCCGTCCGGCCGCGCGGTACGCGGGGTCTTCGCGATGCTCCGGCGGCACCGTCCAGCTAGTGTGATATCCCCTGCTCATCAGGCCTCCTTCGGCCTACTGTAGACGTCGTGGGCACCGGCCGGGGGATGCTCCGCCTCGCAAGCCTTCCGGGCCAGCTGAGCCCTCATGACCTCAGCCGTCTCCCGCATCCTTGTCTTCCGGAACACGGTGAGAAGTACGGCTCTGCGCCCGGGGGCCAGCCAGTACGTCACCCGAACCGATCCAATACGGAGTTCCCTCAGGCCGTCCCCAAGATGGCTGGCCAGCGGAAACGGCACCAGCGGACCATCAGCGGCCAGCCGGTCGGCGAACTTCTCGGCCGCTCGGTAGTCGGCGACAGGAAGCGTCTCCAACCAAGCGCGGACCTCCGGCTCCACTTCGATGATGAATGGCTCTGCGGACTCCCGCATGTTTCTTCCTCCGACAGAACGGCCAGTCGGATCACTCAAGCAGAGCCATTTCTGGGCCGCCGGATCTCCCTTTAAGGGTTCACCCGATCAGGGGAGCGTGTTGAGTTGCCGCTTGTGGAGGTGGGCCGGTGCGACGGTGTGGAGTGAATGGGCCACCCCCGTCCGGTCGCCATCGAACGCGGTGAGGGCCGTGCCCCGTACAGGTGTGTACGGAACACGGCCCTCGCCACTTACCGCCGTAAGGGCTACTTGCGGATCAGGCTTCGGAGCACGTACTGCATGATGCCGCCGTTGCGGTAGTAGTCCGCCTCGCCCGGGGTGTCGATGCGGACCACCGCGTCGAACTCCACGCCGGTGTCCGTGGTGACCTTGACCGTGCGGGGGGTCGAGCCGTTGTTCAGCTCGGTCACGCCGGTGAAGGAGAAGGTCTCCTCGCCGGTCAGGCCCAGGGCCTCGGCCGAGGCGCCCTCCGGGTACTGGAGCGGGAGTACGCCCATGCCGATCAGGTTCGAGCGGTGGATGCGCTCGTACGACTCGGCGATGACGGCCCGCACACCGAGCAGCGCGGTGCCCTTGGCGGCCCAGTCGCGGGACGAGCCCGAGCCGTACTCCTTGCCCGCCAGGACGACCAGCGGGGTGCCGGCGGCCTGGTAGTTCTGGGAGGCGTCGTAGATGAAGGAGACCGGCGCGCCGTCGACGGTGAAGTCGCGGGTGTAGCCGCCCTCCGTGCCCGGCGCGATCTGGTTGCGCAGGCGGATGTTGGCGAAGGTGCCGCGGATCATGACCTCGTGGTTGCCACGGCGGGAACCGTACGAGTTGAAGTCGCGGCGCTCGACGCCGTGCTCCGTGAGGTACGTACCGGCCGGGGTGTCGGCCTTGATCGCACCGGCCGGGGAGATGTGGTCGGTGGTGACCGAGTCGCCCAGCTTGGCCAGCACGCGGGCGCCGGTGATGTCCGCGACCGGGGTGGTCTCCATCGTCATGCCCTCGAAGTACGGGGGCTTACGGACGTAGGTGGACTGCGGATCCCACTCGAAGGTGTTGCCGGTCGGGATCGGCAGTGCCTGCCACTGGGCGTCGCCCGCGAAGACGTCCTTGTAGGACTTGTTGAACATGTCCTCGCCGATGGCGTTGGCCACGACGTCGTTGACCTCGGCCTCGGTGGGCCAGATGTCCTGGAGGTAGACCGGCTTACCGTCCTGGTCGATGCCCAGGGCGTCCTTGGTGATGTCCACCTTCATGGAGCCCGCGAGGGCGTACGCGACGACCAGCGGCGGGGACGCCAGGTAGTTCATCTTGACGTCGGGGTTGATCCGGCCCTCGAAGTTACGGTTGCCGGAGAGCACCGCAGCGACGGCCAGGTCGTGCTCGTTGATGGCCTTGGAGACCTCTTCGGGCAGCGGGCCCGAGTTGCCGATGCAGGTGGTGCAGCCGTAGCCGACGAGGTTGAAGCCGACCTTGTCGAGGTACGGGGTGAGGCCCGCCTTGTCGAAGTAGTCGGTGACGACCTTGGAGCCCGGGGCGAGGGTGGTCTTGACCCACGGCTTGCGGGTGAGGCCCTTCTCGACCGCCTTCTTGGCCACCAGCGCGGCGGCGACCATGACGTACGGGTTCGAGGTGTTGGTGCAGGAGGTGATCGCGGCGACGGTGACGGCGCCGTGGTCGATCTCGTACGTCGAGCCGTCGGGCGCCGTGACCAGCGTCGGACGGGTCGGCACGCCATTGGCGGAGGCCGGGGCGTCGGAGGCCGGGAAGGACTCCTTGCCCGCCTCCTCGTCCTCGGAGACGTAGTTGCGTACGTCCTCGGCGAACTTCTGCTTGGCCTCGGCCAGGATGATGCGGTCCTGCGGGCGCTTCGGTCCGGCGATGGAGGGGACGACCGTGGAGAGGTCGAGCTCCAGCTTCTCGGAGAAGTCGGGCTCGGCAGCCGGGTCGAGCCAGAGGCCCTGCTCCTTGGCGTACGCCTCGACGAGGGCGACCTGCTGGTCGCTGCGGCCGGTCAGCCGCAGGTACTTGAGGGTCTCGCCGTCGATCGGGAAGATCGCGGCGGTCGAGCCGAACTCCGGCGACATGTTGCCGATGGTGGCGCGGTTCGCGAGAGAGGTCGCGGCGACGCCCTCACCGTAGAACTCGACGAACTTGCCGACGACGCCGTGCTTGCGCAGCATCTCGGTGATCGTGAGGACCAGGTCGGTGGCGGTGGTGCCGGCGGGCAGCTCGCCGGTCAGCTTGAAGCCGACGACGCGCGGGATGAGCATCGAGACGGGCTGGCCGAGCATCGCGGCCTCGGCCTCGATGCCGCCGACGCCCCAGCCCAGCACGCCGAGGCCGTTGACCATGGTGGTGTGCGAGTCGGTGCCGACGAGGGTGTCGGGGTACGCCTGGCCGCCCCGGACCATGACGGTGCGGGCCAGGTGCTCGATGTTCACCTGGTGGACGATGCCGGTGCCGGGCGGGACGACCTTGAACTCGTCGAAGGCGGTCTGGCCCCAGCGCAGGAACTGGTAGCGCTCCTTGTTCCGGCCGTACTCCAGCTCCACGTTCTGCGCGAACGCCTCCGGCGTACCGAACTTGTCGGCGATGACGGAGTGGTCGATGACCAGCTCGGCCGGGGCCAGCGGGTTGATCTTCGCCGGGTCGCCGCCGAGCTCCTTCACGGCCTCACGCATGGTGGCGAGGTCCACGACACAGGGCACACCGGTGAAGTCCTGCATGATCACGCGGGCCGGCGTGAACTGGATCTCCTGGCTCGGCTGCGCCTGGGAATCCCAGCCGCCGAGCGCGCGGATGTGGTCGGCGGTGATGTTCGCGCCGTCCTCGGTGCGGAGCAGGTTCTCCAGCAGCACCTTCAGGCTGTAAGGGAGGCGCGCGGAGCCCTCGACCTTGTCCAGCTTGAAGATCTCGTACGACTCGTCACCCACGCGCAGCGTACTGCGGGCGTCGAAGCTGTTCGCCGACACGACATTCTCCTTCATCAATGTGCGCGGACTACCGCGCTGTACCTCTTATTGCGGCTACGCCGCGTGGTGCCACACGGCTCCTCGCCGATCCGCTAAGGTAAGGATTAGTTAGGTAACCCTTACCGTTTGGCGGCCGCGGTGCGCCTTCGGCAGATATCTCGATGTCGAGATAACTCTAGTACATGACCGCCGCCCGGTCATGTCCGGGCGTGCTGACCTGTCGCAGTGAAGGTTGAGCGATTCTCACCGAAGGTTGAGCGGTTGATCGGCGGGCCCGACGCTGACGTTCCGGGATCTTGGCCCTGTTCTCGTACAGGTACGGCCAGGTGGCGTGTAGCGCTGAGCGACGGTCCGGGTCTCGTGTCACCTGGCGGGCCGCCTCTGCTGCTGTTCAGTGCTGGCCGATCTGCCGTGCCCGGCGGGTGGCGGCGTGGGGGCCGCCGGTGATGGGCTGGCCGTGGCCGGGCAGGAGCATGGTTGCGGCTGTCAGCTGGTCCACCCGGTCGAGGGCGGTCAGGGCCGCGTCGCTGTCGTAGGTGAAGGCGCGGCAGACCAGGGTGGGACCGGTGTGTCCGGTCAGGCCGTCGTGGGTGACTAGGGCGTCGCCGGTGAAGAGCAGGCCGCGTTCGGGGAACAGGTATGCGGTGCTGCCCGGGGTGTGGCCGGGCAGGACGACGGCCTGCGGCTTGCCGGGTACCTCGTCCAGCCGCTGATCGGCACCGAAGACGCGCACGCCGGGAACGGCGGGGGCCGTGAAGGCCCCTTTGCGGGCGAGGTGCAGCGGGGTGGTGATCGCGGCGGGCCGGCGCAGCAGGTAGGGCAGCATGGAGCGCTCCGGCTTGGCGTGGCGCATCGCGCTGCGTGGGCCGTCGCGGAGGATGCCGGCGTCCTGCTGGTGGACCCAGATGTCGGCGCCGGCTTGCTGGAGGGCGCGGGCCAGACCGGTGTGGTCGGGGTGGCCGTGGGTCAGGAGCACAGCGCGGATGTCGGCCAGAGAGCGGTCCGAGTCGGCCAGGTGGTCGCGCAGTTGCCCGAGGTGGCCCGGCAGCCCGGCGTCGACGAGGACCAGGCCGTCGGGATCGTCGACCAGATAGAAGTTGACGACGTGGTCACCGAGGCGGTCCACGCCGGGAGCGACATGCCGACTGGGGCGGCGATGAGCAGAGCGGGACATGCGTTCCTCCAGCGGCGAGACAGGCGCACTTTCGATACAGTTGACTGTAATGGATTTGGAGGGGAAGCGACATGCCGACCGATGCTCCGCGCAGGCCGTACGACTCCGGCCGCCGACAACACGCCGCGCGCCGCAACCGCGCCGCGGTGCTGGCAGCGTGCCGGGAACTGCTCTTCCGCGACGGCTACCAGGCCACCACCATCCGCGCGGTGGCGGAGCGCGCCGGCGTCTCTCCCGAAACGGTCTACAAGGCGTTCGGCGGTAAGCCGGGGCTGGTCAAAGCACTATGGGACGTCACCCTGGCCGGAGACGACGAACCCCTGGCCATGGCCGAGCGGCCCCAACTCCAAAAGGTCTGGGAAACCCGCGATCCGCACGCCAAGTTCCGGCTCTACGCCGCGTTCGTCCGCGGCGTCCATGAACGGCTCGCCGCCCTGTTCACCCTGCTCACCCAGGCCGGCCCCGAAGTCGGGCAGGTCCTCGCCATCAGCGAAGAAGAACGGATGACCGGCGTCACCGCCTTCATCACCCACCTCATCAACACAGGCGTCCTGCCCTCCGGCACGAACACCGGTCACCTGGCGGACTCCTGCTGGGCCCTGACCGGGCCGCAACTGTTCACCCAGCTCACCACCGACCGCGGCTGGCACGCCGACACCTACCAGAACTGGCTGACCGGCATGCTCGCCGCAGCCCTCCTGAGCCCACCCTGAAGCGACCAGCAATGCCGCGCTTCCACCGGACGCCGTACACCGTTGGGCGGCTCAGCCTCCGCGGCGGGCGGCGGGGTCGCGCTGGGCGTTTCCGTCGGCCCTCGCGGCGATCACGCCCCGAGCATTGCTCACGCCACATACCACCTGGCCATAGCTGTACGGGAACAGGCCCCTGATCCCCGGAACGTCAGCGTCGGGCCCGCCGATCAACCGCTCAATCTTCGGTGAGAATCGCTCAACCTTCACTGCGACGGGTCACGTGCCACCGGGGGCCGAGTGGCTGTACCAGCTGGGGTGGATCGTGCGGGGGCCGTACGTCGAGCTGTGACACGGGTCGCCTGCGCCCAGGCCGGGGCGCGCGCCCCGGGGGCCGGGGAACGCGGAGTCGGAGGGCGCGACGGACAGCGGAACGGAGGCGCATGGATGGGCGCATTGGTCTACGCCAACCGCCCCTGGCCTTGTATCCTCATCCGTAGCCAGTAGCACACAATCCCCCCACCCAGGTTGCGTGCTGGCGCGGGCGACTCCCACAACACTGCCCCCAGCAGCCGGGTTCCCCCCACTCGCCTCCTTTAGGAGAGCCACGGTGAAAGTTCGCACCAGAAGCTCGGCAATCATCGGCGCCATCTGCCTCATTGCTTCCCTTGCCTTAGCCACAGCGTCCGCCGACGAGCCCGCCGCCCCACGTCAAGCGGCGGAGGTCACGCTCAAGCAGGTGGCCACAGCCCAGAATCCGATCGCCGGCGCCGCCGGGCCCGGTGACACGGTCTGGATCGCCGAACGCGCGGGCACCGTACGGGTCCTGGGCGATCAGGGGCTCGGCGAGCCCGTCCTCGACATATCCGGCGAGACCACCACCGACGGCGAACGCGGCCTGCTGGGCATCGCGTTCGACAAGGAGTTGGCGCACTTCTACATCTCGTTCACGAACCTCGAAGGCACCAGCACCGTGGACGAGTTCGCTGTGCAGGACGGCGCGATCCAGCCGGACACCCGGCGCACCGTCCTCACCCAGACGCAGCCGTACTCCAACCACAACGGCGGCGACATCAAGTTCGGCCCCGACGGCTACCTCTACATCGCGCTCGGCGACGGCGGCTCGGGCGGCGACCCGCACGGCAACGGGCAGAACCTCGACACGCTGCTCGGCAAGCTGCTGCGGATCGACCCGAGCGGCGGCGACCCGTACGCGATCCCGGCGGACAACCCGTTCGTGGACGACCCGAACGCGAAGGGCGAGATCTGGGCGTACGGGCTGCGCAACCCGTGGCGGTTCTCCTTCGACGCGGGCACGGGCGACCTGCTGATCGGCGATGTCGGCCAGAGCGCCTGGGAGGAGATCGACTGGGCCTCGGCGGACAGCAAGGGCGGCGAGAACTACGGCTGGTCCGCGATGGAGGGCACCCACACCTTCCGGGGCGGCACGGAGCCCGCGAACCACGTGCCGCCGATCCACGAGTACGACCGTAACGGGCTGGGCTGCTCGGTGACCGGCGGATACGTCTACCGCGGCGAGGCGATCCCGGACCTCAAGGGGCAGTACGTGTTCAGCGACTACTGCGACGGCACCGTCCGCGCTCTGCAGATGGAGAACGGCCAGGTGACCGGCGAGAGCGACCTTGGCGTCAACGGCGGCGAGGTCATCTCGTTCGTACAGGGCGGCGATGGCGAGCTGTACGTGCTCGCCATCGGTGGCACCGTCTCCCGCATCGACCCGGCGTAACCGCCCCGACGCATAAAACACCAGGTCAGGCCCGGCGCTGCGAAATCAGCACCGGGCCTGATCCGCTGTGCGGCGGCGGAAGTCGAGGGGCCTTGATCGCGGAGGCGCAGGAGGCCTGAGGGCTAGGCCAGGGCCTCCCGTATCGCCTTCGCGGTGGTAGTCGGGTCGTAGCCCTCGGGGACGCCTTCGAGCAGGATGATGTCGCCCTGGATGTGCCGCGAGCGGAGCGGAGCGATCTCCTGGTATGCGGGAGAGTCCCACCAGCCCCGCGCCTCGGCGATCCCGGGGAAGCCGATCACCACGACGCTCCCGGGCCAGGTGCCCTCCTTCACCTCGTGCTGCGTGGCGTGTACGAGGAAGCGGCCGCCGTAGGGCTCGAAGGTGGCGGTGATGCGCTCGATGTACTCAGCGATCTCCTGGTGCGGGGCGGCCTCTTGGAGATTGGCTATGGCGTAGGCGGGCATGGTGTCCTTCCGGTCGGTCGGGCTCCGTACAGCGGCGATCGTGGCAGGCGTACGAGCCGGGGTCGATGACCTGACAGGTAAGCGTCCCCGGCTCGCAGCGCGCCGCACGTTCCGGGGCCGGCGCTGAAACACCGCCTCGGCACGCTGTGGCCGGGGCCCCACCGGCACGCTGTGGCCGGCTCCCGACCGCCGGATCCTGCGACTGGCCCGGCGGGTGGACGGGCTGTCCCTGCGGCTCGTACTCGCCGGCCTGGGAGCCATCGCACTGGTCCCCTTCCCGACGACCATGCTGTCCGAGTACGCCTCGCAGCCCCTGGCCGTCGCCGTGTACGCGTCGACCATCTGCGTCATCGACCTGCTGGAACTGGCGGTGTTCCTCACGATCTGGCGCCGCCCGCACATGTCCCACCCCATCTCCGACCGCGTCGCCCGGAACATCCTCACGGACCTCGGCACGACCGTCCTGGTCTTCGCGGCAACGGTGCCGATCGCCTTCGTCTCCCCCACCGCCGCCCTGTGGACGTGGCTGTCGCTCATCCCCCATCCCCATCAAGATCACGCTCGGAAGGCGGGAACGGTCCCGGGCCGGCCCGGACACCCGCTGAGACCCCGCTCCCTGGCGGCGCCCGACGTCCGGTGCGGCGGGGCGTCGTCTCGCGGCGTCCCACCCGATATCCGCTGGCCCGCGGGCGCCACGCCCGCCACAGTGGGCGGATGCCCACGCCTGATGCCCCGTTCCTGCCCGGACTTGAGCTCGCCAGGATTCTGTACGAGGAGGCTGTGCGGCCCCTCCTCGATGACACCTTCCCCGGCCTGCGCTACGCCGCCGCGCGGGTCGGGTCCGGCTCGGAGGTACTCGGCTTCGACACCGCGAGGTCGGCCGATCACGAGTGGGGGCCGCGGCTGGAGCTCTTCCTCGCACGGGACGAGGTGGCCGAACACGGCGCCCGTATCCGCCGGCTCCTCGCCGACCGGCTGCCGAAAGAAGTACGGGGCTGGCCGACCCACTTCCGGCAGGCGGACGATCCGCTCGATCCGGTCGGGCTCATGGAGCCGACGGACGGCCCGGTCAACCACCGGGTCTCCACGCAGGACGTGGGCACCTGGCTGACCCGGGAGACCGGACTGACCGGACTGACCGGACTCGGTCCGACGCGCACCGAACCGACCGTCCGGGACTGGCTCGCGATGCCGCAACAGAAACTCGCCGAGGCCACCGCCGGTGCGGTGTTCCATGACGGGCCCGGCACCCTCACCGCCGTACGGCGCCGGCTGGCCTGGTACCCCGATCAGGTGTGGCGGTATCTGCTGGCCTGCCAGTGGCAGCGGATCTCCCAGGAGGAAGCGTTCGTCGGACGCTGCGCGGAAGCCGGGGACGATCTCGGCTCGGCAGTGGTCGCGGGACGGCTGGTACGGGATCTCATGCGGCTGTGCCTGCTCCTGGAGCGGCGGTACGCGCCGTACGGCAAGTGGCTGGGCAGCGCGTTCGGCCGGCTGGAGGTGGCCGAGGAGCTGATGCCGTCGCTGCGAGGTGCCCTGGCGGCGACGGCCTACCCGGAGCGGGAGCGCCACCTCTGCGACGCGTACGAGACGGTGGCCTCGCTGCAGAACGAGTCCGGGCTCGTCGAACCGGTGGATCCGCGGCGCCGCCCGTACCACAGCCGGCCCTTCCTGGTGCTGCGCGCCGACCGATTCGCACAGGCACTGGCAGGGACGGTCACCGATCCGGACCTGCGAGAACTGCCGCTGACAGGCGGCGTGGACCAGTGGGCGGACAACACGGACTTCCTCCACCGACCGGCCCCGATCCGCGCGGCCACAAGCACGCTCGGGCGCGACGGTGCGCGGCGGCCGTCGTAACCGGTGACCGGCGGCCGTCGTGACAGGCGGCGAGCCCCGGCGGCGCGTTCGCGCTGGCGATACTCCCGCTGCTGTACGCGGTGCTGCTGGGTGTGGCGATGGCCTCGGGCTGACGGCACCGGGAGAATTGGTCCGGTTTTTCGGTCCTCAATCGGACCGGTACACCGAACCGATCGACGCCTAGGTTGAAGTCACCGCACGTCAACACCCGAAGGGGTCGACTGCGCCATGCGAAGAACACGCAGGACCAAGGGAGTTCGACATGCAACGACGTCGTATCGGCGGGCCGTCCGGGGTCTCGGCCGGGGTGCTGTGCCTGGGGACGCTGCCCTTCGGGAGCACCGTGGACGAGGAGACGTCTTTCGCCATCCTCGACCGGTTCGTCGAGGCCGGCGGGAACCTGATCGACACCGCCAACAACTACGTCTTCTGGCATCCCGGCACCACCGGGGACGAGAGTGAGACCACCATCGGCCGGTGGATGGCGAGCCGCCGGGTGCGGGACGAGGTGCTGATCTCGACCAAGGCCGGCGCTCGTCCCACCGTCCCTGGCACCGGACTGGAAACGGCCGAAGGGCTCTCCGCGGCCGCGATACGGAAGGCCGCGCAGGAGAGTCTGCGACGCCTGGGCACGGACCGGATCGATCTGTACTGGACGCACATCGAGGACCGGTCCGTCCCCCTGGAGGAGACTCTCGGCACGCTCAATGAACTGGTGTCGGACGGCCAGGTGTCCATCCTGGGCTGCTCCAACCACACCACCTGGCGGACCGAGCGGGCGCGTGCCGTCGCCCTCGCCAACGGCTGGACGGGCTACACCTGTGTGCAGCAGCGCCACTCCTACCTTCAGCCACGTTTCGACATGAGCCTGCCGGAGTCCGGGCACGTCCACGTGACGCCGGAACTGCTGGACTATGCGCGCAGCGAGCCGGACCTGACGGTCATGGCCTATTCGTCGCTCCTCTCGGGTGCCTACACCCGGGCCGACAAGCCGCTGGCGGCGGCCTACGACCACCCGGGCACCGGACAGCGCCTCGCCGTGCTGCGCGAGGTGGCCGCGGAGCTGGGCGCGACCCCCAACCAGGTCGTTCTCGCCTGGCTGCTCGGTGGAGACCCGCCGGTGATTCCCGTCGTGGGCGCGAGCTCCGTCGAGCAACTGGACGACGTACTCGGCGCTCTCGCCGTGGAGCTGGCACCGGACCTCAGGGCGCGGCTCGACCAAGCCGCCATGCCGGCGTCCGCCACGCCGGTGTCGTAACCCGAGGGCGGACGCCCGTCCACGCGCAGCCTCAGACGGCTGCGCGTGACGCGTCCCCGGCGGCGGGCCGAAGCGGGGGGCCGGCCCGCCGCCGCGCCTCATGGACGGCTTCCGCCTCATGGACGGCTTCCGACAGACGCCGGACGGCGCCCGGCACCGCCGCGTCGGCCAGGTTGCCGTACCCGAGCACCAGCGTCGCGCCGCCCGGCCCCGCCGCCACGCGGTACTCGTCGAGATCCGCCAGCCGTACATCGCGCCGCGCGGCCTCCCGTACGACATCCGCGGCGGCGCAGTCCGTGAGGTGGAGCAGCAGATGGAACCCCGCTGCCGCACCGGAGACCTGATGGCCAGGCAGCGACGAGGCGATCTCCCCCAGGAGGGCGTCGCGCCGTCGCCTGTACCGCAGCCGTGACGCCCGCAGGTGCCGGTCGTAGGCACCCGCGTCCAGGAAGCCGGCGAACGCCTCCTGGTCGATGACGGGCGGCGGCGCGACGGCGGCGTTCGCGGCACAGAGCCCGTCGATCCAGCGGGGCGGCGCCACCACCCAGCCGATCCGCAACGCCGGGGACAGCGTCTTGCTGATCGACCCCAGCAGCGCGACCCGCCCCGGGTCCATGCCCTGAAGGCTGCCGACCGGGTGACGGTCGTAGCGGAACTCCGCGTCGTAGTCGTCCTCCATGACCAGCCCGTCGACCGACCGGGCCCAGGCGATCAGTTCCGCGCGGCGGGGCGGTGTCAGGACCACACCGGTCGGGAACTGGTGAGCGGGTGCCACGATCACCGCCCGCACCCGCGGCATGCGGCTGAGCAGCTCGACCCGCAGGCCGTCGCCGTCCACCGGGACGGCGACAGGGACGAGTCCCGCCGCCGCGACGGCCGAACTCAGTCGCGACCAGCCCGGGTCCTCCAGCGCCACATGGGTATGTCCGTCGGCGCGCAGGGCACGGCACAGCCGCAGCACCCCGTCGAGCGTTCCCCCGCAGACCATGAGGCGGTCGGCGTCCAGCGACGCGCCCCGTCCCCGGACGAGATGGGCGGCGAGCCGCTGCCGGAGCCGGTGGTGGCCTGCGGGGTCGGGGTAGCCGAGTTCGGCCGACGGCAGGCTGCCGGCCGCCTCCCGTACCGCGTCGGCCCACCGCTTACGGGGAAACGCCCGCAGGTCGGGCATGCCGGGCACCATGTCGTACTCCGGATTCCAGGGCGCCTCCCGTCCGGCGCGGCCGCGCCCGGGTACGGGAACGGCCCCGGCGCACACCCGGGTGGCTGAGCCACTGCGCGCTTCGAGATACCCCTCCGCGATGAGCTGGGAGTAGGCCTCGGTGACCACCCATCGCGAGCAGCCCAGGTCCGCCGCCAGCGCCCGGCTGGGCGGCAGGACGCTGCCGGGGACGATACGACCGCCGGTCACCGCTGCCCGAAGCGCCCGGGCGAGCCGCAGGTGCAGGGGGCCCGCGGACCGCCCGCCCTGCTCCCCGCCCGGCTCGCCGTCCGGGTCCAACTCCAGGTGCAGGTCCAGGTCCAGGTCCAGGTCCAGAAGCGTGCCCCGGGCCGGATCCATACGGTCGTGTGCCATGGAGCCCGATGCTACCGATCACGCCGGACGGGCCGGGGGGCGAAGGCGGTGACCGACCGTCACCCCTACTCAGTACGTACCGCTCTGACCGGCCCTCGGAAAACGCAGACATGCATCGGCCCGCACGGGAAACTCGTACTCCTGACAGAGGAGGCGCAGATGCCGATTACATTCCGTAAGAGTTTCCGGATCCTGCCGGGGGTGCGGCTCAATATCAACAAGCGCTCCTGGTCCATCACCACCGGTGGCGGCAAGCACGGGCCGCGACAGACGTCCAGCAGCACCGGGCGGCGGACGACGTCCATGGATCTGCCGGGGCCGTTCGGGTGGCGCAAGACGACGACCAAGCGGCGCGGACACTGAGCGGGGTGACCCGGTCGGCCGCCGTCCCGGTCATCGAGCACCCGGACGGCGGCGCAGCGGTTGCCGGGGCGGCCCCCGGCTCCGAGGATCGGAGCGTGGGCGGCCGCCCCGGGCATATCGCCCGGGTACCGACCCGGCCGACCGCCCGGATGGCCGTCACCCCGACAGCGCACCCCCGCAATGCCCTTATCTCACATCTGAGATAACCTGCATCTATGGCAGACGACTACCTCGTACGCATCGGCAAGCTCATCCGAGACGCCCGTCAGCACCGGGGCTGGACACAGACGCAACTTGCCGAGGCACTGGCCACGAGCCAGAGCGCCGTGAACCGCATCGAGCGCGGCAACCAGAACATCAGCCTTGAGATGATCGCGCGCATCGGTGAGGCGCTCGACAGTGAGATCGTTTCGCTCGGCTACGCCGGGCCCATGCATCTGCGGGTGGTCGGCGGCCGCCGGCTCTCCGGCTCCATCGACGTCAAGACGAGCAAGAACGCGTGCGTGGCACTGCTGTGCGGCTCGTTGCTCAACAAGGGCCGTACGGTGCTGCGCCGGGTGGCGCGCATCGAGGAGGTGTTCCGGCTCCTGGAGGTGCTGAACTCCATCGGCGTCCGCACCCGTTGGATCAATGACGGGGTGGACCTGGAGATCGTCCCGCCCGCCGAGCTGGACATGGAGGCGATCGACGCCGAGGCGGCCATCCGCACCCGCTCCATCATCATGTTCCTCGGCCCGCTGCTGCACCGGATGGACACCTTCCGGCTGCCGTACGCCGGTGGCTGCGATCTCGGTACGCGCACCATCGAGCCGCACATGATCGCGCTCCGCCGCTTCGGCCTGGACATCGCCGCGACGGAAGGGCTCTACCACGCCCAGGTGGACCGCTCGGTCTCGCCCGGCCGCCCCATCGTGCTGACCGAACGCGGCGACACGGTCACCGAGAACGCCCTCCTGGCCGCCGCCCGCCACGACGGCGCGACCGTCATCCGCAACGCCTCGTCCAACTACATGGTCCAGGACCTGTGCTTCTTCCTCGAAGCGCTGGGCGTACGGGTCGACGGCATCGGCACGACCACCCTGACCGTGCACGGCGTGCCGAGCATCGACGTCGATGTGGACTACTCCCCCTCCGAGGACCCGGTCGAGGCGATGAGCCTGATCGCCGCCGCCGTGGTCACCGAGTCCGAGCTGACGATCCGCCGCGTCCCGATCGAGTTCCTGGAGATCGAGCTGGCGGTGCTGGAGGAGATGGGGCTCGACCACGACCGCACCGCCGAGTACTCCGCCGACAACGGCCGTACGCGGCTGGTGGACCTGACCGTACGGCCCTCCAAGCTGGAGGCGCCGATCGACAAGATCCACCCGATGCCGTTCCCGGGCCTGAACATCGACAACGTGCCGTTCTTCGCGGCCATCGCGGCGGTGGCCCAGGGCAAGACCCTGATCCACGACTGGGTCTACGACAACCGGGCCATCTATCTGACGGACCTCAACCGCCTCGGCGGCCGGCTCCAGCTCCTCGACCCCCACCGCGTCCTGGTGGACGGCCCGACCCGCTGGCGCGCCGCCGAGATGATGTGCCCGCCGGCCCTGCGTCCCGCCGTGGTCGTCCTGCTGGCGATGATGGCGGCGGAGGGTACGTCCGTACTGCGCAACGTCTATGTCATCAACCGGGGCTACGAGGACCTGGCGGAGCGCCTCAACTCGGTGGGCGCGCAGATCGAGATCTTCCGCGACATCTGACCGACGAATACCGCGCCCCTGCCTGACCTGCGAGAACGCAGGCCAGGCAGGGGCGCGGCGGCATCCGTGGGACCTCTCTGGCACTGTGCGTCTGAGCCCGTGCGCCCGCCCGGGGTAGGAAGTGGGAGTACGGCACCGTTCCGCCATTGCCGCGCGGCCGGCACACGCTCGGGCGCCCACGCATCGATCCTGCGGGGTGCGGCAGCCGGCGGACCGACCGTGCTGGAGCGGCACGGATTGCGTGCGAGTCGGCGAGCCGCTTCTTCCAGTTGCGCAGCGTCTCCGTGCCCACGCCATTCAGCGGCTGGGCACCGAGACACGGAAGGATGTTCCGGCGCACCCGCTGCTCGATGCGCTCGACGGTGGTGGTGCAGCTCGCGCCGGCGACGTCGAAGGTCACCTCCGCCCCCTCGTACGCCACCCCGACGAGCGTGACGTCTGCGGACCCCGACGTCGGAGCCCCGTACTGGGCTGCCGCCCATAGCGCAGAGCCCAGTCAGGCCGGGCCGCCCGTCCCGGGGGTACCAGGCGTCGAAATCCTCGTCGTGCCACAGGCCGTCCAGCCGGTCCCGTACCCACATCGCGGTCGCGCCCGGGGAATTGCTCGCCCGGGCCACCCGGGCCCCTTCCGCCTGGGACTCTCTAGATCCCCGACAGAGCCTCTCATTTGGTGATGTTGCGCCTGGATTGACACCGTGTTGACTCTGTGGCGGCTGTGTTACGTCTCCCGCGACCTCTTGTGGAATTCCTGCGGAACCATCAATCTTTCGGCTGGCGCACCGAGTTGGCACACCCCACCTGGAACTGTCCGATCAGCCCTGTATTTCCGATTGACATGTTCCTGTCGTAATCGGACTACGGAGGATGCGAAGCACAGCGAGCGGCCCCCAGTGGCGTCCGCTGCCTCCCCGCGCCTCGGCCCCACCCCACCATCAGCGCACCACCTCTCGAGGAGGACCCTCACATGGCAGCAATGCGTCACGCCCGGCGAAGACTCGGTCTTGCCGGAATCGGTACGGCAGCCGCCGCCGCGCTCGTACTCGGCGCGGTCTCCGCGCTCCCCGCGAGCGCTGCCTCCCAGCAGCCGGAGGGCCAGATCCAGTACGCCGGCGCCTCCGGCTCTATAGCCAACAGCTACATCGTCACCTTCCACGGCTCCGCCGCCAAGGCCGGCTCGGCCTCCGGCAAGGCGTTGGCCAAGGAGTACGGGGCCAAGATCGAGAGGACCTACACCAAGGCCCTCAACGGCTACGCGGTGAACCTCTCCGAGGCGCAGGCGAAGAAGTTCGCCGCCGACCCGTCGGTCGCCTCCGTCGTCCAGAACCGGACCTTCCACGCCGACGCGACCCAGACCAACCCGCCGTCCTGGGGTCTGGACCGGATCGACCAGAAGAACCTCCCGCTCGACAGCAGGTACACCTACCCCGACTCCGCGGGCCAGGGCGTCACGGCGTACATCATCGACACCGGCGTCCGGATCACGCACAGCGACTTCGGCGGACGCGCCTCCAACGGTTACGACGCCGTCGACAACGACAACGTCGCCCAGGACGGCAACGGCCACGGCACGCATGTCGCCGGTACCGTCGCCGGCACCTCGTACGGTGTCGCCAAGAAGGCGAAGATCGTCGCCGTGCGCGTCCTCGACAACAACGGCTCGGGCACCACGGCGGGCGTCGTCGCGGGCATCGACTGGGTGGCGCGGAACGCCGTCAAGCCGGCCGTTGCCAACATGTCGCTCGGCGGTGGCGCGGACAGCGCGCTCGACACGGCGGTCCGCAACGCCATCGCGGCCGGTGTGACCTTCGCGGTCGCCGCCGGCAACGACGGCCTGAACGCCTCCAGCTACTCGCCCGCCCGGGTCACCGAGGCCATCACGGTCGGCTCGACGACCTCCACCGACGCCCGCTCCAGCTTCTCGAACACCGGCACGGTGCTGGACATCTTCGCGCCGGGTTCGTCGATCACGTCGTCGTGGAACACCAGCGACAGCGCCACCAACACCATTTCGGGTACGTCGATGGCGACCCCGCATGTGGCGGGCGCCGCAGCCCTGTACCTGGCGGCCAATCCGACGGCCACACCGGCCCAGGTCTCCTCGGGCCTGGTCTCCCTGGCCAGCACCGGCGTTGTCTCCAACCCAGGCAGCGGTTCGCCGAACCGCCTGCTCAACGTGCCCGGCGGCACGGTCACCCCGCCCGGCGCGAAGTTCGAGAACACCGCCAACTACACGATCAGCGACAACGCCACCGTGGAGTCGCCGGTCACCGTGAGCGGTGTCGCGGGCAACGCCCCGGCCTCGCTGAGTGTGCCCGTGAACATCGTGCACACCTACATCGGTGACCTCCAGGTCCAGCTGATCGCCCCCGACGGCTCCGCCTACACGCTCAAGGCGTTCAGCACCGGCGGCAGCGCGGACAACATCAACACCGTCTACTCCGTGAACGCCTCCTCGGAGGTGGCCAACGGCACGTGGAAGCTGCGGGTGACCGACAACGCCACGGCCGACACCGGGTACATCGACTCCTGGGCGCTCCAGTTCTAGAAGAGAGGGTTCCGTCCCGGCAGGGGATTTGAGCGGGGCGGAGTCATCGCGGTGACGTGCGAGTTGTGCCGGTCTGCACAGGCCCGGCGTCCACGAGTGTGCCGACCTCCTGGATCAGCGCTTCACCGTCCTGTGGAAATGGCCGATGCCTGATGGACCGCACGGTCCATCAGGCATCGCGCCGGTTCAGGGTGGACTGCGCCGAGCGCGGCCGAGGCAACGAAGACGTTCCAGGACGCCGTCGCCGACTTCGATGCCGGGCCGTCCAACCCTTGCGCGCAGCCCCGATCTCCTCGTGCGACCGCGCTTCCGACATCGTTGTTGAAGGCGCGGCCTGCACAGATCGCGGCCCTACGGGATGCGGCAAACCGTGAGGGAGCACCGCGCGCCGGGGCGTACGGTCGCCTTACGGCGTGTAGACGGCGTCACTGCCGTACAGCTGCCTGGTGAACGCGGAGACGTCGGCGCTGCGATCGGCGCCGTCGAGGTTGTACGTCAGATAGACGCCGTACCCCTCGCTGACGGTGCGGCGGGCGAGGTCGGCGGCCGTGCTCTGTGAGGTCCGGCCGATCTCGACGGCCGCCGGCGACAGCTTCGACTTGGGCAGTGCGATGCCGGGGACCTGCCAGCTGCCGTAGTACGGGTTCCAGGCGTAGTCGAACTTGGACGAGAGGTCGACGCCGCCGTAGGAGAGCCGCGACGCGGCCGGGCCGATGTTGTAGAGGCTGATGATCTTGTCCGGCATGTTCACGCGCAGCGCAGTCACCAGGTGGACGAACGAGCTGTCGTTGGGCTGGCCGGTGCCGTTGTTGCCGTACTCGGCGTACTCGTCGTCGAAGTCGATGCCGTCGAGGCCGTACTTGGCCACGGTGTCCGACAGTTGTTTGGCGAACGCCGAAGCCGCTTGCTGATTCGGGAAGTTGGCGAAGCCCGCGCCCTGGTGGTTGCCGAGCACCGAGAGGACGACCTTGATGCCCTTCTGCTGCAACGGCCGTATCTCCGTGGCGGCGTTGTCGAGGACACGCTGCACGTTCTCGTTGAAATGCAGATACGCCGCCTTCGTGCCCGTGTCGTAGTTGATGTTCGCCGCGAAGATCACGGCGACGTCGAAGGCGTTGCCGCCGTCGGCGAGGGCGTACTTGCCGACGTTGAGCATGCTGTTGTTGTTCACCTCGACGTACGCCACCGAGGTCGGCCCCTGTTTCGCGGGAGCGGGCGCGGGCGCGGGGGCCGCTGCCGCGCCGGTCGTGGCTGTCGTGCCGAAGGCGAGGGCGGCGACGGCCGCCAGCGCGAGCGCGGCCGTCCGCACTCTGCTCCGTACCAGAGTGAACATCGTTGATCGGTCTCCCATCGCATGGGCCGGCGCCCGGCCTGTTCGAAAGTGCCGAGTGTGCGCTCCAAGGTTTCCGCTCCCGTGACCGAATCCCGAGAATCTTGTACGAACTCTCACGAGTTCCACGTACGTTCCACCCCAACCCGCCATCTGAACAAGGGAGTTGGTGCGTCCAGTTCCACGGTCCACATGCTCCCGAGGGAGATCGGCCGGCCCTCCGGGATCCAGGCCGTGTCGGAAGCCGGGCGAGGCGCGCGAACCTCTCACGCCCGCCCGCGTCACCGGCACTTCGCGTCTGAGCTGCGGCCCCTGCGGACCTCTGTCCGGGCCCGCCGCCGTCCGGGCTGAGGCTCGGCGAAGATCGCGTCAATGGCGGCGGTGCCTCGTGCGCCCGCCCGGGGTCGGAAGTGGGGGTACTTCCGCAAGGTGAACCCGGGGTCGGAGTGACCCAGCCGGCATGCCAGGGAGACGACAGATTCAGCAGCCTCCAGTTCCTCGGAGACGTAGAAGTGACTCAGGGCGTGGAAGCCATGCTCCCGGGACGGCTGCTGCGGAATCCGCGCCAGCACTCGCCCTAAGGTGGTCTGGTGTTCGATCGCTTGGAGATCAGTGTGCTGCCGCCGGGGCCCCGGTTCGGTGTCCATCTGCGCTTCTGGGTCAACGGTGAGGAAGTGGTGGCAGGGGCGGTTGGCGAAGGCGGCTGCGGCCCGTTCGCAAATGACGTGTTGCCTGCCGGCCGTCGCAGTCCCCTCCGTGCGACAGGCGTGCCGCGGCGTGTGGAGCTGGGCGAACCCGTGTGCACAGGTGGCTGCTGCGGTTTCCTGTCCGTGGTCGTACAGCGAATCGGCGACATCGTGCAGTGGTCGGACTGGCGGGTTCCATACGTGGAGGACCCGCCGCTGGAGTTCCACTTTGAAGCCTGTCAGTACGACGCCGAACTGGCTCGCGTGGAGGCGGACCGGTGGTGGCGTATCTACACATAGCCAGCGTCGGTCGGTGCCCCGCTCGGCTGACAGCCGAAGGCACTTGGACTTCAGCAGCACGCACTCAGCCTTCGAAGCCGGCGAGTCGGTCAGGGGTACCGCCGGACGCGGGGTGGCGGGTAGTACTCGGGAGAACGCGTGCGAGGGCTACCGCCGGGCGCTCGCCGCGCATGCGGCCGCCGCGCCCGTCCGTAGCGCCGACCCGGGCATCGCGGAAGCGGTGGAACGGCAGACCCGCGTGCTGCGCGCGCTCAGTCGCCGCGCGTTCCCCGAGCCCGGGACCGTGCCGGACGGCGAGCTGAGAAGGCCCAGGGCTGGGCGCCCGGTCCGTGGCATAGCCTTTCGCCATGACAGACGGTCAAGCGGACCTCGAACTTCTCGCATCGGGCAAATACGTCCTGATCACTACCTTCCGTCGGGACGGCAGAGAGGTCCCGACCCCGGTATGGGTGATCCGTGACGGTGACGCCCTCGGTATCTGGACGGTCGCCGCCTCCGGCAAGGTCAAGCGGATCCGCAACCGCGCCGACGTTCTGGTCTCCGCCTGCGACATACGGGGCAACCCCTCGGGCGAGCCGGTCCCGGGACGGGCAGAGATCCTCGACGGCGGGCAGACCCGGCACTACCGCAGTCTCCTGGGCCGCAAGTACGGGCTGCCGGGAAGACTCACGCTCCTGGGCAGCCGCCTGCGGCGGGGCCTGGACGGGACCGTCGGCATCCGGATCACCCTCGACTGACCGGGCGGTACCGGTACGAGGGATGGAGCAGACTCCGCCCATGCCGGACAGCTCGTGACCTGGGCGAGGACCGACAGACAACCTGGCCTCCCGCGAGGCACAACGTGCTACTGGCTGATCAGCGGCAGTACGGGGAAAGTGTGGCTCTGCCAGATCAGGCGGGAGGGCTCTTCCGGGTAGGCGGTGACAGCCGACGCGGTGTCGAAGCGCTGAACGAGGCGTTGATCGGTGTCGTAGGCGGGCCAGCCGGGGTCGCCGTGGGTGGCGAACGAAGTCCATGCGGCGCGCATCCGGGCGGACAGGGCCTCAGCCTCGGGCGAGGGTGTTTCACCGATCAGCATGGCAGGCTGGCCGCGGTCCAGGTTGCCGAAGACGAGTGGTACATCGAGGCCGTGGCAGGCGCCGAAGGAGCCGCCCATTCCGGGGGCCGGCCAGGTCAGCTCGTAGACATGCGCGCGGCCGCCGGCAGCTTTCTGGGCCTCGGCGAGGTGGAGCGACGGCATGCGGAACAGCCAGTCGGAATGGACCAGTTCGTACAGCTCGTCCGGGCCCGCTGCCGGGAAGGCGTCGCGGTAGCGGCGGGCTCCGTCCGGGCCGGGTGCGAAGACATGGAGGGCGTTCGCCGCCTGCTCCTCGCTGACCTCACCGAGCAGACCGCTGATGGCGGTGAACAGGCGCTGCTCGTCGCGAGTGTGGCCGACGAGGAGTTCGATGTCGCGGCCGGCGCCGTCGGTCAATGCCTGCCACGGTGTGACGGCCAGGACCTCGCCGTCGACCACGGGCGAGAAGAGGATTGTCCTGTGCGCGGGCTGCCCCCAGCGTGGTGCCCACTGGTCCATCTTGGCGCTGACCGTGTCAGCGGCGGCGGACAATTGGCGTGGGGCAACGCTGGCCAGGTCGGCCAGCGTGGGCCGCAGTCCCAGCTCGGCGGCGCAGGCGGCAGTGATGTCCGCGGCAAGCTCCGGCGAGAAGAACGTGCCCGGCACGCTCTGTGCGACGGCCCGGCGGAAGAGCCCGGCCGCCTGCGGCATCGCCAGCAGCGCGGCGACCGATCCTCCACCCGCTGACTCGCCGAAAAGCGTGACCTGGTCAGGGTCGCCGCCGAAAGCCCCGATGTTGTCGCGCACCCACTCGAGAGCGGCGACCTGGTCGAGCAGCGCCCGGTTGGAAGGAGCGCCCCCGATCTGTGCGAAGCCCTCGATACCCACGCGGTAGTTGAACGTCACCACGACGACGCCACCGTCCCGCGCGAGCCGGCCACCGTCGTACTCGGGGAGGCCGGACATGCCGATCATGTAACCGCCGCCCTGGATCCACACCATCACCGGCAGTCCCGCGTCCGGGTCGGGTTCGGGCGACCAGACGTTGACCGTCAGCCAGTCGTCGCCCGCGTCCTGCGACGCCGCGTCCGCGCCGAAATGCCCGCCCTGCGGGGGCGGCGGGCCGTACGAGAGGGCCTCCCGCACTCCGCTCCAGCCCCGTACCGGTCGCGGCGCGGCGAAGCGCAACGCGCCGACCGGGGGCTCGGCGAACGGGATGCCGCGGAAGACCGCCACGCCTGCCTCCCGGGCGCCGCGCAGCCTCCCGGCCACCGCGCGGACTTCGGGTCGGGGCCCGGATGGCTGGGACTCGGAAACGGTCATCACAACTTCCCTCAAGCGGGAGGAGAGGGCACGCCGCGGCCCCGGACCCGCAGATAGTCCACCACGGGTGAGATACCGCGCCAGCGATTTACGGATGACTCGGGCTGCTGGAGCCGGGTATCCGCCGTCCCGGACGTCGTCGGCCGTCATTCGGTTGAGAAGGAGTGTCACGTGGCGATGACTTTTTTCCAGGGATGAGAGTCTCTTCATCGAATGCCCTGCCGGGCACCCACGTGCTCCGGTGCGGTGCGGGGCACGACTCGTATCAGGAGGCCGTCCACATGACCGATTCGGAACTGGCAGCAGATCGCAGCCCGGCGGCGGGAGTCTGGCCACTGATCCATGCGGAGCGAGCGGCACTGGTAGCCGATCTTGAAGGTTTGTCCGACGATCAGTGGGCGACGGCCTCACTGTGCAGCGAATTGACGGTGCGTGAGGTGCTGGCGCACCTCACCGCGTCGGCGAGTCTCAATTCGGTGCGCTGGCTGGCGGGTGTGATCCGCTGCCGATTCGACTTCGACAAGCAGGTAGCCATGAGGCTGGCCGAACAGCTCGGTGCAACCCCGGCCGAGACACTTGAGCGGTTCCGGCGTGTTGTCCCCAGCAGAACCAAGCCTCCCGTCCCTGCCACGGCCATGCTCGGCGAGACGATCGTGCATGCGGAGGACATCCGGCGCCCGCTGGGCATTCGCCGCGACTACCCGATGGAGACGGTCACACGGGTAGCTGAGTACTACCAGGGATCGGATCTTGTGGTCCCTGCCAAAGGACGCATCGGTGGCCTGCGACTGGTCGCAGATGACGGTCCCTTCAGGACCGGGTCCGGGGCGCTCGTGTCCGGCAGGACCTTGGCGCTGATGATGGCCATGACCGGACGCGCGGCGTACCTCGAAGAGCTGGAAGGCGACGGTGTTGAACGCCTCCGCGAGCGCTGTGGAACAGCGTGACGGCGGTCCCGGTCACCCGGCGAGGGTGAGGCGAAGGTGTGCTCGACGCGGGCGCGGACCTTTCGGTGGGAGTGGTTGCGTTCCTCTTTCCAAACCGTCAGCAAATGCCGCACCACCGAATGCTCTTCTAGCTGAGGTGCTTCGCGATCTCCCAGCTGGCCGCCAGTTCGACATCCCCGTTGATTCTCACGTCGATCACGACCGGACCGTCCTCGACCGCCAGCGCCTTGTCGATCTCGCCGAAGTCGTCGGGGTTTCGCACGGTGAAGCCCTTGGCGCCGAAGCCGGCCGCCAGTTTCGCGAAGTCGGGCTGGGGGGTGTCGGCGTACGACGGGTTCAGCTTCTTGTGGACCAGGTCGTGCTTTTCCTGGCCGCCCGCGTTGTCGTTGAAGATGACGACTGTGAGCGGCAGTTTGTGGCGTACGGCCGTCTGGAAGTCGGCGACGTTCATCATGAACGACACGTCTCCAGTGACGTGCGTGACACGCTCACCCGGCCGTGCGAAGCAGGCTCCGATGGCGGTTGCCAGTCCCTGGCCAATAGCGCCGAAGTCCCAGCCGAGCCCCCAGTTCTCGGCGCACGGTACGGTCAGCATCTTCGCGTAGATCATGCCGACGTGGCCGCCGTCCACCACCAGGATGCGGTCGTCCTTCGGCAGCGCGTGTTCGAGATACTCCGCGGCTCGGCGGGGATCCGACGAATCCCCGTCCGCGTAGTCGATGTCCCCGTGCTTGCTGTCCTGGATACGTTGCCGGAGCCCCGCATCGGCCTGGCGCGACGCCGAGGCCGCACCGAGCCTGTCCGTCAGGGCCGCCACGGCCGTTTTCGCGTCGGCGGTCATGCCCACCGTGACCCGCGCGAACCAGCCGAAGGCGTCCTGCCGGTCGTCGATCTGAATGATTTTCTTGCCGTTCTCCATAATCTTGCCGAAGTCGGTGGTCCACTCGTTCAGGCTCGCGCCGACGACCACCATGACGTCACTGTCGGCGAGAGTGTTCACCGTCAGGTCGGACCCCAGTCCGCCGCTGATTCCGAGATACAGCGGATAATCCGCACAGAATCCCGATGCGAGAAGAGAGACCGCGACAGGCGCACCGAGGTGCTCGGCCAATCCGCGCACCTCGGCCTGGGCTTTCGAGTTCACCGCGCCGAGTCCGCAGAGAATGGTCGGCTGCTTGGCGGAAGAGAGAATCCTTACCGCCTCTTCGACGTCCTGGGCAGTCGGCGGTTGGGGGGCTCCGGACTTATACATGGGCTGATAGTCCCAGCCGGCGTCGGGCATCTCTGTCTGCTGAATATCCTGGGGCAGGTTCAGAATGAACGGCCCTTTACGCACTTTGACCTGACGGAACGTCTCACCAAGGCAGTAGTCGACGTTGTGCACCGAATCGAGCCGAACGGTGGCCTCGGTCGTGAGTTTCGCGAGTGCGTGCTGGTCCACCATGC
Organism: Streptomyces sp. NPDC042201; assembly: GCF_055582185.1. Taxonomy (NCBI): domain Bacteria; kingdom Bacillati; phylum Actinomycetota; class Actinomycetes; order Kitasatosporales; family Streptomycetaceae; genus Streptomyces; species Streptomyces sp. NPDC042201. The sequence continues at coordinate 259,331 of NZ_JBVJDS010000003.1, read as the reverse complement.
CCTGGGGGTTGTACGGGTCACGGAGAGAAGAGTGCCCGGCGAGCACCAGAAGGGGGGTCCGATGCAGCCGCGCCGCTACCAACGAGGTCGTCGCGTTGGTAAGGCCGGGCCCTTGGGTGACCGAGGCGAGGCCGGGTTTTCCGCTGAACCGCGCGTAACCGTCGGCCATGCCCACCGCACCGGACTCGTGATGGGCATGGCCGAACTTCACACCATGCCGTTCGCCCAGATCCACAATCAAGTCCTGGTTCGCGTCACCCATTACGGCGAAGAGGTGGTCGAGTCCTTCGGCAGCGACCGCATCAGACACGGCTTGGAACGCCTTCATCGGAGACTTCCTCTCAGTCGGATTGCTGGTCGGGCACCGGAAGGCTGCAGATCTCGGACTAATCGTGGGCAACGGCACAATTCGGCCCTGTTCGCTCGTGACTATAACCAGCGGGCTGAGACGTCGCTGTCTCGACACGGCCACATCCGTATCCCCTCCTGACCGGCACGAATGCCGGTCAGGAGGGGGCGCGGCGGCGCCGGTCAGGACCGGTAGCGGGCGTGTTCGATGTGCCAGACGTACGAGGACGCGAGGGATTCGATCGCCCGTGCGTGCGTGGCGAGCGGGCTGTCGCCGTCGGCGGTCAGTTCGGTGATGCGGAGGCCGGCCACGGCGGCTCGTTCTTCGCACATGCGGGAGGCCAGCCGGAACGCCTCTTCGAGGTCACACCCGTGCTGTCGCATCAGGAGCGTGGGCAAGCTGAGCGGGCTCGGGCCGTCGTGGGCCGCCTCCTTCTGGTACGAGGCGAGGTCGTTGATCCAGCCCGCGAGGTCGGCGACGGCCGCTTCGAGTTCCCGGACCGCCGCCGAGGACCGCTGCTGCTGGGTCAGTTCGTATCCGAGCGTGATGTCGGCGATTGCCATGACGGTCCGTACGAAGACGGTGTGCGGGCGCATCGCGCGGTAGTCGTCCAGGGTGACCTGGTCGGGTCTGTCGAGGTGATGGGCCTCCCAGAGGATGCCGAAGAGGTTGTCCCGCAGATGTGCGGTGAGGCGCAGGTACTGGGTGGGCGTGGCCCGTTCCCCGAACCGGGTCAGGAGCTGGTGCAGCGCGGCGCCGAAGACGCTGGGCGCGCGCGGCGGGTCGTCGTGGCCGGCGAAGGCGTGGCCGGCGAGAGCGTGTTCGGCGAGGCCGTGGCCGGCGAGGAGGTGGACGCATTCGCTGATCCGGCGGGCCAGGCGAGCCGGGTCCTCGGCCCCCGCGGCCTCGCCGTGCGTGTCGTCGAACGCGGTGAGCCACAGGAGAAGGTCGGCGCAGAGGAAGAGACCGTCCCGGTCGGCCGTCGGGAAGGTGCGGGCCATTCCCTGGCCCGTGATGTTGCAGAGGGCCTTCCGCCCGCCGGGTGAGCCGATCAGCGGGAAGTCGTCGAGCCAGCCGGTGGTCTGCCGCTCGATGTCGTCGGCGTACCGGCTGGCCGGGAAGGGGCCGGGGAAGGAGCCCAGAAGATCGGGCATCGGCAGGGTGGCGGGCGGCCACGGGCCTGTTCGGCCGGGACCGTTCATGCCGCGCTTCCCGCGGCCACCTGGACCCTGGCCTCGGCGATCATGTCGAGGGACGAGGGGTGCACGGTGATCGCGGGTACCGGCCGGACGGTGGCGCCGGGTGTGGGCCGCAGGCGCCAGCGTGACGCGACGAGGGCCGTGATCACGACTGCCTCGGTAACGGAGAACTGATCGCCGATGCACATCCGTTTGCCGACCCCGAACGGCATGAAGGCCCCCCTCGGTGGCTGAGGACGCTCGGGGAGCCAACGGTCCGGGTCGAAGCTCAGCGGATCGGGGAACAGGTCCGGATCCCGGTGCATCGCGTAGGGGCTCCACATCACGTCCGTGTCCGCCGGCAGGCTGAACTGCCCGAGCTGTACGGGTGAGATGGTCCGCCGCGTCAGGATCCAGGCGGGGTTGTGCAGGCGCAGGGTCTCGTCGATGAGCCTGCGGGTGAAGGCGAGCTGGGGAATGTGCGCGGCGGCGAGCGGCTCTCCGGCGAGCACGGAGTCGACTTCCTCGTGCAGCCTGCGCTCCAGGTCGGGGTTGCGGCCCAGTTCGTGGAAAAGCCAGGCCAGGGTGACCGCGGTGGTCTCGGAGCCGGCGGCGAGCAGCGCGGTGACCTCCGCTATCACTTCCTGGTCGGTCAGTGTCGCGCCGGTTTCGTCCTGGACGGTCAGGAGCAGGGAGACCAGGTCTTCGTAGGCGTCGGGGTGTGCCCGGTGGTCGGCGATGATGGCCTCGATGGCGTTGCTCAGCACGGTGTTGGCGGCCCAGGCCCGGCGGTTGCCCGGGGTCGGCAGCCGTTCCAGGGCGGAGATGGGCACCATGGCGTGCCGCAGGGCGGCCTTGAAGACCGTGTCGACTCCGTTGAGGATCGTCTGCGCGGGCCCGCGATCCGGGTTCGAGGAGAACAGCGCGGCCATGACGACGCCTTGGGCCATGAGCTGCATTTCGTTGCACACGTCGAGGGTTTCCTGGTCGCGCCAGGCCGCGACGGAGGGTTCCGCGGTGTCCCGCATGGTCGCGATGTAGCCCCCGACCTGCTTGTGGTGGAGCGCGGGCTGCATCAGGCGGCGCCGGTTGAGGTGCTGTCGTCCCTCCGCGACCGGCAGAGGGTCGCCACCGAAGATCTTGAGTTTGTCGAAGAGCAGTCCCTTGTTGAAGTGCTGGGACTTGCGGGTGAGCATCTCTTGGAGCAACTCGTGCGAGTTGATCACGGTGATGGACTTCGGGCCGACGGCGAGGCGAACGATGGGCCCGTAGGTGCGCAGGCGTTGGACGTACTCCAGCCGGTTCCTGAGCAGGGGGAGGGCGTGTCCGATGAGCGGCACCCGCCGGGGGGCGGTCGGCGGAACGTGTATGTCAGCAGTCACGTGTCTGTCCTTGTCGCATCTGGTCGGTTGTCCGGGGTGCGCGTGGGGTGGCCGCTCCGGCTCTGGTGTGACGTGTCCTCAGCAGCTCTCGCGCGGCGAGGACCTCCGCTTCGATCATCGCGGCGGGCGCGTACAGGGTTTTGTCGTGCCACAGGGCGGGGTGCCGGTGGCCGGGGGCCCCCGCGGCGTCCAGATACGCCTCGGCGCGGTCCATCGCGCGGGCGTGGCGCGGCTCCCTCGTGTGGGGGTCGGCGGCCAGCAGGATCTTCACGGCGTACGCGGTCTCCTCTACGGTGCCGTCCCACACGCCCCAGGAGCCGTCGTCGCGCTGGGTGTCCAGCGTCCACGCGGCGGCGGCGTCGACGGCCGTGGACGTACGGTCGCCGTCGTACCGCGCGAGCGCGGTCACGCATCGCTCGGTGGCGTAGTACGGGGAGGCGTGCCATTTGTCGGGCCACGGTCCTTCGGGCTGCTGACAGCCGACCAGCCAGTCGCACAGCTTGTCGGCCTTGGGGCCATAGGTGTGCTGTTCTCCGGGGTGCAGGCGCAGGTAGCTGTCCAGGGCCTGGAGGGCGTGGGCGTTCGCGGTGACCGAGCCGGTGTCCTCGCCGATGTAGCAGTCGTAGTGGCTGCCGTTGTGGAACAGGTCGAGCGGCGCGGGGTCGAGCGGGCGGCCCACGAGCGCGGCCACCAGCACGGCCATGGCGGTGTCGTCGGCGTCCACCATGAGGCCGGGCGCGCCGCGCACTCCTCGGGGATCGTAGAGCTGCTCGGCCCACGCCCGGACGGCGGGCAGCGTGGCGGAGGGCAGGTGGACGCGGGCGAGGGCGGCGGCGACCCACAGCCGTTCGAAGACGAGGATCGGGGCCGCCTCGGGAAAGAGTCCTCCGTAGCGCTGTGCCACGGGCTCGAGGTCCGCGACGGCCCGGGCGATGGCGGCCGGTGTCCGCGAGGCCGCCGCGCGGGCGGCGGTGGCGGCCGGCGAGCTGCCGAGGAGGCCCTGCGCGTCGGACGGCAGCTCCCCGGGTATGTGCCCGGCTATGCCTTCGAACGTGTGATGGAACTTGACGGGAAGGCTGCCGGCCGACCCGTACCGCTGCGCCACGTACCCGGGCGCCGCCTCGTGATAGCCGTCCGGGACCGTCGCCCGCCCGCCGGGGCGCCACTCCCCGATACCCGGCATCCCGTCGGTGGCGGCCAGGTCCAGCTGCTCATTGATCCTGGCGACGAGGCCGGGGACGAGGATCTCGGCAGCGGCCGTGTCCGGCCACGGGCCCGCCGCCGGGAGGGCGCGCAGTGCGGCGAGCCCGCGGTTGACCGCTCCCGCGAGCCGCTGGGTGACCTCGGCGGACATGGCGCCCCGCCGCAGGACCGCCAGCGCGGCTTCCACCGCGCTGAGCGTCGGCAGCAGCCGGTACGGCTGCGGCCCCTCACCCCAACTGCCGTCGGACGCCTGCTCCTCCAGCAGGTACGTGATCCGGCGCGGCTCCCCGGGCAGCCAGGGCGCCGCGGAGATGACCCGGGCCGTCTCGTAGAGGGAGGGGCGGACGCTGCCCCACCTGTCCTGGTCGGTCCTGGCCACCAGACGGATGGCCTGTTCGGCGTAGGTCGTGCTCACGGCCGTATCACTCAAGGGCTTTTTCCACTTCACGGTTGCGAGGGCTGGTGTTCTGGCGGGCGGTCATGTCTGTCTCGTCGTCGCGGCCAGGGCGATCTGGCGCAGGCGGACGGCGGCGGCCGCCGGGAAGGGGGCTTCGTCCAGGGCGGCGAGGGCGGCGTCCCGCCTCGTGGTGATCATTTCCTCCACGGTCTGCCTGGCGCCGGTGGAGTCCAGAATCGCGCGGACCTGTGCGGCTTGGGCCTCGTCCAGGTCGCTCCGGCCGACCAGACCGCGCAGGGTGTCCAGTTCGGCGGAAGAGGCGCGCTGGACCGCGAGCGCCATCAGTACGGTGGCTTTGCCCTCACGCAGGTCGTCCAGGACCGACTTGCCTGTCTCGGCGGGATCACCGAACACCCCGAGCAGGTCGTCGCGCAGCTGAAACGCTTCTCCCAGCGGTATGCCGAACGCGCTACACGCGTTGAGTACGAGCGATGAGGCTCCGGCCGAGGCCGCCCCTATGTGCAGAGGCCGTTCGATGGTGTATTTGGCGGTCTTGTACCGGATGACGCGCAGGGCTCCTTCGACGTCACCGGAGAGCCGGCCGGTGCTCTGCAGATCCAGGAGCTGCCCGTACATGATCTCGCTGCGCATCGCGGCCACCAGAGGCTGCACCTGGGCCAGCCGGCCCGGGGCGAGGCCGGCCGTGTGGAGCAGTTCGTCCGACCACACCAGCGCCAGGTCTCCCAGCAGGACGGCCGCTCCCAGGCCATGCGCCTGGGCCCTGCCGCGCGGGCCGCCCCTGTCGGTGTACGCGACGGCGAGCGCGCGATGGGCGGACGGCTGCCCGCGGCGGACATCGCTGTCATCCATCACGTCGTCGTGGATCAGGGCGAACACCTGGAAGAGCTCCAGGCTGGCGGCCGCGCGTACGGCGGCCGTCACGTCGCCGGTCGCTCCTGCGGCGTGCCAGCCGGTCACGCACAGCAGGGCCCGCAGCCGTTTTCCGCCGGCGAGGAGCCCGCGGAGGGTGCCGGTCAGGTACGTCAACTCGGCACCCGGCGCGGCCCGGTCCTTGGAGTCCAGGAATCCGGTCAGAGCCTCGCCCACCTCGTGCCGTAGGGAGGGCAGGTCCAGCAGGCCGGTGCCGGAAAGCATGTCAGTCATCGGTGGTTGATCCCCTTATCGGTCGAGAACCGTCATGGCGGCTCTGTTCGGGCAGAGGACGGGGCCAGGGGCGCAGACGTCCCGGGGTGCCGTGGTGGTGCCGGCCCCGTTCCAGTGGCGGCACCACCACGGCACGACTGCGCGGCAGGCTGGGGAAACGGCTTCTACGCCTGGAGGCTGTCTGCCTTCAGGGGAGATGACGCGTCCGTCCTGGGGCGGGAGGGATCCCGGCTCCAGGGGGTGGCTCCGTCGGCGTCGGGAGCCAGCGGGGTGAACTGGGCGGGAAGCGCCGTGAGCGTTCGGTGGACCCCCCCGTCGCGGTAGGTCAGCTGATCGACCGGTACGGCGAGCTGGATGTCCGGCAGATAGCTGACGAGCCGTTCGATCGCGGCGGTGGCGATCAGCAGGGCCAGGTCACGGCCCGGGCAGGAGTGCGGACCGGCCGCGAAGGCCAGATGGGCCTTGGTGCCCGAGCGGTAGCCGTCGGAGGGCGCGCCCGCGTGGGGACACGTGTTGGCGGCGGCGTACGAGACCATGAAAGGTGAGCCGGCCGGATAGCGGGTGCCGTGGAAGGTGATGGCCTTCTTGGGGAAGTGGAAGCTGTAGTTGGCCAGGGGCGAGTCATTCCACAGGGCGTCGTCGATGGCGTGCTGCACGGGCAGGCTGCCGGTGGTGAGGGTGCCGAAGTAGCGCTCGTCGCTCAGCATGCGTACACAGGTGTTCGCGATGAGGTTGGCCGTCGGCTCGTTCCCCGCGCCGAGGGTGATGAGAACCTGGTTGACCGCCTCTTCCTGGTCCAGCCCGTTGGGGTGGTCGATGAACCAGGAGGTCAGGTCATGGCCTCGCTGTGTGACCTTGGTGGTGTAGAGAGTCTCGAGGTACGCGCCGAACTCCTGCCCGCCCTCAGCTTGCCTCTCCGGATCGGTATCCATTGTGGCGTCGAGGGCCCACACCAGCTTCGGGCCGTACTCGTCCGCCATCCCGAACAGGGCGTTGAAGACCATCAGGGGCAACTGATGCGCGTACTGGCTGACCAGGTCGACCGTTCCGGCGTCGGCGAACTCCTGCAGGAGGGTGTCGGCGTAGCGGAACGTCACGAGGCGTACGTCGTACGGGTCGAGCAGACTGAAGCTGTCGGTGATGACCTTGCGCAGATGGGCGTGGGTCTCTCCGTCGGCGAAGAGGAGGCTGGGGCGCCACTGCACCAGAGGCCTGATCGGGCTGTTCTCCGGCACCTGGGGCAGCCAGTCACGGGTGTCCTTGGTCCAGGTCTCGGTGTCCAGCAGGAGATCGAGTGCGGCGCGGTAGTCGGTGACCAGGTTGACCACGACATCGGGTGCGATCTCGGCGACGCCGACGGGCCCCTGCTTGCGGAGCAGTTCATAGCTGCGCTGGGGGTTGGCGGCGTGTTCGGCCCCGTACAGGGGCACAGGCGCCGCGGTTGAGGCGATGGTCACGAGGCTATGGCTCCGGCTCCGGCGGCGGCTATGGAATGAGCGGTGAGCGCGATGAGGGCGTTGAGGCTGCTGTCCCTCTGGCGGGCGTCACAGGTGACCAGTGGGGTGTCTGGTGCGAGATCGAGCTTCGAACGAAGAAGATTCACGTCGTAGTCGGGGGAGTCAGGGAAGATATTGACTCCGACGGCATACGGCAAACCACGCTCTTCAATGAGATCCATCACTTCGAAGGACTCGTCCATCCGCCGGGTGTCGACCAGGACGAGCGCACCGAGAGCTCCGGTGGCGATGCCCTCCCACAGGGGAAGGAACCGTCGCTGTCCGGGAGTTCCGTACAGATACAGCACGACCCGGTCGCCGGGCAGCGTCAGCCGGCCGAAGTCGATGGCGACCGTGGTGGTGGTCTTGTTGCGCAGGCCGATGAGACTGAGATCGTCGGTGCCGGCCGCGGCGTCGGTCATGACTTCATCGGTGTGCAGGGTGGGGATCTGCGACAGCGTCTTGATCGCCGTTGTCTTGCCGACACCGAGAGGACCGGCGACAAGGAGCTTGACCCTTTGGTGGTTTCCCTCAGGCAGGTAAACCGGGCGCGGGCTAGGCGGCGAGGAGGGATTGGAGTCCACTCAGCACCTCTTCCATGAGTTCTTTCGACGGCCGGCCGGCGCGCGACGGGGCGAGCGCGTCCGGGGTCGGCACGGTGGCTTGTAACAGGCCGTCACTGACGAGTTGCTCGGCGAGCACCAGGCATACGCTCACCGGAAGGCCGAGGTAGCCGGCTATCTCCACGGGGGTGAGGGATCCGTCGGTGACGATCTCGACGACGCGCTGGTGAGCCGTCGTGTGGTACGAGGCGAGCGGCAGGCCCTTGGCGCGGAGGGCGGTCAGCGTATCGAGGGTGCTGAGCAGGGAAGGACCGCTGCTTCCGGTCGCCAGATAGGCCGGAAGCAGCCGTCGCTGTTCCTGGCCGCGGCTCACGGCGCGCCGTCGCTGGTACGGGGGGAAACGGACATGAGCTGCTCCCCGAGCTTCATTGCCTGGCGGGCCATCGTGTTGGCGACCACCCCCATGGGCATCGCGTCATCACCCGCGGTGGCGATCAGGGTATTTTCACCGGCCGGCATGACCATGTAGATGCCCTGGGCGATATTCACGGTGACCATCTCGATGGGGGTGCCCTCCGTGGCCCTCAGCGCCGTGATGGCGGCGGCGCGAGAGGCGGCGTGCAGGGCGGAGGTCATGGCGGCGATACCGTCCGCCTCGTCGACCGTGAGGTCCCCGGACCTGGTCTGAACCATCCCGTCGAGCGTCATGGTCATCGCATGCCGGACCCCCCTGATCTCGACGATGGGAGTCAGGATCCAGCCGTCGGTCTGGTCCTGGGTATTGCGCGTGGTCACAGTTCTTCCTTCGAATCGGTGCCGCTACGGGCGCTGTTGAAGCCTTCCTGGAAATCGCTCCACTTGTCACGGACGCGCTCCGGGTCCAGGGCACGGTGCGTGGGATCCGTGCCCTGGCCTGCGCTCACCGCGGAGGCACGGCGGCGACGCTGGGGCAGCTGCGACGCGGCGGAGGAAGCCGCTGCCGGTGCGGGCGTGCGCGCGGGCAAGTCGCTCTCCGCGGCGAGAGCCGGCCGCTTGTGGACCTTGGGCGCGAGCGCGGGCAGGGGGGCCATGGCCGAAGGGGGCTCGGCTTCCTCGTCGATCGAGGTCAGCAGGTTCGGGGGAATGGACACCACAGCGCGCACCCCGCCGTAGGGAGACGGATTGTCGATGGAGACGCGGAAGCCGTAGTCGGCGACCAGGCGGCCGATGGCGGCGAAGCCCTGGGAGGGCGGGTCGCCGAGCTCGGTGAGCATCACCTCCGGCTGTTCGGCCGAGGTCAGCCGTACACCGCGGGCGAGCGCCTCCGCCGTCATGCCCTTGCCTGCGTCGTCAATCGTGATGCAGACGCTGCCGTTCTCGGTCTGGAGCAGACTGACATCCACCGCGAGGTCGTCACGGGAATGCTCCAGGGCGTTGGCCATCAGCTCGGCGCAGGCCACGGCCACCGGCTCGGCGGCGCGTCCCACAATGCCGACACCGGCGACCCGGAGCCGGGAGCTGATCTTGATGCGGTCGAAGCCTCGCAGCCGGGAGGAAGCGCCACTGACGATCTCGGCCACGTAGGTGTCTTTACGGACATGCCCCGGCCAGGCGCCGCACACGATGGCGGTCCGCTGGATGAGCCGCAGATTCTGCTCGTTGAGGTGGTCCGCCGCGAGCAGCCTGTTGGTCAGGCTGCGCGGCGCGCTGAACTCGTGCTGGAGGGCTTCGATCTCCGTCTGCAGACGGTACGACAGGGCCTGTGAGTCCTGGCTCGTACCGCGCAGGGCCGCCCGGGCTGCGGCGTCCACGCGACGGCGCTCTTTGAGGACGATGCCGGAAACCTGCTCGAGCAGGGAGTCGAGGAGTTCCGCGCCTTCGGGCTTCGCCCGGTTCGCGTGCAGCGGTCCCGGGATGGGGTGGTGGGAGCTGATCAGGTTCAGCGCGAGGGCGGGAAGCTGTGCGGTGGTGAGGTGACGTACTTCCTCGCGGAATTCCGTCTCGCGGGTTTCCGCGTCCTTCCTGAGGGACTCCGCGGTCTTCACGCGGGACTCCGCGGATTGTGCGAGCGCGGTGGCGGACATCGCGCGGGAGTCCGCTGCCTGCTTGTCGGCGGCCAGTCCTTTGCCACGGCGCACGTGTTTGCGGCGCGAGAGCGCCAGCAGCAGTGCGACGACGGCTATGGCGAAAGCCAGGGCGCCGAGCGCAAGGGCAGGTTCTGAGATTGAGGTCACTGGAGGAGGGGTCCTAGGGGTTGGGGTCGGGCGTCCGCCTGCCGGAGAGCCGGCGGAGGAACAGGGGCCGCGGTGCGGCGGCGCCATGGGTGCGTGAGAACGCGGCGAAGGGCGCAGAAGTGATGTCGCGGTGGGGCCGCACGGCCGGGGAACGGCGGATAACCGCCCTGGGCCACTGCGTCGGATCGCCCACTGCGTCGGATCCGCCCGCGTCACTGCCCTGACAACTGACGCTCTCTGACAGGGGTGCTGGGCCGGGCCGACTGTCGATCACAGGCGATCAGGATCATCAGAGCTCCATTGAGAACAGACGGCCGACGGCTGATGCTTCCGTCATCAAGCCCTGTCGTTACTTGGTGATGTCACGTCAAAGCGTGTTCAGTTTAGGGGAGTTGATCAGTCCGTGCAGCCTGGGTGGCCTGTTGTGACCGCCACCTCGGAGGGCGCGCTCGCCGCGTTCCGGGTAACCCCCGCGACGGAAGCCCAGGTTGACGTCATATGTCCCCGTGGGGATGAACATCGGTGTGGAGCGGTATGGCGGGTCGCCCAAACCCCTAAATGTCCGCTAGGAACACGACATGACTGAATGTTTCGACTTCAAATTCGAACTGAGAGACTCCCTTACGGCCCGCATTGGACGTAAGTCCGAGTGGCCCTACAGCATTCGCGTGGCGCGCGAACTGCTCGACCTGATCCACGCGCAGCTCGGCCAGGTGGGCATGCTGCGTTTCCTGCGCTGCGCCGAGGCGGCGTCGAGGGCGTTCAAGGAGCCCAGCAACCGGGCGACTCTGTACAGCGACCATCTGTCCCAGGCTCTCGCCAGGGACTTCGCCACGGAACACGACAAGCGCCAGGACGCCGTCTGGAACATCTTCCTGGCGGCCCACCGCATCACCGGCCAGGAGCAGTGCGACCTCCTCATCGACTGCGCCATCGAGGCACTTCAGGTAGATCTGGCCCTGGTCCCGTAGCCGCCGACGGCGTGCTCCCCGACGAGACGGGGCGCCCTTGGGCCCACGACCGGGCCCGAGGGGCCCTGCCGTCGGCCGGTCAGGGCAGTACGGCGATCCCGTCCAGCTCCACCAGCGCCTGTTCGTCCCAGAGCCGTACGACTCCGATCACCGCCATGGCCGGATAGTCGCGGCCCGCCAGCCGGCGCCAGACGCGGCCGAGTTCGGCGGCGTGCGCGCGGTAGTCCGCGACATCGGTCGCGTAGACCGTCACCCGCGCGAGATCGGCAGGGGCGCCGCCCGTCGCCGCGAGGGCGGTGAGCAGATTGGTGAGCGCCGTCTCGAACTGGGCGGGCAGGGTCTCCCCCACGACCGCGCCGTCCCGGTCGAGCGCGGTCTGCCCGGCCAGCAGGACCAGCCGGCCGCCGGTGGCGGTGACGGCGTGCGAGAAGCCGGTGGCCGGGGACAGCCCGGCGGGATTGACGCGCTCCAGGCTCATGCGTACAGCTCCTTGGCGATGATCGTGCGCTGCACCTCGGTGGCGCCCTCGTAGATCCGCGGGGCACGGACCTCGCGGTAGAGGTGCTCCAGCAGATGACCGCGCTGGAGGGCGCGCGCGCCATGCAACTGGACGGCGGAGTCGACGACGTACTGCGCGGTCTCGGTCGCGAACAGCTTCGCCATGGCGGAGCGTCGCGGCACGTCCGGCGCGCCCGCGTCGTACGCCTCGGCGGCCGCGTACACGAGCAGCCGCGCCGCCTCCGTGCGTGTCGCCATCTCCGCGACCCGGTGGGCGACCGACTGGAGGTCCTTCAGCGGGCCGCCGAAGGCGGTGCGCTCCGCGGTGTGCTCCAGGGTCGCGTCCAGGGCCGCTTGCGCCATGCCGACGGCGAAGGCGCCGACGCTGGGGCGGAACAGGTTCAGGGTGTTCATCGCGACCCGGAAGCCGCGGTCCACCTCGCCCAGGACATCGCCTCGGGTCACGGGTACGGCGTCGAAGGAGAGGGCACCGATGGGGTGCGGCGACAGCATCTCGATCGGGGAGCCGGTCAGTCCCCGACGGTCGGCGGGGACGAGGAAGGCGGTGATCCCACGGGCTCCCGCGCCCTCGTCCGTACGGGCGAAGACGGTGTAGAAATCGGCCTCGGGGGCGTTGGAGATCCAGCGCTTCTCGCCGGTCAGCAGCCAGCCGTCGCCGTCGGGCACGGCCCGCAGGGCCAGCGCGGCGGCGTCGGACCCGGCGCCCGGCTCGCTCAGCGCGAAGGCGGCCACCGCGCGGCCCGCGCTCACCTCGGGCAGCCAGCGGGCCCGTTGCCAATCGGTGCCCGCCTGGACGACCGGGTACGTACCGAGGCCCTGGAGCGCGAGCGCGGTCTCGGCCTCCGTACACCCACGGGCGAGCGACTCGCGCAGCAGGCACAGCTCCATCGCGCCGGTCCCCGTCCTGCCCGCGGACCCGGTCCCGCTGCCGGTCCCGCTGCCGGCCTGCGCCCCGAACAGCCGCTCCAGCAGGCCGAGTTCGCCGAGGGCGGCGATCAGGGGGCGGTTCACCCGGCCGGGCTCGCCCTTCTCGGCGAGCGGCCGCAGCCGCTCCACGGCGAGGGCGCGCAGCTCGGCACACCAGGCGGTCTGTACCGGATCGAGCGAGAATACGGGCATCCGAGCCCCCACTTCCAGCGCGTCTATCGCGGACCGTTGACTGTCGTCATCTTCACGATACGCTCGATGGGCGAGCCCACCACGACAAGGGGGCGAACCATGGAGCTGACCCCGTCGGCCCACAGAGACACGTTTCCGCGCGACCATCTCCCGCCCGCGGAGCAGTGGCCGGCGCTCCTCCCCCTGCCGCCGGGACCGCGCTACCCCGACCGGCTCAACTGCGCCGCGGAGCTGCTGGACCGTACGGTCGAGCGGTTCGGCGCCGGCCGGCCCGTCTTCCGCACCGCCGCCGGCGAGGTCTGGACGTACGGGGAGCTACGCGGACATGTCGACCGCATCGCGCATGTCCTGACCTCCGATCTGGGCGTGGTGCCGGGAAACCGGGTGCTGCTGCGCGGTCCGACCACCCCGTGGCTGGCGGCCTGCTGGCTGGCGGTGCTGAAGGCGGGCGCGGTGGCCGTGACCGTCCTGGCCCAGCAGCGGGCGCATGAGCTGGCCACCATGTGCGAGATCGCCCGGGTCGGCCATGCCCTGTGCGACATCCGGTCGGTGGACGATCTGGTCAAGGCCGAGGTGCCGGGGCTGCGGATCACCACCTACGGCGAGGACGCGCCGGACGATCTGCTGCGGCTGGCGGACGGCAGGCCGGAGCCGTACACACCGGTGGAGACCGCGGCGGACGATGTGGCGCTGATCGCCTTCACCTCGGGGACGACGGGCCGGCCCAAGGGCTGCATGCACTTCCACCGGGATGTGCTGGCCGTCGCCGACACCTTCTCGCGGCACGTACTGCGGCCGGAGCCCGACGACCTGTTCGCGGGCAGCCCGCCGCTCGGCTTCACCTTCGGTCTCGGCGGTCTGGTGATCTTCCCGATGCGCGCGGGAGCGTCCGCGCTGCTGCTCGAACAGGCCCATCCCACCCAGCTGTTGGCGGCGGTCGCGGAGCACGGGGTGTCGGTCCTGTTCACCGCGCCGACCGCCTACCGCGTGATGCTCGACGAGCTGGCGGGGTACGACATCTCCTCCCTGCGGCGCTGTGTCTCGGCGGGCGAGAATCTGCCCGGGGCCACCTGGCAGGCGTGGCACGAGCGGACCGGGCTGCGCATCATCAACGGCATCGGGGCGACCGAGCTGCTCCATATCTTCGTGTCCGCGGCGGACGAGGCGATCCGGCCGGGCACCACGGGCGTGCCGGTGCCGGGGTGGCAGGCCCGCGTCGTGGACGCGAGGGGCGTGCCGGTGCCCGACGGGGAGCCGGGGCTGCTGGCCGTCCGCGGCCCGGTGGGCTGCCGGTATCTGGCCGATCCGCGCCAGCTGGAGTATGTCCGGGGCGGCTGGAATCTGACCGGCGACACGTATGTACGCGAGCCGGACGGCTACTTCCGCTATGTGGCCCGCGCCGACGACATGATCATCTCGGCCGGGTACAACGTCCCGGGACCGCAGGTCGAGGACGCGCTGCTGGCCCATCCCGATGTGCTGGAGGCGGCGGTGGTCGGCCGCCCGGACGAGCTGCGCGGCCAGATCGTCGCGGCCTATGTCGTACTGCGGGACGGGGTGGAGCGGGGCGAGGAGACTGCGGGGGCGCTGCGGGACTTCGTCAGATCCCGGCTGGTGCCGTACAAATGCCCGCGCGCGATCGTCTTCCTGGACGCCCTCCCCCGCACCCCGACCGGCAAACTCCAGCGCTTCCGACTACGCGATCCCGACGCCGTCCACCGATCGGCGGACGGTTTAAAATGATCACGTGGCCGAGCAGCACACTCCCCGATCCCTGATCGTCACCCTGTACGGCGCGTACGGCCGCACACCGGACGATGCCCCGCTCCCCGTGGCGGAGCTGATCCGTCTGCTGGGCGCTCTCGGCGTGGACGCGCCCTCCGTGCGCTCGTCGGTCTCCCGGCTCAAGCGCCGCGGGCTGCTGGTCCCGCAGCGCACGGCGGACGGCGCGGCCGGGTACGCGCTCTCGGCCGAGGCCCGCCAGCTGCTGGACGACGGGGACCGCCGTATCTACGCCCGTCCCTCGCCCCAGCTCTCCGACGGCTGGGTGCTGGCTGTCTTCTCCGTCCCCGAGGCCGAGCGCCACAAGCGTCATCTGCTGCGCTCGCGTCTTGGCCGGCTCGGCTTCGGGACGGCCGCGCCCGGTGTCTGGATCGCGCCCGGCCGGCTCCACGAGGAGACCCGCCACACCCTGCGGCGGCTCCAGCTCGATCCGTACGTCGACCTCTTCGGCGGCCAGCACCTCGGCTTCGAACCGACGGCGCGGGCCGTGACCCGCTGGTGGGACCTGGAGTCGATCGCCGCTCAGCACAGGGAGTTCCTGGCGGCGCACGAGCCGGTGCTGCGCGGCTGGGAGACCCGGGCGGCCGTGCCGTCCGAGGAGGCCTACCGCGACTATCTGCTAGCGCTGGACTCCTGGCGGCGGCTGCCGTACGCGGACCCCGGCCTGCCCGCGGAACTGCTGCCGCGGGACTGGCCGGGGGAACGTTCCGCCGATGTCTTCGCCCAGCTGCACACCCGGCTCAGGGACGCGGGGCTCGGGTTCGTACGGCCGCCGGTCACCGCAGGGTGAGACGCGGCTTGGGGTCGTCGGTGCGTCCCGCCGGGGGCGTGCGGCTGCCCGCGCGGTACGGCAGCGGCCAAGGCGCGGCGGGGCCTTCGTACCCCTGGGCGGCGGCCGCGTGCAGCGTCCACTGCGGATCGTGGAGATGCGGCCGGGCGAGGGCGCACAGGTCGGCCCGGCCCGCCAGGAGCAGTGAATTGACGTCGTCCCAGGAGGAGATGGCGCCGACGGCGATGACCGGGACGGACAGGGTGTTGCGGATCAGGTCGGCGAAGGGCGTCTGGTAGGAGCGGCCGTACTCGGGCCGCTCGTCCGGGACGACCTGTCCGGTCGAGACGTCGATCGCGTCGGCTCCGTGCGCGGCGAAGGCGCGGGCGATCTCGACGGCCTCCTCGGCGGTGGTCCCGCCCGGCGCCCAGTCGGTGGCGGAGATACGGACGGTCATGGGCCGGTCGTGGGGCCAGTCGGCGCGTACAGCATCGAAGACTTCGAGCGGGAAGCGCAGCCGGCGTTCGAGCGAGCCGCCGTAGGCGTCGGTGCGCCGGTTGGTGAGCGGGGAGAGGAAGCCGGAGAGCAGGTAGCCATGGGCGCAGTGCAGTTCCAGCAGGTCGAAGCCGCTGCGCTGGGCCCGCCGGGCCGCGGAGGTGAACTGCTCACGGATCGCGCCGAGCTGCGGGCGGTCCAGCTGATGCGGTACCTGGCTGACGCCCGGCCGGTAGGGCAGCGGTGACGCGGCGGCCAGCGGCCAGTTGTCCGCCGGCAGCGGCTCGTCCATGCCCTCCCACATGAGCCGGGTGGACCCCTTACGGCCGGAGTGGCCGAGCTGCACACCGATGGCCGTGCCGGGCGAGCGCGCGTGGACGAAGTCGGTGACACGGCGCCAGCCGTCCCCCTGTTCGCGGGTGTAGAGGCCGGTACAGCCCGGGGTGATCCGGCCTTCGGGGCTGACACACACCATCTCGGTCATGACGAGCCCGGCGCCGCCCAGGGCGCGCGCCCCGAGATGGACGAGATGGAAGTCGTCGGGGACGCCGTCCACGGCGCTGTACATGTCCATCGGGGAGACGACGACACGGTTGCGCAGGGTGAGACCGCCCAGCGTGAACGGCGTGAACATCGGGGGCGTGCCGGCCGGGCAGCCGAAGTCCGCCTCCACGGCCCGGGTGAAGCCGGGGTCACGCAGCCGCAGGTTCTCGTGGGTGACGCGGCGGCTGCGGGTGAGCAGGCCGAAGGCGAACTGGCGCGGCGGCTGGCCGGTGTACGTGGCCAGCTCCTCGAACCAGCGCAGACTGGCGGCGGCCGCGCGCTGGGTCGACTCCACGACCGGGCGGCGTTCGCTCTCGTACGCGGCGAGCGCGGCCGGCAGGTCGGGCCGCTCCTCGATACAGGCGGCGAGCGCGAGGGCGTCCTCGACGGCGAGCTTGGTGCCGGAGCCGATGGAGAAGTGGGCGGTGTGGGCGGCGTCGCCGATCAGCACCGTGTTGCCGTGGCTCCAGCGTTCGTTGACGACGGTGCGGAAGGCGGTCCAGGACGAGGCGTTGGAGCGCAGCGGGCGGCCGCCGAGCGCGTCCGCGAAGATCTTGGCGCACTGCTCGGTGGACTGCTGCTCGTCGAGTTCCGCGAATCCGGCGGCCTGCCAGACCTCTTCGCGCATCTCGACGATGACGGTGCTGCGCGCCTCGGCGGCGACGCGCCCGTCGGCGGCGTCGCGCCCGTCTGCGTACGGATAGCCGTGGAGCTGCATCACGCCGTGCTCGGTCTCGGCGATCTCGAAGCGGAACGCGTCGAAGGCGAAGTCGGCGGCGAGCCAGATGTAGCGGCAGCGGTGCGTGGTGACCGTAGGGGCGAAGACCTCGGCATGGGCCTCGCGGGTGAGGCTGTGGACCCCGTCCGCGGCGATCACCAGGTCGTACGCGGAGGCGAGCTCGGCGGCCGGCGGGGCCTCGGTGCGGAAGCGGAGCCGTACGCCCAGGGACGCGCAGCGCTCGTGCAGGATCTCCAGCAGTCTGCGCCGGCCGAGCGCCGCGAAGCCGTGGCCGCCGGAGGTGAGGGTCCGGCCGCGGTGGACGATGTCGATCGCGTCCCAGCGGACGAACTCCCCCTGGAGCGCGCGGTGGACGACCGGATCGGCGTGCTCGATACCGCCGAGGGTCTCGTCGGAGAGCACGACGCCGAAGCCGAAGGTGTCGTCGGGGGCGTTGCGTTCCCAGACAGTGATCTCGCGCGCGGGGTCGAGCCGTTTGAGCAGGGCGGCCGCGTACAGCCCGCCGGGTCCGCCACCGATGACCGCGACGCGCAGGGCGCCGGCGCCGGCCATGGCTAGCGGCCCTGCCATTTCGGGGGCCGCTTCTCGGTGAAGGCGGCATGGAACTCGGCGTAGTCCTCGCCGTTCATCAGCAGCGCCTGGGTGGCGGCGTCCAGTTCGACGGCGGCGGCGAGCGGCATGTCCAGCTCGGCGGTGAGCAGGGCCTTGGTCTGCGCGTACGCCAGGGCGGGGCCGTCCGCGAGCCGGCGGGCCAGCTCGGCGGCCCGCGCGTCGGCGCGGCCCTCGTCGGCGAGTTCGCTGATCAGCCCGATCCGCTCGGCCTCGGGGGCGCGTACCGGCTCACCGAGCATCAGCAGCCGGGTCGCGTGTCCGAGCCCGACGACGCGCGGCAGCAGATAGGCCGCGCCCATGTCGCCGCCGGAGAGACCGACCCGGGTGAAGAGGAAGGCGAAGCGGGCGGAGGGCTCCGCGATCCGGAAGTCGGCGGCGAGCGCGAGGACGGCGCCGGCGCCCGCGGCGACTCCGTGCACGGCGGCGATCACCGGGAAGGGGCACTCACGGATCGCCCGGACCACCTGCCCGGTCATCCGGTTGAAGTCGAGGAGCTGGGCGGTGTCCATGGCGAGGGTCGCGCCGATGATCTCGTCGACATCGCCCCCGGAGCAGAAGCCGCGGCCCTCACCGGCCAGCACCAGGGCGCGGACGGACCGTTCCCGCGACAGCTCGGCGAGCAGATCGCGCAGATCGGCGTAGGCGCCGAAGGTCAGCGCGTTGAGCTTCTCGGGGCGGGCGAGGGTGACGGTCGCGACGCCGCCGTCCCGCGTCAGCCGCAGATGGCGCCACTCCTGGGTGCGGGGCGCGGAGCCGGAAAAAGGGCTCATGGAGTGCGGCCTCCTTCAGCGGATGCTGTGTGCCGGTCGCCCGGGACCGTCGTCCGGACCCTTCCCCGGAACGGTATCACCCATATATGACTTCCGTCACGAGCACGCAATACGGCTCTCGCATATGGCCAAAGGTCCCGTCCGCGATGTGGCGGAGGTCCCAAACCCGGCAGGCCGCCGCCCCTTGTTAACGCCTTTACGCTCCGTAAGGATGGCGGAAATAGCACTTGTACCTTGATCGGACCATCTGTCGTGCCCGAAGCCTCAGGCTCCACCTCCTGGCGAGTCGCGCTGCCGCACAGTGCCCAGGCCGTGCCTCTCGCACGCGCCGTGGTCCGCACGGCGCTCGCCCATGTCCAGGAGACGCCTGACAGTGACACCGCGGAGCTGCTCACCGCCGAGCTGGTCGCCAACGCCGTGAAACACACGAACGGGGACGCCGCGATAGAGCTGGTGGTGGAGCTGATGGAGAGCGGCTGCCAGGTCGAGGTGCACGATCGCGACCCCGCTCCGCCGGGCAATCTCTCGGTCCCCGGGCATGCGGCCATGCCGGATCCCTGGCAGGAGGGAGGCCGCGGTCTGCTGCTGATCCGTACGCTCAGCTCGGACTGCGGTCATCGCACCACGGCTCAGGGCAAGGCGGTCTGGTTCACGCTTCCCGCGCTCTGAGCGCCGGGATCCGGAACCCGGCGCTCAGAGTGCATGACTATTCGGAAGCGCCGTCCCTGGACAGGGTGGCCACCAGGACGGCCTTGATGGTGTGCAGCCGGTTCTCCGCCTCGTCGAAGACGACCGAGTGCGCCGACTCGAAGACCTCGTCGGTGACTTCCAGCTCGCTCAGACCGTGGCGCTCATGGATCTCACGGCCGGCCTGGGTGCCCAGATCGTGGAAGGCCGGCAGGCAGTGCAGGAACTTCACGCCGGGGTTGCCGGTCGCGCGCAGCACGTCCATGGTCACGGCGTACGGGCCGAGGGCCGCGATGCGCTCGTCCCAGACCTCCTTGGCCTCCCCCATCGACACCCAGACGTCGGTGGCCACGAAATCCGCGCCGGCGACGCCTTCGGCGATGTTCTCGGTGAGGGTGAGCCGGGCTCCGCTGGCCTCGGCGGCCTTACGGGCCAGGGCGAGGATCTCGTCGGCCGGCCAGTAGGAGCGCGGCGCGACGATCCGTACATCCATGCCCAGCAGGGCGCCGGTGACCAGATACGAATTGCCCATGTTGAACCGGGCGTCCCCCAGATAGGCGAAGGCGATCTCCGTCAGGGACTTGTCGCTGTGCTCGGTCATGGTGAGCACGTCGGCGAGCATCTGGGTGGGGTGCCAGTCGTCCGTGAGGCCGTTGAAGACGGGGACGCCGGCATACGCGGCGAGCTCCTCCACCGTCGCCTGGGCATCCCCGCGGAACTCGATGCCGTCGAACATCCGGCCGAGGACCCGGGCGGTGTCCTTCGCGGACTCCTTCTTCCCGATGTGCGAACCCGCCGGGTCGATGTACGTCGTGGCCGCGCCCTGATCGGCCGCCGCCACCTCGAAGGCGCAGCGCGTGCGGGTCGAGGACTTCTCGAAGATCAGCGCGATGTTCCTGCCGCGCAGCCGCTGGACCTCCGTGCCCGCCTTCTTCGCGGCCTTGAGCTCGGCGGCCAGATCGATCAGGCCGCGGAACTCCTCGGCCGTGAAGTCCAGCTCCTTGAGGAAGTGGCGGCCTGCGAGGTCTATCGCCATGATGGCTGCTCCTGGGGCGGGAAGGGTGGCTGAAAGGGGACTGAGGGAGAGGGCGGCTGTCTCGTACCGTCCTGCCCAACGGGACTTCGGAACTATATACGATGCTTCGTATTGCTATACAGGCGCTATACAGGCACTACGGTGCGTCTATACGGGCTCACGCTCGACCGGACAGCTCATACAGCGGGGCCCGCCGCGCCCCCGGCCCAGTTCGCTGCCGGGGATCTCGATCACCTCGATGCCCTGCTTGCGCAGATGGCTGTTGGTGGTGACATTGCGGTCATAGGCGACGACGACCCCGGGCTCGACGGCGAGCACATTGCAGCCGTCGTCCCACTGCTCACGCGCCGCCGAGTGCACATCCTGGGTGGCGGTCAGCACCCGGATGTCCTGCAGCCCGAGCGCCGCCGCGATGGCGCGGTGCATATGCTCCGGCGGATGGTCGGTGACCTTGAGTTCGCGGCCGCCACTGCCCGGCTCGATGGTGTACGAACGGAGCATGCCGAGACCCGCGTACTGCGTGAAGGTGTCGCGGTCGACCATCGTCATCACCGTGTCGAGATGCATGAACGCCCGCCGCTTGGGCATGTCGAGCGCCACGATCGTGGTGGCGGATCCGGCCTCGAAGAGCCCACGGGCCAGCATCTCGACGGCCTGCGGGGTGGTGCGCTCACTCATCCCGATCAGTACGGCGCCCTCGCCGATGACCAGGACATCGCCGCCCTCGATGGTGGACGGGTAGTCGTCCTGCCCCTCCGACCAGTGGTGGAAGTCGCCGGCCCCCGGCCCGGTGAAGAGCGGGTGGTGCTTGTAGATCGCCTCGAAGTGGACGGTCTCGCGCTGCCTGGCCGGCCAGCGCATGGCGTTGATGGACACCCCGTCATAGATCCACGCCGAGGTGTCCCGGGTGAAGAGATGGTTCGGCAGCGGATCGAGCAGGAAATCGTCCAGCGCCATCACATGGAAGCGGACGGACGTCGGTTCCGCGTGCCGCTCCAGGAACTCCCGCTTGGTCATCCCGCCGACCAGCGCCTCGACCAGCTCACCCGTCGCCAGCTCGTCGAAGACCGCCCTGAGGTGGTCGGTGGCGAGCGGACCGTACTCCTTCTCGTCGAAAACCCGGTCCAGCACCAGCCGCCGCGCCTCCGGGAGCTCCAAGGACTCCCGCAGCAGCTCGCCGAAGAGATGCACCCGCACCCCCCGGTCGCGCAGCACCTCCGCGAACGCGTCGTGCTCCTCCTGGGCACGCCGCACCCACAGCACGTCGTCGAAGAGCAGCGTGTCCTTGTTGCCGGGCGTGAGCCGCTTGAGCTCCAGATCGGGCCGGTGCAATATGACGCGGCGCAGCCGCCCGGTCTCGGAGTCGACATGGAATCCCATGCCCCCATCCTCACCGTACGGAGCGCGATTCACGCGGTGAATGCGTGAGCGGACCCGGCGGGGAGGCACGGCCGGCGCGCTGCCGGTGCCTCCCCGCCGGTGTGAGCGGCAGGTCATGGGCCGGGGCTCAGAGGCGCGGGTCCACCGGTTCCGACTCCAGGGCCAGGACCGCGAAGACCGCTTCATGCACCCGCCACAGCGGTTCGCCGTCCGCCAGCCGGTCCAGGGCCTCCAGGCCGAGGGCGTACTCCCGCAGCGCCAAGGACCGCTTGTGGCCCAGGAATCGGTTGCGCAGCCGTCGCAGATTCTCGGGGCGGGTGTACTCGGGGCCGTAGATGATCCGCAGATACTCGCGGCCGCGCACCTTGATGCCCGGCTGTACGAGCCGGCCCTTCTCGTCCCGGACCAGCGCCTGGAGCGGCTTGACGACCATGCCCTCGCCGCCCCTCTCCGTCATCTCCAGCCACCAGTCGACACCGCGGCGGACCGATTCGTCGTCGGCCGTGTCGACGACGAGCCGCCGGGTGACCTGGAGCAGACCGGTCGGGTCGTGCTCGGCCAGCCGGTCCAGCCAGGCCAGCTGCTGGTCGTGCGGGACTCCGGCGAGGCTGCGCCGCTGGCCGGCCAGCAGCTGGAAGGGCGCGAGGCGCACTCCGGCCAGGCCGTCCGTGGCCCAGCAGTAACGGCGGTACGCCTCGGTGAACGCGGCCGCGTCGGCGGCGCGTTCGTGCTGCCGGCCGAGGAGCCCGGCACTCTCGACGCCCCGGGACGCGGCGGCTTCGAGGGCCTTGGTCACCGCGGGGAACACGGCGCCCGCTGCGGCTCCCACCGCGGCGTACTGGGTGCGCAGCAGGCCGGTGGCCTTGAGCGACCAGGGCATCAGCTCGGCGTCCAGCAGCAGCCAGTCGGTGTCGAGTTCCTGCCAGAGCCCGGCGGCGGTGACGGCGGTACGCAGCCGCCCGAGGATCTCCTCGGTGACCGCGGGGTCGTCGAAGAAGGGCCGGCCGGTACGGGTGTGCAGCGCGCCGGTCGGTCCGTCCACGCCGAAGCGTTCCCGCGCCGCGTCCGCGTCCCGGCAGACCAGCACCACCGCGCGCGAGCCCATGTGCTTCTCCTCGCACACGACCTTCGCGACGCCGTCCGCGCGGTACTGGGCGAACGCCTCGGCCGGGTGCTCCAAGTAGCCGTCGGCGTCCGAGGTCGCGGTGGGCGCCATGGTGGGCGGGAGGTAGGCGAGCAGCCGCGGGTCGACCGCGAAGCGGCTCATGACCTCCAGGGCCGCCGCCGCGTTCTCCTCGCGCACCGCGAGACGCGCCATGTGGCGGGTCTCCACGATCCGCTTGCCCTGCACATCGGCGAGGTCCAGCGGACGGCCTTCCCGGCCGCCGGGTGCCTCGGTGGCCAGCGGCCTGGCCGGCTCGTACCAGACCCGCTCGGCCGGTACGTCGACGAGTTCACGCTCCGGCCAGCGCAGCGCGGTCATCTTGCCGCCGAAGACCGCTCCCGTGTCCAGGCAGATGGTGTTGTTGATCCAGGAGGTGTTCGGTACGGGTGTGTGGCCGTACACCACAGCAGCCTGGCCGCGGTACTCCTCGGCCCACGGATAGCGCACGGGCAGACCGAACTCATCGGTCTCTCCTGTGGTGTCGCCATACAGGGCATGCGCGCGGACCCGGCCGGAGGTACGGCCGTGGTACTTCTCGGGCAGACCGGCGTGACAGACGACCAGCTTGCCGCCGTCCAGGACGTAGTGGCTGACCAGACCGTCGATGAACTCCCCTACCCGCGCCCGGAATCCGTCGTCCTCCTTCTCCAGCTGCTCGATGGTCTCGGCGAGTCCGTGCGTGTGCTGGACCTTTTTGCCCTTGAGCCAGCGGCCGAGCTTGTTCTCGTGGTTTCCCGGTACGCACAGGGCGTTGCCGGACGCGACCATGCTCATCACCAGGCGCAGCACACCCGGGCTGTCGGGGCCGCGGTCGACCAGGTCGCCGACGAAGACGGCGGTACGCCCCTCGGGGTGGACGCCGTCGGCGTAGCCGAGCGTGGCGAGCAGGGTCTCCAGCTCGGAGCGGCAGCCGTGGATGTCACCGATGATGTCGAACGGTCCGGTGAGGTGGGTGAGGTCGTTGTAGCGGCGTTCGAGAACGACCTCGGCGTCCTCCACCTCGGCCTCGCTGCGCAGGATGTGCACCTTGCGGAAGCCCTCGCGCTCCAGGCCGCGCAGGGAGCGGCGCAGTTCGCCGCGGTGCCGCTTGATCACGTGGCGGGGCATGCCGGCCCGGTCGGGGCGGCCGGCGTTGCGCGCGGCACACACCTCTTCGGGCAGGTCGAGGACGATCGCGACGGGCAGCACGTCGTACTGGCGGGCGAGCCGCACGAGCTGCCTGCGGCTCTCGGCCTGCACGCTGGTGGCGTCCACGACGGTGAGCCGGCCGGCGGCGAGCCGCTTGCCCACGATGTAATGGAGTACGTCGAAGGCGTCGCCGCTCGCGCTCTGGTCGTTCTCGTCGTCGGCGACCAGGCCGCGGCAGAAGTCCGAGGAGATGATCTCGGTGGGCTTGAACCGGCTCCTGGCGAAGGTGGACTTGCCGGAGCCGGAGGCGCCGATCAGCACCACGAGGGAGAGGTCGGGCACCGGGAGGGTGCGCCGGTTGCCGACGGCGCCGGTGTTGGTGGTCGCGGTGCGGGTGATGGTGGTCGCGCTGCGGTCTGCGGTGCCGGTGCGGTCTGCGGCGCCGGCCCGTTCGGCGGTGGTCGCGGTACGGGTCTCGTCGTTGCCGGTCATGCGGTCTTTCCCTCCTTCGTGGTGTTGTCGGTGAAGACGGCCATCTGGGTCGGCGGGCCCACCTCGGGGTCGTCCGGTCCCACAGGGACATACGCGACCCCGTAGCCGTGGCGCACTCCCACCCGCTCCGCCCAGGCGCGGAACTCCTCGCGGGTCCACTCGAAGCGGTGGTCGCCGTGGCGCACATGCCCGGCGGGCAGCGTCTCCCAGCGCACGTTGTACTCGACATTCGGTGTGGTCACGATGACGGTCCTGGGCCGCGCCGTGCCGAACACCGCGTACTCCAGGGCGGGCAGGCGTGGCAGGTCGAGATGTTCGACGACCTCGCTCAGCACGGCGGCGTCGTACCCCTTGAGCCGCTTGTCGGTGTAGGTGAGGGCTCCCTGCGTCAAGGTGACACGGGCGGCCTGGCGTTCGCTCATCCGGTCCAGCTTGAGCCGGCGCGAGGCGATCGTCAGGGCCCGTACCGACACATCCACGCCCACGATGTGGGTGAAGCGCACATCCTTCAGCAGCGCCTGTACCAGCTGCCCCTGCCCGCAGCCCAGGTCGAGCACGGTGCTCGCGCCCGCGTCCCGCAGGGCCCTGAGGATCGCCTCGCGCCGCTGGTCTGCGAGCGAGGGCTCCTTCTTCGGGCTCTCGTCGGACTCGGCGGGGATCTCCTCGACGGCGTTGTCGATCGCCTCGACCTCGATGTCGTCGGCCTCGGCGAGCCGCACCAGTTCGAGCCGCTCCATGGCCTGCCGGGTCAGGCTCCAGCGGCGGGCCAGATAGCGGCTGGTGATCAGCTTCTGTTCGGGATGCTCGGCAAGCCAGCCCTCACCCGCCCGCAGCAGCTTGTCCACCTCGTCGGGCGCGACCCAGTAGTGCTTGGCGTCGTCGAGCACCGGCAGCAGGACGTACAGCTGACGCAGCGCGTCGGCGAGCCGCAGCTCGCCCTCCAGGACGAGCTGCACATAGCGCGAGTCACCCCACTGCGGGAACTGCTCGTCCAGCGCCACGGGCTGTGCGTCCACGGACGTCCAGCCCAGTGGCCCGAAGAGCTTGCCGACCAGCTCGGCGCCGCCGCGCGCGGGCACGGCGGGCACCTCGATCCGCAGCGGCAGCGGGCTCTCGGCGCGCTCGGGCAGCGCCGCGCAGACACCGCGCAGCGCGCTCTTGAAGACCGTGCTCAGCGCCACCGCGAGCAGCGAGGAGGCAGCGTAGGGGCGGTCGTTGACGTACTGCGCGAGCGCCGCGTCGGGGGCGCCGCCCCGGCCCTTCCCCTTGCCCCGCCGGACCAGGGCCACCGGATCGACCTCCAGCAGCAACGCGGCCGTGCAGCGCTCGACGGACGCCTCGGGGTAGAGCACATGGGCGGTGCCATGGGACGTGGAGAACGTCTGGGCCCGGTCGGGATGCTTGTGCAGCAGATATCCGAGGTCGGTCGCGGGACGCTCTGGGGTGCCGGTCGTACTGATCGTCAAGAACACCCGCCCGAGTATTGCCCGCCGGTCCCGCCACGACGAGCGGTTTTCATCAGGCCCGCTTCTCCGCGTTCCGGGTTCAGCTCAGGGGGAGTTCGAAGAGCACACAGGACAGCCGCTCGGCCACGCCCGGCGCAGGACCCGGTAAGGGCCGCAGGGCCGACCGAGGCGGTCGGCGCCGCCCGTCCGCTGAACGCGCTGCTCCTGCTCGGCGGGCGGGTGAGGCACGATCTTCGCAGGAGCGTCACAGGGGATCCGCACGACCTCCCGCGGAGGTCGCTACGTTGTTCGCGCTCGATCCCGAGTGCGAAATCCGACAGGTCGTCGGCTTCCCAGCGGCGCAGTCAGCACAGAAAGATCGCGGATGGACTACTGCTCGACATGCCGGCGGATTCTCAACGGGGTTTTCGTATGCCCCGGTTGTGGTGCCTACGCCCCCGACATCGCACCCGACGGCTCACCTGCCCACCACACTCCGTCGATGGTCGCGTCGATGTCGGAGATATCGTATAGGCGCGAGTTCGACTCGTTCCCAGAATTCCCGGAGCCGGAGGCCGAAGCGCCGATCGGTCCCGCCACTCCCTCGGCGACGGGCCGCGCCGCCCGTCGGCGCCGACTGGCGGACTGGAAGAAGCAGCGGCGCCGGGCCGTGGTCGCGTCGACCGTCGCGCTCGTCGGCGGCGGTCTCACCCTCGCCTTCATGCCGTCCTCGCGGCCCTCCGTCAGCGAGGCTCAGGCGTCCCCGACGCCGGACCCGTCGACGGCCCCGGCCTCGCCGTCGGCGGACAGCGCCGACACCGGCCCGGAGACCGAGCGTCCCCGTTCCCGCGATCCCCGGACCTCCGGCAGCGGCACACGCCCGTCCGAGGCCGCCAACGCTCCGGGGAGCGCCACCGCGACCACCCCCGTGGACGCCCCCGCGCAGCGGAATACCTCGCCGCAGACCAGCAGGGGCGGCGCACGTCCCACCGCGGAGGCACAGCCGCAGTCGCCCATCGCCCCCGCCGCGCCCGACAACGCAGCCACCGCCGAAGAGCCGCCCCCTCAGTCGAACGAGCCCACTTCACCCACGCAGCCACCCCCGCCGCCGCCCCCGACCGCGGAGGAGCCGGAGAAGGACTCGTCGGGAATCTGCGTGCTTGTCGTCTGCGTCGGCCTCGACCTCGGCAACTGAGCCAACGGGCCCGGCTGTTCAGGCAGGAGGGAGGAGGTCTCCCCGTTCGACGGGCCGCGTCGCGGCGCTCGGGGTGCTGACGCTGCGCGCCCGTTCTCTCTTCGCAATGTGACGCGGGTCACATCAGCCTCGTGTCACGGACGGAAGGACAGCTTGCGTCTGGTGGTCGTCCGCACGGCGGGAACGACCGACACGAAAGAGGCAGCTGAGCGATGAACGCGACAGCAGCGCAACAGCACGAGGTCATGGTCCTGGGCGCCGGTTACGCCGGCCTCTCCGCAGCGATCCAGCTCGCGGCCCGCACCAGGAAGCGCGGTGACCTGCGAGTGACGCTGGTCAACCCGTACGACACCTTCACCGAGCGGCTCCGACTGCACATGACCGCCACCGGCCAGGAGACGGCCGAGTTGAACATCCCGGAGCTGTTGGACGGTACCGGGGCCGGCTTCGTCCGCGGCTGGGTCACCGCCGTCGACACCGAGGCGAAGACCGTCCGGATCGACGACGACCGGGTCCTGCGCTACGACACCTTGGTCTACGGCCTGGGCAGCGTCGCGGACACCGTCGCCGTTCCCGGCGTGGACGACCACGCCTTCACCCTCAACAGCCCGGAGGACGCCGCCATCCTTGCCGGCCGGCTGACCCGGCTCGACGGTGGGACCGTCGTGGTCGGCGGCAGCGGCCTCACCGGTGTCGAGGCCGCCGCGGAGATCGCCGAGCGGCACCCAGAGCTCCAGGTCGTGCTGGTGGGCCGGGCGGAGCCGGGCACGAGCATGCACCCCAAGGCCAAAGCCCACCTGGACGCGGCGCTCGCCCGGCTCGGCGTGCGGGTACGCAGCGGCGTCGAGGTGGTCAAGGTGTTGCCGGACAGCGTCGAGCTCGCGGACGGCTCCAGCATCCCGGCGGCCGCGGTGCTGTGGACCTGCGGCACCCGTGTCTCGCCGCTGGCTGCCGCCGCGGGCCTGACCGTCGACGGGCGCGGCCGGGTGGTCACCGACCGCGCGCTGCGCTCGGTCTCCCACCCGGATGTCTACGCCGTGGGCGACGCGGCGGCGATCCGTCAGGGCTACGGCGTGATGCACGGGACCTGCCAGGCCGGCATGCCCACCGGCGTGCACGCGGCTCTCTCAATCCTGCGGGTGCTGGCCGGCAAGGAGCCCAAGCCCTTCCGCTTCGGCTACTACCACACGCCCGTCAGCCTGGGCCGCAACGACGCCGTCGTGCAGTTCACCCACCCCGACGACAGCCCACGCCGGATCGTGCTGACCAGCAAGCGGGCCGCGAAGTACAAGGAGACGGTCAGCGCCGCACCGTGGCCGACGTTCGCCCGCATGAAGAAGATGCCCGCCTCGGGCGCCCTCTGGCCGCACGGCGGCCGGTACACCCGGCTCAGGAGCGCCAAGTGACCGCGCCGCGGCAGGCCGGCCCCGACCAGCTCGCCTTCCAGCGGTACCGCACCCTGCTCTTCTCCGTCGTCTACCGCATCCTCGGTTCCGCCGCCGATGCCGAGGACGTGGTCCAGGACGCGTGGCTCAAGTGGTCGGCGGCCGACCGTTCCCAGGTCGCCGACCCCAAGGCCTACCTGACGCGGATCGTGTCCAACCTGTCGATGGAGCGGCTCCGTTCGACCCGCCACCAGCGCGAGACCTACGTCGGGCCCTGGCTGCCCGAGCCGATCCTCACCGGCCCGGACACCGCCGACGGCGTCGCCACGGCAGACTCGGTCTCCATGGCCCTGTTGGTCGTCCTGGAGACGCTGAGCCCGCTGGAGCGCGCGGTCTTCGTGTTGAAGCAGGTCTTCGCCTTCAGCTACGCGGAGATCGCGGACGCGGTGGAACGCTCGGAGCCGGCGGTCCGGCAGGCCGCGCACCGCGCCCGCGAGCACGTCCGGGCCCGTCGGCCCCGTTTCACCGCGGACCGCGCCCGCCAACGCGACGTCACCGAGCGTTTCTTCGCGGCGGCGACGGGCGGCGACATCAACACCCTCATGGAGCTGCTCTCCCCGGACGTGACGCTGTGGACCGATGGTGGCGGCAAGGTCCGCCAAGCCCTCAAGCCGGTCGTCGGCCTGGAGACCGTGGCCCGTTGGTTCGCCGCGCTCGGCACCGTGACCTATCAGGGCATCGAGCCCGGGCAGATGCGGGCAGAGCTCACCTGGATAAACGGCGGACCGGGCCTGGTCTTCCGCGGGCCGGAACGCGTGATCGCCACGCTGACCTTCGACTTCGACCCGGAAGGCCGCATCTCGACCATCCACAACGTGGCCAACCCCGACAAGCTTCGCGCCGTCGCCGACGGCACTCGGCACGAACTCTCCTGAGCCGCCCGATCGACATCGACGCCCGCCGCAACCCCCGTGACCGCCCAGGCCCGTTGCCCCAGCACGGGCCGGCCCCAGGCGGAAGCGGATGCGGCAGGCCGGCCGGGGGCCACCAGACCGAGCACCGGGTCAGGCTGCGGGCGCAGATCGCGCTCCGGGCGGCTCGGAGCAGGTCCCACGCACGTATCGCCGTTGAGGTGGGAGTGCACATGGATATCCGAGATCGGTCGCGGGACGCTCTGGGGTGCCGGTCGTACTGATCGTCAAGAACACCCGCCCGAGTATCGCCCGCCGGCACCGCCGCCCGCTTCTCCGCGTTCCGGGGTCAGCTCAGGGGGAGTTCCGCGAGCATCACGGCGTAGACCGGGGAGTCCGGGAAGGGCCGGCGCACACCGACCTTGCGGAAGCCCCAGGACTCGTACAGGGCCTGGACCCGAGGATGTTCGGGGTCCACCAGGAGCACTGCGAGGTCTTCCTCCCTGTCCTCGAAGAGCGCACGGGACAGCCGCTCGGCCACGCCCTTCTTGCGCCACTTCGGGCTGACGGCCAGCTCGGAGTAGGAGAACGTGCGGTCCTTCTCCGGAGCGGGGTCAAGGTGTTCGCGCCACCATTCGCGCCGAGGGGTGGCCGGAGCCCCGTACGCGAAGCCCACGGCCTCCTCACCGTCGAAGGCGATCACGCAGGAGAAGCCGGGGTTACCGCCCCAGTGGTCCACGAACCAGGGGAACCGCTGGTCGAACTCGTCGGTGCTGTCGGCGTACGCATCGGCGTGCACGTCCAAGATGATCTGTCGGATCTGGGGCAGATCGTCGTGAACGTAGTGACGGACGTCGAGGTCCCCGGCGATCGTCATTCGCGGCTCCATTCGAGTCGGTAACGGTCCCCCCACTCTCGCGCAACGGCCGCGTCCGGCGCCAGAGTGATCAAGTCGCGGTAGAAGTCCCCGAGTAGGGATCGCATCCTGCCGGGAAGGGGGTTCCCCGTCATCAGGTCGAAGACCTTGTCTGCCGTACTACATGCCTGCTCGATGTCGCGCTGGTGGAGCTGGGCCAGGGCGAGTTGTGCGGTGGCCAGGGCTCGATTACGGCGGAACTGTTCGGGGATCTGCGACAGGGCCTTGTGCGACGCGGCCTCGGACTCCACCGGGTCACCGACATCGTCCCGGACGATCGCAGTCATGGCGCTCAGCTCAGCCGGCCCGTAGAAGGCAATCCAGCTCGGGCGGGGCTCGTCGGGCGTCGCCTTGCCCAGAGCCTCCTGGGCGTACCCCAGGGACCGCAGGGCGGCCTGTTTGTCGCCGAGGTTCGAGTGGCCGATGGCCGCGCGGGCGTGCGCCAGCGAGGCGAACATCGGATCGCGGCGGGTGATGCTGGTCGCCTGCGCCGCGTAGGCCGCGTCTACCGCCCGGGGGAAGTCCTGCCGCTGCCGCGCAAGGATCGCGTACATGTTCCAGACGTCAAAGAGCGCCACGGGGTCCTGGGCCATGCCCGCCAGGTAGAGCGACTTCTCCAAGTGAACCTGGGCACGATCGAACTGGCGGGCGTCGAGTGCGGACCATGCGGCGGTCCCGGTGTAGTCGGCCGCCACGGCGAACAAGCGCTGCCGGATGCGCTGGGAGGTCGCCCGCCTCTGCATGTCGAGCGTCTGCTCTGCACCGTTCAGCGCCAGGCACTCCAGCTCCCCGTGGCCGCCCCGGCTCTGATCGAGGCTCACGAGTTCGTCCAACCCCCTGCGGAGCCGGATCACGTCGGTGGTACCGACCATGGTCGGTCTGGGCGCGACGAGTGGCACGACGACGGCGGCGGTTCCCGCAGCGGCGGTGACGAAGTTGCGGCGCCTCACGGGCTGCTCCGGATCGGTGGAGGGGCTGCGTCTGCCCGCCGGTGGACTGAAGCCCAGCTCATCGGCGGTTCGTCCGAATACTGCCTCTAACGCGTCCCGCTGACGAGGGTGCGGCCAGCGGCTTTTCCCGGTCGTCCAGTTGCGGACCGTCCGGTCGCTCACCGTTCCCTCGTGGCCGAGTGACCGCAGATGAGCGTTCACCGCGTCGGCCAACTCGGCCTGGGTGTAACCGCACTCCTGCATGGCCCTGTTGAGGCTCTCGTTCCCCTCCACCTACCCACCGTAGCCACTCACTCCCCATGAGTAGGCGAGACAACGAGAAATTTCCGGTTGGCCGCCATACACAGCCCCGGGACTTTTCCTCACGCTCCGTGGCGAGCCGTCGTTGACTGAGGACAAGGCCGCCGTACACCCACGCAACACACACCCACTGAGGTCCTGATGACTGTGACCGCTACCCCGCGCCCCACGGGGCACCCCGGCTACTCCGAGACTCTCCCGCGCGAGCCGCAAAGCGCGGCCGTCGCCCGCGGGCTCGTCCGTACCGCCCTCTCCGCCTGGGGCTTGGAGGAACTGATCGAGGACGCGACGCTCGTCATGACCGAGCTGGTCTCCAACGCCGCCGAACACTCCGAGTCGCATTCGATCAGAGTCATCGTGGCCCGGCCCACCGAGAGGTTCGTCCGGCTCGGCGTCGTGGACCGGTCTCACACCATCCCGATGATGCGGACGGACTCCAACGGCGATCAGATCCGGGGCCGTGGACTCCTCCTGGTCGAGGCACTCACCGACCGCTGGGGCACCGACCTGTACCGCTGGGGCAAGCAGGTCTGGGGCGAGATCAAGAGCGGTGACGCCTCGTGAAGAACGGAAAGGCGTGGGTGGGCGACCAGATCCGTGACGAGGACAGCGAGCGGGAGGGAATCGTCACGGACGTCCGGCGCGGCACCGTCTACATCCTCCGCCCCCTGTACGGCCCGGGGCAGTGGGAGAACAGGAACGTTGACCGCCTGACGGTGACCGTGCCCCTCAGCGACCGGGACTGGTTCTAGGGCGTGTTGTGAAAGTCCCGCCTGGCTCGCGACGCCCGGCGCGCACGCTCGCCGCGTTGTCGGAGTCGTCCAAGTACGTCCAGTACGAGGACGATCCTCCGCCTTGCGATCACACGCACCGGACGCCGCGAGCCCCGCCCTGCGGGCGGACGGCGCTACTTTCGCAACACGCCCTAGGCCGTGTGTCGCAGTCGGCCGCCGATGCCGCCGGGCGCACCAGCACGCTGCCGGGAGGTCGGCGACGCGCACACGGCCGCGCACCGGGTGCTTGGCCGCAGTGCTGACCGTGGCCCGCTGACGACTGGTCCAGATCAGGTGAGACCTTGTCAGGCCGCCGTCCGATAGGTAGGACTGTCCGTGTGGCTGATCAACGGAACTTCGCGCGTACCGTCATGGCGTTCTCCTCGATCGTGGTCGCCGGCTGCGCGGTGGCAGTGACGATCAAGGCGATGAGCACCGGCATCGAGGTTAAACCGCCGAGGGTGATGGACCAAGCAGCGTTGGAGCAGCAGGTGATCAGCGACATCCGAGGCCGACCGGAGCCCACTGATGGCCGGCTGTCCTGCCCCGCTTCCGTCGTGGTCGAGGTGGGCAACAAGTTCGAGTGTCGGTTCCGGGACGGCGATAACTCGAAGTTCGTGGAGGTCAAGGTCGTCAGCGACCAGGGCGAAGTCTCAGCGCGATTCATCGGCTAGCGGACGTGCTCGTTCTGGGGGGCGGCGCGGCCATGAGTGTCCGGCCCGTCACGACGAGCGGGTTTCGTCACGGGCTGGACATCGTCAGCGCGGTGAGTTCGGCGATGGCGGCCGGGGTGACTCGGCAGCAGCCGCCGACCAGGCGTGCTCCTGCCGTCTGCCAGGCTTGGACTCTGGACGGGTCGAAGGTGGCGTCCCCGTGCCAGCGACGTGCCGCCGCGTCCCATTGCTCGCCGCTGTTCGGGTAGACGACGACCGGCTTGCCCGTCGCCGTCGCGGCGATCTCGACGGCCCGGTCCGTGTCCGCCGGGTCGCAGCAGTTGATCCCCACGGCGATCACCTGGTCCTCGTCCGCCGCCAGGGCGAAGGCGTCGACGAGCGGTTGTCCGGCGCGGGTGCGCTCTCCCGCGATGGAGTACGAGAGCCAGACCGGCACCCCGCAGCCGGCGGCCGCCCGCAGCAGCGCCTCCGCCTCGTCGGTGTCCGGCACGGTCTCCAGCGCGAGCACATCGGGACCGGCCGCGGCGAGGGTCTCGATCCTCGGCCGGTGGAACCGTTCCAGCTCGGCCACCGACCGTCCGTACCGGCCGCGGTACTCGCTGCCGTCCGCGAGCATCGCGCCGTACGGGCCGACCGAGGCGGCCACCCAGACCTCACGCTCCCCCGCCTCACCCGCGCGGCGTGCCAGCTCCACGCTGCGGGCCAGCAGGGCCGACGCCTCGTCGCGTGGCACACCCCGGCGCGCGAAGCCCTCGTATGTCGCCTGATAGCTGGAGGTGATGAGGACCTGCGCGCCCGCCCGTACATACGCGGCGTGGGCCGCCTCGATCTGCTGGGGACCGTCGACGAGGAGCCGCGCCGACCAGAGGGCGTCGGACAGATCGCAGCCCTGTGCCTTCAGCTGATTGGACAGACCTCCGTCGAGAACGACGGTTCCCCCGTCGAGGGCGGCGGCGAGTGTGCGGGCGGGCTTCACTGTCCGGTCTCAGTTCAGCTGGGACTGGACCTGGGCGGAGATCAGCTCCAGATGGTCGAGATCGTCCAGGTCCATGACCTGGAGGTAGATCCGTGAGGAGCCGACCGCGCCGTACCGTCCGATCTTGTCGACCACCTCGGCGGGCGTGCCCGCGAGCCCGTTCTCCTTCAGCTCCTCCACCTCCCGTCCCAGCGCGTCGGCCCGGCGGGCCACCTCCGCGTCGTCCTTGCCCACGCAGACGATCAGCGCGTTCGAGTACACGAGATCGTCCGCCTTGCGCCCGGCCTTCTCGGCGGCGGCCCGCACCCGGCCGAACTGCTGCTCGGTGTCCTCGATCGAGGCGAACGGCATATTGAACTCATCGGCGTACTGAGCGGTGAGCCGCGGGGTGCGTGTCGCGCCGTGCCCGCCGATCAGGATCGGCACCTTGCTCTGCGCGGGCTTGGGCAGCGCGGGCGAGTCGGTCAGCTGGTAGTACGTGCCGTCGTAGGAGAAGGTCCCGCCGGCCTCCGTGCCCCACAGACCGGTCACGATGGCCAGCTGCTCCTCGAAGCGGGCGAACTTCTCCTTGGGGAACGGAATGCCGTACGCCGTGTGCTCCTCCTCGAACCAGCCCGCACCCAGGCCCAGTTCGATCCGGCCGCCGGACATCTGGTCCACCTGGGCGACCTGGATGGCCAGCACCCCCGGCAGCCGGAACGTACCGGCGGTCATCAGGGTGCCGAGCCGGATCCGCTTGGTCTCGCGCGCGAGACCGGCCAGGGTGATCCAGGCGTCGGTCGGCCCGGGGAGCCCGTCGGCCGCTCCCATGCGCAGATAGTGGTCCGAGCGGAAGAAGGCGTCGAAGCCCAGGTCCTCGGTGGCCTTGGCCACGGTCAGCAGCGTCTCGTAGCTCGCCCCTTGCTGGGGCTCGGTGAAGATTCGAAGATCCATGCATCCATCCTGCACCTTCGCGAGGCCGTCGCCCTCACCGTCCCACCCCGCCCGCCTCCTCCCGCGCCATCAGCCGGCGCAGCATCCCGCCCACCCGGTCGTTGGACTCGTCGGCGGCGTCGATCGCCTCGATGCACTGCCAGTACAACCCCTCCTCGTCCGTGGCACACGCCACCGCGACCAGCGCGATCCCCACCTCGCCCAGCAGCATGCCGAGCCCGGTCAGGGCCCCGCGGGCGTCCGGCACTCCGGAGAGCCGCCCGGCCCGTATCCCGCCGGTGCGCAGCCCCGGCTGGTCCGGTAAGCCGCAGCCGCGTCCGCCCGCCTCACCCAGCTCGCGCGCCTCGGCTCTGAGCTCCTGCGGACCACCCAGCGCCAGGTGGGTTCCGATGGCCTGGGCGAGGGCCTGCGCCTGCCAGGCCTCCGCGATGACATCCAGCGCGTCCGCGCTCCCGGCCAGGGCATGCCGGCTCACTCCGATGAGTCGTTCCGCATCCATCCGCCGCCCCCGTTCGTACGCCCATCCTGCCCACTCGCTCCACTACCCAGAGTGAGTGAGCGACGACAGAAAAGCCAGAGGAATGCGGAAATCTGGGGACAGCGAGCTTGTTGTGTATAACTCACTCACTCCGCAGAGTGACGATCATGCGGAATCGGGTCCGTCGGAGGGCTTCTTGGGCGGATAACGGACCTCATTCCGGTCAATCTTCGCGGCGAGCGCCGCCAGTGCGTCGATCCCCAGCACCTCGCAGAACTGCAGCAGATACGCCAGCACGTCCGCGACTTCGTCCGCCACCCGGTGCGCCGACCCCGGGTCCTCCATCACCCGCGCCGACTGCTCCGGCGTCAGCCACTGGAAGATCTCCTGCAGTTCCGCCGCCTCGACACTCAGCGCCGCCACCAGATTCTTGGGGGTGTGGAACTGCTCCCAGTCCCGTGCCGCCGCGAACTCGGCCAGCCTGCGCTGCAGTCCCGCTACATCCTGTTCCGTCACGGGTCCAGGTCTACCACCGTCACCCCGGCCGCCCCACGGGCGTACGAGGCATCGCCGACCGCCCCCACCAGTCTGAGGTGTCCCTCCGCGCAGACCGCCGCCGCCAGCGAGAGCAGTTCCCGTGCCTGGCGCCGGTCCAGGCTCCGGTCGAATCCGTCCGCGAGGACGGTGAGCGACCGCAGCTCGGGGGGCAGTTCCACGGCCTGGTCCATGGCCAGCACACCGGGACCGGTGAGCAGCACGAGCGCCAGCGCCAGATAGCGCAGTTCGCCCTCGCCGAGCCGCTCGACGGGGGTGGCCGCCCTGGCGCCCGACGTGTCCCGGGCGAGCAGCGCCCGTACCGTACCGTCGGCGAGCCGCTCGACCGCCAGCTCCGTCACCGGCCCCGCGCACCCCGCCCTGGCCGCGGCGGCCAGCCGGTCGTGCCGTGCCGCGGACTGGTCCCGGGTGCGGTCGAGCACCGCCGCCAGATTCTCGCAGCCACGGCGCAGCCGCCCCTTCCCCACGGCCACCGGCTGCCGCATGAGCTGCGGCTGCGGGTCGCAGACGAAGACGGACCGCAGGGCCACCACGGTCTGTTCGGCGGCGGCGAGGACCTGCAACTGCCCCTCGGTCCTGCCCGCGACGCGCAGCGGCAGCAGCGCCGTGCTCAGCCGGTCGTCGGGCAGCGGGGCGCGGGTCACGGGCACCGCGCCCGCCGTGTGCCAGGCCGCCTGCACCGTACGGCGTCCCGGGTCGCGCAGCGCGGTGGTCAGCAGGGTCTGCCCGCCGCTCGTCAGCCGCTCGCCGACGATCCGGAGTTCGGGTTCGGCCTGGACGGCGATATCGAGCTGTACGGGACCGGCGGGGCCGTCGACGGTGCAGCCGATCCGGAATCCGCGCCGCCCCTGCGCGTCGGCCGCGGCTCGTTCCGGAACGCAGGCCACCGGATCCGGGAAGACATCGCGGAGCGAGGCGCCGGCGCCGAGCCTGGCGAGTGACTCGTACGCGCGCAGCGCCGTTGTCTTTCCGCTGCCGCTCGCCCCGGTGAACAGCGTTATGGGGCCCAGCGGGAAGGCCGCTCCCCGGTGCGACGTGAAGGCGGAGAGCCGCAGTTCGGTGACGGCGGGGCGGGTGCGGATTGCTTCCATGGCCGGAATGTATGCGGCACAAAAGGTGCCGAACCGTTCCGCCTGGTGACCTTCCTACGATCGGGGGACGACGTCCGCCGCGACTCCTTCGACCTCCGTGCCGACGGGCGCCAGCAGGAAGACGTTCGTGTCGACCCGGTGCATCCCGCTGCCGAGGCCGAAAACGATACCGCTGCTGAAGTCCAGGATGCGCTTGGCCACATCGGCCTCGGCGCCGGTCAGGTCCAGCAGGACCGGGATCCGGGCGATCAGATGGTCGGCGACCTCCCGCGCGTCCGCGAACACCTGGACCCGCAGGACGATGAAACGTCGGTGCTCCGCCTCGTACTCCCGGGGGAAGCTCCGGTGGTCCACCTGGGAGGGCCACTCGTTGCGGCCGCGCAGCGGGACGACCTGGGCCAGGCCCTCCCACTGCTCGTCGGTGACGTCGTACCTGTCGTATCTGCTCACCGGACCACCCCGGTCGCGCGCTGGTTCTCCATCCGGCCATCCTCCCGCCCCTCACCCGTTCGGCCCATCAGCGACACGGCTCAGTCAGGGACGGACTTCACCGAACGTGACCGGGCGCGGCGTTCGTGGGCCGAAAGACCCCGGCCGGCCGGTCGCCGGGGCCCCGTGAGATCGGCCACTCCCGCCGGGGCCCCGTGAGATCGCCCACTCCCGCCGGGCCCCCGTGAGATCGGCCACTCCCCCCCCGGGGCCCCACCGTGAGATCGGCCACTCCCCGTCAACGGGGCGTGGCGTGCTCCCTCTTCACCTCCAGGCCCTTCGGCGCCTCGATGTGCGCCGTGCCGTCGGCGTCGACGGCGATGTCCAGCCGCCCGCCCGCGACGTCGAGACCCTCGACCTTCAGCGGCCGGTACGCCTCCGCGAAGGCGGGCGCGACCGTGATCGTTCCGCCGGGGACATCGGCGGAGAGTCCCAGGACGGACTGGAGGACCATGACGGACGAAGCCGCCGCCCAGGCCTGCGGACGGCAGGACGCCGGATAGGGCGAGGGCCACTCGTCGGTCGCCGAGCCATGGCCGGCGAACAGCTCGGGAAGCCGCGCGTCGAAGCCCGCGGAGGCGGTCAGCAGGCCCGCGGCCAGCGGCGCGGCCGCCTCCGGGAACCCGGCCCTGACCAGCCCGTGGACGGCGATGGCGGTGTCGTGCGGCCAGATGGAACCGATGTGATAGCCGTACGGGTTGTAGCCCACGGAGTCGCTGCTCAGTGTGCGCAGACCATGACCCGAGTCGAGGTCGGGCGCGCTGAGCCGGGCGGCCAGCAGAGCGCTCTCGTCGTGGTCGAGCAGCCCCGTGCCCAGCAGATGGCCGAAGCCCGAAGTAACCGAGTCCACCGGCTTCTTGTCCCGGTCGAGGGCGACCGCCGGGTACGGTCCGCGCTCGTCCTCCACCC
Source organism: Streptomyces sp. NPDC042201 (assembly GCF_055582185.1). Lineage (NCBI taxonomy): Bacteria > Bacillati > Actinomycetota > Actinomycetes > Kitasatosporales > Streptomycetaceae > Streptomyces > Streptomyces sp. NPDC042201. The sequence continues at coordinate 221,199 of NZ_JBVJDS010000003.1, read as the reverse complement.
AGAACTGGCTCCGGAAGCGGTCGCGCAGCCGCTCGGCCCACTCCTCCCACCGGTCGGCGTCCGGCCGTCCGAACGCACGGAGCAGGGCGGCGCCGCCGCGGGCCGCCTCGTACGCGTACGCCTGGACCTCGCAGAGCGCGATCGGTGACGTGGCCAGCCGTCCGTCACGGTGCCGGATGGAGTCTCCCGAGTCCTTCCAGCCCTGGTTGGCCAGGCCGCGCCCGGTGTGGTCGATGTACTTCAGGAAGCCGTCGCCGTCGGCGTCGCCGTGGTCACGCATCCAGGCGAGCGCGGACTCGGCGCGCGGCAGCAGCTGTTCGACCTGCTCGGGAGCGAGGCCCCAGCGCCACGAGTCGTGCAGCAGGGTGATCCACAGCGGGGTGGCGTCGACCGTGCCGTAGTAGCTGGGCGGCAGGGCGAAGGAGTCGTCGAAGTGCTGTGCGGCGCGGCGCACTTCGTGCAGGATCTTGCCGGGCTGCTCCTCGGTGTCCTGGTCGGACTTCGTGCCCTGACGTCGGCCGAGGGTACGCAGCGTACCGGCGGCGAGATCGGTGCCCAGCGGCAGCAGCATCCGCGCGGCCCACAGGGAGTCGCGGCCGAAGAGGGTGAGGAACCACGGGGCTCCCGCGGCCAGGAACTGGTCGGCGGGCTCCTCGGGATCGGTCAGCCGCAGCCGGTCGAGGTCGGCGGTGGACTGGCTCAGCCAGTGGTCGAAGCGCCGGTCGGCGCTGCGCAGGACCGGGGCGCGCCAGGGCACGCTGTCCGACGCGGGCGCGGGGAACTGGTCGCCGTCCTCATGAGCCGCGTCACAGTGCAGCACGGCGGTCCACGCCGAGCCGGGCGCCAGCTCGATGTCGTACTCCAGCCGCCCGGCGGCCGGGTCGACGGCCGCGGGCTCCGGCGTGCTGGTGAGGCGTACGGCGAACGCGTCCCGGGACCAGTCGAGTCCGCCCTCGGTGGCGGTGGCCGGGACCGGGCGCTGCGCCTGTCCCGACTTGACGCGCTCCATCGGGGCCAGGTCGGTGACGGCGGTGACGATCAGCCGTACGCGGACGTGCTGCCGTCCCGCGTTGCCGACTTCGAGGGTCTCCTCCAGCCGCCCGGGGGTCAGCCGGCGGCGCCGGTGCAGGGTGACGGCCGGGTCCGGCGTCTCCTCGCCGAGGCCGCGCAGGACACCGCGGAAGGCCGCCCGGTCCGCTCCGTCGAAGGCTCCGCGGACCGGAGCGATCACGATGCCGTCGGCCTCGACGGTCAGCCGGGCCAGCGCCCTGCTGTCGCCGTGGTAGAAGCCGTCGGCGCCGCCGTCGATCTGTCCGTCCGCGTGCGAGATCGCAAAGCTCGGCGCGTACAGCGTCACACAGGCGTCGTGCAGGAACGGCTGGAGGCCTTCGGCCGAGGGGCCGGCCTCCGTGACAGCGTTCGTTATGTCTTCGGTCTTGACAGTTGTATCCAACAGAGCAGAACCTCTCAGGCATTGGAGCGTTCCAAGAAGCCTAACGACGACTTCAGGACGTTGACAACGGTATTGGAACGCTCCAATGAACTCGTCCATTCGTACAACCCGTTCCGGAGACAGTCATGCCCCGCTCGCCCAACACCCCTGCGTCCAAGGCCGGTCCTGTGACCTTGGCCATGGTCGCGCGGCGGGCCGGGGTATCTCCACAAACAGTGTCAAATGCCCTCAACTCTCCCGAACTGCTCCGCCCCGAAACCTTGGAACGGGTCACCCGCACCATCGACGAGATGGGCTACCGCCCGCACCGGGCCGCTCAGACCCTGCGTACCCGCTCCAGCAAACTCATCGGTTACGGCATACGTCCCACCGCCCCCGGCACCTCGGCGCCGGTCATGGACCGCTTTCTGCACGCCCTGTCCCAGACCGCCGACGAGGCCGGCTACCGGATCCTGCTCTTCGCCTCACCCCCGGGCACCACCGGTCTCGACGGGTACGAGGAGCTCCTCGACCTGCACAGCGTCGACGGTTTCGTGCTCAGCGGCACCGACCGGGGCGACCAGCGTCAGGCCTGGCTGGAGAAGCGCGGCGTGCCGTTCGTGGGCTTCGGCCGGATGTGGTCGGGCCGGCAGATAGGCGACTGGGCGGACGTCGACGGCGCCTCGGGCACGGACGCGGCGGTCGAGCATCTGGTGGGCCTGGGGCACCGCAAGATCGCTTTTCTCGGCTGGCCGCGCGGCTCCGGGGTCGGTGACGACCGCGCCGAGGGCTGGAAGCGCGCCATGCGCCGGCACGGCCTTCCGGTGCGCGGCCGGCGGGCGCAGAGCGTCGACGACACCGCCTCGGCGCAGGCCGCCGCAGGACCGCTGCTCGCAGCGGGCGCGACGGCCGTGATCGCCGCCAGTGACATGCTCGCGCTGGGCTGCTACCACGCGCTGCGCGAGCGAAAAGCCGTGCCGGGCACGGACGTCGCCGTCGTCGGTTTCGACGACTCACCCACGGCGGCGCTCCTCTCGCCCGGCCTGTCCACCATCGCCCAGCCACTGGAGGCCGTCGGCCGCGAGTGCGTCCGTCTCCTGCTCGCCCGGATGTCGGAGCCCGACGCTCCGCCCGAGCGGGTCCTGCTCGAACCATCCCTCGTCGTCCGCGACAGCACGCCCGTGTCCGGCGACTGAACCATCCGCGCCCTGCCAAGGGCCACCACGGCCCTAGGGCCACCGATCCACAGCACGCCCCTCCCGGGCAGCTGAGCCGCTTGTTTTATCCCTTCTGGAGGAATTCATGGTCACCCGCACGGCCGTCGCCGCCCTCGCCACCTGCGCGGCGCTGCTGGCCGCCACCGGCTGCTCATCAAGCTTCGGCGACGACAAGGAGCCCGAGCAGGCCAAGACCGGCAAGCAGAAACTGACGGTGCTGATCGCCACCTCGGGGGACGCCGAGACCCAGGCCGTCAAGACCGCTGCCGCCGCGTACGCGAAGAAGTCCGGCAACACGGTCACCGTCGAGGTCGCCAAGGACATGAACCAGCAGCTGGCCCAGTCCTTCGCCGGGCACAAGCCGCCGGACGTCTTCTACGTCAACTCCGACCAGTTCGCCAACTACGCCAAGGGCGGATCCCTGTACCCGTACGGGGACCAGATATCCGACGCCGGCGACTTCTCCGAGCAGCTGCGCACCTCCTTCTCGTACGACGGGAAGCTGGTGTGCCTGCCCAAGGACACCTCCACCCTCGGTCTCGCCATCAACTCCGACCTGTGGAAGAAGGCCGGGCTGACGGAGAAGGACTACCCGAAGACCTGGAAGGACCTGGAGACCGTCGCGGACAAGCTCACGGGCGACGGCGTCACCGGCCTGGTCACCAGCGACGAGTACCAGCGTCTCGGCGTCTTCATGAAGCAGGCCGGCGGCTGGGTCACCGACGCCGACCAGAAGAAGATGACCGCCGACACCCCGGAGAACGCCGAGGGGCTCACCTTCGTCCAGTCCCTGCTCAAGTCGGGCTCGATGAAGTTCGCCAAGCAGGTGGACACCAGCTGGGGCGGCGAGGCGCTCGGCAAGGGCAAGGCCGCCATGACCATCGAGGGCAACTGGCTCGACGGCGGCATGAAGCTCGACTACCCGGATGTGAAGTACGCCATCGCGCCGCTGCCCGCGGGTCCTGCCGGTCAGGGCACGCTCGCCTTCAGCACCTGCTGGGGCGTCGCCGCCGACAGCGCCCACCGCGAGGCCAGTGTCGACCTGGTCAAGTCCCTGACCACCGCTGACCAGCAGATCAAGTTCGCCGAAGGATTCGGTGTCATGCCGTCGCGTACGAGCGCGCTGAAGACGTACGCCGAGCAGCAGCCGGCCGCCAAGGCGTGGGTCGACGGCAGCGCGTACGCACAGGGTCCGGTGACCATCGCCGGCTTCGACAAGGTGCTGAGCCAGTTCAACACCGATCTCCAGTCGCTGCGCACCGCCGACCCGAAGAAGATCCTCGCCGACCTCCAGCGCAACGGCGAACAGGCCATCGCGAAGGGCAACTGAGCCGCATGCCCATCCGCACGATGCGCACGAGCGGTACCCCCCGTACGACCGGTACGCCTGGCGCCCCTGACGGCGCACCCGGCGGACCCGGTTCGACCGCGACGGCCCGCGCCCTGCGCGCGGGCCGTCGCGGGGAGGGTGCCTGGGGCTGGCTGTTCGTCAGCCCCATGGTGCTGATCCTCGGCCTGTTCCTGGTGCTGCCCATCCTCATGGCGCTCTGGGTGAGCCTGCTGCACTGGGACGGACAGTCCAACCCGTTCTCCAGTGAGACCGATTTCGTCGGTCTGGAGAACTACCGGACGCTGTTCACGCAGGACGGTCTCGACCGCACACTGTTCGCGACCGCCCTGCGCAACAACGCCTATTACGTGCTGCTGACCGTGCCCCTGCAGACCGTGCTGGCGCTGGTCCTGGCCCTGATCGTCAATCAGCGGCTGCTGCGGGGGCGGGGCGCGCTGCGTACGACGTTCTTCTTCCCGTCGGTCACCAGCTCCATCGCCGTCTCCACGGTCTTCCTCTTCCTCTTCCAGGGCAGCGGAGCCGTCAACGCCCTGCTGTCCTGGATCGGGGTGAAGGGACCGAACTGGTTCGCGGACCCGCGCGGGGTGCTCTCGCTGATCCTGGGCGGTCTGGGGATCGTCGATCCCGAGCGGCCCACCGGGATGCTGGCCGAACACTCCGTCATGGGGCTTTCGTGGTTCGAGTGGCTCTCGGGCCCCTCGGTCGCGATGTGCACGATCATCCTGCTGGCGGTGTGGACCACCTCGGGCACCTTCATGCTGATCTTCCTCGCGGCGCTCCAGAACATCCCGCGGGAGCTGGAGGAGTCGGCGGCCCTGGAAGGGGTCAACCGGCGTCAGCTGCTGCGGTACGTGACGCTGCCCGCGCTGCGTCCCGTGCTGTTCCTGGTCCTCACCCTGGGGCTGATCTCCACCTGGCAGGTCTTCGACCAGGTGTACGTGATGGGCCAGGGCGCCCCGGGCAATACGACGCTCACGCCCGCCTTCCTGTCGTACTCCGCGGGCTTCGACAACGCGGACTTCGGCCAGGGGTCGGCCATCGCGTTCATCCTGCTCGCCCTGATCCTCGTCCTGACCGCGCTCCAGCGCTGGGCGCTGCAGGAGCGTGGCGTACGTAAGAGGAGGAACCGATGAGCGCCGCAGGTACGGCCGTACGGGACCGGGCCGAGCGGGCCCGTCTCCGTCGCGCCTCGCGCGACCGGGCACAACCCGTCCTGGGCCGTTTTCCCATCCCGCTGAGGGCGCTGGGCTACGCCCTGGTGATCGGGATGGCGCTGCTCTATCTGCTGCCGTTCCTCCTCCAGTTGGTGACCGGCTTCAAGACGGACCCGGATGCCGCCGCGCATCCGCTGGCCCTGCTGCCCACCACCCCGACGACGGCGGCGTATCAGCGGCTGTTCGGGCTGAGCGAGGCCGCGGACGGGGTGCCCTTCCTGCGCTGGCTCAGCAACTCGGCGGTGGTGGCGGTCGTCGTCACCGCGGGCCGGGTGCTGTTCGACTCGATGGCGGGGTACGCGCTGGCGCGGCTGCGCTTCCGGGGCCGCTCGGTGCTGTTCGCGTTCGTGCTCGCGGTGATGGCGGTGCCCGGCGTGGCGCTGCTCATCCCGAAGTTCCTGGTGCTCAACACCTTCGGGATCTTCGACACCTACACCGGCATGATCCTGCCGCTGCTGGTGGACGCGGCGGGCATCTTCATCATGAAGCAGTTCTTCGAATCGGTGCCGCCCGAGGTCGAGGAGGCCGCGCGGGTCGACGGCGCGGGCGTGTTCCGGATCTTCTGGTCGGTCGTCCTGCCGATGGCCAGGCCCGCGCTGATCACCCTGACGATCCTGTCGTTCCAGGGGTCGTGGAACGAGTTCACGCACTTCCTCGTCGCCACCCAGTCCGGCCAGTACGAGACGCTCACCACGGGCCTGGCCCGCTTCGTCTCGGGCGGCCTCGGCGGTGGCACGCAGTATCCGCTGAAGCTGGCCGCTGCCCTGCTCTCCACCGTGCCGGTGGCCGCGATGTTCTTCTGCTTCCAGCGCTACTTCGTCAACGGCGCCAACGCGGGAGCGGTCAAGGAGTGAGGCCGGGCGCCGTCGAGAGCTGACGGCGCCGGAGTGCGACGCGAACGCCGGTCCTGGCCCGGCCGCCCCTTCTTCTGATGCGGGCGGCCGGGCCCGGTCGTTCGTACGACCCGGTGGTGCGCCCGTTCGGCTGATGGAGTGAAACAACACGCCATGCCGGGGAGGTCGGCGGGAGGCACGGGTCAGCCTCGCGAGTGTGTCGGTGAGAGTACCCGCGGTGGCGCGGGCGCCGAGAGAGATGGGGCGTGATGGGCGCGGAGCGCATCGACACCCGACTGCTGAAAGAACTGACCGAGCAGTCATACGATCTGAACAGCGACGCCCTGAGGATGACGGGCAGCGCGCTGGCGGACTTCGCCGAGGCCGCGGAGCCACCGGGCCGGTGGTGGCGACGGGGCGGGGTGCTCGCCGGTGCGGCCGGCGCGGCGGCCCTCCTCGGCTCCACCCGCGCGGTGGCGGCCACGTCGCGCGACGACATCATGGCGTTGCAGACGGCCGCGTCCATCGAGAATCTGGCGGTGAGCGTCTACCGGACCGCCGCCGGCATGGCGTTCATCAAGCACGGCAACAAGCTGATCTCGCAGTTCGTCACCAGAACCGCCCAGCAGCACGAGGAGCACGCCAAGGCGTTCAACGCCGCCGCCACCCGGGCGGGCGGTAAGGCGCAGCGCGGGCCCGACCCGAAGTACGAGGCCATGGTCCAGGAGGAAGTGCCGTCCATGACCACCCCGGCGGAGGTGGTCTCGCTGATCCTCTCCCTGGAGGACGTGGCCTCGCAGACCTACACCAAGAACGTCGGCCAGGTCAGCGACGCGCGTCTGCGCCGGCTCTTCGCGTCCGTCGCCCCGGTCGAGGCGCAGCACCGCGCGATCCTGCTGGCCATGCAGGACCTGCTCAACGTGGGCAACACCAACCTGCTCGCGATGTCACCGGATCTCGCCAATCTGCCCGCCGAGGTCGGAAGCGCCGGGTTCCCCGATGCCTTCTACCCGACCGACAACGCTTCCCCGATCTCCGAAGGGGCCGTCAAGTGAGTACTGCCCGTGGCGGCTGGGAGCTGCCCATCAGCGAGGACGAACTCACCCGCCTCACCGCCGGCATGGCGGAGGCCCACCTCGGAACGCTCTCCGCGATGCGCGCGAGCGCCGCCGAACTCACGGAACAGATCACGGCCGGTGGCGCGGCGCGGGACCACACGACGCGGGACCACGCGGCGCAGGACGGCTCGGCTCAGGACGGCTCGGCTCAGGACGACCCGGCTCAGGACGACCCGGCCGGTCCCGGGCGCCGGCGCTTCCTGCTGGGCGCCGCAGGCGCCGGGGCCGCCTTCCTGCTCGCGGCCTGCTCCAGCGACAAGGGTTCCGCCGCGCCGCCGGCCGCCAAATCGGCCTCGCCCGTCGTGGACAAGAGCGTGTACACCGGCGACCTGAAGATCGTCGCGCTGGCGGTCGCGCTGGAGAATCAGGCCGTGGGCGTCTACAAGGGGACGCTGGCCGCGGCCAAGGCGGGCAAGCTCGGCACCGTGCCGCCCGCCGTGACGACCTTCGTCACCACGGCGATGGCCCAGCACGCCGACCACGCCAAGGCGTGGAACGCCGTACTGACCGGCGCGCGCAAGCCCGCCATCACCGGTGTACCGCTGTCCAACCAGAAGAAGGTCACCACCGCTCTGGGCAAGGCCACCAACGTCGGGGCCGTCTCCAAGCTCGCCCTCCAGCTGGAGGACCAGGCCGCGCAGACGTATCTCTTCGCGACCTACAACGTCAAAAGCGCGGCGGGGATCCGGACCGCGGCCACCATCGCGCCGGTGGAGGCGATGCATGCCACCATCCTGAACTTCTTCCTCGGCGAGACCCCGGTTCCCGAGGCCTTCCTGCCCGTCGACCTGGCGGCCAAGCCGAGCCTTCTGACGGTGTGAGCTAGGTCCTGTCCGGTCGATCTTCGTGGATCAGCCCGCGGCGTCCGGTGCGGTACATCGCAAGGCGGAGGATCGCCCTCGTACTGGACGTACTTGGGTGACTCCGACAACGCGGCGAGGTGCCGTGCCGGGCGTCGCGGGCCCGCGAAGATCGACCGGAGAGGGCCTGGCTGGTGCGTGCCCGGGAGCGAGTCCCGGAGCTGCGGAGAGCGGGCACGCACCGGCTTCCCCCCGGGCGCCCGCCCCGGCGGGGCCGGTGCGAGACTGGCCGGGTCCTTCGCGCTGCTCAGAAACCGAGGCGCCGTCTTGCCGCACGCTCCCGGCTCCCGGTCCGGCCGGTCCGCCGTCCGTGCGTCGGCGGCGCCGTTGCTCGTCCTGTCGCTCTCCCTGTCACTCGTCCTCTCCGGGTGCGGCAGCACCGGAGATTCCCCCGCCGAGGACTCCCCCACCGGCCGCGAGGTGCGGCAGCCGCGGGCGGACGAGCCCTTCGACTACCAGCTCGGCGGTCCGTACGAGCCGCCCGGCGGGGTACGTACGGTCATCAGGGACCGTACGGCGGCCCCGGCCCCCGGCTCGTACAACATCTGCTACATCAACGCGTACCAGGCACAGCCGGACGCCGTGCGGTGGTGGGAGAAGGAGCATCCGGACCTGCTGCTGCGCGACGCGGACGGCGGGTCCGTCATCGACGAGGACTGGCGGGAACCGCTGCTGGACATCTCCACCGCCGACCGGCGCGAGCGGCTGGCGGGCGTCGTCGGCGGCTGGATCGAGGGCTGCGCCGACAGCGGATTCGACGCCGTCGAGGCGGACAATCTGGACTCCTATCTGCGGTCGGACGGGCTGCTCGACCGGACACACGCGGCCGGCTTCGCCCGGCTGCTGGCCGAACGGGCCCACCGGGCGGGCCTGGCGATCGGCCAGAAGAACGCGGCCGAGATGACGGAGCTGCGGGCCGGCATCGGTTTTGACTTCGCCGTCGCGGAGGAGTGCGCGCGCTACGACGAATGCGCGGCGTACGCCGATGCCTACGACGACAAGGTGTTCGTGGTCGAGTACCGGCGGGCGGACTTCACCACCGCCTGCCGGGAGTGGGGCGACCGGCTGGCGATCGTCCTGCGGGACCGCGACGTCGTGCCCGCAGGACAGTCGGGCCATGCCAACGCGCGCTGCTGAAGCGCACGTTGCCTTCTAGTGCCGCGACCGGGAACTAGGAGGCGTCCGGGCGTCGGGGGCGCCAGGGGAATCTGCGGCCGTGATGCGGGCGTCGCGGCGGGGTGACGGGCCCGGGGGCCGGACCTTGATGCCCGGGCGTGGCGTCTTCACTCGGGCCGGCGCGCTCGTCCGAGGGAGGATGCAGTCCGTCCTTGGCGTACCGGGTGGTGGCGATCACCCGCATGAGCTGCTCCTCGGTGAAGGTCTCGGAGCCCGGCACATGTGGGACGTAGCCCATGAGCACGCCGTCCTCGACGACTTCCGCTCTCAGGCCCGCCACCTCGTCGGCGTCCCAGATCGCCTCACCTCCCTCGGCGAGCACGACCTGCACCCCGAACTCGTAGACGCCCAGGTGGGCCAGGTGAGCCATGACACCGCGGGCCCGCAGCGACGACACGAGACGGCCGGCACGTTCCTCGTCCATCCGATGGCCATCTCCCTGCGCGGAGGTTTATGGACGGATATGTTCCATGCGGTCATGGTAGGCGGACACCGCCCGACCGACCAACGGCGTCGCGGGGTGACCATCAGCGCGGGCCCTTGGCGGTGCCGCGCCCGCCGGCCCAGACGGACAGCTCAGGCTCGTCCAGCGAGCGGACCCACAGGTCGACCAGTGCCGCGACCTGCTCCCCCGGCCAGGGACCGACCCCCAGGACCCGCATCCCCGCCTGCACCGCGGACCGGATGCCGGTGAGGGAGTCCTCGACCGCCAGCGTGTCGGCCGGTTCGACCCCGCAGAGCCGGGCCGCGGTGAGGTACACGTCCGGGTGCGGCTTGGGCCGGATCTCGTCGTCCGGCACCACGATGTGTTCGAAGGAGTCGAGGAGGCCGGCTCTGGCGAGGGAGGACTCAACGACTTCTCTGGGGCAGTTGCTGGCCACGGCCAGCGGCGCGAACTTCGCGCAGAACTCGACCAGTTGACGGGCGCCGGGCATGGTCATGGGGTTCTCGTCGACCAGGGCGCGGAAATGCGCGAGAAGCAGGCCGGTCATCTCCGCGGCGAGTTCCGGGCGCCCGGCCTCGTCGGCCATGAGGCGTCCGCATTCGGTGTAGTGCAGCCCCTTGGCGCGCTCCGCGAACCCCGGGGCCGGCTCGAACTCATACTCGCGCAGTACGAGAATTCGCGCGTCCTGCCAGTGGCATTCGGTGTCCATGAGCGTGCCGTCACAGTCGAAGACGACGGCCGAGGGAGTCCAGGAATGGATGCGATGGAATGTCATCCCATTGTTCCGTTCAGGAGAGCCCTGAAAGCGGCACTGCTCGCCGCCGCGACGGCACGAAACACCGTGGGCGCGTTGGTCAGCCACTCTCGGGCGGGTGCGGTCCCAGGCGGGCGCAGCCTGATGAAGAAGGCTGTTTTCGGCGTCCGCCGAAGAACATAACGATCGCTACGCTAGAGAGGTAAACTCTCGGTAGTCAAGTGGCTTCGCAGAGTATTCTCAGGGTTTACCTGTAGCGGAGGATGCCGAAAGCCTTCTGTTCGCCGTCCTGGAGAAATCGAAAGACGCATGTCTCGTGGTGCGACACGCACCGGACGCGGGCGGGCGGGCTGAATTCGATGAAGCGTGCCGCTTTCAGCCGTCCGGCCACGGGGCGCAGCAGCGCGCCCCGGCTTTCCACGGCCACGGCCTGACGGGCGGCCTCCAGCAGCACCATGCCCGGCACATGGTCCGTGGCGTGGTCGAAGAAGAACGGATGCCGCGGATCGGCCGGCGCCACCAGGAGGCCGCCGCCGTCGCGTCCGATCACGACGTCGTGCGCGCTGGTCAGCCCCAGGCTCCGGGGGTCGGGGCGGTCCCCCTCGGCCGTCGGCGCCGCGTGCGGGGCGGTGGACTCCGTACGCCCCTCGCGCACTTCGGCGTACCGCTCGCCGCCCAGGAATCGCGCACCGCCTCCGGCCTGGGCGAACGGCACCCCATGGGCACTGAAGCCGACATGAAGCCGCAGGCCGGTGACGGTGCCGTCCGGCCCGCGGCGTACGTCGCTCGCCCGCGCCAGACAGGTGACGCCGGTCGCGCCGGAGAGGGCCCGGGGCTCCGCCGACGGGTCGGTCTCGAAGAACAGATCACTGATGACCGAACGCGCCGACTCGGGGACCGCGAAATACCGCAGGGGAATGTAGATACCGAGCTGCCGCAGCGTCTCGACGAGCATCAGCGGACTGTGCAGATCGGCGCCGTCACGCGGGAAGGTCGGATGGGACCGGGGCCAGGAAGCGGCGGCCTCGTAGTCGCCGCTTTCGAGCATCCGTACGTCGGTGAGAAGTACTTCCGCCACGGAGCTCCGGTGCACCAGCTCACGCGCGACGGTGCGCGACCAGGTGAGTGGCCGGATTTCCTCGGTGAGGTGGCCAACCGATGTATCCATGCGATAAGAGAATCGTAATTCTTACGAAAGTGCACCCTGTCCGCTGACCCCGGCTGGGAAAGCACTACATTGCGTGCTGTCATCGACGGAACGGGAATCCGGGGTACACGTGCAGGTTCGGGCGAAGCAGGTACGGGCGGAAACGACACGGAGGTTTCTCTTGGAGGCGGCTGCACACCTGTTCGATGAACGGGGTTATTCCGGCACCAGCATCAGCGATATCAGCGCGCGGTCCGGCCGTACCAGCGGGGCCATCTACTTCCATTACGCCAGTAAGGAGAAACTCGCCCTGGCCATTGTCGAGGCGCATTTCGCCACCTGGCCGCAGCTGATCGATCAGTACCGGTCGACCGAAGTTCCGGCACTCGAAAGGCTGGTCGGCCTGAGTTTCGCCGTCGCACGGGCCTTCCGCGACGATGTCGTCATCCGGGCCGGATCCCGGCTCTGGGCCGAGCGCAAGGCCATCGACGTCACCCTGCCGCGCCCCTTCGTCGGCTGGATCGAGACCGTCACCGAACTGCTCGAAGAGGCCCACCGGGAGGGAGACCTCGCCGTCGGCGTCACACCCGAGATGGCCGCGCACGGCCTCGTGTCCGCGTTCTTCGGGCTGCACACCGTCTCCGACGCCCTGGAGGGGCGGCGGCAGATCGAAGAGGGGCTGCACGACCTGTGGCTGCTGCTCCTGAGGGCTCTGCAGGCCGACCCCGGTCCGGCGGCTCTGCTCGCCCGGGTGCACGACCGTGACACCGCCCGCTGAGCTGAGCTGAACTGAACTGCGGATCGGATCCGTGATCACCTCAATGTGGCGAGATCATGGTTCAGCTCAACGACGTTGACGGCGTCCTGCCCCAGGAAACCGAGGTCACGGCCCGTGACGTGGTCGGCGACGAGTCCACGTACCGTTGCCGCGCTCAGCCCACGGGCCCTGGCCACCCGGTTGACCTGTTCGTCCGCGTACGCCCGCGAGATGTCGGGGTCGAGCCCGGAGCCCGAGGCGGTGACCGCGTCGACCGGCACGCTGTCCGGCCGGACGCCGTCGAAGGCGGCCACCGCGGCCCTGCGCTCCTTGACCGCCTTCACCAGGACCGGGTTGTTGGGGCCCAGGTTCGAGGCGGCCGAGCCGGTCGGGTCGTACCCCGTGGTGCCCGCGGCCGAAGGGCGGGGCTGGAACCACTTGGGGTCCGGCGGGGCCGTGGCCCGGCCCTTCCGCCCCGGCAGGGTGAAGTCCTGGCCGATCAGGCTGGACGCCACCGGCCGGCCGTTGTCCTTGATCAGCGAGCCGTTGGCCTGGTGCGGGAACGCGGCAACGGCGATACCGGTGATCAGCAGCGGATAGCCGATACCGGTGATCACGGTGAACACCAACAGCATGCGCAGCGCCGCCAGATGGTGCCGGATGACGGAGCGAAGAACGAGGGGCACAGCAGTCGCCTTCTTCTGGTGGGTCGGCTTCTTCTGGGTCAGCGCAGACCGGGGATGAACTGGATGATCAGGTCGATCAGCTTGATCCCGATGAAGGGGAGGACCAGGCCGCCGAGTCCGTACAGCCAGATGTTGCGGTTCAGGAGCGCGGCCGCCGACGACGGCCGGTACCGGACGCCGCGCAGAGCGAGCGGGATCAGCGCCAGGATGATCAGCGCGTTGAAGATGATCGCGGAGGAGATCGCCGAGGTCGGACTGTGCAGCCGCATGATGTTGAGCTTGTCCAGGCCCCCGAGGGAGTTGGACGACGTGACGGCGGCGAACATGGCGGGGATGATCGCGAAGTACTTCGCGACATCGTTGGCGATCGAGAACGTCGTCAGCGCGCCCCGTGTGATGAGCAGTTGCTTGCCGATCTCGACGATCTCGATCAGCTTCGTCGGGTTGGAGTCCAGATCCACCATGTTCCCGGCCTCCTTCGCGGCCGAGGTACCGGTGTTCATCGCGACGCCCACATCCGCCTGAGCCAACGCGGGGGCGTCATTCGTCCCGTCCCCCGTCATCGCGACCAGCTTGCCCCCCGCCTGCTCACGCCGGATCAACGCCATCTTGTCCTCGGGCGTCGCCTCCGCGAGAAAGTCGTCGACCCCCGCCTCCTCCGCGATGGCCCGCGCCGTCAGCGGATTGTCACCGGTGATCATCACCGTCCTGATCCCCATCCGACGCAACTCGTCGAACCGCTCCCGCATCCCCTCCTTCACCACATCCTTGAGACGGATCACCCCGAGCACCCGGGCGCTCTGTGTGGAGCCCCGCCGGGTCATCTCGGCGACGACCAGCGGGGTGCCGCCGCTCGCCGAGATCCCGTCCACGATCCCGCCGACATCCGCGGTGGTGCGGCCACCGCTCTCGCGCACCCAGCGCATCACCGCCGCCGCGGCGCCCTTGCGCAGCGAGCGGGTCTCGTCGGGACCGTGCAGGTCGACGCCGCTCATCCGGCTCTGCGCGGTGAACGGTACGAAGTCGGCGTCCGTCAGCTCTCCGTCGCCGCGGCCGCGCAACGCGTAGCGCTCCTTGGCGAGCACCACGATCGAGCGGCCCTCGGGCGTCTCGTCCACGAGCGACGACAGCTGGGCGGCGTCGGCCAGTTCATCGATGCCGACCTCGCCCACCGGCAGGAACTCGACGGCCTGCCGGTTGCCGAGGGTGATCGTGCCGGTCTTGTCCAGCAGCAGGGTGTTGACGTCACCGGCCGCCTCGACCGCTCGGCCCGACATGGCCAGCACATTGCGCTGCACCAGCCGGTCCATGCCCGCGATGCCGATGGCGGACAGCAGGGCCCCGATCGTGGTGGGGATCAGCGCCACCACCAGAGCCACCAGGATGACGATGGACTGCTCGGCGTGCGCGAAGATCGCGAACGGCTGAAGCGTCACCACGGCGATCAGGAAGACGATGGTCAGCGAGGCGAGCAGAATGTTGAGCGCGATCTCGTTGGGTGTCTTCTGCCGGGCCGCGCCCTCGACCAGTGCGATCATCCGGTCGATGAAGGTCTCGCCCGGCTTCGAGGTGATCCGTACGACGATGCGGTCCGACAGCACCTTCGTACCGCCGGTCACCCCCGAACGGTCGCCGCCCGACTCACGGATGACCGGCGCCGACTCACCCGTGATCGCGGACTCGTCCACGCTCGCGACCCCTTCGACGACATCACCGTCGCCCGGGATGACCTGGCCGGCCTCGACCACCACGACATCGCCGAGCCGCAGCCGCGCCGCCGGCACCTCCTCCTCCCCCACGTCCCGCGTTCCCGGGCGCCACCCGTCCGCGAGCCGACGCGCCACGGTGTCGGTCTTCGTACGGCGCAGGGTCTCGGCCTGAGCCTTGCCGCGGCCCTCGGCCACCGCCTCGGAGAGATTGGCGAAGACGCCGGTCAGCCAGAGCCAGGCGGTGATCACCCAGGCGAAGACGCTGGGGTCCTTGATCGCCGCCAGCGTCGTCAGCACCGCGCCGGCCTCGACGACGAACATCACCGGGTTGCGGAACATCACCCGCGGATCGAGCTTGCGCAGCGCGTCGGGGAAGGACCTGACCAGCTGCCCGGGGTCCAGCAGTCCGCCGGAGATCCGGCGGCTGTTCGGCGCGAGCGGATCCGTCGCGGGCGGGGGCTGAGCGGGGGTGGTGGGCATCAGTGCAGCCCTTCGGCGAGCGGCCCCAGCGCGAGTGCGGGGAAGTAGGTCAGGCCGACGACGATCAGGATCACGCCGGTCAGCAGACCGACGAACTGGGGCCGGTGCGTGGGCAGCGTGCCCGCGTTGACGGGGACAGGGCGCTGCTCGGCGAGGGATCCGGCGAGGGCCAGCACGAACACGATCGGCAGAAAACGGCCGATGATCATCGCCAGACCGAGGGCGGTGTTGTACCAGACCGTGTTGGCGGACAGACCGGCGAAGGCCGAGCCGTTGTTGTTGGCGGCCGACGTGAAGGCGTAGAGCACTTCCGAGAAGCCGTGCGGCCCCGGGTTGAGCATCGCCGCCCGTTCGCCCGGGAGCGCCATCGCGATTCCGGCGCCGGTCAGCACCACCGCGGGCGTGGTGAGGATGTACAGGGAGGCGAACTTCATCTGCCGGCCGCGCAGCTTCTTTCCGAGGTACTCGGGCGTACGGCCGACCATCAGCCCCGCGACGAAGACGGCGATGACGGCCACGATGAGGATGCCGTAGAGACCGGATCCGGTGCCGCCGGGGGCGATCTCCCCCAGCATCATGTTGAAGATCGTCATACCGCCGCCCCCGGGCGAGTACGAATCGTGGGAGGAGTTGACGGCTCCACAGGACGTCAGCGTGGTGGACACCGCGAAGAGCGCGGAGGCCCAGACACCGAAGCGCTGTTCCTTGCCCTCCATCATTCCGCCGGCCGCGTGGCCCGCCGTACTGCTCACGCTGTGCAGTTCGTTGGCGGTGACGATGGCGACGGAAGAGGCCCAGATCAGGGCCATGACGGCGACGATCGCATACCCCTGGCGCCGGTCGCCGACCATGGTGCCGAAGGTGCGCGGCAGCGAGAAGGCGATCACCAACAGCAGGTAGGTCTCCAGCCAGTTGGTGAAGCCGTTCGGGTTCTCGAAGGGGTGGGCGGAGTTGGCGTTGTAGAAGCCGCCGCCGTTGGTGCCCAGCTCCTTGATGGCTTCCTGCGAGGCGACCGGGCCGCCGGGGATGCTCTGGTGTCCGCCCGCGAGGGTGCTGACCGACTGGAAGCCGTGGAAGTTCTGCACCGTCCCTGCCGCCACCAGCACGATCGCGAAGACGACGCAGACGGGCAGCAGGACGCGGAGCACGATCCGGGTGAGGTCGACCCAGAAATTGCCGACGCGGTCGGTCTCCTTACGGGTGAATCCGCGGATGAGCGCGGCCACCACGGAGATGCCGACCGCGGCGGAGACGAAGTTCTGCACCGCCAGTCCGGACATCTGCACCAGATGACCGAGCGCCGACTCCCCCGCGTACGACTGCCAGTTCGTGTTCGTGACGAAGGACGCCGCCGTGTTGAACGACTGGTCGGCGTCCATGGCCGGCGTGCCCAGCGAGAGCAGCAGATGGTTCTGCAACCGCAGGAATCCGTAGAGGAACAGCACCGAGACCAGCGAGAAGGCGAGGACCCCGCGCAGAAACACGGACCATTTCTGGTCCGCGTCCGCGTCGACCCCACCGGCGCGGTACACCATCCGCTCCACCCTCCAGTGCCGGGGAGAGGTGAGGACGTACGCCAGATAGTCGCCCAGCGGCCGGAAGGACAGGGCGAGCGCCGCCACCAGGGCGAGGATCTGAAGCCACCCCGCGAGAGTGTCGTTCACCAGTTCCCCTCCCGGAAATATCGCCGCACTAGAACCGCTCGGGGAAGATCAGGCAGACCACGAGATAGACCACGAGGACCACCGCGACGGTCAGTCCGACGATGTTCTCGGCGCTCACAGCCGGCTCACCCCCTTCGCGATCAGGCCGATGAGACCGAACACGGCGATGAGGACGGCGACGTAGCTGAGGTCGGACACAGGAGCGCACCCCGGAGAGTTGTTCGGCGAAGCGCCAACAGCCCCGCACGGCGCCTGCTGACAGCGGGACTTTGACGCTATCGCCCGCCGCTCCCGCGCCCCCTTGCCACGCCGGGGCCGATCGAGTGGTGGCCGGGTCGGCGGGGGGTCCGCCGTACGTCCCGCTGGATGAGGAGGCCCGCAGGGGGCAGACGGTGAGTGGGGGGAGAAGCGGGAAGGGGCGTGCGTCGGTGTTGGTGGCTGGTCGGTACAGGACGGGCGACAGGCTCGGCCGTGGCGCGATGGGCGAAGTCTGGCGGGCGGTGGACGAGGTACTCGGCCGCCCGGTGGCGGTCAAGATGCTCCTGAATCCGAGAGCCGACGAAGCCGCGGTCGCCCGATTTCATCTGGAGGCCCGGACGGCGGCGCGGCTGAGCCACCCGCACGTGGTGGCCGTGTACGACACCGGCACCGACCGGGACCGCCTCTACCTGGTGACGGAACTCGTCGACGGGCGGAGCCTGGCGGACGAACTGTCCGTACAAGCGCCATGGTCACCGCGGCGGGTCGCCACGATCGGCGCTCAGGCGGCCGCCGGTCTGGCCGCGGCCCACCGTCAGGGCGTCGTACACCGGGACGTCAAGCCGGGAAATCTGCTGCTGGACCGCGACGACACGGTGAAGGTGAGCGACTTCGGGATCGCCCGCTTCGTGGACGAGCCCGCCGACGGACCGACCAAGGCCGGCGAGATCATCGGGACCAGCTCCTACCTGGCACCCGAACGGGCCTTGGAGCGGCCTGCCGGGCCTGCCGCGGACATGTACGCGCTGGGCTGCGTGCTGTACGAACTCCTCGCCGGCCGTCCACCGTTCAGAGCGGATTCCGCCGCGGCCATGCTGTACCAGCACGTGGATTCCCCGCCCGAGCCGCCACGCCGCTACCGCCATGACCTGCCCGAGGCCCTCGACGCGTTCGTCCTGCGGCTCCTGGCGAAGGACCCCGAGGAACGGCCCACCGCCCAGCACGCTTCCGACTTCCTCGCCGCCCCCGACGGCTGGGAAACACGGCCGTCGCCGCGCGTCGCGAGCCGCCTCCGGACCACGACCGCTGCCGCTGCCACCGCCCACCATCGTTTCGGCCCGCCCGCGCCCGCGCGCGAGGGGAGCCCGGAGCAGCGGTCGCACCCCGCCGCGCCACGCTCCCGCCGGCCCCGGCTGGTGCTCGGCGCCGTCGTCACAGCCATCGCGGCGGCATCTGTCAGCTTGTACGCCGCGTCCCCCAGCAGCGACGCCGATCATCCGGGCACCACGCAACCGTCGTCGGCCCACGAGAAGCGGGGCTCGACGCGGGCGCCCACGTCTGCGCCGACAGCGGTGGCGACGCCCGCGGGGGTGCCGCTCTCCCACCGACCGTCAGCGGCCGCTTCCGGCGCGGCGACCACCGCGCCCTCGGATCAGAAGCCCGGGAACGACTCGGCGGCACCCACGCCGCCCACATCCCCGCAGAAGTCCACGCCGGTGCGCACACCCACCCCCACACCGACGCCCACCCCGACGGAATCCCCCGCACCCACCGACGATCCTTCGCCCTCGGAAGAACCTCCGCTCACTCCCCCGCCTTCCCCCGACGAGCAGACGACCGGCTGAGCCCACGACGAGGGCAGTACTGCCAAGGCGTTCACGGCCTTACATTCTGGTCAATGTAGGCGCGACAGATCCACTTCGGCGCGGACGGTCTTGCCGACCGGTACGCGGTCGAGCACGGCCCACCGGTCGGCGAGCGCCTCCACGAGGAACAGCCCCCGCCCGCCGTCGGCCACGGGCGGCGGCGCCGTCAGCTCTCCCGGTTCCGGTGGCCGTCGTTCCCCCCGCGTGTCCGATACGTCGATGCGGAGCGTGTACGGGGTCAGGCTGAGCAGCAACTCGAAGTCGCGCCCCGCGACACGGCCGTGCGTGACGGCGTTCGCGGCGAGTTCGGCGACGAGCAGGGCGGCGGTGTCGGATGCCTCGGAGCCGTACGGAATGTCCCAGCCGTGCAGCCGGTGAAGGGCGAGATGCCGGGCCAGACGGGCGCCGCGCGGGGTGGAGCTGAACCGCTGAGTGAAAGTGCGTACGGTCACCGGCGACGGGCGGGTGGGAGATGACGTCATGGCCCCAACCTGGCCCCGAGCACCACCGGTCCACCAGGTCAGCGACTCGTACGCTGCGTCGGCGTACGGGTACACAGAGTAGACAGTGGAAGTAACTGGGCGTGACAATGCCCGGGTTGTAAGTGTGCGGCGAGGCGGGTGTGCGGGAGGTGTCCTGGCATGGCGGACGGTACGAGCGAGATCGGCGGAGCGGGCCTTTGTGCGGGCGGCGGCGGTGAACCGGAGACATCGGACAGCCTCAAGGCGTTCGGCGAGGTCGTCAAGGCATTCCGTAAACGGGCGGGCCTGACCCAGGAGGAGTTCGCCCCGAGGGTGCGGTACTCGGTGCCTACGGTCGCCTCGATCGAGCAGGGCCGGCGCTTCCCGCAGCGGGAGTTCGTCGAACGGGCGGAAGAAGTCCTTGACGCGTTCGGGGCGCTGCGGGGCGCGGCACGTCATCTGTCACGGCAGCCGGGACTGGCGAGCTGGTTCCGGCAGTGGGCACTGCTGGAGACGGATGCGGTGAATCTGTACACATACGAATGCCGCTTGGTGCCGGGCCTGTTGCAGACGGAGGCGTACGCGCGCACGCTGTTCGTTAACCAGTTGCCGCCCCTGGGCGACGATCAGATCGAGGCACAGTGGGTGGCGCGAGCCGAACGGCAACGACTGTTGCGGGAGCGGCCGAACACGGCGTTCAGCTTCATCCTGGAGGAGCACTTGTTTCTGCGGCGGACGGGAGGGGCGGAGGTGACGCGGGGGCTCATCGATCGCGTGCTGGAGATCGCAGAGCTGCGGAATGTGGAGGTTCAGGTGATGCCGCAAGTGCGTGAGCATCACGCTGGGTTGGACGGTCCGATGCGGCTCTTGGAGACCCCGGAGAACAAGTGGTTCGGCTACTGTGAAGGACAGGAGAGCGGGCAGTTCATCTCCAACTCGAAGGTAGTCAGCACGCTTCAGATGCGGTATGCCAGGATGCGCTCACAGGCCCTCTCTCTGGAAGACTCACTGGGCCTGTTGCAGCGGATGCGAGGAGCGACATGAGTACCACAGAACTGTCCTGGTTCAAGAGCAGCTACAGCGGTGGTTCCGGCGATGACTGCATAGAGGTCGCCCTGTCCTTGCAGCACTCCGGACAGACCGAGACCGTCCACGTCCGGGACTCCAAGGTGCGGCAGGGCCCGCGACTCGCCCTCACGCCGGGGACGTGGAACAGCTTCCTTTTGTACGCGACCCAGATCTGAGCCCTCGATACGCACCAGTGCCCCGCAGCGAAACCGATCCGGTGCGGGGCGCTCGCCCCGATGTCCTTGGCTAGGCGGCCGACAGAACCACCTTGTTGCACTCGTCCTGCTTGTTCTTGAAAATCTCGTAGCCGTTCGGTGCCTCTTCGAGGGGCATGTGGTGCGAGATGACAAAGCTGGGGTCGATCTCCTTGTTCCTGATCCGTTCCAGGAGAGGCTGGAGATACCGCTGAACGTGGCACTGGCCGGCCCTCAGCGTCAGCGACCGGTTCATGAGGGAACCCATGGGGAACTTGTCGAGCAGTCCGCCGTAGACGCCAATGACGGATACGGTGCCGCCGTTGCGGCAGGCCAGGATCGCTTCCCGCAGGGCGTGCGGCCGCTCGGTCTCCAGGCGGCTCGCCTGCTTGGCACGGTCGTAGGCATGGACGGCCGTGGTGGGATGGTGGGCTTCGAGACCGACCGCGTCGATGCACGCGTCAGGGCCGCGCCCCGCCGTCATCTCCTTCAGGGTGTCCAGTACGTCCACCTCCTCGTAGTTGATGGTCTCGGCCCCGGCCTTCTCCCGCGCTATCCGTAGCCGGTAGGGAAAGCGGTCGATCGCGATCACCCGGTCCGCCCCCAGCAGATACGCGCTGGCGACCGCGAACTGGCCCACCGGTCCCGCGCCCCATACGGCCACGGTGTCGCCGGGCTTGATGTCGCACATCTCCGCTCCCATGTAGCCGGTGGGGAAGATGTCGGAGAGGAAGAGCACCTGATCGTCCGGCAGGTCGTCCTCGATCTTGATGGGACCGACGTCGGCGAACGGCACCCGCGCGTACTCCGCCTGGCCGCCGGGAAAGCCGCCGAGCATGTGGGAGAACCCGAAGAGGCCCGCCGGGGAGTACCCCATGAACTTCTCCGCAAGACCCGCGTTGGGATTGGAGTTCTCGCACACCGAGTACATCTCGTGTTCGCAGGCGGTGCAGTGCCCGCAGGCGATCGGGAAGGGGACCACCACCCGGTCGCCGGTCCTCAGGCGCTTGACGCCGGGCCCGGTTTCCACGACCTCGCCCATGAACTCGTGGCCGAGGACATCCCCCTTCTCCATGGTCGGCATGTAACCGTCGTACAGATGCAGGTCGGAGCCGCAGATGGCGGTCGACGTGATCCTGACGACGGCATCCTGAGCGTTGAGGATCTGGGGATCGGGGACGGTCAGCACCTCGACGGAGTTCCGGCCCATCCAGCAGTTGCCTTTCACGGTGCTTCCTTTCCGGCCGTCGTCCCGCCCGCGCGTGCCGGAGGGACGTGACGGGCCGCTTCAGAGCTTCTCGTTGTGGGGCCGCGCCGGATGCTGCCTGGCCAGGCGCCACGTGTGGGTGCCCTCGGGGCTGCCCTCCGAGCGGACCACCTCGCCGACCTCCATGACCTGCTTGAAGCGGCGCAGATCGTCACGTATCTGCTGTTCGGGGTGCTCGCCGAACAGCCGAGCGACCGCCGCCCCGGCCTTGCCGCCGGGCGGGGTGAAGCCGAGCTCCACCCGTACCTCGGTGCCCCGGCCGCCAGGAGCGTCGTGGAAACTCACCGAGCCCGTGTTCTCCACCCCCGCGCCCTTGAGCGAGCGCCAGGCGATCAGCTCTCCCGGACGGTCCACGGCCAGCTCCGCATCCCACTCGACCGTCTTTTTCACGGGAGCCCTGGCGACCCAGTGCGACTGCCCGTCACCGTCTGTACGTACCGCTTCCAGGTGCCGCATGAAGACGGGCAGGTTTTCGAAGGCGTGCCAGTACCGGTACACCTCGTTCCGTGGCCGGTTGACCGTGATGGCCGCGTTCGTGTGCATGCTGTCACCCCGCCTCGTACGGCTCCGTCCGACCGACCGGAGCGCCGTGTAGAGGTCGACGGCGGTGAGCCCGGAGACGGCGGCCGTGGCGACCGTGGCCCGGCGCAGCCTGCCACCGGTGCGGTTGCGCAGGGCACGTGTCAGGAGCGTCAGGTCGAGTGCGTCGCCGGCGACCCTGGTCCAGACCCAGGGCGCGGGCCTGCGGCTGCCCAGCAGCAGAGCGCCGTGGCCGAGCTCCCGTGCTCCGATCGCGGGCATCAGGGCCCGGGCCGGCAGAGAGTCGTCGAGCCCGGTCAACCGGCAGGCGGCACGTGGCGCCGTGGTCTGCGCCAGGCCGAGGGCGGTGCTGAACCATCCCAGCCCACGGGCCAGACGATCCGCCGAATCCTTGGTGTGGTGGGTCATGACGTCCTCACCTCGGCTGTCGTGTGATGCGGCCGCGTGGCAAGCGACCCGAGCCGTTCTCCTCCCCCAATACCCACACACAGAAAGGGATATACGGAATATATCCGGCGATTCAGAACTGTGGATGGGGTACACAGCCGACACCGGCGCCGCGCCGACGGCTCTCAAGGAATCGTCGGCACGGCACCGGTGCCGATGCCGTCAGTGGTCAGCGCACGTCGACGAAGTCGGCGCCGGAGGTGGCGGTGCCCGTGGTGGACGTACCGTCGAAGATCCAGCGCCAGTAACCGTCGACCGATGCGGTGACGGTGGTCTTCAGAGCGCCCGTGGAGCCGGATTTCACCGTCTTGACGGTGGAGTAGGCCGAGCTGCCCGCCTTGCGGAACTGAAGCTTGACCGACTGGCTGCCGTAACCGGCGTATGAGTGCTTCACCCAGTCCGCGCGGGTGAGGTTGCCGGTCACGGTGAGCGTCTTGCCCTTCGTCACCGGCTCCGGCGAGGCGTTGACCGTGGCCTTCGCCCACCGCTTGACCTGGACGCCGCCGCCGGCCGTCGTGTACTCCTCGGCCTTGAGCTGCCCGTTGGACTTGAAGAGACGCGCCGCCACACCGATCTTCCAGGTCGTGGCGTCGCCGCTCGAATCGAGGTCGTAGCGCGGGTCGATGGTGAGTTCACCCGCGCAGTGGGCCGCCCGGGAGCTGTCCTCGTAGCAGGTGTATCCCGCCATGTAGAGGCCGCCGCTGTTGGCCCCCTTACTGGCAGTGGTGTCGTGGTAGAGGAAGGGTTCCGCCGAGTAGGAGGACGGATTGGCGGTGCTGTAGCCGGAGGGCAGGGCGATGCGGAAGGTGACGGACGGCAGTTTCTCGTCCGACGTGCCCACCACGACGGGCTTGCCTCCGTTGATGACCACCGATGACACGGTGATGCCGGTGTCCGCGGCCTCCGCCGTCGGGGCGGTGAACGCCGAGAGGGCCAGGGCCCCCACGAGCGTGGCCACGGTGCCGGTTCTGCTGCCTGCTTTCATGCACACCTCATTACTGCGTACGGGATGCGGAACCGCCTGCCGGGGCGTGTGGCGCCGACAGGCGGGGCGGCAGGTTATCACCGGCCTGACCAGGGCTTACGAGCGGGACCGGGGTTCGTCCCTCGCCGCCTTCGCCGAGTCAGGGACGTACAAGGATCTTGAGGGCCTGGCGGTCGGCCATCGCCTGGTAGCCCTCGGGCACCTCATCCAGGCTGACGGCGCGGTCGAAGACCCGGCCCGGCTGGATCTTCCCGTCCAGGACGTCGGGCAGGAGTTCGTCGATGTAGGCACGGGCCGGAGCGACGCCGCCGGTGAGGGTGACGTTGCGCATGAAGAGGGGGAAGCCCATGGAGACCTGCTCGTACTGCGGAGCCCCCACCCGGCTGACCGTGCCGCCGTCGCGGACGACACCGAACGCGGTGTCCATGGCCGGCTCCAGCCCCACGCACTCCAGCACCGTGTGGGTGCCGTCGCCGCTGGTCAGCTCGCGGACCTTCTCGACGCCTTCCTCGCCGCGCTCGGCGACGACATCCGTGGCGCCGAACTCGACGCCCAGGTCCGTACGGGCCTTGTGCCGGCCCATCAGGATGATCCGCTCGGCGCCCAGCCGCTTGGCGGCCAGTACCGCGGAGAGGCCGACGGCGCCGTCACCTATGACGGTGACCGTGGTGCGCGGGTCGACACCGGCGGTGACCGCGCAGTGGTGGCCGGTGGAGAAGACGTCCGAGAGGGTGAGCAGCGAGGGCAGCAGGGCGGAGTCCTCGCCGACGGGCAGCTTGACCAGGGTGCCCTGGGCCTGCGGCACGCGGACCGCCTCGCCCTGCCCGCCGTCCACGCCGTCGGCGCCCCACAGGCCGCCGTGCCGGCAGGACGTCTGGAGACCCTCCGTACAGAAGTCGCAGGTGTTGTCCGCCCATACGAACGGTGCCACCACCACATCGCCCCGCTTCAGCCCGGAGACCTCGGATCCGGTCTCCTCGACGACGCCGAGGAACTCGTGGCCGATGCGGTCGCCGTGCTCGGAGGCCGGCTTCGAGCCGTACGGCCACAGATCGCTGCCGCAGATGCACGAGCGGAGCACCCGCACGACGGCATCGGTAGGCTCGCGCAGCACCGGGTCGGGGACGTTCTCCACCCGTACATCACCGGCACCGTAAATCAGAGTCGCGCGCATCTCGTACCTTTCTGGTTCTTGTCATTCGGTTCTGGTTCAGGGCCCGGCGGTCAGACCTGGGTGCCGGGGTATTCCGCATCGGTGACGTGCTCGCCCCAGGTGGTCTCCGGAGTGTCGTCACCCAGGCCCTCCCAGAGGGCGATGTGGGTCATGAAGTGCTCGGGGGCGGCGCCGTGCCAGTGCCACTCACCGGGCGGGGTGTACACGGTGTCGCCCGGGCGCATCACGACGGCCTCGCCGCCGCGGGCCTGCACCAACCCGATGCCCTCGGTGACATGCAGCGTCTGTCCCATGGCGTGCGTGTGCCAGGCGGTACGGGCAGAGGGCGCGAAGCGCACCGTGTTCGCCCGCATACGGGACGGCATCCGGCCGGCGTAGATGACGTCGAACCACACGTGACCCGTGAACATCTCTTCGGGGCCCTTGGTCGAGGGCTTCTTCGGCAGCTTGTTCATGGTGGGTTTCTCCAAAAGGGCCGATGCGCAGGCGACGCACGAGCGTCGAACGCGGAATGGATTTTCTGCGTGGCCCCGCAATCGGCATCTCGCGAATCCGGTGATGTGCGCCGGATCCCATAGGGGGCTTTCCATCGGCCACGGCTTTCCATCGGCCACATCATCAAGACTCGCAGGCATACGCGCGTCCGCAAAGAGGAGAGTTCCTTCCTGGGATCAGAACATCCTGGGAGTAAACTCTCCCCCTCACACCGCGGGCGCCCGATGCGAGACTGGAACCCATGACCCGCGACGCACACCTCAACGAGCTGGGGGAGTTCCTCAAGGCCCGGCGTGCCGAGCTCAGCCCCCGTACCGTGGGACTGCCGGACATCGGAGCACCGCGCCGGGTGCCGGGTCTGCGCCGGGAGGAAGTGGCCCAGCTGGCCGCGATCAGCACCGACTACTACACCCGTCTTGAGCAGGGACGCATCCAGGCGTCGGCGCCCGTACTGACCGCCCTCGCCCGCGTCCTGCACCTCGACGACGACCAGCACGACTATCTCTTCGGACTGGCCGGGAAAATCCCGACGCGGCCCCAGCGGCGCACCCGGCAAAAAGTCCAGCCACAATTGCGGCGGCTCCTCGACGACCTGACCGCCACTCCGGCCATTGTCATGGGCCGTCGCATGGACATTCTCGCGTGGAATGCGCTCGCCGTGGCACTGGTCGCAGATTTCGGCCGGATCCCGGAAAAGCAGCGCAATTACATCCGGCTGGTCTTCACCGACCCTGCCATGAGAACGCTGTACAGCGACTGGGAGACCGTCGCCCGCACCTGCGTCGCCCAACTGCGCATGGAAGCCGCCAAGTACCCCGCAGACCCCCGCCTGACAGCCCTGGTGGGCGAACTGTCCGTCCAGGACGCACACTTCCGCCAGTGGTGGGCCGCCCACAATGTCGCCACCCTGAGCGTGGGCACCAAGAAGCTGCATCACCCCGTCGCCGGCGACCTCACCCTCGACTGGGACACCCTCACCGCCAGCACCGACCCCGACCAGCAACTCGTCGTCTGGACCGCGGAAGTGGGCACCCCCACCCACGACGGACTGCGCATCCTTGCCTCCTGGGCAGCGGATCACCCCACAGCCGCCTCGGACAAGGCCCCCCGTACCGTTGAATGAACGGTGTGACACATGAACTGGGTTTCACCGAAGGGGACCTGCGCCGGCTGGCCGGGGCACGTTCCTTCCAGCGGGGCCTCGGCTACCTGACCGCTGTGTCCGCGCTGGAGATCGGGGACGGTACGGTCGCGGCGACCGTCGACGGCACCGACGCCTACGAGGTCGAGCTGAGCGAGGGCGAGGACGGCCTCACCGGCGGGTGCGACTGCCCGTACGGGCAGGAGGGCAACTTCTGCAAGCACTGCGTCGCAGTGGGTCTGACCGTACTGGGACAGGCGGAGTCGGTCCCCCGGCAGCGGGCCGCCGCCATGTCCCGTGCCCGGCAACTCGATACGTGGCTGGAGTCCCGTACCAGGGACGAACTGCTGTCGCTGGTACGGGAACACCTGGCGGGCGACCGTGACCTGCGTCGCCGGATGGAGCTGCGCGCGGCAACCGCCGGGGACGATCTCGGTGCCGTACGCGAGCGGATCCTCAGTCTGCTCGACACCGGTCCCTTCGCCCGCTACGGCTACATCGAGTACGCCGACTCCCACGCCTACGGGCAGCAGGCAGCCGAGGCGGTGACCGCGCTGCGCACCCTGACCGGGAGCGGGCGGGCAGCGGACGCGGTGGAGGTGGCCCGGGAAGCGATGCGGTCGCTCGGCCGGACGTACGGGGAGATCGACGACTCGGACGGCGTGATCGGCGAGGTGGCGGCCGGGCTGGCCCAGGCGCATCTGGATGCCTGCCTGGCTGCCCGGCCCGACCCGGAGCGGACCGCCGACTGGCTGGTGGACCACCTCCTCGGCGATCTCAACGACGCCACCGACATCGACCTGGCCGACTACCAGGAGGTGCTGGGCGAGCCGGGCCTGACACGGGCACGGGAGCTGGTGGTCGCGGCCTGGCGGAGAAACCCGAAGGGCTGGGCGGAGAAATATCTCATGGAGCGCCTGCTGAAGGCGGAGGGCAGCGTGGACGCGCTCGTCGCCGTCCATGCCGCGGATCTGTCCCCGACGGGCGCCACGCACCTGGTGATCGCGCGGGAGCTGGAGCAGGCGGGCCGTGCGGCCGAGTCCCTGGAGTGGGCCGAACGCGGCCTGCGGGAGGCCGACCCCGGCCATGGCCCGGACAGCGATCTGGTGGACTTCGTCTGCGAGCGGTACAGCCGCGCGGGCCGTCCGGCCGATGTGGTGACGGTCCGCCGGGACGTCCTGCTGAATCGCCGCTCGCTGGCCGCGTACCAGGACCTGCGGACAGCGGCCCGCGCGGCCGGAGGCTGGGGCGACACCGAGCGCGCGGCCGCGCTGGACGTACTCCGCGCCGACGGCCCGCCCCACGGGAGGCATGGGCACGGAGACGGCTATGGGCACCGGGGCGCCGCCCTGGTCGACGCCCTCATGGACGACGGCGACCTCGACGCCGCCTGGCAGGCCGCCGCCGACGGATACGCCGACCAGCGGCAGTGGCGTGCGCTGGCCGACCGGCTCCGGCACCGACGGCCGGCCGACGCCTTGGCCGTGTACCTGCGCCACATCGAACCGCTGCGCGCGAGGACCGGCGACAGCACCTACGAGCAGCTGACCGCGCTGCTGCTCAGCGCTCGCGCGTGCCACCGCACGCTGGGGACGGAGGGCGAGTTCGCCGCCTACCTGGCGGCCCTGCGCAGCGACCAGAAACGCAAGCGGAAGCTGATGTCCATGCTCGAAGCGCACGGCCTGTAGCCCGTCGCGTCCACGGACGAGCGCGGAACCAGTCGCCGCACACTTACAACCCGGGCATTGTCACGCCCAGTTACTCCCGCTGTCTACTCTGTGTACCCGTACGCCTACTACTCGACCGCGAGCCACGGTTGTTCCGCGTGGGCGTCCGCCGCGACGAAGGACGCGATGAACGGCCCGTACACCGTCTTCAGGCTGTCCACTTCAAGCAGAGACCGCGACCTGCTGCCCCGCCGCCGACTCACCGAGGTAGACCCGTCCCATGCCACCGGCACCGATCCGGCACACGAGGGTGTATCCCCCGATGGCCTGCGGGTCGTTGTCCCTCAGTGGCTCCACGGATGCGGACCTCCCCTGCTCTGGCTCGTTTTGCCACGGCGCTGTTGAGATCGGCTTCGCTGCCTTCGATGATGCTTCCAGGACACCGGTGCCCCCAAACCGATGTGATCGCCGATGGGGCCCGTTGCGACAGCGGAAGCGGGGGCGTGCAGTGCTGGAAGGAAGCGACTGGGCCGTAGTTGGTGCCACATGAGGCACCGCTTACAGCTCGCGCTCCAGATCTTGCTGGTGCTTTTCGCGAGCCTGCTCGGCATCGTCACCAACTACGCCACCAACGCGAACGACGCGCCGTGGCTGTTACAGGCCATTCAGCGAGCGTCCGTACCCGCCATCGGTCTGCTGGTCGTCGCGATGGTGGCCGGGCAGGTCGTCGTATACCGGCTGGAGAATCCCACACCGCCGCGGGTCGAATGGTCAGAGGACCGGGTTCCGTACCCGGGTCTGGACGCCTTCGTCGAAAACGACGCGGCCATCTTCTTCGGGCGGGAGGCCCAGGCCGCTGAACTGACACGCAGGCTGCACGCATCCTCGGAGCGGACCGCGGACCGGTTCCTGGTGCTCGTCGGAGCGTCGGGAAGCGG
This sequence comes from Streptomyces sp. NPDC042201, assembly GCF_055582185.1. Lineage (NCBI taxonomy): Bacteria > Bacillati > Actinomycetota > Actinomycetes > Kitasatosporales > Streptomycetaceae > Streptomyces > Streptomyces sp. NPDC042201. Next base: position 192,135 of record NZ_JBVJDS010000003.1, on the reverse strand, counting down.
AAAGTCCTCGTTGGTCAGGGCCGGTGTGATGCCACGGCTGCGGGAGCGCCGGTGGACGGTCCTGCCCGCATTCTCCCCTGGGCCAAACCCTCTCGGCGCCTTGGCCTCGGCCATCGCGACGGCCGGCGGAGGGCAGGAACCGGTGAGCTCGGTACTGCGGCGGCTCCGGCAGGGACCGGGTTCCCTGAAGGCGGAACTGTCACGGATACGCGGCGGCCGATTCCGGCGCACACTCCTGGTGATCGACCAGTTCGAAGAGATGGTCACACTCGCTGGAGAGCGAGAGCGCGCACAGTTCCTCGAAGCGCTCTGCTCCTGCGTGGAGCAGGACGCCGGAATCCGTGTGCTGGCAACACTCCGGGTGGACTTCCTGGGCCGGCTCCTTGGCACTGGACACGCCGAGGTCGTCCAGCATCCGATCGCCATCGGCACGTTGGGCCGAAACCAGCTTGCCCAAGTGGTGGAGCGCCCCGGTGCCCTGGTCAACCTCTCCTTCGCACCCGGCGTGGTCGACATGATCGTGAACGACACCGGCGCGGACGATGCTCTGCCGCTGCTGGCCTACCTGCTTCAGGAGCTCTACTTCGCTTCCGGGCCGGGTGAGACCGTGACCGAGGAGCTGTACCGGACTCTCGGCGGTGTGCCGGGCGCCCTCGCCCGGCAGGCGGATCACACAGTGGCCGAACTCGGCACGGATGGCGGAATCGGCTTCGTGCTCCGGGTCCTACTCAGGTTCGTGACAGTCCAGGGGCATGAAGTAGCCCGCAGACGCGTTCCGTTGTCCGAGCTCACGGACGAGGAACGCCTTGTCGTGGACGCTTTCGTGGACGCGCGGCTGCTGATGTCCGACGTACGTGGGGATGGAGAGTCCGGTCAGGTCCCCTTCGCTCAGGTGACACACGAGGCGCTGTTCCGCCAGTGGGCTCCTCTGAGACAGGAGGTCGAGGCGCGCGTCGAGCAGCTTCGCGAACGCGCCGAGCTCGAGCGGTGGGCCGAGGACTGGGAGCGGTCCGGGCGCAGCGACGACTACCTTCTCACCGGCGAACGGCTGTCCCTGGCCCAGCGCTGGCTCGCCGCACTGGAGGAGGCAGGTCAGGCATCGGATCCGACACGCTCACTCGTCCAGTCCTCGCAGCGGCGTGATCTGGCCTTCCTGCGGCGTGTCTCGGACAGTGTCGGCCAGTACGCGCTCAGCAGCGCGGGGAGCCACCCGGAGCGGGCCATCCTCCTCTCCTTGGCCGCCCTCAGCGAGTGCACGCCGACACCGTCGGCCCGCCGCGGGCTCATGACGGCTCTGGCGACAAGCCATCTTCGTACCCGACTCGACGAGCACACGGACACGGTCCGCGACATCACCTGGTCCCCGGACGGCCGTCTGTTGGCCACGGCGTCGCGGGACGGCACCGCTCGGGTGTTCGACGCCCGGTCCGGACGGTCGCTGCTGGTCCTTCCGTCCGACGGCTCAATGGTCGAGTCGGTCGCTTGGTCCCCGGACTCGTCCCACATCGCCACTGCGTCCCGGGACTGTGTCGTAAGAATCTGGAACGCCACCTCGGGCGTCCCCGTCCGGCTGCTGACCGGGGCCACGGACATCGGCAGGCAAGTGGCCTGGTCACCGGACGGGAGGCACGTCGCCGCCACGTCGAAGGACTGCGTCGTACGGGTCTGGGAAGCCGAAACGGGCTCTCTCATACACGAACTGCGTGGACACCGCGACGACGTCTGGGGCGTCGCCTGGTCTCCCGACAGCACCCGCCTCGCCTCCGCCTCCCACGATCAGACCGCGATCGTGTGGGACCTGGCGACATGTGCGGTGGCGGCGACCCTGACCGGCCACACGGACTTCGTCGAGGGCATTGCCTGGTCCGGGGACGGACGCTCCATTGCCACGGGCTCCGGTGACCACACGGCGCGCATCTGGGACGCACAGACCGGTGCTCTGCGGCTGCTACTGCGCGGGCACACCGACTACGTATGGAACCTGGCCTGGTCACCGGACGGCCGGATGCTCGCCTCAGCTTCTTCCGACCGGACCGTACGCATCGTCAGCACCGAGGACGCGAGGGTCCTGGCAGTGCTCCGCGGACACACCGACACAGTCTGGGGAGTGGCCTGGTCTCCCTCGGGTGCTCAGCTTGCCACGAGTTCGACCGACGGCACGGGATGCGTGTGGGACGTACGGCCACGAGGAGCCGAGATCGTAGTGGCCGACGGGCACGCCGGTCCCGTGAACCAGGCGGCTTGGTCCCGGGACGAGAGTTGTCTCGCCACTGCCTCCGACGACGGCACCGTCCGCATCTGGGACGCGACGACCGGGACTGCCATAGGTCGCCCGGTCCGGCTCTACGACCGGGTGTGGAGCGTGGCGTGGTCGCCGCAGGACAGCCGGATCGCGCTCAGCACCAACGACGGTGTGTTCCGTGTCATGGACGAGTCGGGGAGCGCCCTGTTCAAGCATTGTGGCGAGGTCATCGAATCGTGTGCCTGGTCACCGGACGGTGGCCGGATCGCCACCGGCGGGCACGACGGCACCGTGCACGTCCTGTCCGCGCAAAGCGGGGCTGACCTCTCCGCCTTGACCGGCCATCAGGACTGGGTCGGGCGCATCGCGTGGTCGCCCAGTGGCCGGCTACTCGCCAGCGCCTCCGACGACCGCACATGCCGACTGTGGGACGTCACCGAGAGCCGACAACTCACCGTTCTGCGCGGTCACGACAACTACGTGGACGATGTCGCCTGGGCCCCGGATGAACAGCGGGTCGCCACCGTCTCCGGCGACTGGACGGCCGCCGTGTGGGAAGCGAGCACAGGACGCCGCATCGATACGTTGAAGGGCCACGAGGGACGTGTCCGCGCCGTCGCCTGGTCCCCCGATGGCCGGTTCATCGCCACCGGATCCGACGACCGCACCGTACGCCTATGGTCCTCCGCCTCCTTCAGGGAGATCGCGATCGTCGGCGTTCACCAGGACAAGGTGACATCGGTCGCCTGGTCACGGGAGGGTTCGCGGCTGCTCACGGCGTCCTTCGACGGAACAGCCCGAATATGGCCGGCGGAACCCGACTACGACAGGCTTGAAGCACACGCGCGGGGACGGGTCTTCCGGACGCTCAGCGAGGACGAACGGCGCCAGCACATGCTGCCGCTCACCCCGACGTAGCTCGTGCCCCTCCCGGCAATGTTTGCCCTGTCGCGACGCCCAGCACGCATGCTCGCCGCGTTGGCCGAAGACCCGAGCAGCTCCGCTACAAAGGTCTCCGGCCGCCTTGCGATCGCACGCAATGGACGCCGCTCCTTGGCGGGCAATCACTCCCGGTCGAGGCACCAGGACGTGTTTCAGAAGTCCCGTCTGGGCTCCGGCCCCGCCACGTGAGCGGTGGGGCCAGGGCCCAAGATCTTCATGAGTCTTCTAGTCAGTAACGCTCTTCCACCGTGCGGTCGTCGGTGTGCACCAGATAGTCGTCCGGATCGAGATTCATCGCCTTTCGAGCAGGCGATGACCAGTACATCGCGTTGCGCTCCGCGAACGCCTCGGGACCGTCGTATGAGATCAGCCAGACGAAGTGGTTGCGCTCCCGGTCGACCCATGCCCCTCCGATGGTGAACCCCAACTCCAGCCGGAGGGGGACGATTTCCATCCGCCACCGCTCCACCCACTCGTCAAGCATGCCGTCACGGACGGTGTACGTGCGGAGCTGGGTCGTCCTGGCCACGGGGTGATGTCCTTCCTCGAGGTTGGCTGGGCTCGTGTCGTACAGGCTATGCGCGCCGGCGCTCCGGACGACGTACTCTGGCCCGGTCACTCCCAGACGACGATGTTGCGCCGTACCGGAACCGTGCCGGAGTCCGTGGCGAACAGCTCGGGTGAGCGCGCCCTGATGCGCTCGACATCGTCGAACACCGCCCGCAGATGGGCGCGCATGGCCGTACGGGCCATGGAGACGTCGCCGCCGAGGACCGCGTCGAGGATTTCGACGTGCTGGGCGGCGAAGCCCGACGACGAGGCGGTGTCGTAGAGGCCCAGCCGCCGCGCGCGGTCGAGATGGCCCTTGGCCGAGACCACGGTCGCCCAGGCGCTGCCGTGCCCGCTCAGGCGCAGGAGGGTCTGGTGGAATGCCTCGTCCAGCTCGAAGAACTCCTCCAGGTCGAGACCGGGCCGCTGCTGCTCCTCCAGGTTGCGCCGCAGTTCATCGATCAGCTCCGGGTCCAGCTCGGCCGGGAGGTCTTCGAGTGAGGCCAGCTCCACGGCCTCCCTGAGGAACTGCGCGTCGGCCACTTTGGCCGGGTCGACGCGTGAGACGAAGGACCCCACCTGGGGGAAGACCTGGACGAGGCCCTCCTCGGACAGCAGGATCAGACTCTCCCGGACCGGGGTGCGGCTCACCCCGAGGGACGCGGCGAGTTCGTTCTCCGACAGGGCCGCGCCCGGAGGGAATTCAAGAGTCAGAACCTTGCGGCGCAACGTCGCGTAGACGGCACGGCGACTGGTCCGCTGCCGGTTCGATTGGGCCATGCGCTCATCGTATCGGGGTGCTGTCACGGCTCATGCCCTCCCGCTCGACAGGTCCGTACCGGCCTGCGGCGCCGACCCTCTCGGGCCCTTGGACCGCGGATCGGCCGGGGCACCGGCCCGGCGCGGGAACGTCGGACAGTCGGCACCACACAAGTATTGCATCGCTTCGCGACCGATGCTTGTATACCAGTCGTGTCGACCAGTGGCGGTCTCGCGCGCCCCACTCGGCCCGGCGCCGTACGGACCGTCCGAAGGAGTGGACCTGTGAGCAAGATCGAACGCGTAGAGGTGTTCGTCGCCTCCCCGGCGCGGACCTTTGTCACCCTGCGCATCACGACGTCGGACGGGGTGACCGGCCTCGGCGACGCGACACTGAATGGCCGCGAGCTGGCCGTGGCGAGCTATCTGCGGGACCACCTCGTTCCGCTGCTGATCGGCAAGGATCCGGCGCGTATCGAGGACATGTGGCAGTACCTGTACCGCGGTGCCTACTGGCGTCGCGGCCCGGTCACGATGACCGCGATCTCCGCCGTCGACACGGCCCTGTGGGACATCAAGGGCAAGGTCGCCGGCCTGCCGGTCTACCAGCTGCTGGGCGGCCGCTCGCGCGAGGGCGTCACGGTCTACTCGCACGCCAGTGGTACGGACATCCCCTCCCTGCTCGACGACGTCGAACGCTTCCTCGCCCTCGGCTACAAGGCGGTACGCGCGCAGGCCGCCGTTCCGGGCGTCGGCGGCAGTTACGGAGTCCGCGAGGGAACGGTCTACGAGCCGGCCTCGACCTCGCTGCCCGAAGAGCAGCCCTGGGACACCGAGGCGTATCTGCGGTTCGCACCGACCTGTCTGGAGGCCGTACGCGAGCGCTTCGGCTTCGGCTTCCACCTGCTCCACGACGTACACCACCGGCTCACCCCCATCGAGGCGGCCCGCTTCGGCAAGAGCGTCGAGGACAGCAAGCTGTTCTGGATGGAGGATCCGACGCCGGCCGAGAACCAGGAGGCGTTCCGGCTCATCCGTCAGCACACGACGACGCCGATCGCGGTGGGAGAGGCACTGACCTCGATCTGGGATGTGCAGCACCTGATCACCGAGCAGCTCATCGACTACGTACGCACCACCGTCGTCCACGCCGGCGGGATCACCCACCTGCGCCGGATCTTCGACCTGGCCGCCCTCTACCAGATACGGACCGGCTCGCACGGGGCGACGGACCTCTCGCCCGTCTCCCTCGCCGCCGCGGTGCATGTGGACATCACCGTCCCGAACTTCGGCATCCAGGAGTACATGGGGCACGCCGCCGAGACCGCGGAGGTCTTCCGCAGTGGGGTGGCCTTCGCGGACGGCATGCTGCACCCGTCGGAGGAGCCTGGCCTCGGCGTCGCGTACGACGAGAAGGCGGCGGAGCGATTCCCGTACCAGGCGCGCTATCTGCCGGTCGCGCGGCGCCTCGACGGGTCGGTGCACGACTGGTGAGCAACGTGACTCCGCCCCCGCCGAACGGCACGGGGCCACCGCTGCTGGGACGTGCCACGCTCGGCCGGATCGCGCCCGGACTGCGCCCGGTAGTCGATCCCCGCGAACTCCGCCCCCGTATCGTCCACTTCGGCCTGGGGGCGTTCCACCGGGCGCACCAAGCCGTCTACACCGAGCGCGCCTCGGCTCGCTCCGGTGAGCCGTGGGGGATCGTCGCGGTCGCCCCGCGCTCGGCGCGTGTGGTGGCGGCGATGCGCGCGCAGGACTGCCTGTACTCCGTGACAGAACGCCGCCCGGACGGGCCCGTCACACGTGTGGCCGGGTCGATCACCGAGACGCTCGGCATGGGTCAGGACGCGAAGCGGGTCGACGCTCTGCTCGCCGCTCCGGAGGTCACGGTGCTGACGTTGACGATCACCGAGAAGGGGCACCATCGCCGCCCCGGCACCGGTGAACTCGACACCCGGGCGCCGGAGATCGCCGCGGACCTGGCGGCGCGGGAGACCGGGGATCTCCGCACGGTCGTCGGGCGGATCGCCGCCGGACTCGCCGCGCGGATGCGCTCGGGAGGCGCCCCGATCACCCTCGTGTCCTGCGACAACATGGCCGCGAACGGCTCCGCGCTCGCCACGGTCGTCCGCGGCTTCGTCGAGGCGTCGTCCTGGCCCGACCGACGGGCCGTACTCGACTGGATGGCGGCCTCGGTCGCTTTCCCCGCGACGGTCGTCGACCGCATCGTGCCCGCGACGACCGGCACCGACCGGGACGCGGCCCACGCCGCGCTCGGCGTACACGACGGCGTGCCGGTCGTCGGCGAACCGTATCGGCAGTGGGTCCTGGAGGACTCCTTCGCCGGCTCACGACCGCCGTGGGAACTCGACGGCGCGCTGTTCGTCCCCGATGTCGTGCCGTACCAGCTAACGAAGTTGCGGCTGCTCAACGGGTCGCACTCCGCGCTGGCCCATCTCGGCGCCGCGGCGGGATGCGCCACCGTCGCCGACGTCCTGGCGACCGACTGGGGCGAACGGCTCGTGCGGGCCCTCTGTTCGGAGGTCGGGCCGACACTGCCCGCCGGTGGACCCGATCCGACGGCGTACGCGGACGATCTCGTCGAGCGGTTCCGCAACCCCGCTATGCGGCATCTGCTCCAGCAGATCGGCTCCGACGGATCGTTGAAGATCCCGGAGCGGTGGTTCGACGCGCTCCGCTCGCTGCGTACCGCCTCGGCGGCCACGCCCGTGCTCGAACTCGCGCTCGCCGCCTGGGTGAACGCCACCCGCTCCGCCGACGGCGGCGGCCAGCTGTACGGGACGACCGACCCCGCGGCCGACGCGCTGAGCGCCTGCCGGCGCGACGCGCGGGACACCGAGGACACGGTACGGCGGCTGCTCCGCGTGGTCGGTGCGGCAGACCTGGCCGAGGACGCCGCGCTGGTCTCCGCCGTCACCGCCAGGATCCCCGCGCTGCAGGCCGGCCGGGTCGAGATCTGACCGCTCGCCTTCCCCCGCTTCCCCCCTTCGCTCCCGATCCCCGCCCCTTTCGCCTTTCGCTCTCAAGCACGACCCTGAACAACGGAGTTCACACCATGACGGACACCACGCGGACGGAGCCCTCGGGCCCCGCGACGCGCACCACGCGCGATCTCACCAGAGCCGCCGTTTCCGGCTGGCTCGGTACAGCCATGGAGTTCATGGACTTCCAGCTCTACTCGCTGGCCGCCGCCATCGTCTTCAACAAGATCTTCTTCCCCGACGTCAGCCCCGCCATCGGGCTGATCGCCGCCATGGCGACGTACGGCGTCGGGTACGTCGCCCGGCTGGCCGGGGCCGTCTACTTCGGCCGGATGGGCGACCGGATCGGGCGCAAGAAGGTGCTGTTCCTGACCATTCTGCTGATGGGCGCGTCGACCACGCTGATCGGTGCGCTGCCTACGTATGCGACGATCGGCATCCTCGCCCCGATCCTGCTGGTCGTTCTGCGACTCGTCCAGGGCTTCGGGGCCGGCGCCGAGATCGCCGGGGCCACCGTCATGCTCGCCGAGTACGCCCCCGCCAAGCGCAGGGGCCTGGTCGCGTCGCTGGTGTCGCTCGGCACCAACTCCGGCACCCTGGCCGCGTCGGGGCTGTGGGCGATCCTGCTCGCCGTACTCAGCGACGAGCAGTTGCTCGCGTGGGGCTGGCGTCTCCCGTTCCTGCTGAGCTTCGTGCTCATGATCTTCGCGGTCTGGCTGCGCCGGAATCTCAAGGAGAGCCCGGTCTTCGAGGAGCGGACGGACGTCGTGGACGGCGTCGCGTTGTCCCGTACGGAGATCGAGTCGGCCCTCGACGAGTCCTCCCTGCAGAAGGAGCAGGAGAGCGTCCTGGAGGCCGGAATCCGGCAGCGCAAGGGCAAGGCATTCTTCCTCGCCCTCGGGCTGCGGTTCGGCCAGGCAGGCAACTCGGGCCTGATCCAGACCTTCCTCGTCGGCTACATCGCCACGAACCTGCACGCCGACCGGTCCGTCCCGACCGACGCGATCGTCTACGGCTCGCTGCTGGGCTTCGTCACCGTGCCGCTGGTCGGCCTGCTCGGGGACCGCTTCGGCCGCCGCCCGATGTACCTCGCCCTCACGCTGCTGACCATGGCCTTCGCCTTCCCGATGATGCTGCTGATCACCTCCGGCAGCACGTCGGCCCTGATGCTCGGCATGGTCCTCGGGCTCAACGTCGGCGTCCTGGGCCTGTTCTCGCTGGAGAGCGTCACGATGGCCGAGCTGTTCGGCTCCCGGACCCGCTTCACCCAGCTCGCCCTGTCCAAGGAGATCGGCGGCATCCTCGCCACCGCCATCGGCCCGGTCATCGCGGCGTCGCTCACCGCCGTCACCGGCAGCTGGTGGCCGATCGCCGCGATGCTCGTCGTCTACTCGCTCATCACCCTGATCTCCGCGTTCCTCGCCCCCGAGACCCGCGGGCGCGACCTGGTACGGCTGGAGGACGCGGTATGAGGGCGGTCGTCGTCCATGGCCCGCGCGATCTGCGGATCGACGAGCGCGCCCGTCCGGTGCCGGGCCCGGGAGAAGTCCTCGTCGCCATGGAGTGGGGCGGGATCTGCGGCTCCGATGTCGCCTACTGGAAACACGGCGCCTCCGGGACCGCCGCGCTCATGCACCCGCTGGTGCTCGGACACGAGGTCGCCGGCCGGATCGCCGGAGTCGGCTCCGGTGTCGGAGTCGGTGGTGGTGGCGGCGGCGTCGGTATCGGCGGCCTGTGGGAAGGGCAGCCGGTGACCGTCCACCCGGCAGAGCCGGTCGGGGACGACCGGCTGCCCGACCGGATCGCCGGCCGTACGAACCTCCACCGGCGTATCCGCTACTTCGGGTCGGCCGCCTTCGATCCGCACACCGACGGCGGGTTCAGCGAGTACCGCGTCGTCCGTGCGGCACAGATACGGCAGCTGCCGGACGGGGTGAACACGGAACACGGCGCCCTCGCCGAACCGCTCGCCGTGGCCCTGCACGCCGTACACCGCGCCGGAGACCTGCGGGGAAGGACCGTGCTGGTCAATGGCGCGGGCCCGATCGGAGCGCTGGTCGTGGCGGCGGCGAGACACCGCGGGGCCGCCACCGTCGTCGCGTCGGACATCTCCGAGACGTCGCTCTCCGTCGCCCGCGCCATGGGCGCGGACCAGACAATCGACGTCTCCACGGGCGCCGAACTGCCCGAGGACATCGAGTTCTCCTTCGACGCCTCGGGAGCCCCGGCCGCCCTGGGGCCGGTCCTGCGGGCGACCGCGCGCGGCGGCACCCTCGTACAGGTCGGAAACTTGCCCGGCTCGGCCGTGCCCGCCGTCCTCGGGGACCTCGTCACCAGGGAGATCACCTGGATCGGCTCGTACCGCTTCGTCGAGGAGATCGACGACGCGCTGCTCGCGATGCGGGACGGACTCGACGTGTCCCCCATCATCAGCCACCGATTCGGCCTCGACCGGGCGGGCGAGGCGCTGGCCGTCGCCGCCGCGAGCGGAAGCAGCAAAGTCATGCTGCGGCTGGGCAGGGCGAAGCCGGGAGAGTGAGGGCGCCTCGCGAGATCACCAGGCGCGTGCCGGGGCGGCGTGGAGATGTCACCAGTGGTCGCGGAGGTGGATGGCGGCGGCGGGGCACACCTCGGCGGACTCTCGGACGGCCGCATCGTGCTCCTCGGGCGGCTCGGCGTTGAGCAGGATGACGACGCCGTCGTCATCGCGCTGGTCGAACACCTCCGGTGCGATCAGTACGCACTGCCCGGCCCCGCAGCACTTCTCCTCATCCACGGTGATCTTCATGTCCGGTTCTCTCCAACTGGGTTGTGGGGGGACGTGACCGGCGCGGTGAACAGGCCCACGACCGCGTCGGTCAGCGAGTCGGCCAGGTGGTCCCACGAGGCGTGCCGCGGGCGGGTTCCCTCGGCCAGGGCACGCTCCCGTTCCGCGCAGGTGTGGGTGATCAGCAGGCGGGCCATGTCGCTGCGTTCGGCACGTACGGACGCGGGCAGAGCGTCGAGACAGCGGCCGAGACCATCCAGTGTCCGGCCCAAAGACGTCCTGACGAGGGCTTCGTCGATGGTGATCGCACAGGTCAGAGGGTCGGTCATGACGTGCACGGCGAAGCGGGCCTGCCAGGACGGGGTACCGAGTGAGGCGAGATGTTCCGGTACGGGACGCACCAGGCAGCCGACCCAGTCCCGGATGTCGGTGCTGTCGCCGACCGCTTCCAGGTGCCGCTGCCGGATCCGGTCGACCTGCTCGCCGTGCTTGCAGAGCATCGCGCGCACCAGTCCCGCCTTGCTGGTGAAGTGATAGCTGACGGCGGTGACGTTGCCCTGCCCCGCCGCCTGGCCTATCTGACGGCTCGAGACGGCGGAGAGGCCCTGCTCGGCGAAGAGTCTCTCCGCGGCCGCCATGATCGCCTCACGGGTCTCCGAGACGCGCTCGGCCCGGACGGTTCTGCCGCCTCCGCCGCCTCCGCCGCCTCCGTCGCTCACCAGGTCACCGGCAGTTCACGCAGCGGTGTGGTGAGGAGCCCCTCGTGGCGCCTCAGGTCCCGGCTGTCAACGGCGAGATCGAGCGTGGGCAACCGGCGCAGCAGGACACTGAGCACCGCTTGCAGCTCCGTACGTGCCAGCGGCTGGCCAAGGCAGGAGTGTGGACCGGCGCCGAAGGCGAGGTGGGGGTTGGGGGAGCGCCCCAGGTCCATGTCGTCCGCGCCCTCCCAGGCGCTTTCGTCGCGGTTGGCGGCGGCCATGCTGCACACCACGGTGGTACCGCGCGGCACCACCCCGCCGGAGAGCTCCGTGTCCTCATGGACGTACCGGAGCATGCCGAAGCCACTGCCGTTGGGGTCGAACCGGAGCACCTCCTCCACCGCCTGGCGGATCAGCGAAGGATCGGCGACCAGCCGTTCCCAGCGCCGCCGGTCGGACAGCAGGTGCGCCGTCATCATCGCGATGAATCCCGCGGTGGTCTCGTGACCGGCGAGCAGCAACGCTTGCCCGGTGGCCACCAGCCCGGCCTCGGACATCGGCTCGCCTTCGGCATCGGCGCCCTCCAGCAGGAGGCTGAGCAGGTCGTCCCCGGGCGCCGCGCGCTTTTCGTCGATCAGGCCGGCCATGTAGTCGGCGAAGTCCTGATATGCCGCCTCCGTCTCGGCCCGCGTGTACCGCGTCAGGTTCAGAAACGTGTCGGACCAGCCCTTGAACGCGTCCCGATCGCTCTCCGGCACGCCGAGCATGGCGCAGATCACGAACACCGGAAGGGGGAACGCCAGGTGTGTCACCAGGTCCGACGGCCGACCGTGTTCCCGCATGTCGTCGATGAGCCGGTCGGCCATGGCCTCCATGTCGGGCCGCAGCGCCGACATCCGCCTCGCCGTGAACCACTTGCCGACCATGCGCCGCCACCGCTCATGGCCTTCGGCGTTGAGTGCCTTCGCCATCGGGCTGTTGAAGATGCCCTCCGAGTCCCCCGCCGAAATGCGGGCCGCGTCGGGCGAAGCCAGCCCCTCACGGCTCAGGCGCGGATCGGACAGCGCCGCCTTCACGTCCTCATAGCGCGTCAGTAAGGCGGCCTCGTCACCGCTCGGCAACGTCACCCGCGCCACCGGGCACTTCTGCCGGAGCTCCGCCCACTGCGGTGGCGGCTCGAGCGCCGTCGGCGCGGTGATCGGATAGCTGATCGGATGGCTGATCGGATGGCTGATCGGCTGGCTGATCGGCTCCGTGCCCGGGACTTCAGTCACCTGTGGCCTCCTCTGATCGTTCCGGAGCAGCAGTCAATCCGAGAAGCACTCGTAAATCAATCGACTGACTTAAACTCGCCCATGCGTTGAGCCGATCCACGTGCCGGCCCAACATCGGCCGTGGTGAGCCTCGTTGAGCGGTGGCCCGCCGCTTTCGCGCCGTTCACGCCTCGACGGCGGACTTCTCCGGTTCGGGGGCCGCGTGGGTCTTTTCCGGGCCGGCCGCGATGTGGCGCAGGGCCGGGATGACGGCCGCGATCGCGGCGGAGACCACGGCGATGCCGCAGCCGATCAGCAGGCCGGTACGGAAGCCGCTCTCGGAGGTGATGCTCCGGCCGCCGAAGTCGGTCGTCATCTGGGAGAGAACGAGGCCGATCACGGCCGCGCCGATCGAGGTGCCGAGCGAGCGCATGAGCGTGTTGAAACTGTTCGCGGCGGCAGTCTCCGAGAGCGGGACGGAACTCATGATGAGCGCCGGCATCGAGCCGTAAGCCAGCCCCACCCCGCTGTTGATCACCATGATGGCCAGCATGATCCCCCACGCGGACCCCATCAGCGCGAGTGACAGTCCGTAGCCCGCGGCGATGACCAGGACCCCGGAGAGAAGCGTGAATTTCGGGCCGTAGGCGTTGGTCAGCTTGCCGCCGAACGGGGAGACGATCATCATCATCACGCCACCGGGCGCCATCCACAGACCGGACGCGAGGATCGACTGCCCCAGGCCGTAACCGGTAGCCTCGGGGAACTGGAGCAGCTGCGGCATCACCAGCATGCTGGCGTACATCGCGAACCCGACGAAGATCGACGCGACGTTGGTGAGCAGCACCCGAGGACGGGCCGTGGTGCGCAGATCGACCAGCGGGTCGGCCGTACGGAGTTCCCACGCGCCCCAGCCGGCCAGGAGCACGACGGCGGCGGTGAACAGACCGAGCGTGGTCCCCGAACCCCAGCCCCAGTCGGCTCCCTTGGAGACCGCGAGCAGCAGACAGACCAGACCGGCGCCGAGGCCGAGCGCACCGGGCGCGTCGAAACGCTGCCCCTTGGCACTGGCCGGCACGCTCGGGATCAGAAACCAGATCAGTACCGCGATCATCGTGGCCAGTACGGCGGATCCCCAGAAGAGCACCCGCCAGTTCGCGTACTGGGCGACCGCCGCGGCGATCGGCAGGCCGAGTCCGCCGCCGATCCCCATGGAGGCGCTCACCAGCGCGATGGACGAGCTGAGCTTCTGCGCCGGTACGACGTCGCGCAGCAGCGCGATGCCCAGCGGCACCATCCCCATACCCATGCCCTGCAGGCCGCGCCCGATGATCATCGGGACGACGGAGGACGAGAGAGCGCACACCACCGAGCCCGCGATCAGCGGCACCGAGCACGCGAGGAGCATGCGGCGCTTGCCGATCAGGTCGCCCAAGCGGCCGACGACCGGAACGCAGACAGCCGCCACAAGGAGGGTGGTGGTGATCACCCAGGTGGCGTTCGACGACGTGGTGTGCAGAATCTGCGGCAGCTCCGCGATGAGCGGCGTGACCAATGTCTGCATGATCGCCGCTGTGGTACCGGCGAGCGCCAGCGTGGCGACCACGCCACCCGCGCGGGATGCGTGCTGTGGGGCGTCCATCAGGGACTCCTATGACTGTCCAGCCAGAAAGAACCCGTGCATCATACATATCATGTGCAACGATCACTTTACGTGCATGATTCATGCATGTGCGGCAAGGAGTACGGCCCGTCCGGACGCGGTGCGACAATGGCCCGGCGAGAAGTCAGGAGGCGACATACGCATGGTCGGGGCCACGCACGAGGTCGAGTACGAGCAGATGCTGCTCAGCCGCCACACGTTCCTGAATCAGAGAGGCGGACGACGCAAAGACGCCGTACTGGACCGCAGCGCCTACATCCTGCTCAGCCGCATCCGCCTGCAGGGCCCGATGTCGATCGGCGAACTCAGCGACGCCTTCGGACTCGACGCCTCCACCCTGAACCGGCAGACGGCCGCGACCGTGCGCGCCGGACTGGCGGAACGCATCCCGGACCCCGACGGCGGCATGGCCCGCAAGTTCCGCATCACGCAAGAGGGCGCGCGCGTACTCGACCAGGAGAGGGAGGGCATCGTCAGCTCCCTGGACCGCGTCATGGCCGACTGGCCGGAAGAAGACATCGCCGCCTTCGCCGCCTACCTGAAGCGCTTCAACACCGACATCGAACGCCTGGGCGGCAGACCCTGGCCCCGCCAGTAAACCCGAGCAGCCGAGCAGACTGCCCGTCAGGCTTCCTCTGCCGGAAGGGCATACAGCCGGGGAAGGTTGACCACGATCGCCTCCTGGGTGCTGCGGGCAATGACGACCACGGCTTCTTCGGTCGGGTCGGGGTTCTCCTCCCGGTGCGGCACGAACGGCGGGACGAAGATGTAGTCGCCAGGTGACGTACGCAGTCGCACCTCTTCCGGCTCGTCGCCCGAGTCGTCCAGGAAGACGAACTCAGGGTGTCCGCCGACCACATGGATGGCGGTCTCGGATTCGCCGTGGTGGTGATCGGAGGAGGAGGTCGCGGGGGCCACGTGGGTCTGGCCCATCCACAGCTTCTCGGAACCGACGGTCTTCCCGCTGATGGCGGCGAACCTGCGCATGCCGCCGGTCTGCGCCGTGTCTCCGTCCAGAGAGTCCGCGCGGATGTGGTGCAGACGGGTGTGCAGGGGTGCCGCGGGGCGGCCCGGGGCGTCGTGGAGATGAGGGTGGAAGCCTTCACCGGGGGTCGTCAACGGCTCACTCATGGCCGCGACGCTAAAGCGGCGCCAGAAAGGATGTCAAGAGGTGTCCTATCCCCTTCACCTGCGGCAATGTTCCTGAAATGTATGGGGGGAACCGATGGAAGCCTTCGCCCCGGGCCGGCCGTCCGGGCATGATGTGCGCATGCATATCTCCGCGAAGGCGGACTACGCCACGCGGGCTCTCATGGAGCTCGCCTCCGAGCCTGGCCGTCCGCTCACCTGCGAGGCCATCGCGTCCTCGCAGGAGATTCCGTTCCGGTTCCTGAAGTCCGTGGTGGGTGAGTTGCGAAAAGCCGGCCTGGTGCGTAGTCAACGCGGCTGCGAGGGCGGTTACTGGCTCGGCAGGCCCGCCGAGGAGATCACCCTTCTGGACATCGTGCGCGCCGTCGACGGTGAAGTGATCACCCTGCGTGGCGAGCCGCTGGCCGGACTCGCCTACCCCGGCCCCGCAGGGGGCCTGCCCGGGGTGTGGCGACAGATCGAGGCGGGTGCGGCGGCGGTCCTGGGCGGGCTTCCGCTGACCTCGCTGCTGCCCGTGGGCGCGACCAGCCATCAGCCCGGGACCGGCGCCGTATGACGGGGGCACCGGACCCGCCGCCGGTGGTGGAGGTGGTGGAGTACACCGACCCGCTCTGCCCCTGGGCCTGGGGATCGGAACCCGTCTTCCGCAGGCTGCGGGAGGCGCTGACCGGCCGGGTCCGCTGGCGACGGGCGTACGCCATCCTCTTCGACCACGACGACGACCCGCCGCCCGACCCGGCGGCCGAGACGGCCTGGTACTCACGCCACGTGGCGGAGATCAGCACGCACACGCTGGCCCCCCGCGCGGCCCGGCTGAGCCGGGTCGCGGCCAGTTCCTGGCCCTCCTCGCTCGTCGCCAAGGCCGCGGAACTCCAGGGCGCCGACGTGGCCGAGCGGGTGCTGCGACGGCTGCGGGAGACCGTCTTCGTGCTCGGCGAGCCGGCGGACACCACCGCACTGGCACTGTCCGCGGTGCGTGGTGTGCCGGGCCTGGACCCGGAGCGGCTGGCGGCCGATGCCGCGTCCGCCGACACGCTGGAACGGGTACGCGCCGACCATGCGGAGGCGCGCCGCCCGGTCCCCGAAGTGCTGTCCGTACGGGGCGGATCGCCGCATCCCGGCGCGGCCAAGCAGACCGTCGACGGCGGATACCGCTACGCACTCCCGACGCTGCTGGTCCGCGCCCCGGCGGGATACCGCGCGGTGCCCGGCTGGCGGCCCTTCGAGGCGTACGCGGCGGCCGTCGACGAGCTTTGCCCCGGGCTGCTGAAGGCCTCGGTGCCGTTCTCTCCGGCCGTGGCGCTGGAGCGCTACCGGAGCCTGACCGAGCCGGAGCGGCCGCTGCTGACGGAGGGAGCCTGGCCGCCGCGGCACGGGGTCCGTGTGGATACCGGGAACGGTCCGTTGTGGCTGCATCCCGACGAGGCCGCAGCGCACCCGGCCGCCACCCCTCCCGCTCCGAGAGGGCTCTGAGCTGCGGTCAGAGCCCGTTCCACGGAATGAGACACCAATTGGTGTCCATTGACAGCCTCTGACGGCTGCCCCCAGGATGTGCAGCATGCTCACGACGCACCCCGGTGTGATGTGCCGCTACGTGGACCTGCGGCGCACCTCCAGCGCTCTCTGTCGCTGACCACCCGCCGCCCCCGGCCCACAGGCGCCGCCTGACCCCTGCCGGCAGCATCGACTGCCCGCCGTTCCTCCGGCCGCGCCTGCCCTCCGCGCCTCCGCCTCCGCGTTCCGTCGCGCGTTCTCCGTATCCCCGGCCCGCCCCGCGAGACCGCCGATCCCGGCTGCCTCGCGCGGTGTCCGCCCCAGGGTGCACCGAAGCTTTTGCCGGCCTGCCCGTCCCGGGTACGAGCCGACGATTCCGCGCGGGTTCGTACCGAGTCATCGCCGTTCCCTGATCCCTCATGCCCTGCCCCGGTCCGGGATCCCTCACAGAGAGACTGAAATGTCCGCACGCATCACGATCCGCCGCCCCAGACTGGACGTCCCCTCTGTCCGACGGGCAGGCGGCCTGCGCGCCGCAGCCCTCGGAACCGCCCTGGTCGGCCTGCTCACCCCGGCCCTGAGCGCCTGCGGGGGCGATGTCTCCGCCTCGGCCGGCAACGCCACGTTGAAGTGGGCCTCCTCGTACTTCCCGGCCCACTGGGATCCGGTGGTCTCGGGCAGCGGCGCCCAGTTCCGCGAACTCGCCCTGGTGTACGCCTCGTTGACACGTACCGACGAGAGCGGCAAGGCCGTCCCGGACCTCGCCGAGAGCTGGGAGTACAACGACAAGGGTGACCGGATCACCTTTCACCTGCGCCCCGGCCTGAAGTTCAGCGACGGCGAGCCGGTCGACGCCGCTGCGGTCAAGTCCGCGATCGAGCGGGCCAAGAAGCAGAAGAATTCCGCACTCTTCGGTGACTTGACCTCGATCAAGTCGGTGGACGCCAACGGACTGAACGCGGTTCTGCACCTCAGCCAGGTCGACTACCAGATACCGCAGCTGCTCGGTCAGCGCGTCCTGCAGATCGCCAGCCCCCGGGCGGCCGAGGCCCCCGAGAAGCTGGACCAGAACCCGGTCGGCGCCGGGCCGTTCATCGTCAATCAGCTGATACCGGGCACCAAGGTCGTCCTGAAGAAGAATCCGGACTACTGGGACGCGAAGAACATTCACATCGACAACGTCGAGCTGGTTTCGGCCCCTGACGCCTCGACAGTCGTCTCTGGGCTGCAGACCGGTGTCTACAACTTCGCCGACCTCGACCCGAGCCAGGCGGATGCCGCCAAGAAGGCCGACCTGGACGTCTTCGTCCAGCCCGGCTTCAACGCCTCGAACATCAGCCTCAACATCAACAAGGCGCCGTTCAAGGACGACAAGGTCGTCGACGCCGTCCGTTACGCCATCAACCGCAAGGAGTTCGTGGACAAGCTGACCTTCGGCTACGGCGAGGCGACCGACCAGCCGTTCCCGAAGGAGTACACGGCCTACGACCCGACGTCGGAGAACTCCTACCCGTACGACCCGGCGAAGTCGAAGAAGCTGCTCGCCGAAGCGGGTCACAAGGCCGGCGACATCAAGCTCAACCTGGTCATCCCCGCCGAGGACCCCCAAGCCGAGATCGTCCAGTCGCAGTTGGCGGCGGTCGGCATCGACGTCGACATCAAGATCGACAAGAACTGGGCCACCCCGTTCTTCGCCAAGCAACTGGCCTTCTCGCTGTACGGAACCACGGGCCGGGACTCCGCGTTGCAGACCCTCACCGCTCACTTCGGCCCCAACGGCCCGCTCAACCTCAGCACGCCGTACGAGCCGGGCGGTTTCGAGGCGGCAGCCGCGAAGGTCCGTCAGACCCCGCTGGACGCGCCGGACTACACGGAGGTCCTGCGGGCGGCGACCCGGTCGGGGCTCCAGAGCAAGGCGCTGATCTTCACGTACTCCTCGCCGAACCTCTTCGCCAAGAGCAAGTCGATCTCCAGCCTGCCGAAGAACCCGGCTCACATCGACTGGACCGGCGTGACCGTCTCCGGCAACTGACCTTCACCCACTCCAGAGAGGAGGCAGCCCCATGACGACGAACGCGCTCCAGATCATGCCTGCCCGCCGTCGCGGGGTCGCCGTAACCAGGATGCGGCACGCGCTGGGCCGCATCCTGGCCGTCCTCGCCCGGTCGATCGCCATCTTCGTGCCCGTGTTTCTGGTGGCGACCTTCGTGACCTTCGCACTGCGGTCGCTGAGCGGGCTCAGCCCGGCGCGGATCCAGCTGGGCGAGGAGGCGACTCCCGAGGCGGTCAAGAGGATCGAGGCCCAGTGGGGTCTCGACAAACCCTTCCTGACCCAGTATTGGGACTGGTTCACCGGCGTCCTGCACGGAGAACTCGGCGTCAGCTGGGTCAACGGGGCCGACATATCCACGCTCATCGGCCTCGGCCTGGGCGTGAGTCTCTCGGTCGCGACGTTCGCACTCATCATCGGGATCCTCGCCGGCTTCGTTCTCGGCACGGTGGCGGCGCTCCGGCGCACGACGGTGATCGACCGCGCGATCACGGGACTGGTCACCGTCATCTCGGTGATGCCGCCCTTCGTCGTCGGCATCGTGCTGGTCGCGGTCTTCGCGGTCGGACTCGATCTGTTCCCCTCGGCCGGCTACATACCGGCGCAGCAGGGAATCGGCCCGTGGCTCGCGCACATCACTCTCCCCGCGCTCGCACTGAGCTGCGATGTCGTCGCCGACGTCGCTCGCCAGCTGCGTACCGCTCTCGTCTCCGCCTACAGCGAGAACTACGTGACGGGCGCGGTGGTGCGGGGACTGAGTCCACGAAGGATCTTCTTCGGTCACATCCTGCGCAACGGCCTCGGGCCCACGCTCGCCACACTCGGCCTGAAGTTCCCCTCACTGGTCGGTGCCTCCGTCGTCACGGAGTGGATCTTCGGCCTGCAGGGCTTCGGCAGGTTCGCCAACGACTCCGCCCAGGCCGGTGACGTACCGGCGGTGCAGGGCGTCCTCGTGGTGTCGATCGTGCTGGTCGTCGCCTTCAACCTGATCGTCAACCTGGTGCTGGCACGCGTGACGCCGGCCTCTCAGCGAGGGGTGTGAACATGGTGCGCCGCGTACTCGCACTCACGTCCGGCAGGATCGCCGTCGCCATCCTGGCCGTCATCGCGCTGCTCGCGCTCTTCGGCCCGTGGCTCGCTCCGCAGGATCCCCTGGCCACCAGCGACAACACGCTCGCGGCCGCCTCGGGTGCCCATTGGCTGGGTACGGACTACCTCGGCCGTGACGTGTTCAGCCGCCTCCTGGACGGCTCGCGCGTCAGCGTGCTCGGCTCGCTCGAAGTCGCGTTGATGGCCCTGGTCGTCGGCGCGATCCCCGGCATCCTGTCGGTCTACTTCGGCCGGGTCTTCGAGTGGCTCACCCTGCGCCTGGCAGACACGCTGGTCGCCCTGCCGTTCCTGTTGTTCGCCGTCGCCGTGATCGCACTGCTCGGCAACGGCATCACTCAAGCCATGCTCGTCACGGGGGCGCTGGTCTCCCCCCTCTTCTACCGGGTGGCCCGCGCCGCCACGCTCTCCGTCGCCCGCTCCCAGTACGTGGAGGCCGCGCTCATCTCCGGCGCCTCCATCGGCTGGGTCGTACGCCGCCACGTCTGGGGCAAGGTGCTCCCGCCGATCGCGGTCGCACTCGCCCAGACCATCGGCGTCGGGTTCGTCATCGTCTCGAGCCTGACGTTCCTCGGCATCGGCATCCAGCCCCCCGCACCGACGTGGGGCGGCCTGCTCGCCTCTGACCTGGGCTACCTCAGCCACCAGCCGTGGGCTCCGCTGGCGCCCGCTCTGCTGATCATGGTCACCGTCTGGGCCAGCAATCTCCTGGCCGACGCGATTCGCGACGTCTCCGGCGAGGCGGGCCGGGCGTTGGTCAACAACCGCAAGGCCCGAGCCAACCGCCTCGGCAAGGGCCGTCCCGTCTCCGCCGGAGGTGCCCGATGACGATGCTGTCCCAGAACACCGTTCCGTCCCAGAACACCGCTCCCGAGCAGACACAGCACGGCGTGAGCGCCGATACGACCGGCCCGACGGCTCCGCCGGTACTCGCCGTCCGTGACGTACGCATCAGCGACCGGGTCACGGACGAGGAGATCGTCCACGGAGTCAGCTTCGAGCTCACGCCCGGCAAGGCGGTCGGCATCGTCGGCGAGTCCGGCAGCGGCAAGACGCTCACCTGCCGTGCCGCGCTCGGCATCCTGCCCCCTCACTTCGAGGTCACCGGTGGCCGCGTCGAGATCACCGGCACCGACATCGCCACCCTGACGCCCCCTCAGTGGACGGCACTGCGTGGCTCCACGATCAGCGCGGTCTTCCAGGACCCGGCGTCGTACCTCAACCCCTCGATCCGCGTGGGCGCTCAGATCGCCGAGGTCATCCGGGTCAAGAAGGGGCTGAAGCGGCGCGAGGCACGGCACCGCGCCGTCGAACTGTTGCGGGCGGTGCGCCTGCGTGACCCGGAGCTGGTCTACGGCCAGTACACCTACGAGCTCTCGGGAGGCATGCTCCAGCGCGTCCTGATCGCGGCGGCCATCGCCGCCGAACCGCGGGCCCTCATCGCCGACGAGGCCACGACGGCGCTCGATGTCACCGTCCAGGCCGAGATCCTCGACCTGCTCGCCGAACTGCGCGAAAGGGCCGGCCTGGCGCTCGTGGTCGTCTCCCACGATCTGGCCGTGGTCGCCCAGCTGTGCGATGAGGTCCTCGTGATGCGGCAGGGCGACGTGGTGGAGCACGGCCCGACGCGGGCGGTGCTGTACGACCCGCAGCACGAGTACACCCAGCTGCTCATCGCCGAGCACGACCAGTACGGCCTGGAGAAGTTTCTCGCACCGAAGGAGGAGTCGTGACCACCGAGCTCCCGGAAGGGACGGCGGAGAGCCGCGAGGAGACCCCGAGCGCGGCCCTGGAGGTCACCGGCCTCACGGTGCACTACGGCCGGGGCCGCCGACGCCGCGGCGCCCTGCACGGGGTCTCGCTGAGCGTCGCGCCCGGCGAAACCGTCGGCGTCATCGGCGAGACGGGGTCGGGCAAGTCCACCCTCGCCCGTGCCGTTCTCGGCCTGGTGCCCGCCTCGGCCGGCTCGATCGTCGTCGGTGGCGAGGACGTGACCCGGTACAGCAACCGTCAGTGGCGCGGCCTGCGCCGCCGCGGCGTGATCCAGTACGTCTTCCAGGACCCGCTGCGCAGCCTCGACCCGGACCTCATCATCGAGGACTCCCTGATCGAACCGCTGCTCGTCCGGGGCGTCCCGCGCAAGGAGGCGGCCGAGCGGGCCCGCTCGTTCCTCGACCGCGTCCGCCTCTCCGAGGACTTGCTCGGCCGGCTGCCGGGAGAACTCTCCGGCGGACAGCGCCAGCGTGTCGCCGTGGCCCGGGCGCTGGTCACCGAGCCCAAGCTGGTCATCCTCGACGAGCCGGTCAGCGCCCTGGACTCCGCGAACCGCGTCCAGGTCCTGGAGATTCTCAAGGAACTCCGCGCCGCCGGGGTGGCCCTCGTCTTCATCTCACACGACCTCGGGTCCGTCGCCGGGACCGCCGACCGCATCGCCGTGCTCTACCAGGGCGAGCTCGTCGAGGCCGGCGCCGCCCGTGACGTCATCAATCACCCGCAGCACGCCTATACCCGCCTGCTCGTCGGCTCGGCGCCCACCTTGCGTACGACTCCTGCCGACCGGACCGAGCGCGAAGCCCTTCGCGCGCTGCTGAGCGCCTGAACGCACCACGGAAGGAACAGCCATGTCCCGCAAGATCCACCTCGCACTGCACCCGTACGGCGTCGGAGGCCCCGGCCAGCACGGTCTCTGGAAGGACCCGCGCGTCGCGAAGAACTCCAGCATCGACATCAACTACTACATCCAGCAGGCCCGGGCCGCTGAACACGCGCTCTTCGACGCCCTCTTCGTCGTCGACAGCCAGTTCATCAATGCCACCTATCCGGCGCACTACCTCAACCGGCTGGAGCCGCTCACATTGCTGTCGGCGGTCGCGACCCACACCAAGCACATCGGCTTGGTCGGCACGGCGAGCTCGACGTACAACTCGCCGTTCAACCTCGCCCGCCGGTTCGCCTCCCTCGACCACATCAGCGGCGGCCGCGCCGGCTGGAACGTGGTGACCAGCTTCGACACCGGCACGTCCAAGAACTTCGGGCTCGACGAGCACCTCGACTACACCACCCGCTACGGCCGCGCCCTGGAGTTCGTCCAGGTCGCCCGCGGCCTGTGGGACTCCTACCAGGACGACGCCTTCCCGGCCGACGTGGAGAGCAACGTCTTCCTCGACCCGGCCAAGCTGCACGCACTCGACCACGTCGGGGAGCACTTCAAGGTCGCGGGACCGCTCAACATCTCCCGCTCGCCCCAGGGCCAGCCGGTCATATTCCAGGCCGGGGTCTCCGACGAGGGCCGCGACCTCGCCGCACAGGTCGCCGAGGGAATCTACGCGCCGGGCGGCTCCCTGCGGCAGGCGCAGGAGTACTACGCCGACGTCAAGAAGCGCACCGCGTCCTACGGCCGCGACCCCGAGCACATCAAGATCTTCATCCACGGCGGCCCGGTCGTCGCCGCGACCGACGAGAAGGCAAAGCAGCGCGAGCGGGAGATCTTCGCGGAGGACAACGACTTCGACCGGAACCTCGCGCTCCTGGGACGCTCGTTCGGCGCGTACGACTTCAGCCGGCATGACCTGGACGCGCCGTTCCCGGACGTCGCCCACCTTGCCGAGAAGGGGGGCAGGACGGGCGCCTCCAAGATCATCGGGCGCGCCCGGGCGGAGAACCTCACGCTGCGCCAGGTCGCCGAGTCGATCAGCGAGTTCCGCCGGTCGCCGTTCGTCGGGGCGCCCGAGACCGTCGCGGACAGCATCGAGCAGTGGTTCGACGCGGGCACCTTCGACGGCATCAACCTCGCCTTCCGAACCACCGACGACCTCAGCCTCTTCGTCGACGGCGTCGTTCCGATCCTGCAGAAGCGCGGGCTGTTCCGCACCGAGTACGCGGCCGACACCCTGCGCGGCAACCTCGGGCTGCCGCTTCCCGCCAACCGCCACACCCGCGAGGGCACGCCCGCGGCATGACGGCGCGCGGCGACTCGCCGCCGCCGTCCCCGACCTGACTCTCCGCCGGCTGACCCCTGAAAGGGAATCACCTCATGACCAGCGAGACGCCGCGCTTCAGGCTCGGCTTCCTCACCCATGTCCAGGGCCGCGACGACGACCTGGCCCGGACGTACCGTAACGCCCAAGAACTCTTCGTCGCCGCCGACGAACTCGGCTTCGACGTCGGCTGGGTCGCCCAGCACCACGTCGCTCCCGGAGGTGGCGGCCTGTCCTCACCGTGGACCTTCCTCGCCCACGCCGCGGCGAGAACCACCCGGATACGGCTGGGTACGGCCATCACGGTCCTTCCGCTGGAAGACCCGGTCCGCCTCGCCGAGGACGTGGCCGCCGTCGACCTGCTCAGCGGCGGTCGCGTCGAGATCGGCGTGGGCAGCGGCTCCAGCGCGCTGGAGTACGCCGCGTTCGGCAAGGACGTCGCCCGCAAGCGCGAGCTGACCAGCGAGAACCTCGAGGTTCTCCGCCGGGCCCTGGCCAACGAGGAAGTGCGCACGCCGGGCTTCCGCATCCAGCCGCCGGCCGCCGGCTTCACCGACCGCATCTGGCAGGGCGTCTTCAGCGGCGACGGTGCGGCGTACGCCGCGGCCGGCGGCTCGAACCTGCTGCTCAACCGTGCGGCGTACGGGTTCGAGGCCCCCACCGACGAAGTGCAGCGCCCGTGGGCGGAGACGTATCTCGCCGCGTGGAGCCGGCCGCGCCGCCCGCGGATCGGAGTGTCCCGGTTCGTGTTCCCCGCGAAGGACAAGCGCACGGCGCTCCAGCAGATCGGCGACGACGTCCACCGGGCGGCGCTCCGCATGGCGGAGAGCGGTGCCTTTCCGAAGGGCCTGGACAGGGACGAGGCGCTGCGCCGCTTCCACTCGTTCTACGGCTCTCCCGACGAGGTCGCCGCAGAGCTCCTGAAAGAGAAGGTCCTGCCCGTCGCGACCGACCTGATCACCCAGTTCAACCCCGCTGTCCCTGACCACGACGCCGCGATCCGTGCCCTTGAGCTCATCGCGACCGAGGTGGCACCCGCCTTGGGCTGGAAGCCCGCGACCGCGTCCGAACCCGCAGGAGTGTGAGATGACCGAGTACACCGACCACTACGGCCCCGAGGGCCTCCGCACGCGCGGCACGATCGTGGTGGTTCCCGGCCGGGGAGAGACCCGGGCGACCTACGCCCGGTTGGGCAAGCGGCTCGCCGCCGACGCCTACCGCGTCCGCGTCGTCGACGCCCCGGACATCGACGCCGACGACCTGACCGGCTCGCTGACCCGCTTCGGCGCCCGGCTCGCGAGCGCCGTCGAGGACACCTCGGCCGGGGACGGTGTTGTCCGCCCCGTCGTGCTGGTGGGGGCGGACACCGGCGCCGTCGCCACCGCCGCGCTCCTCGGACGGGAAGAGATCCCTGCCGCCGGGCTGCCGGACGCCGTGGTTCTCGCGGGGTTTCCTGGCCACACAGCCACCGCCGCCGGTCCCTGGGACCACGAGCTCGACGTACGCACCTTCTGTCCTGCCCATCGCCACACGCTCACCGATGACTCCCAGGTCCGGCGAGGCTCGCTCAACGACGCGGTGCCGGACGTACTGCTCGCGGCGGCATACGACAGCGACATCGCCGTCCCCGCGCTGATCCTGATCGGCGACGCCGATCCGCTCGCGGACCGCGAGGCGCTCGTCCGCACGGCGAAGTCACTGCCCCGTGCCCGCCTTTCGGTGGTCAACGATGCCCACCACGATGTCCTGAACGACGTGCAGCACCGCTCGGTGGCGGCTGAGATCGTCACATTCCTGGAGACACTGCGCAATGAACTGGTGCCGGTGATCGCGGTGGAATCGAGCGCGTGGTGAGCGCTGCCGTCCTGCCGGCGCCCCGTTCAACGGCGGAGACGTCGACCGCAGAGACGTCGACGGCGTCATCGGGGGCTGCCCCACATCCTCACAAGCGCACTGTCCGAGCCCACCCGATACTCCTGAACCCCGACCCTGGAAGGTCGCCACATGGCCGCCATACTGTCCGTCTCCGGAAGCCCCTCCGCAACCTCCCGTACCGCCCGGCTCCTGCGTCACCTTGACGACCGGCTCAGGCTCCAGGGGCACGACGTCACCTCGCTCGAGGTCCGTACCCTGCCCGCCGGCGCGCTGCTCGGTGCCGACTTCCGGCACCCGGCGGTCGTCGAGGCCACGGCGCTGTTCGAGCAGGCGGACGGTGTGGTGATCGGTACCCCCGTCTACAAGGCCGCCTACTCCGGTCTGCTCAAGTCTCTGCTCGACCTGCTCCCGCAGTACGCACTGACCGGCAAGACCGTGCTGCCGCTGGCAACCGGCGGCAGCACCGCCCACGTCCTGGCAATCGACTACGCGCTGCGCCCCGTGCTGAGTTCCATGGGCGCCGCGCACATCGTCCAGGGCTGGTTCACGCTCGACAAGGACATCACCGTCGGCGACGACGGCACGCTGACCGTCGCGCCGGGCTCCGCCGAGGCCCTGGAACAGGTGACGGACCGGTTCTCCGCCGCGCTGGGGGGCCGTACGCCGGTTCTGGCCGCCACCCCATGAGTAACGCGGCCGGGAGCTCACACGGCTCCCAAGCCCGCAGCAGTGAGGGATTGCGAACGGTTCTGACTCAGCCGGCGTGGTTTCAGGGCTGGTCATGCGGGACTTGGGTTCGTTTTGGTGTGGCTGAGCTGTGTGATGATGCACGGATATCGACCGGTCCTGGGGAGAGACTGGGCGCGTGAGAAGGGGCGGGAGCGCAGCGTGAGCAAGGGTGGGGCGTCCATACCGGACGAGGAGTGGGAGCGCTTCCTGCGGGAGGCCGAGGCCGGGACTCAGGGCGCGCCCGAGGAGCCGTCGGCGCGGGCCCGGATGGTGGGGCGGCGGCTGCGGGAGGAGACCGGCCGGCCGGAGGGGTGGCGGACCTACCAACCGGCCCGGCATCGACGGGGCAAGGGCTGGTACGCGGTCGGTCTGTTGGTCGCGGTCGGCTTGCTGGTCGTGGCGCTGGATCCGGGGCGGGTGGCTGGATGGTTCGGAGGCGGAGGCGGGGGCGGCGAGAGTGCGCCGCTCGCCGCGGAGTCGGAACGTCCGGATCAGCCGCCCGCGACGGAGGCGGCAGCCCAACTGCCCACAGTGGACGAACCGTTCAGGGGATCGCCCGCGGCGCGGTGGGGCGACGGGACGGCAGGGATCCGCCTGCCTGCGGCACGGGCGACCGGCTGGATGAGCAAGGAGCAGGTCACGCAGGCACTCGATCGGACCCGGGACTTCCTTGTCGCGTCCAGTCTGGATCCTGGCGTACTGCGCGGGGAGCGGCCGAAGAAGGCAATCGCGTTGATCAACCCGCATCAGCAGGATGTCCAGGACTACCTGGCGACCGCGTTCCGCGCGCCCAGCCGGGAGAACGATCCTCTGCTGCTGTTCAGCCGTTTCGCGAAAACGGAGGTGCGGCCTGTCGGGAACGTGGTCAAGACACGAGGACGGATCACGTACCGGGAAGGCAAGCGCGGTGCGGTCGAGGTGACCACGGATGTCACCTACGTCTATCCGGTCGTACGCGCCGCAACGGGCAGCGCCGAAGTCGTGCGCACCATCACGCGCCGCGAGGTCGTGATGAGCTGGGACAACCCGGCGAAGGTGGTCATCGAGCCGGGGACGTTCTCCCTCGTCTCCTACAAGGTGGACACCACCAACGGCGGCTGCGACACCTTCACCGGCTACCTCACCCCCGAGTTCAGCGCCGAACGCGCGGCCACGGGCTCGGGAGACGGCCCCGAGGTCGACCCGTACGACCGGAGCACGTCGATGGACGCGCGCATGCGGGAGACCGGCGAAGCGGGGTGCGGCACCGCCACCCGGTCGTGAGCGGCGGCGGCTTGCGCGTTCGAGAGGATCTCAGGACGGCCCTCAGACGAATCCCTCCCCTCGCATCTAACCTTTCCACAACGAAACCCGGGCATCTGATGGTTCGTCAAGTTCGTATGCCAGGGCGCTTCGTGGACATTCCGCAAGCCGTCAGCCGTCCCGTCGCGCAGGGCCGGTGCGCTGGTCAAGCCGGGTTTCGGTGGGCCGATTCGGTCATTCCGATTGGCCTCGGTGGGGACTACTCTCCGGGCATTCGTGACCGAGTTGGATCGTTCCTGCGCGGTTAGGTGCGCACGATTTTCGGCGATGCACGTCCGTTGCCACGCGCGACCGCTTAAGATCAGGCCGCGCCGCTGGGGCCCCCTCCGCCCCATCCGCAACGACGCACACGATGCACCACAGTTCCCACCGGCGCACCAGCGTCCCCACCGACATAGCAGCGTCCCCACCGACACCCCGCCACAACCCGTTAATAGGTATCTGCGTGTTACCGATACTCAGCACCGGTTCCGGCGATGGAGCCGCTCAGTGAAAATCAATCGTCGCCTCGCCCTGCTCGTCACCGCGCCTCTCGCCGTGGCCGTCGCCTTCTCGGGTCTGGCCCTCGCGCCGGCGACCAACCAGGCGCTCCAGGCCAACCGGCTGACCTCGATGGTCGAAGTCGCGGCCACCGCAGGAGAGTTGACCCACCACTTGCAGCGTGAGCGGGCGGCAGCCACCGCATTGGTCTCCGCACAGGGAGATACGGAGACGTTCCAGGAGAGTTCCAACGCGACCGATATAAGTGTCGCCAAATTCCGCAGCCAGACCGAACAGCTGTCCGAGGTGCCCGGCAACGCACAGGGCGCGCTGGACCGTATCGAGCGCTTCATCGAAGAGATGCCCTCCCTGCGCGCCCAGGTGCGCTCGGGCGGCAGCACCATCTCCGCGCTCGCCTTCGGCTACAGGATCGTGATCGCCGACCTCAACGGCTACCGCGACGGCATCGCGCAGGCCGACGGTGTCGACGCCGACATCGCGGACCGGATCCGCGCTGCCGCCGCCTTCTCCGAGGCAGCCGAGTACACGGCCCAGCAGCAGGTCACGGTGATGAGGGCGCAGGCCGCGGGCGGCTTCACGACCGCCTCGCAGCGGACGTTCGACGCCAGCCGGCTGGGCTACACCGAGTCGATCAGCGTGCTGTTCGACCTCGGCCCCGGCCAATGGCGGACCTGGCTGGAGCGCACCCTCTCCGGCGCGAAGGCGCTGGAGGCCCGACGGCTCGAGGACGAAATCGGGCGTACGGGAGCGGGCAAGGACATCGAGGTCACCCCGAAGGAGTGGCAGAAGGCTTCCAGCGACCGTCTGACGCTGCTGCGTTCGGTGGAGAAGCGGATCGACGAGTCCGTCTTCTCGACGGTCTCCGACGCGCGCACCACGCTCGTCTGGACAGCCGGGGCCGAGATCTCCCTGGTGGTGCTGACCCTGATCGGCGCCGTCGTCGTGGCCATCCGCCTCGGTCGCGTCATGATCCGCCGGCTGCACGATCTGCGTAACGCCGCGCACGAAGTCGCCCACACCGGGCTGCCCGCCGTGATGAGCGAACTGTCCCAGCCCGGCGCGCTGAGCGGCGCGACACCCGAGCAGGTCGCCCAGCGGACCGGCAACCCGATCAGGACCACGGGCGAGGACGAGATCGGCGAGGTCGGTGAGGCATTCAACGCCGTCCACCACGAAGCCGTCCGTCTGGCCGCTCAACAGGCCCACATCCACGAGCAGTTCGCGGAGACGCTGGTCGGTGTCGCCCGCAGGGGCGCGCAGTTGACCACCGTCATGGTGTCCGAGCTGGACATGGTGCAGCGCGACGAGGCCGACCCCGCGCGGATGAAGACCCTCTTCGCTCTCGACCACCTCGCCATCCGCATGGAGCGCAACACCAACAGCCTTCTGGTGCTGGGCGGTTACGGCCAGGCCCGGGTGCGCTCGCAGGACATCGACTGCTCCACCGTCATCATGGCCGCGGCCCAGCAGATCGAGCGCTTCGACCGCGTGTCGCTCGGCGTCATCGAATCGCAAATCGGCATCGCCGCCCGCGCCGTGCACGACGTGGCGCACATCCTGGCGGAACTCCTCGACAACGCGACCCGGTTCTCCCCTCCCGACAAGCAGGTCGGGGTCGCCGTATGGCGGCTGTGGGACCGGGCCGTCGTGCAGATCGTCGACGAGGGAGTGGGCATCACCGCGGAGCGCCGCGCCGTCTACAACGCCGCACTGCGCGAGCCGCAGTCCGGCATCGGAGACGTACGGTCCATGGGTCTGCACGTGGTGGCGCGGCTCGCCGCGCGTCACGGCATCGTCGTCGAACTGTGCGACTCGTCCGGCCCCGGCACCATCGCCGAGGTCGCCCTGCCGGTGAACGTGCTGGCCACGACCCCTCGGAAGGGCGCACCGCCGGAGGGCACGCTCGGCGGGGACCGCGGCAACGACAGCCACGGCATCGGTGTGCGCTACGAGGCGCCTCGTCCGATCACCCAGCCAGGACAGCCCGCACAGCCCGCACAGTCCGGACGGCCCGGACGGCCCGGACAGCCCGGGCGCAGGCAGCCGGCCGAAGCCGGCGGGTGGCCCGACCGTAACGGCGCCCCCGTCGGCGCGGGTGCCGGAGCCGCCACGGGCAGTGCTCCCGCCGGCGGCGACTACACGCCGGGCCGGCCCGGCTGGGCGCAGGGCGCGAACCAGGGCGGAGGCAACCGGGTCACGCCGCCCGGTGGCACCGCCGGAGGCAACGGATTCCGCGATGGCGGATCCGGCGCCGACACGCGCGAGCGAGAGCGCGGCAGCGCGCCTGCCCGCCGTGCCGTGCGAGACGAGCCGGTTTCGCGCATCGCCGGAGTCAGCTCCTCAGGACTGCCCGTGCGACAGCGCAACGCCCCGCAGCAGCGAGCCACCTTGGGCAAACGGGACGGCACCGAACAGCGCTCCGGCGCCGCCGTACCCAGGCCGTCGCCCCGCCGCCGGGACTCCCGGCAGGTCTCTGACGTCCTGGCGGCTTACGCCCAGGGGATCAGCAGGAGCACCAACCAGCGCGGGCGTTCCACCACCGACGACTCCGAACGGAGCAAGAAATGACCTCACCCGCCGACCTGAGCTGGATCCTGAGCGGTTTCGCCGGACGTATCCCGGAAGTCACCCAGGTGATAGCCGTGTCCGTGGACGGACTCGCGCTGGCTTACACCGGTGTGGATCGTGACGACGCCGACCGACTGGCCGCCATCGCCTCCGGCGTCGTCAACCTGCTTTCCGCCGCAGCCCAGTTGACGAACACCGATCCCGTCGAGCACAGCCTCACGGCGATGGAGGGCGGCTACATGTTCTCGATGGCCGTCTCCAGCGGCGCCTCGCTGCTGGTGACCACCACCAGGGACGCGGACATCGGTGAGGTCAGCTACATGATGTCCGAACTGATCAACCAGGTCGGCGACTCACTGTCTCCCCAGGTCCGCGAGGCGACCACCGAGCTTTCGCGCTGATCGCCACGCCGTTCCCGTACGACCGTACCGCCCGGTCTGTCCGTACCACCTGCTCCACCTGCTCCGCCCGCACCGCCCGCTCTGCCCGTACGACCCGCACCACCGCACCACCCCCCGGTCGTCGCCCGGGTCGAGCCCGCTCCACGGCCACTCGGCCCGTTTTGCCCGTTCCTAACGATGAGAGCCCTTATGTTCTTCGACGTGTCCATATCGCGCCGCCGCAGATTCCGGCCGGCCGGCGCTGCCGCCCTCGCCCTCGGTCTGGCAGCCGTCACCGGGTGCAGCAGTGACAGCGGAGCCGGCGACGACACCGTGAAGGTCGGCCTGGTGGCCTCCCTGTCCGGCACCTACAAGCCGGTCGGCACCGACCTGCGAGCCGGCTTCGAGCTGTACCTGAACACCCACGGCAACAAGCTGGGTGGTCGCAAGGTCGAGCTCATCGTGGCGGACGAGGGCGACGGTCCGCCGACCGCCGTTCCCGCGGCCACCAAGCTGGTCAAGAAGGACAAGGTCGACGTGCTGACGGGCCTCGTCGGCGGCGGTTCGGTCAACGCGGTGCTGCCGCTGGTCAACCAGGCCAAGATCCCCTTCTTGGGGTCGAACGGCCGGCCGCCCATCAAGGACCTCGAGTACGTGTGGACGACGAGCTTCCTGTCCGACGAGCCGGGCAAGGCCATCGCCCCGTACGTCAAAGAGAAGGTCGACGGACCGGTCTACGCGATCGGCCCCGACTACCAGGGCGGCTACGACGAACTGCGCGGTTTCACGGACGAGTTCAAGCGTGTGGGTGGTGAACTCGCCAACCCCGACGGCAAGACCACCTGGACGCCGTTCCCGAAGACCACCAACTTCATGCCGTACTTCGCCGAGATCGCCAAGACGGACGCCAAGGCGGTGTACTGCTTCTACGCCGGCAAGGCCGCGATCGACTTCGCCAAGCAGTACGCGCAGTCCGATGTCGCCGATCTGCCGCTGTACACGGCCTTCGTCACCGAGGGCAGTGTGCTCCAGGCGCAGGGCGACGCGGCGAAGGACATCTACTCGGTCCTGAACTACGCGGCCGACCTCGACAACGCGGCCAACCGTAAGTTCGCCGCCGACTGGACGGCCAAGCACGACACGCAGCCCACCACGTACGCGATGGCGTCGTACGACGCGGCTGCCGTGCTGGACAAGGCAATCGCCGACGCCGCGAAGGCCGGTGACGTGACGCCGCAGACCATCAACAAGGCCATCGCGGGCCTGGGCCAGATCGACAGCCCGCGCGGCGGCTGGGAGTTCGGCGACAAGGCGCACTCGCCGGTGCAGAGCTGGTACCTGCGCCAGGTCCGGCCGGACGGTACCCAGCTGGCCAACGTCATGGTCCAGGACCTGGCGACGCTCGGCGGCTGACATGGAACTCCTTGATGCCCACCTCATGCCGGCGGTGGACGGGGTGGCCTACGGGCTGCTGCTGTTCGTGGTCGCCGCCGGCCTGAGTCTCGCCTTCGGCACCGCGGGCGTACTGAACCTGTCGCACGGCACGCTGTACGCGATCGGCGCCTACACGGGCGCCGAGTTGAGCGACGGGACCTGGGGCGGCCTCGCCCTCGGGCTGGCCGCCGGAACCGCGGCGGCGAGCGTCGCCGGAGCGGGGCTGTCCGCCGCGACGCTTCCGCTCGCCCGGCGTGGGCATCTCGCACAAGCACTGCTGACATTCGGGCTCGCCCTGGTCGGCGGTGATCTGCTCATCCAGTTCTTCGGGGCGGACGAGCTTCCGGTACGCGTCCCCGAGGCGCTCGACTCCTCGGTGATGCTGCTGGGCCACCGGTACCCCGCGTACCGGCTCTGCTTCATCGTGATGGCCGTGCTGCTCGCCGCGTTCGGTACGTGGGTGCTGACCCGGACCCGCGTGGGCGCGGCGGTACGGGCCGCGGCCGACGATCCGCAGATGCTCGCGGCCACCGGCCACAACCCCCGGGCGGTGCACACCGGCGTCCTCGCGGCGGCGGGTGCGCTGGCCGGTGCGGCGGGCGTGCTCGGGGCGCCGATCATCGGTCCCGGGCCGGGCACGTCCGAGAACGTGCTGATGCTGTCCCTCGTGGTGGTCGTGCTCGGCGGGCTGCGCTCGCTGTGGGCGACGTTCTTCGCGGCAATCGCCGTGGGCGAGGTCCAGACGCTGGGCATCTCGGTGGCGCCGGACCTGGCGCCGTACCTGCTCTTCGCCGCGATGGCGGCGGTGCTGGTGCTCCGCTCCCGGTTCGCGGATCCGGCGACCGCGCACGGCCCGGAGGGGCCGTCCTCGGACCCGGTGGCCCGGCTCCGCCGCCACCTCGCCGCGCGGCTGCGACCGCGGCCGCGCAGGGCGGCGGGGGCGGGCCGGGCGGCGGGGGCGGGCGGGACGGACGACGCGAAGTCCGTTACGGCGTCCGTTACGGAATCCCTTACGGAATCCCTTACGGAGTCCGTTACGGAGTCCGTTACGGAGTCCGGCCGTTCGGCCGGCGCGGTGGCGTCGCCCGGCAAGGGCGGGGGCGCGCTCACGAAGATCGGGTGGCTTCCGCGCGGGGCTGGGGCGCTTCCGCGCGGGGCGACGTGGCTTCCGCGCGGGGCCGCGTGGCGGCAGGCCGCTCCGTTGCTCGTGCTGCTCGTGGTGCTGATCGCGCTGCCGGGGATGCTCGACGCGTACAGCATCTCGCTGGCCGGTTCCGCCCTGGCTCTGGGGCTGCTCGCGGTCAGTGTCACCATCCTCACCGGCTACGCCGGACTGCCCACCCTCGGGCAGACCGCGCCGTTCGCCGTCGGCGCGTACGCCACCGCGAATCTCGCGCAGGCCGGGTGGACCATGGGCCCGGTCCAGATCGTCCTCTCGGCGCTCACGGCCGCGGTCTTCTCCGCGGTGACGGGGCCCGCCGTGATCCGGGCCCGTGGCACCACCGTGCTGATGATCACGCTCGCCATCGGTGAGCTGACCGGCGCGGTCATCAACCAGTTCAAGTCCGTCACCGGCGGCGCCGACGGCCTCGTCGGCTTCCCGGCCACGCAGGCGCTGTGGGGCGGGGAGGGGATGTTCGAGGAGAGCGAGGTCTACAACTACGCGCTCGTCGTCGCCGTCATCGCCGTCGCCGTCACCCTGCTGGTGCTGCGCTCCCCGGCCGGGAAGCTGCTGACCGGCACCCGGGGCGCCGAGGCGCGGATGCGCGCGTCGGGGCACCCGGTGGGGCGCTACCTGCTGGTGGCGCACATCTGCGCCGGCGCGCTGGCCGGCGTCGGCGGCTCGCTGATGGTCACCGTCCAGCAGTACCTCTCCCCCGCGGACGTCGGCTTCGAGATCGCCGCGTTCGCGCTGCTGGCGGCCGTCATCGGCGGTACGACGTCCGTGATCGGCGCTCTGATGGGCGCCGGACTCATCGTCATCACCCGTGACTGGGTGGCCAGTTCGTGGCCCGGCCACGGGCCGCTGCTGCTCGGCGCGCTGTTCGTCGCCGCCGTGTACCTGCTGCCCCGCGGTCTGGCCGGCCTGCGCGGCGGATCCGGTCGGAGCGGGCCGACGCCCGACGGACCCCGGCCCGACGAGCCCCGGCCCGACGAGCCCCGGCCCGACGAGCAGTCCCCGGCCGCGTCCACGTCCGGGCACACCCCGACCCCCGCCGGGAAGGTCTCCCCATGACGCCCACACCGACCGCCGCATCGGCATCCCCGGTGCTGGACCTCACCCGTCTCACCCGCAGGTACGGCAGTCTCACCGCCGTCAACGACGTCAGCCTGCGGCTCCCCGCGGGCGCCCGGCACGCCGTCATCGGCCCCAACGGCGCCGGCAAGACCACCCTCCTCAACCTCATCGCGGGTACCGACCGGCCCGACCACGGCACCATCGTCCTGGGCGGCGCGGACATCACCCGTACGGCCACTGCCAAGCGCAGCCGTCTCGGTATCGCCCGCAGCTTCCAACAACCCTCGGTGATATCCGAGTTGACGGTGCTGGACAACGTCGTACTGGCCGGCTGGCCGCACCACCCGAAGCGCCGCGGCGCCTGGCGCAGCCCGTCCCGCTACCGGCTGCACGCCGAGTCCGCGGGCCGCCATCTGGAGGCCGTCGGCCTGGCGGACATCGCCCACCGGCCGGCCTCCACGCTCTCCCACGGACAGCGCCGCATGCTCGACCTCGCCGCCGCGTTGGCGGGCGACCCGCGCCTGCTGCTTCTGGACGAGCCGGCGGCCGGGCTGACCGACGGCGACATCGGCCGGCTGCTCGGCGTCCTCGGGGGGCTGCCGGAGAGCGTCGCGATCATCCTGGTCGAGCACCATGTCGAGGTTGTCGCCCAACTCGCCACGACGGTAACCGTCTTGGCGGCCGGACGGGTGATCGTCACCGGCCCGACGCAGGAGGCGCTCGCACACCCCGAAGTCCGCGACGCCTACCACAACACCGGCACGACGGCGGACAAGGGCACGGCCGACGTCCCGAACCCCGACATGGAGAACGGCGGCGCGTCCACCGCCGACCCGTCCGCCGACCCGTCCGGCGACCCGTCCATCGCCCCGTCCATCGCCCCATCCGCCGACGCGAGAAGATGACCGACCCCCGATGCTCGAACTCACCGGCCTGACCGCGGGCTACCACGGCGGCACCGTCCTCCACGATCTCGACCTGTCGGTGCCCGCCGGCACGGTCCACGCCATCGTCGGCCACAACGGCGCCGGCAAGACCACCCTCGTCCACACCGTCGCCGGACTGATGCGCCCCAGCGCCGGCGTCGTACGGCTCGCCGGCCGGGACGTGACGGGGCAGCCCGCACACAGGATCGCCCGCGCCGGGATCGGCCTCGTACCGCAGGGCCGCCGCGTGTTCGCCGGGCTCACCGTCGCCGAACACCTGCGGCTGTCCTACCGTCCGCCGCGCCGTGGCGACACCACGCGCCCCAGCGTGTGGACCCCCGCGCGCGTCCTGGAACTGCTGCCCCGGCTGGGCGAGCGCCGGGGCAACCGGGGGGCGGACCTGTCCGGCGGCGAACAGCAGATGCTGGCGCTGGCCCGCGCGCTGCTCGGCTCGCCGAACGTGCTGCTGCTCGACGAGCCGACCGAGGGCCTCGCGCCCGTACTCGTCAGGCAGGTCTACGAGTTGGTGACCACGCTGGCGGACGAGGGCATCGCCGTACTGCTGGTGTCCCCCAGCCCGGCCCAGGCGGCCGAGTGCGCCCGTACGCTCACGGTCCTCACCTCGGGGCGGACGACGCTGCGACTGGACGGCGCGGACGCCCGTACCGACGCCACCGCACTGCACGCCGCACTCGAACTCACGCCGACGGCGGTCTGAGACACGCGGTCTGATGACGCGAGCGGTACCAGCCACGAGGCGGTGACCAGACCACGGTCACCGCCCTCGGCCCTGTGCGCGCTCGGGGCCTACTCGGCCTTCATGCTGTGGCCGCCGAAGCCGCTGCGCCGGTCGGAGCCCTTGTTCTGGTCCTGCCACCACACGTCGAACTCCGGCTGGCCCATGGCGGACCAGTCCGGCGTGTTCTCGACCTGCGCGCTGCCCATCCTGCGGGCGAGCGCGACCATGGCCGCCCCGACGGGGCGGCGATTGGCGTCATACCTCTCCAGGATCTCCTGCCAACTGCCCCCGGTCACCCAGGCGGCCTCCAGGGCGGTGGCGTCCTGGAGCGCCTTCACGCTGCCGCCGCCGATGTGCGGCCGGGCGACGCTGGCGGCGTCGCCGACGAGCACCATCCGTCCCGAGGTGTAGTGCGGCACCTCCAGGTCGTAGATGGGCTGGATGAAGGTGGTCTCAGGGGGCGTACGGAGCACCCTCGCCGCCCAGTACGGCGGGAAGTTGTCGGCCACCAGGGCGCGCAGGTGCGCGGTGAGCTCCGCGTGCAGCCGGCCCGGCGGCAGGGAGGTCGGGGTCCGCAGGTCGGGGTGGAGGCCGTCGGTCTGCGGGGGCGTCGTGTAGAGCACCCAGTTGAGCCGGTGCCCGCCGACGCCGTCCGGGATGCGGTAGGTCATGCAATGGCCGCCGGGGAAGACGATGTTGTGCGCGTCATAGCCGTCCGAGGGAAGGTCGGCGACGTCCGACGACGTACCGCGCCAGCCGATGTAACCGGCGTACGTCGCGTCGGCGCCGGGGAACATGGCCTCGCGGACGACGGAGCGGTATCCGTCGGCCCCGATCACGACGTCGAAGTGCTCCTGGTACCCGTCCGCGAGCCGCAGCGTCACGCCGTCGGCGTCCGGCTCCACGCCGGTGACCATCGCGCCGGACCGGTAGGAGACCTCCTCGGGCACCCGGCGGCGCAACTCGCTCCACAGGGAACCCCAGTTGTAGGCACGGAAGGGGAACGGCTGCTCGCCGACGGCCCGGCCATGGTGCGCCTCGCCGTCGCGCATGCTCCACACCCGCCGGGTCAGCGGCGCCCAGGGCATCTCTGGGGCCACGTAACCGGCGTCCCTCAACTCGTCGTACCGGTCGTTGTGAAGGGCGATTCCCACTCCCCTGTCACGGAGTTGGGCGTCGGCTCGCTCGAAGACGGTGATCTTCTCGGCTCCACCGCGCGACGCGGCCAACGCCGTGGCACACCCCGCTATGCTGCCGCCGACCACGGCGATGCTGCCTCCACGCATGACTGACTGTCCCCTCACTTGATGTCCCGGCCACCGCTCCAGGCGCTGTCGCACCGACGTGACCGGCCGGAAGTCCACTTGAATGGGCGCTCGTTGCCCCGCTTACCCGCGGTCAGGCCCCAAACAGAATCCTATCGAGCAGCGCCCGCACGCCAGTTGAGCACCGCACACACCCCAACTGCGACTGGCCGTCGCCGACGGAGCAGCCGTCGAACGC
The DNA here is from genome assembly GCF_055582185.1 of Streptomyces sp. NPDC042201. NCBI lineage: Bacteria > Bacillati > Actinomycetota > Actinomycetes > Kitasatosporales > Streptomycetaceae > Streptomyces > Streptomyces sp. NPDC042201. The sequence continues at coordinate 154,284 of NZ_JBVJDS010000003.1, read as the reverse complement.
GCGCATGCGGGGGTTTCGGACGTAGCGTCGGGATTGGGTGCCGGAATGAGACCGAGAGGATCCCGCCATCGTGGTGCGGCGTTCGAGGTGCTCGCCGTACTCGTAGGTCATGGTGAGGTCGTTGACGGTTTCAGATGTTCCCCGCCGGCGCGCACGCGACGGTGCCGGTCAGCGGCGGCCTCAAGGTCCGTTTCCCCAACGGAACTTCGGGCTGGCACGGGCTCGGACAGGATCGCAGCGGCGGATTTCGTATCGCCCCCCGGGCCGACAGCGTCGCCTCAGCGAAACGTGGCGGGAGGGCGTCGGCGAATTTCGGATCTCCACGCGAGGCCCCGGGACGCCGGACCCTCAGCTCAACCGGAACACCGGGCCGCGCGGTGTGAACGGCAGAGAGGCACCCTGCGGGATCAAGAAGGCGTGCTCGCGCCGGATCCGCAGCGTGTCGCACCAGCCGTCAGTGATGACGAGCACCGGGGCCGCCGGCGGGAAGTCGTCGGCCCTGTGCAACAGGTCGATGCCCGGCTGGAGTTCGGTACCGCCACGGCCGCGCACCCGGACCCGGCCCGCGATCTCGGCCGGTGGTAGATAGCCGGCGTCGTACGGTGCCGCATCGCAGAACACCACGCGCGCCGCGGGTACGTCGCGTGCCTCCGCGTACGAGGCGATGGCGCCGAGTGCCTTGCCGAGCACGGCGGTGTTCATCGATCCGGAGGTGTCGAGAACGACTCCGAAGGTGCAGCGTGCCGTCTCCTGAGGAGGGAAGTACCGGCCCGCGCGCGGGATGTCCGGTGTCGACGCCTGCCGCCGCGCCGGGCGAGCGTAGGACCGTACGGATTCCGGTCGGGGGACGTACTCGTCGAACCAGCGGGCGAGCCTCGCGTCCCACGGCACGGGCGGGTGGGCCAGCGCCCGGATCTCCTGGATCAGCCCGGCCGGCAGCAGGCCGCGCTCACCATACTGATGCAGATCGAAACCCTGCACCAGGCCTCGCCGATAGAAGTCGTCCAGGTCCGTGTACGGGCGGGCCTCCGCGTGCGGCAGCGCCTCGCCGAGGATGTCACCGGCACCCTTACCGCGCAGGGTCGCGAGCCGCCGCTGTCGGCGCAGGTTGACCGCGATACGGTCGTACACCTCCTCGGCGGACAGGTCCCGCAGGTCCGGGTCGTACAGCAGCCCCTCGGGCATGTCGCCGACGCGCATCTGGACGAGCCAGTCGTTGACGACATAGTCGGCCGCGACGTTGAAGAGGAACGGGTCGCGGCCAGCGCGGCGTTCGCCGTGGCGCAGCGCGGCGTGCAGCATCTCGTGGGCGAGGATGAAGCGCCATTCCTCATCGGTGAACGTGCGCAGTGGGTTGATGTAGATCTCACCCGCGGCAGAGCTGACCGCGGCGATGGCGATGCCCTGCGCACGGGCCAGTTCGGCGTCGGCCACGACAGTGAGGCCCGCGGCGAGTCCGCCGAGCAGCGGGTACGAGGAGACGAACCAGTTCAGGGCCCGGTCCCAGGGGCTCTGCGCCGTGCGCTCTCCGGTAGCCCGGTCGAGGCGTCCGCCCGCCACGTCCATGGTGGTGGAGACGCTCCGGGTGAGGGCGTGCGCGAAGGCGGTCTCCCAGTCCGGAACAGAGGTGTTCCATGCCTGCCACGTCGTGAGGACCTGGTCCGGGTGCCCGCCCGCGGTGCCGCAGAGCTCATAGGCGGCGGGGATGCCGTCGCGGCGCCAGCAGGCGGCGAGTTGTGCCTCGTCGCCGCCGGGATAGGACTCCGGCAGGTGTCCAGGGGGACGGCCTATCGGGAAGGTGAGCAGAAAGCGGTTGACGACCGTGCAGCGGGCCGCGAGGTCGAACCGGTCGGGCTGCTCGCGCGGGTCGTCCGTGGCGGCCGGAACGTGCCCGAAGCCCAGATGCAGCAGGCAGTGGGCAAGGACCCAGGCCCATTCGGCCGGATCCGCCCGCTTGGTGGGGTGAAGGTGGACGGTGCCGTTGGAGGTGACGGCGGCCAGGCCCCCGGCCGGGGTCAAGGCACACTTGGCCTGTCTGCAGACGGAAGCCGCGACAGCGGCGAAGGCCGGGTTCCGCTTGACCATCGCGAGCCCCGCCGCGAACGCCTCGGCAGCCGGGTCGGACCTGCCGCCTTTGCCGTTCTTCCCGCCCTTGCCGTTTGGCCCGCCTGCCGTGGCCTTCATCGCCGGGCCTCGACCAGCCTGGGCATGTCACGTGCCGCCTCGACGAGGAACCAGGCGGGCAGCACCGGCCGGCCGTCGGCGTCGTCCGCGATGACAGTCTGCGCGACCTCGACCGAGATCTCGGCAAGCTGCACGAGCAGCGACTTGGCCCGGTAGGAGGTCTGCCGCATCGACGCCGAGACGTGCTCCTTCTGCCGTGGCAGCTCCTTCACCAGCCGTCCGCGGAACGCCTCGGCCAGGTAGTAAAGGAGGTCACGGTCCTCGAGCCGGGCGGGCCAGGAGGCGTCGCCCTTGAGGATCGCTTCGATGCCGAAGTTATGGCGCACGATCTTCATGTAGCCGCAGAAGGAGACGGCATGTGCGGGCGTCAGCGTGCCGTGCACGATCACCTTCAGCGTCTCCTCGTCGATCTCCGGTCCGAAAGAGTGCAGGGCGTCGGAGAGCATGTGCCAGGAGCGGGGCGTGGAGAACGGCTCCTCAGTCTTGGGCGGCTGCGACCACAGGTGGTCGGGGCGGTCGATGACATAGTCCGTCACCCAGGGGTGGATGCCGTTCTCCCCCGCCCACACCAGCCAGTCCGCCGCCGATGCCCGCAGATGGACATGGGTGAGCCGGTTGACCAGAGCGGACGCGATGGGCCTCGCCAGCGCGTTGTCCGTGGCGCGGTTGCCTGCCCCGATGACGATCGAGCCGGCCGGGAGCTCGTACGATCCGATCCGCCGGTCCAGGATCAGCGAGTAGAAGGCCTTCTGGACGTCGGGGGTGGCGGCGTTCAGCTCGTCGAGGAAGAGGCAGTACGGTTCGTCGCGGGCGATGCTCTCCGGCGGGCAGAACACGGACCGCCCGTCACGGATCTGCGGCACGCCAATCAGGTCCTCCGGTGCGAGCTGCGTCCCGAGGAGACTGACGCACTCCAGTCCCAGCGACTCGGCGAAGCCGCGTACGAGCGACGACTTGCCGATGCCGGGCGCTCCCCACAGGAACACGGGCCGCACGGGGGCGAGCCCGAGCAGCAGGTCGGGAATCTGGGCGGGAGTGACGGTGACGGCAGCCTGCACGCGGAGGTGTTCCTTCGGGACGTGGGAGTTCGAGCCCGCTCAGTATGGGAGGCCCCACGGACCGCCGCAGCCGAATATCGGGCCGGTCGGCGCAGGGCCGTCCATACGAGGGGCGGCCGGAGCGCGTCCCGTCATCGCGAGGGGTAATTCCAGCGGGCCAGGCTGTCCTTGCCACCGGAAGATCCGCCGCCGGTGGTGCTTCCACCGGTCGACGAGCTGCCACCGGTGCTTCCTCCGCTGGTGCTGCTCCCGTGGTGCCTCCGCCCGAAGTGCCGTACGAGGGCTCGGGGTCGGGCTTCGGCTCGGGCTTCGGTTCGGGCTTCGGGACCTCGACCGCGCCTGCCGCCCTACTCGAAGAACTTGAGGCTCCAGCCGGTGTCGGCGGTCGGGCCTGGGACGTTGGCTCGGCTGTAGGTGGTGTTGCCCCACCAGGTGAACGTGCCGGTGTACCAGTACCGGTTCTCCCACGCGTACGGCGTTCCCTTCGGAACCGCGTGGAACATCAGGGGAAACTTCGGGCCGGCGGGCGGGCTGGTGTTGATGTCGCCGTTGAGCAGGACGAAGCTGTGGTGGCCGGGGCCGTTGACGTACAGCGTCGGATCCCAGCCGGACATCATCGTCGCGCGGTTGGAGCCGAACAGGCAGCCGTTCGACTTGTACCAGTCCCAGACGTATGTCGGGTCGCCGCCGGCCCGCAGCCGCAGGTCGGCCAGGCAGTACTGGTCGCTCCAGCTGCCGTTGGCGGAGTACACGATGTGCAACTGCCCGTTCGGGTCCTTGATGGCCTCGGGGCTCTCGTTGATGAACGGGTTGCCGACCACCCGTTCCCAGCTCTCCCGCGGCTGCGAGATGACGTACCGCGCGCCCGTCGGCGTGGTGGGACTGCTCATCCGCGCGATGTAGACGTTCTGCTCGACGTTGGTGTCGCCGGCCCAGCCGGACCAGACGAACCAGCGCTGCCCGTTGAAGGTGAACAAAGTCCCGTCGATGGCCCACTTGTTGTCCGGCAGGGCCAGTTGGCTCTCGCTGGTGTATCCGCTGTCCGGGCCGGCCGAGCTGATGACGTACATCCGGTGGGCCGACCCGCGGCCGGCCGAGAAGTAGATGTAGTAGCGGCCCCCGTCCGTGACGATCTCCGGAGCCCAGACCTCACCGCGGCCGGCCGTGTCCGACCACACCTGCCGGGCGGGCGCCGACGCCAGCGCGGCCGTCGACGACGCCTGCCGCACAGCGATGCCCCCACCGGCCGACTCCACCGATACGTAGGTGCTGCCGACCCGGATCACACTCGGGTCCGCGGCCCTGATGGTCTGTTCCGCCTGAGCGTGCTCGGCAAACGACAGGGACATGACGGCAGCGAGGACGCCGGACAGCGCAACGGCGGCGGCGCCGGAAAGAAGGCGAGAGAGCTTCATAGTCCCGTCCGGTTCCATGGTTGGCCTCCGCTGCGACGCCGAGCCGGCGGGGGGATTTACATCGATGGAAGAGTGCTCCCACAGCATCCCGACTAGTCCTGGACATGTCAACGTGTCGCGCGGGCTTGTGCGGCGGGCGCGGGGGCGCGCCGGCGAGGCTCAGGTCGTCCCCGCTCTCGAAGACGAGCGAGTGACCGGCCTTCACGGACGGGACGGCCTTGTACCACGGTCGCCGCTGATCTTCTCGGGCTCGCTGCCGATGGGTGCCATGACCGTCAGGTCGGCGTTGAGCAGGTCGCGGCGGTCTTGGGGGCGGTGTCGATGAGAACTTGCCGCAGGCAGGGGGCAAGCCGTTGCAGCGCCAAGCCCAGCCGCGCACCGCCGGACTCACGAATGTGCTCGAGCCGCGCACCGGTTCCGCCCACGATGTGGCGTGGTCAGCGCCTGAAGCTGTCCTTCGACCTCTCCTTGATGTCCCGGGCCTTGCCGCGGGCCTCCAATGCGGCTCCCTTGGCTGCGGTGGTCTCGTTCCCCACCGCGTGGGCCACCTTCCTCATGGCCTTCCCGACAACCTGCTCGGTCTTGGCCTTGGCCTTCTCTCCGGCACTCATGTCGGTCCTTTCGTAGGCACTCACTCATCCGCCTGCCCCTGGCCCCGGAGCGGAAACCATGGGCATCGCAGCGGCGCATGCCCGCGCGCACCTCAGAGCCGGCCGCACCGGCCTCCTCGACCGTCCCAGAGTTGCATCTGGCCCGCCTGCCCTCCCCGGCCGGCCTCGACCTCCGCGCCCACACGCCCGAATGCTCGCCGATGCCCGGTACTGTCACCGATGCCGTTCTTGCTTTGCGGTGAACTCGCAGGTCGGACCGCCTCCCCAGCCACACCGACCGCTCGACCCGTTGAGCGGAGGAAACAGGCCGAGCGGCCCACCCGAGCTACAAAGCCGCGGGTCAGGCGTCCTTCTTCACCGGCTCAAGGATCGCTACGCACTCCACGTGGTGCGTCATCGGGAAGAGGTCGAAGGCTCGTAGGGTGCGGGGGCGGTAGCCGCCCTCGTGGAAGTAGGCCAGGTCGCGGGCGAGGGCGGCCGGGTCGCAGGCGACGTAGGCGATGCGGCGGGCGCCGAGGCCCGCGAGGTGCTTGACCGTCTGCTTGCCGGCGCCCGCGCGCGGCGGGTCCAGGACGATCAGGTCCGTCTCGGTGATGTGTGTGCGCGGCAGCACCTGGTCGACCTTGCCCTGTTCGATACGGACCCGGGGCAGGTCCTGGAGGTTGTGCCGGGCGTCCTCCACGGCGCGCTTGCCGGACTCGATGCCCAGTACCGCGCCGGTCTCGCCGACGCGCTCCGCGATTGCCCCGGCGAACAGGCCCACGCCGCAGTACAGATCGAGCGCGGTCTCGCCCTTGCGCGGCATCAGGCCCTGCATCACGGCCTCGATCAGCAGTTGGGGGGCCTGCGGGTGGACCTGCCAGAAGCCGCCCATGCCGACGCGGTACGTACGGCCGTCGGCGCGCTCGCGGACGAAGGCGCGGCCGTGGACGCGGTGCACTCCCCCGTCGTGCTCCTCCACCCGCAGCACCGAGACCGGCTTGTCCAGCTCGACCAGCGGGAGCCGGCCGCCGGCCCGCGGGGTGAGGACCACCTGCCGGTCGCCGGAGCCCGACGCGGCGATGGCTTCGACCGTGGCCATCTGCGGCCACTCGCGCCGCTCGATGCCCAGCTCGCTGACGCCTTCCGCGGCGATCATGCAGTGCTCGACCGGCTCGACGTCGTGCGAGCGGTGCCGGCGCAGTCCCGCGCGCCCGTCCTCGTCGACCGCGTACTGCAGGCGCGAGCGCCACGCGGGCACCTCGCCCGCCGGCAGCTTGTCGCCGGGCGCGGGCATGACGGTCCCGTCCCAGCCGGCCTCCTCGGGGGTGAGCCCCGCGAGCCGCTGGAGCTGCTCAGCGATGACCTCGCCCTTGAAGCGCCGCTGCGCGCCGGGCTTGGCGTGCTGCCAGTCGCAGCCGCCGCAGCGGCCGGGGCCCGCGTACGGGCAGGGCGCCTCGACGCGGTCCTTGGACGCCTCGATGATCTCCACCGCGTCGGCGCGGAGATAGCGGGAGTCCGCCTCGCCCTCCGTCACCCGGGCGCGGATCTTCTCGCCGGGGAGCGTGTGCCGTACGAACAGCACCCGGCCCTCGTCGGTACGGGCGATGCAGTGGCCGCCGTGTGCCACGGGACCGACCTCGACCTCGTACACCTCCCCGATCAGCGAAGCCTGCGGTTCTGTTTGCATGAGGGAGTGGCTCCAAAAGATCAAAGGGTACGGCCGGACGACAGCCCACCAGTCTACGTGCGCGTCACCCGTCCGGCCGCCACCCCGAAGGACCGTCCGGCCGCCACCCCGAAGGACGCTCGGGAGGACGCTCGGGGCGACGGCAGGTGGCCGCTCACTCCTTGGGGCCGGGATCCTTCGGCCGCGAGTCGACAGGTCCGCGCCGGACCGAGCCCGGCGCCTGGTACGCGGCCCGCCTCTTCGCCCGCTGCTTCGCCAGCTCGGAGGACTCCAGCTGGTACGGCACCGAGGTCACCATGACCCCGGGGGTGAAGAGCAGCCGGCCCTTGAGCCGCAGGGCGCTCTGGTTGTGCAGGAGGTGCTCGTACCAGCGGCCGACCACGTACTCGGGGATGTAGATGCTGATCGCGTCGCGCGGGTTCTCGCTGCGCAGGCCCTTCACGTACTCGATGATCGGCCGGGTGATCTCGCGGTAGGGGGAATCGAGGATCTTCAGCGGCACATTGATGCCGCGCCGCTCCCATTCGTCCCTGAGCGCCTTCGTCTCGACCGGGTCGACGCTGATGCTGAGCGCCTCCAGGGTGTCGGAGCGCATCAGCTTGGCGTACGCGAGCGCGCGCAGCGTGGGCTTGTGGACCTTGGAGACCAGCACGATGGAGTGCACCCGGGACGGCCGGACGCTGTCGTCGGACGGCCCTTCGGCGGCGGCGATCTCCTCGGCGACCCGGTCGTAGTGCTTACGGATCGCGGTCATCGTCCCGTAGAAGATCACCATGCCGAGCAGCGCGACCCAGGCGCCGTGGGTGAACTTGGTGGCCAGGACGACGACCAGCACCAGGCCCGTGAAGAAGGCACCGAAGGTGTTGATCGCCCGCGAGCGGATCATGTGGCGGCGCTTGGCCACGTTCCGCTCGGTCCTCAGATGGCGGTTCCAGTGCCGGACCATGCCGGTCTGGCTGAGCGTGAAGGAGACGAAGACACCGACGATGTAGAGCTGGATCAGCCGCGTGGAGTCGGCCCCATACACGCCGACGAGCAGTGCGGCGGCCCCGGCCAGCAGCACGATGCCGTTGGAGAAGGCCAGCCGGTCGCCGCGGGTGTGCAACTGGCGCGGCAGATAGCGGTCCTGGGCGAGGATCGAGCCGAGCAAAGGGAAGCCGTTGTACGCGGTGTTGGCGGCCAGGAAGAGGACGAGCGCGGTGGCCGCGGCGAGCAGGATGAAGAAGAAGGTGCCGTCGCCGAAGACGGCGGCCGCGACCTGGGAGATGACCGGGTTCTGGACATAGCCCGAGCCGACCGGGGCGCCGTCGTGGATCAGGTCCGTGGCGGGGAACTCGGCCATCTTGACCTTGGTGGCCATCGCCAGGCCGATGATGCCGCAGAACATGGTGACGGCGAGGCCGCCCATCAGGGCGAGCGTCGTCGCCGCGTTCTTGCTCTTGGGCTTGCGGAAGGCGGGGACACCGTTGCTGATCGCCTCGACACCGGTCAGCGCGGCGCAGCCGGAGGAGAACGCCCGCAGCAGCAGGAAGACCAGCGCGAAGCCGGCCAGGCCCTGGTGCTCCGGCTTGATCTCGAAGTCGGCCGTCGGGGCCTGCATGGTTTCGCCGAGGACGAGCCCGCGGAAGGCGCCCCAGGCGATCATGATGAACACACCGCCGACGAAGACATACGTCGGGATCGCGAAGAGCTTGCCCGACTCCCGTACACCGCGCAGGTTCATCAACGTCAGCAGCACGATTATCGCGATGGCGCAGAGAACCTTGTTCTCCACGACGAAGGGGATGGCGGAGCCGAGGTTCTCGACTCCGGAGGAGATCGACACGGCCACGGTCAGGACGTAGTCGACCAGCAGCGCGCTGGCGACGGTGAGACCGGCCTTGGGACCGAGGTTGGTGGTGGCCACCTCGTAGTCGCCGCCGCCGCTCGGGTAGGCGTGCACGTTCTGCCGGTAGGACGCGACGACCGTGAACATCAGGACCACGACGGCCAGTGCGATCCACGGGCTGAAGTGATAGGCCGACACACCCGCGATGGACAGGACGAGAAGGACTTCTCCCGGCGCGTACGCCACCGAGGAAAGCGGGTCGGAGGCGAAGACGGGCAGCGCGATGCGCTTGGGGAGGAGGGTCTCTCCCAGCCTGTCGCTACGGAGCGCCCGCCCGATAAGAATTCGTTTGGGCACGTCGGTCAGTTTGGACACGCAGAGGATCGTATGCGTTCGAACAGCGAGCCGTGCGGCCACCACCCCTACTGGCTCGGAGTCATACGCCCACGGGGATGACGGGTTCGTGACCCTTGCCGCATAAGCTCGACCCAGGGGACGGCCGTATACGGTGTCCCGCTGGGTACCCGGCACGTCGACAAGGAAGAGTGAACAGGGTGTTTTCGCAGGTCAGCGAGATCAGGACTGCGGGGTAAGGCGACGTGCACATCGTCATCATGGGCTGCGGCCGAGTGGGAGCCGCACTCGCCCAGAACCTGGAGCAGCAGGGGCACACGGTCGCCGTCATCGATCAGGACCCCACCGCGTTCCGCCGGCTCGGTTCCGGTTTCGGTGGCCGTCGCGTGAACGGGGTCGGGTTCGACCAGGACACCCTGCGTGAGGCGGGCATCGAGGACGCCGGCGCGTTCGCGGCGGTGAGCAGCGGCGACAACTCCAACATCATCGCGGCCCGGGTGGCCCGGGAGATGTTCGGCATAGAGAATGTCGCGGCCCGTATCTACGACCCGCGCCGCGCCGAGGTCTACCAGCGCCTGGGCATCCCGACCGTGGCCACGGTCCGCTGGACCGCCGACCAGATGATGCGCCGGCTGCTGCCGTCCGGCGCGGAGCCGCTGTGGCGCGACCCGAGCGGTGGGGTGCAGCTCGCCGAGGTGCACACCTCGGGGAGCTGGATCGGCCACAAGATCAGCACGCTGCAGGAGGAGACGGGCGTCCGCGTCGCGTTCCTCACCCGATTGGGTGAGGCGATGCTGCCGACGTCCCAGACGGTGCTGCAGGAGGGCGATCTCGTCCACGTGATGATGCGGACCGACGAGATCGAGAAGGTCGAGGCGTCATTCGCCGAGGGTCCGGACGGAAGCGGGAACTGATGCGCGTCGCGATTGCCGGGGCAGGTGCGGTGGGCCGTTCCATCGCGGGCGAGCTGCTGGAGAACGGACACGAGGTCCTGCTGGTCGACAAGGCACCGACCGCCATCTCGGTGGAGCGGGTGCCGCTGGCCGAGTGGCTGCTGGCCGATGCCTGTGAGATCACCTCGCTGGACGAGGCGGCGCTGCAGCGGTGCAACGTCGTGATCGCCGCGACCGGCGACGACAAGGTCAATCTGGTCGTCTCGCTGCTCGCCAAGACGGAGTACGGCGTGCCGCGGGTGGTGGCCCGGGTCAACAACCCGAAGAACGAGTGGCTGTTCAACGAGGCCTGGGGCGTCGATGTGGCGGTCTCCACGCCGCGGCTGATGTCGGCGCTGGTCGAGGAGGCGGTGAGCGTCGGCGATCTCGTACGGCTGCTGCGCTTCAGCCACGGCGACGCCAACCTGGTCGAGCTCACGCTGCCCCCGGAGTCGGCCGTGACCGGCACCCAGGTCGGCGATGTGGCCTGGCCGGAGGACACCTCCCTGGTCACGATCATTCGCGGGACGCGCGTGCTCACGCCGAACCCCGAGGAGACGCTGGAGGCGGGCGACGAGCTGCTGTTCGTGGCAGCCCAGGCGCGCGAGGAGCAGTTGGAGGATCTCCTGTCGGTACGCCGCGAGGACGCGGCGGGCTGATCAGAGAACGTAGAAGGGCCCGGCACCACTCGGTGCCGGGCCCTTCTACGTCGTGAAGATCCGCCGGACAAGCTAGCGGCGGTGGCGGGCCTGGCCGTCTGCGGTGGGCGCGGCGGCGGCTGCCGCCTTGCGCTCCTTCTCGGCCTGCTCCTCCGCCTCCATCTCCGCGAACACGTCGATCGGCGGCGGCGCCTTCGCCAGGAAGACCCAGGTCAGGTAGACCGCCAGCAGGAAGGGCGGGATCTTGAGCGCGATCAGCACCCAGCCGAGCTGCGCGGTGTCGGCCCACCAGTAGAGCGGGAAGAGGATCGCGCACTTGGCGAGCAGGATCAGTCCCCAGGCCCAGCTGGCCTTGGCGTACGCCTTCTTGCGGCCGGGGTTACGGGTACGCCAGGAGAGGTTCTCCTTGAAGATCGGACCGAGGATCAGTCCGATCAGCGGCACGCCCGCGAGGGCGGTGGCGATGTACGCGACCGCGAGCCCCAGCGTGTAGAGCATGCCCGGCAGATAGAAGTCCTTGGCGTTGCCCGTCATCATCGCGAAGACGACACCGAAGGCGACTCCGAAGACACCGCTGAAGGCGTGCTTGACGGTGTCCTTGCGGACCAGCCGGACCGCGACGAGCAGCAGCGAGACGATCAGGGCCGCGATGGCCGAGGTGTGCAGGTCCTTGTTGATGGTGAAGATCGTGACGAACAGCAGGCCGGGGAGAACGGTCTCCACCATGCCGCGCAGGCCGCCGAATGCCTCGAAAAGGGCCGCCTCGGTGACGGCTTTCGCGTCACCGTCCTGATCGGGTGAGGCGGGGGCGTCGTTCGAGGCAGGGGCGTCGTTCGAGGCGGGGGAAGCGTTCGAGGCGGCGGGCTTGTCGAGTGACGTCACCGGCTACTCCTGTCCGAGCGGTCGGAGTTCGTATTTGGGATTGAACAGCACCCGCCGGCCGTGGCTCAGGGAGATCCGGCCGGAGGCGATCAGCTTACGGCCCGGCTCTATGCCCACGATGGAGCGCCGGCCCAGCCACACCACGTCCAGCGGCGCGGTGCCGTCGAACAGCTCCGCCTCCAGTGCGGGCACACCGGCCCGCGGACGCAGGGTGACCGTCCGCAACGTACCAGTCACCCGGACGATCTGCCGGTCGTTGCAGTCGGAGATCCGCGTGCACCCCGATGCCTGCGCGTCCTCCCGCAGCTCCTCGGACTCCAGATCCTCCTGGGAGCTGGACAGCCGGTCGAGCATCCGGCGGAAGCGGCCGGTCGGCTTCTCAGCACTCATGCGTTAGAGCGTACCGGGGTACGCGGGTGCCGAATCAACGCTCGAACCTGTAGCCCATGCCGGGCTCGGTGACGAAGTGCCTCGGGTGCGAGGGATCCGCCTCCAGCTTGCGCCGCAGCTGGGCCATGTAGACCCGCAGATAGTTGGTCTCGGTGCCGTAGGAGGGCCCCCAGACCTCCTGGAGGAGCTGTTTCTGGCTGACGAGCCGGCCGGTGTTGCGTACGAGCACCTCCAGCAGATGCCACTCGGTCGGGGTAAGCCGTACGTCCCTGCCCTCCCGGTTGACCTTCTTGGCGGCCAGGTCGACGGTGAATCCCTCGGTCTCGACGACGGCGACACCGTCGTCACCCTCCCCGCCGACGGGCTCGGCCCGCCGGACCGCGGCGCGCAGCCGGGCCAGCAGCTCGTCCATGCCGAAGGGCTTGGTGACGTAGTCGTCGGCGCCGGCGTCCAGCGCCTCGACCTTCTCGTCCGAGGTGTGGCGGGCGGAGAGCACCAGGATCGGGACGCGGGTCCAGCCGCGCAGGCCCTTGATCACCTCGACACCGTCCATGTCCGGCAGCCCGAGGTCGAGCACGACGACATCGGGGTGGCGGGCGGCCGCGAGTTCCAGCGCGCTCGCGCCGTCGGCGGCCGCGTCCACCTCGTACTTGCGCGCCTTCAGATTGATCACCAGGGCACGTACGATCTGCGGCTCGTCGTCGACGACGAGCACCCGCACGGGGGTCCGGGGATCCCCCCCGGAGGGATGCTGCATACCGGTCTGCCTTTCTGCTGTCCCGGTCATGAGACGACCCGGGCGGGTTGTTCGGGGCGTACCGGCGCGGGTCCGGGTGCCGCCCTGAGGGTGAGAACCATGGTGAGGCCGCCGCCGGGCGTGTCCTCGGCGGCGAGGGTGCCGCCCATCGCGTCCACGAAGCCGCGGGCGACCGCGAGGCCGAGGCCGACCCCGGCCCCGCGCGGCGCGTCGCCGTGCCGCTGGAAGGGTTCGAAGATCCGGTCCTTGGCCTCGTCGGGGACGCCGGGGCCGCGGTCCACGACCCGCAGCTCGACCCGCTCGCCGAGCGCGCTGCCGGCGACGTGGACGCGCCGGGCGTCGGGGCTGTACTTGACGGCGTTCTCGACGATATTGGCGACGGCGCGCTCCAGCAGTCCCGGGTCGACGGCCACCATGGGCAGCGATTCGGGGATGTCCAGGTCCACGCTGTCCTCCGGTACGCCGCCGAGCGCCATCGGGACCACCTCATCGAGGTCGATCTCACGGATCAGCGGGGTGACGGTGCCGGTCTGCAGCCGGGACATGTCGAGGAGATTGCCCACCAGATGGTCGAGCCGGTCGGCGCCGTGCTCGATGCCTTCGAGCAGCTCGGCCTGGTCCTCCTCGGACCATTCGACATCGTCGGAGCGCAGGGACGTCACTGCGGCCTTGATGCCGGCCAGCGGGGTCCGCAGGTCGTGGCTGACGGCCGCGAGCAGGGCCGTACGGATGCGGTTGCCCTCGGCCAGTTCGCGGGCCTGCTCGGCCTCTCCGACCAGGCGCTGGCGGTCGAGTACGACGGCGGCCTGGGCGGCGAAGGCCGCGAGCACCCGCCGGTCCTCGGCGGGCAGCACCCGGCCCGTGAGCGCCAGCGCCAGATGGTCGCCGACCGGCATGTCCACATCGGCGGACTCGGGGCGGTCCACCGGCTGCGGTCCTACGCTGCCCGCGCGGGTCCAGGGGTCGACATCGCTCGTACGTTCGAGGAGCGCCACGGACTCCATGGAGAAGGTCTCGCGGACCCGCTCCAGCAGCGCGTCCAGGGTGGTCTCGCCGCGCAGCACACTGCCCGCGAGGAAGGAGAGGACCTCGGACTCGGCGCGCAGCCGGGCGGCCTGATGGGTACGGCGCGCCGCCAGGTCCACCACGGAGGCCACCGAGACCGCGACCGCGAAGAAGATCACGATGGCGACCAGGTTCTTCGGGTCCTGCACGGTCAGGGTGTGGGTGGGCGGGGTGAAGTAGAAGTTCAGCAGCAGCGAGCCCACGGCGGCGGAGGCGAGCGCGGGCCGCAGCCCGCCCAGCAGCGCGGCCAGCACGGTCAGGAAGAGGAACAGCAGGACATCGTTGGCGAGCCCGAGGCTGTCGCTGAGAGCGGTCAGCAGCAGCGCGAGCAGGACGGGCGCGGCGACTCCGGCCAGCCAGCCCCAGATGATCCGGGAGCGGCCGAGCCTGACTCCGCGCGCCACGGGCAGTCCGCGGCCCTTGGCGGCCTCTTCGTGCGTGACGATGTGCACGTCCAGGTCGGGCCCCGACTCCCGGGCGACGGTGGCGCCGACGCCGGGTCCGAAGATGTACTGCCAGGTCCTGCGGCGGCTGGAGCCCAGCACGATCTGGGTGGCGTTCACCCCGCGTGCGAATTCGAGCAGCGCGGAGGGGACGTCGTCCCCGATGACATGGTGGAAGGTGCCGCCGAGGCTCTCGACCAGGGTCCGCTGGACCGCGAGTTCCTTGGGCGAGGCCGAGGTCAGGCCGTCGCTCCTGGCTATGTAGACCGCGAGCACCTCTCCGCCGGCGCCCTTCTCGGCCAGCCGCACGGCGCGGCGGATGAGCGTACGTCCCTCGGGTCCGCCGGTGAGGCCGACGACGATGCGTTCGCGGGCCTGCCAGGTGGTGCGGATGTTGTGCTCGCCGCGGTACTGCTGGAGGTATTCGTCCACCCGGTCGGCGACCCACAGCAGGGCCAGCTCCCGCAGCGCGGTGAGGTTCCCGGGCCGGAAGTAGTGCGAGAGCGCCGCGTCGACCTTGTCGGGCTTGTAGATGTTGCCGTGCGCCATCCGCCGGCGCAGCGCCTGCGGGGACATGTCGACCAGCTCGATCTGGTCCGCCCGCCGGACGACCTCGTCGGGGACCGTCTCGCGCTGCCGTACGCCCGTTATCGATTCGACGACATCGCCGAGTGATTCCAGGTGCTGGATATTGACGGTGCAGACGACGTCGATACCGGCCTGGAGCAGCTCCTCGACGTCCTGCCAGCGCTTGGCGTTGCGGGAGCCGGGGACATTGGTGTGGGCGAGTTCGTCGACCAGGGCGACGGCGGGCCGGCGCTCCAGGACAGCGTCGACATCCATCTCGGTGAAGACGGTCTCGCGGTATTCCAGGTCACGGCGGCGGACCTCTTCGAGGCCGCGCAGCATGACCTCCGTACGCGGCCGGTCATGGTGCTCGACGAAGGCCACCACACAGTCGGTGCCGCGCTCCACCCGGCGGTGTGCCTCGGAGAGCATCGCGTAGGTCTTGCCCACGCCCGGTGCCGCACCCAGATAGATCCGAAGCTTGCCGCGTCCCATGGCCCCATTGTCTTCCAGAAGCGCCGCCGCGTCGGACGCGCCGGCTGAGTCGAATTTACAACCAGCGATTACGGCAAATAGGGCAGATCAGGACCCCGGAATGGGTCTTGACGCGATTCTGATGCGCGGCCCGGGGCCTCGGGCTCCGGCCGGCCCGGCAGCCGGAGACGGCCCGCGGTGGTCGGTACGGAAGGGGACCACCGCGGGCCGCGGGCGAGCCGGGACGGCGTCAGCCGGCCAGCTCCCTGAGGGCGAGGTTGAGCGCGAGGACATTCACCCGGGGCTCCCCCACGAAGCCGAGGACGCGCTCGTCGGTGTGCTCCTCGACCAGCTTCTCCACCCGCTGGACGGAGAGGTGGTTCCGCTCCGCCACCCGGTGCACCTGGAGCTGGGCGTACGCCGGTGAGATGTCCGGGTCGAGACCCGAGCCGGAGGAGGTCACCGCGTCGGGCGGCACGGCGGACGCGGCGACCTGGTAATCGGGCGTGGAGTTGTCCTTCACGACGGCGGCCTTGGCGTCCTTGACCCACTGGATCAGCTCTTCGTTGTCGCCGGCCC
This sequence comes from Streptomyces sp. NPDC042201, assembly GCF_055582185.1. NCBI lineage: Bacteria > Bacillati > Actinomycetota > Actinomycetes > Kitasatosporales > Streptomycetaceae > Streptomyces > Streptomyces sp. NPDC042201. Next base: position 138,417 of record NZ_JBVJDS010000003.1, on the reverse strand, counting down.
GGTTGGTCGCCCCGGACAGGATCAGTGTGTACCGCGTATTGACGCTGTTGCTGCCGAGGCCGTTGGACGGGCGCGGCTGGAACCACTTGAGGTCGGGCGAGGGCGTCTCCTGCCCCTTCTTCAGCGGCAGGTCGTAGCGCTGGCCGATGAGGGACGAGCCGACGACCTTGCCCGCCTCCCTGACCTCGGAGCCGTTCGCCTGGTGGCTGAAGAGCCCCTGCGCGACGCCGGTGACGGCCAGCGGGTAGATCACACCGCACAGGACGGTGAGGACGAGGAGGGCGCGCAGCCCGGCCCAGAGCAGCCGTGCGGTACTGCCTGCGGAGGTGTTCATAGAAGACATGCCGTTCACCCGATGCCGGGGATGAGGGAGAGGACCAGGTCGATGATCTTGATGCCGATGAACGGGGCGATCAGCCCGCCGAGACCGTAGATCCCCAGATTTCTGCGGAGCATCCTGTCGGCGCTCATCGGCCGGTACCGCACCCCCTTGAGGGCGAGTGGCACGAGCGCGACGATGACCAGCGCGTTGAAGATGACCGCGGAGAGGATCGCGGATTGCGGTGAGGACAGCTCCATGACGTTGAGCTTGTCGAGGCCCGGGTAGAGCACGGCGAACATGGCGGGGATGATCGCGAAGTACTTCGCGACATCGTTGGCGATCGAGAACGTCGTCAGCGCGCCCCGCGTGATGAGCAGCTGCTTGCCGATCTCGACGATCTCGATCAGCTTCGTCGGGTTGGAGTCCAGATCCACCATGTTCCCGGCCTCCTTCGCGGCCGAGGTACCGGTGTTCATCGCGACGCCCACATCCGCCTGAGCCAACGCGGGGGCGTCATTCGTCCCGTCCCCCGTCATCGCGACCAGCTTGCCCCCCGCCTGCTCACGCCGGATCAACGCCATCTTGTCCTCGGGCGTCGCCTCCGCCAGGAAGTCGTCGACTCCCGCCTCCTCCGCGATGGCCCGCGCGGTCAGCGGATTGTCACCGGTGATCATCACCGTCCTGATCCCCATCCGACGCAACTCGTCGAACCGCTCCCGCATCCCCTCCTTCACCACATCCTTGAGATGGATGACCCCGAGGACACGGGCTCCGTTGTCGTCGTCCGAGGCGACCATCAGAGGGGTACCGCCGGCCGTGGAAATCGTGTCGGCGAGTGCCCGCGCCTCGTCGGAAACGGTGCCCCCGCGTTCCCTGACCCAGGCGATGACCGAGCCGGTCGCTCCCTTACGGACCGTGCGCCGCTCGGTGTCCACCCCCGACATACGGGTCTGGGCGGTGAAGGCGACCCAGTCGGCGCCGGCCAGCTCGCCCTGGTGCCGCTCGCGCAGCCCGTACCGCTCCTTGGCGAGTACGACGATGGAGCGGCCCTCGGGCGTCTCGTCGGCCAGCGAGGAGAGCTGGGCGGCATCGGCCAGTTCGGCCTGCGTCACCCCTGCGACCGGGACGAACTCGGCGGCTTGGCGGTTGCCGAGGGTGATCGTGCCGGTCTTGTCGAGCAGCAGCGTCGACACATCGCCCGCGGCCTCGACCGCGCGCCCCGACATGGCGAGCACATTCCGCTGGACGAGCCGGTCCATGCCCGCGATACCGATCGCGGAGAGCAGCGCGCCGATGGTGGTCGGGATCAGGCAGACCAGCAGCGCGACCAGCACGATCATCGACTGCCGCTGACCCGCGTAGACGGCGAACGGCTGGAGGGTGACGACGGCGAGCAGGAAGACGACGGTGAGGGACGCGAGCAGGATGTTGAGCGCGATCTCGTTCGGGGTCTTCTGCCGGGCCGCGCCCTCGACCAGGGCGATCATCCGGTCGATGAAGGTCTCACCCGGCTTTGTCGTGATCTTGATGACGATGCGGTCGGAGAGGACTTTCGTACCGCCGGTGACGGCCGAGCGGTCGCCGCCCGACTCACGGATGACCGGCGCTGATTCACCGGTGATGGCGGATTCGTCGACGGACGCGACCCCTTCGGCCACATCGCCGTCGCCGGGGATGATGTCGCCCGCCTCGCAGACGACCAGATCCCCGACGCGCAGCTCCGTGCCGGGTATTCGCTCCTCGGTGGCGCCGCGCAGCCGCCGTGCGACCGTGTCGGTCTTGGCCTTGCGCAGCGTGTCCGCCTGCGCCTTGCCGCGTCCTTCGGCGACCGCCTCTGCCAGATTGGCGAAGAGTGTGGTCAGCCACAGCCAGCCGGCGATGGCCCAGCCGAACCAGTCGCCCGGGTCCAGGGCGGCGAAGACCGTGGTCAGTACGGATCCGATGAGGACCACGAACATGACGGGTGACTTCACCATCACCCGCGGGTCGAGCTTGCGTATCGCTTCCGGGAAGGAGGTGAGCAGCTGCCCGGGGTCGAACAGACCCCCGCCGACACGTCCGCTCACGGAGCTGTGACCGGTGGGCACGTCCTGGTGCGGCGCACGGGTCGGAGTGACTGTGGACATCGAGTCCTCTTGCTTCAGACGAGTGGTCATGACGCCAGCCCCTCGGCCAGCGGCCCCAGCGCCAGCGCCGGGAAATAGGTCAGACCGGTGACGATCAGGATCGTGCCGACGAGCAGCCCGGCGAAGAGCGGCTGCTGCGTACGGAGCGTGCCCGCGGTCTCGGGTACGGGTTTCTGCTCGGCGAGCGAGCCGGCCAGCGCGAGGACGAACACCATGGGAAGGAAGCGGCCGAGCAGCATGGCGAGGCCGATGGTGGTGTTGAACCACTGCGTGTCCGCGTTGAGTCCGGCGAAGGCCGAGCCGTTGTTGTTGGCGCCCGAGGAGTACGCGTACAGGATCTCGGAGAAGCCGTGCGCACCGGAGTTGGTCATGGAGTCGGCCGGAGTGGGCAGCGCCATGGCCGCGGCGGTGAAGCAGAGCACCAGCGCCGGGGTGATCAGGATGTACAGCGCGGCGAACTTGATCTCGCGGGTACCGATCTTCTTACCCAGGTATTCGGGCGTACGGCCCACCATCAGGCCGGCGATGAACACCGCGATGACGGCCATGATCAGAATGCCGTAGAGGCCGGAGCCGACACCGCCGGGTGCGATCTCGCCGAGCTGCATGCCCAGCATCGTGATGGCGCCGCCGAAGCCGGTGTACGAGGAGTGGAAGGAGTTGACCGCGCCGGTCGAGGTGAGCGTGGTGGCCACCGCGAAGATCGACGAGCCGGCGATCCCGAAGCGGGTCTCCTTGCCCTCCATGGCGCCGCCGGCGATGTCGAACGCCGGTCCGTGGTGCGCGAATTCGGTCCACATCATCAGCGCGGTGAAACCGATCCAGATCGTCACCATCGTGGCGAGGATCGCGTACCCCTGCCGGACGCTGCCGACCATCGTGCCGAAGGTGCGGGTGATCGCGAAGGGGATGACCAGGATCAGGAAGATCTGGAAGAGGTTCGATATCCCGTTGGGGTTCTCGAAGGGGTGGGCGGAGTTGGCGTTGAAGTAGCCGCCGCCGTTGGTGCCCAGCTCCTTGATGGCCTCCTGGGAGGCGACGGCGCCGCCGTTCCACTGCTGCGAACCGCCCGTGAACTGACCCACCTCGTGGATCCCGGCGAAGTTCTGGATGGCGCCGCAGGCGACGAGCACGAGCGCGCCGAGGACGGCGATCGGCAGCAGGATACGGACGGTGCCGCGCACCAGGTCCGACCAGAAGTTGCCCAGTTCACCGGTGCGGGAGCGGGCGAAGCCCCGTACCAGCGCCACCGCGACGGCCATACCGACGGCGGCGGAGACGAAGTTCTGGACGGCGAGCCCGCCGGTCTGTACGACATGGCCCATGGCCTGTTCGCCGTAGTAGGACTGCCAGTTGGTGTTGGACACGAAGGACGCGGCGGTGTTGAAGGCCTGGTCCGGGTCGATCGAGGAGAAGCCGAGCGACCCGGGCAGGCTGCCCTGGACCCGTTGGAGCAGATACAGGAAGAGGACGCTCACCGCGGAGAAGGCGAGGACACCGCGCAGATAGGCGGGCCAGCGCATCTCGGTGGTGGGATCGGCGCCGATGGCCCGGTAGATCCACTTCTCGGCCCTGAGGTGCTTGGGCGAGCTGTAGACACCGGCCATGTAGTCGCCGAGCGGGCGGTACGCCAGACCGAGCGCCACCATGAGCGCGAGCAGCTGGAGCACACCGGCGAGGACGGGGCTCATCGCTCAGAACCTCTCCGGGAAGACGAGGGCGAGGACGAGATAGCCCAGCAGGGCGGCGGCCACGACGAGGCCGACGATGTTCTCGGCGGTCACAGCTTTGCCACCCCCTTGGCGATGAGGGCCACCAGCGCGAAAACCGCGATCGTGGTGACGACGAAGGCCACATCGGCCACCGTGTGCTCCTAGATGAGTTCCGGGAATTCTGACTCCCTGAGGAAACCCTCTGATCCGGCGGCCCAGCCGTTTGTTGACGGGTCCTGTACGGCGCGGGCCCCCGGCTTGACGTACTCCATATGGCAACGCGCGTGACCAGCGAAAACGCCGGTGGGCCGCACCCCTGGAAAAGGGATGCGGCCCACCGGCAACGGCTGTGTCGAGTCGGGGTGTCAGCGCACCTCGGTGATCTCGGGACCGCGCTGCAGCTGTCCCATGCCACCGGAGAAGCGGGAGCCCTCCTGCTCGTCCTGCTGGACGCCCTCCGCCACCATCTGCGCGTCGTCCGGCAGCTTGAGGACGATCGGGTCGCGGGGCGCCATCGGTCCCTCGCCGCGTACGACGACGGTGTCCCGGAAGATCTGCTCCAGCAGACCGGCGGCCTCGGGCTGCACCGCGCCCTGCCCGGAGATCACCCCGCGCAGGAACCACCGCGGTCCGTCGACACCGATGAAGCGCACCAGCTGTACGCCTCCGGTGCCGTCCGGCAGCTGTACGGGGACCTGGGCGCGCAGCTCCCAGCCCAGCGGACCCTCGACCTCGTCGATGATGCCGCCCTGCTGGGTAATGCCCGAGGCGATCTCCTCGCGGACCTCGCCCCAGATGCCTTCCTTCTTGGGTGCCGCGAAGGCCTGCAGCTGTACGGCGCTGTCGCGCACGACGACCGTGGCCGCGACGATCGCGTCACCGGCGACCTCGACACGCAGCTCCATCCCCTCGACTCCGGGGACGAAGACGCCGCCCAGGTCGACGCGGCCCTCGTCGGGCCTGGAGACCTCGGAGATGTCCCACGGCCCGTCGGGCCGGGGCGCCGGCGGAAGGTTCGCCCTGCGGGGCGCCGGCTTCGCGTCGGCTCCATCAGCGTCGGCGCCGGCCCCGTCTACAGACTGCTCGGCCTCGCCCGCTGCGTCCGCCGCGTCCTCTGCGGAACCACTTTTCTTGCGACGTCCGAACACGTCACTGTCCTTCCCGGTCGGATACGACCGAAGCGTATCGATTCCCACCCTGAATCCCGCCCACAGCGGCATGACCGCCGGTGGACCCGAAGCCCCCCTCGGCCCGCGCGGAGCCGGGAAGTTCCGCCACCTCGTGGAAGCGCACCTTCTCGACCTGCTGGACGACCAGCTGGGCAATCCGGTCGAACCGCTCGAACCGCACGCTCTCGCGCGGGTCCAGATTGACCACGATCACCTTGATCTCTCCACGGTACCCGGCATCCACCGTCCCCGGGGCATTCACCAGGGCGACACCGCAGCGGGCGGCCAGCCCGGAGCGCGGGTGCACGAAGGCGGCGTACCCGTCGGGCAGCGCGATGGACACCCCCGTCGGCAGCACGGCCCGCTCCCCCGGGGCGAGTTCGGCGGCTTCCGTGGTGACCAGATCGGCTCCGGCGTCGCCCGGGTGCCCGTACGACGGAAGCGGTACGTCCGGGTCGGTACGGCGGATCAGTACGTCGACAGGGGCTCGGCTCATGGGTTCACCTCGAAGGCGCGGACACGCTTGATCTGGTCGGGATCGGCCATCGCCGCCCGGATCTCCTCCGGGCGGCCGTGGTCGGTGAAGTGGTCGACCTTGACCTCGATGAAAAGGGCGTCGGCACGGACGGCGACGGGGCCTTCGGGGCCACCGAGCCTGCCGGTGGCCGTGCAGTAGATCTTGCGCCCGTGAACGCCGGTGGTCTCGGCCTCCAGATACAGCAGCGTGCCCACCGGTACGGGCCGTACGAAGTCGGTCTGCAGCCGTCCGGTCACCGCGATCACCCGCAGCAGCCAGTTCAGCGAGCCGAGCGTCTCGTCCAGCGCGGTGGCCAGTACGCCGCCGTGCGCGAGGCCGGGGGCGCCCTGGTGGGCCGGCTGCACCGTGAACTCGGCGGTGATCCGCACGCCCTCACCGGCGCGGGCCCGCAGCCGCAGTCCGTGCGGCTGTGCCTCGCCGCAGCCGAAACAGTGCTCGTAGTGCGCACCGAGCAGCTCACCGGGGGCCGGGGCATCGGGGTGCCGTACCGGCGGCTTCGCGTAGGCCGGCGGTGTCAGATACCCCGTTCCCGCGGGGGGTCCGGGGGGCGTCCCCGGGGATGGCGCGTTACTCACAGGCGCAGACCTTACCCGCGCGGTCGCCCGTGAACAGCACCGTGCCAAGCTTGGCTTCATGGAGCCATCCACCGCGCACTACGACGAACGCCTGACCGCACCCCGTTCCTGGTGGGCCATCGCCGCCCTGATCGCCGTCGCGGGTGGCCTGATCCTGCTGCCGCTGGGGTCGCTGCCGCTGCTCGGAGGGCTGATCGGAGCGGGCGCGCTGGCCGCGGCGGGGGTGAGTTCCTACGGCTCCGCCCGGATCCGGGTGGTGGCGGACTCGCTGGTCGCGGGCGACGCCAGGATCCCGGTCTCGGCGCTCGGTGCGGCCGAGGTGCTCGGCAGCGAGGAGGCGCGCGCCTGGCGGCTGCACAAGGCCGACCCCCGTGCCTTCATGCTGCTGCGCAGCTATGTGCCGACGGCGCTGCGCGTGGAGATCACGGACCCGGACGACCCGACACCGTACGTATATCTGTCGACCCGGAACCCGAAGGCGCTCGCGGCGGCGCTGGACGCCGTACGGACCGGCTGACGCCGGGCCGGAAGAAGGTGCGGGCCCGCTTCTCCGCGGGCCCGACAAGATCGATAAGACACCCCCAGGGCGCCGGACAGCCCTTAGCGGTCCAACTCCCCGGGCAGCTCGGGCGGAAGCTCCTTGGGCCCCTCCAGCGGGGGCAGCGCCGGCAGCGCGTCCCAGGGGATCTGGCGGGCGCGCAGATCCTTCCGGATGCGCTCGGCGACCTTCATGGTGTCCCGCCGGTTCATCATCGCGCCGACCGCCGCGCCGATCATGAAGGGAACCAGGTTCGGCAGGCTGCGTATCGTGCGCTTCATGATCTGCTGGCGCAGCTCGCGCTTCATCCGGCCGCTCAGCGCGCCGTTGAACGTCGACGGTTTGCTGATGTCGACCCCGCGCTCCTCCGTCCAGGACGTCAGATAGGCGGTGCTCCGCTCCTTGAGGCTGCCGGGCGGACGCTGTCCGTAGACCTCGTACAGCTCGGCGATGAGCTTCATCTCGATCGCGGCGATGGCCGTGATCTCGGCTGCCAGCTCGGCCGGCATCGCGGGCGGTACGGGCAGCATCGCGGCCGCGCCGATGCCCGCGCCGACCGTGGAGCTGCTGTTCGCGGCGCCCGCGACCAGCTTGTCGGCCAGCTCCTCGGGGCCGAGGCCCGGGAACTGTTTGCGCAGGGTCGCGAGATCGCGGACCGGAACCCGAGGAGCGTTCTCGATGATCCGGTCGGCGATATGGGCCAGCGCCGTCTTGGCGCTGTCGCTTCCCTTGCGTACTCCGCGCTTGACGGCGTCCAGGCGCCGGCCCCGGGTCGTGGGGCCGCCGTGGTCGTCCTGAGCCGCTTCGAGCGAGGCCGTGAGGCCCCGCTCGTCGTCGTGCGCGCCGGGGTGGGGCAGGAGGGCGGAGTGCTCGGCAGGTGGCTGAGTGCCATCTGCCGGGCCTGTGCCGCCCTCATGCACCTCCGGTGAACCCTTGCGCCGGAAGCGCCGTTTCCGGGACGGTGAATCGTCTGTCACGCCGACCTGGCCTCAGTCGCAGTCGCGGCAGATGGGCTGACCGTTCTTCTCCCTGGACAGCTGGCTGCGGTGGTGCACAAGGAAGCAGCTCATGCAGGTGAACTCGTCGGCCTGCCGGGGCAGGACCCGGACGGACAGCTCCTCGTTGGAGAGATCCGCGCCGGGCAGTTCGAGGCCCTCGGCCTGTTCGAACTCGTCGACGTCTACCGCGGAAGTCGACTTGTCGTTCCGACGGGCCTTCAGCTCTTCAAGGCTGTCCTGATCGACGTCGTCATCGGTCTTGCGTGGGGTGTCGTAATCCGTTGCCATGTCGCTCTCCCCCTCTGGGTGTCTGTGGTGTCTTCAGCGCACGTAACGCGTGAGAGGCCGGACTTGTGCCCGACCTGAGGCGGAGATTTTGCCTCACATCAAGGTCTGTTACTCAATCGACACCCAACCGCACTCTTGATGAGTGATCGGCTTCAGGTGGCGAAGGGGACCGTACACGGTCCTGAGGTCGCACTCCACGGGCGCCACCCCGTGTACTTCCCGTGATCCCGGCCCCTGGAAACCCGGACTTTACCGGCTTTCCACTGGAGTCCTGATCACGGAGAGTGGATAGGCGGGAATTCGACCCTGTGATCGATCACACATGGCCTCGCCGGAAATCCGTCCTGTAAATTCCGCGCAAAGCGAACAAAATAATCTGTCGCCGATCGCCGAGCGCTTCATCTCAGACCGGAAGAGTGACGCGCATCACGAGGCCGCCGCCCTCGCGGGGCTCCGCGAAGATACGTCCGCCATGGGCGCGGGCGACGGACCTGGCGATCGACAGGCCGAGGCCCACGCCCTTGTCACTGCCGGTCCGCTCCGTGCGCAGCCGCCGGAACGGCTCGAAGAGGTTGTCGATCTCGTACGCGGGAACGACCGGCCCGGTGTTCGACACCAGCAGGACCGCCTGGCCCTGCTGGATCTCGGTGGTCACCTCGACCCAGCCCCCTTCAGGAGCGTTGTACCGGACGGCGTTCTGCACCAGGTTCAGGGCGATCCGCTCCAGCAGGACGCCATTGCCCTGGACGACGGCGGGCACCCGCTCACCGCGGATCTCCACCCCCTTCGCCTCCGCCTCGGCCAGGCACTGGTCCACCGCGTGGCTGGCGACCTCGGCGAGATCGACCGGTTTTCGCTCCACGATCTGGTTGTCGCTGCGGGCGAGCAGCAGCAGCCCCTCGACGAGTTGCTCGCTGCGCTCATTGGTCGCCAGCAGGGTCCTGCCGAGCTGCTGGAGCTCCGTGGGCGCCCCAGGATCCGAGAGATGGACCTCCAGCAGGGTGCGGTTGATCGCGAGCGGTGTCCGCAGCTCGTGCGAGGCGTTGGCGACGAAGCGCTGCTGCGCGGTGAAGGCCCTCTCCAGCCGCTCCAGCATCTCGTCGAAGGTGTCGGCCAGCTCCTTGAGCTCGTCGTCGGGGCCGTCCAGCTCGATCCGGCGGGACAGGTCGGAGCCGACCACGCGACGCGCGGTGCGGGTGATCCGGCCCAGCGGCGACAGGACCCTTCCGGCCATCGCGTAGCCGAACGCGAAGGCGATGATGCTGAGGCCGACCAGGGCGAAGAGCGAGCGGGTGAGCAGATCGTCGAGCGCCTGCTTGCGCTGGTGGTTGACGCAGCTGTTCATCGCCGCGTTGAACTGCTCGGGCGGTGCCTGGTCGGGGAAGTTGCAGACGTCGCTGCTCACCTTGCCGGTCACGATCTTGAAGGGCAGCTCGCTGCCCACATGCAGGGCCTGTGCGGCCAGCAGATAGATGATCGAGAGCAGCAGGATGCCGGCGATCAGGAACATCCCGCCGTACAGCAGCGTCAGACGTATCCGGATGGTCGGCCGTACCCAGGGGAGGGCGGCCGGTTCCGGCCGCCTCGGATCCCAGGTGGGTTTCGGAGGTGCCGTGGGAGGCACCGGGGTCGTTGCCACGGGCATCAGATCCGGTAACCGGAGCCGGGCACCGTGACGATCACGGGCGGCTCCCCGAGCTTGCGGCGCAGGGTCATGACCGTCACCCGGACGACATTGGTGAACGGGTCGGTGTTCTCGTCCCAGGCCTTCTCCAGCAGCTGCTCGGCCGAGACGACCGCGCCCTCGCTGCGCATCAGGACCTCGAGCACCGCGAACTCCTTGGGTGCCAGCTGGATCTCCCTGCTCTCGCGGAAGACCTCACGGCGGTTGGGGTCGAGCTTGATCCCCGAGCGCTCCAGGACGGGGGGCAGCGGCACGGTCGTACGACGGCCGAGCGCCCGCACCCGGGCGGTGAGCTCGGTGAAGGCGAAGGGCTTGGGCAGATAGTCGTCCGCGCCCAGCTCAAGGCCCTCGACCCGGTCGCTGACATCGCCCGAGGCCGTGAGCATGAGGACCCGGGTGGGCATCCCCAGCTCGACGATCTTGCGGCAGACGTCGTCGCCGTGGACCAGCGGAAGGTCGCGGTCCAGCACCACCACGTCGTAGTCGTTGACCTCGATACGCTCCAGGGCGGCCGCCCCGTCGTACACGACGTCGACGGCCATGGCCTCCCGGCGCAGTCCGGTGGCCACCGCATCGGCGAGCAGTTGCTCGTCCTCGACGACGAGTACGCGCACGTCGCTGGTCCTTCCTCTGGGCCCGTCATCGCTGATCAGGGCAGCTTGTATCACTGGTTGTGCGGCTCCATCCTGCCCGTTACGCCCATAAACCGGCGGTAAGACGTTCCCGGTGACCAGGCACATCCGGGAATGGACCGGATTCTTTGCAGGTTGAGGTTTCTCGATGACGGTGCCTGGGCAAGACGACTTCACACCCGAGATCACGCCCTGTTTGTGGCATGCCACACCCTTATCTGTCATCCAGAGGCAGAGGGTGCGTGATCCATCCGCCGTCGGCACACCCCCGTGCCACTGACCAAGACGTCGGCACACCCCCGTGCCACTGACCCACGACGAGGGGGCGCAATGGACGCGTTCACCGCCGGGCTTCTGCAGCGCATAAAGGCCACGGAAACAGATCTCAACCATGCCCGTGAAACGGGCGACGACTTCCTTGTGGATGTCGATCAGGAAGAGCTGGACGATCTTCGCCGGCTCGCCGCCGAACACGGTGTGGAGGTCGGCGCCGCCAGCGTCTGACCCGCACACCCCAGCCGTACAGGTCCTGAACAGCCCTAACGATGGCTAGAGCCGCACAGAGCCGTACACCTGTCGAGCCGCACATCTACCGAGAAGGGCCCCGGTGCCAGGGGATGGCGCCGGGGCCCTTCCATGTGCCCCGCCCGGCGGGGCCACGTCTCAGTCGTGCCAGGCGCCGTACTCCTCCAGCAGCGCCGTCAAGGGCTCGAAGACGCCCGGCGCGGCGGCCACCGTCAGATCCCAGCCGGGCCGGGTGCCGGGGCGGCCGCCGGTGAGCGCGCCCGCCTCGCGGGCGATGAGATCGCCGGCCGCGAGGTCCCAGGGGTGCAGTCCGCGCTCGAAGTAGCCGTCCAGCCGGCCGGCCGCGACATCGCTGAGGTCCACGGCTGCCGAGCCACCGCGCCGGATGTCACGCAACTGCGGGATCAGCCGGGCGGCGATCTCCGCCTGGTGGCTGCGGACGGAGGTGACGTAGTTGAAGCCGGTCGACACCAGGGCCCGTTCCAGGGGCGGGGCCGGGCGGCAGGTGACCGGCCGGTCGTTGACGAAGGCGCCGCCGCCGAGCACCGCCCGGAAGGTCTCGCGGCGCATCGGGATCTCGACGACCCCGACGAGCGTCTCGCCGTCGCGCTCCGCGGCGATGGAGACGGCCCAGGTCGGCAGCCCGTAGAGATAGTTGACGGTGCCGTCCAGCGGGTCGATGACCCAGCGGATACCGCTGCTGCCGGCCGAGCTGGCGCCCTCCTCGCCGAGGAAGCCGTCGTCGGGGCGGTGCTCGGCGAGATAGCCGGTGATCAGCTTCTCGGCCGCGATGTCCATCTCGGTGACGACATCGATGGGGCTGGACTTCGTGGCGGCGACGGCCAGATCGTCGGGGCGGCCGTCCCGCAGCAGCGCGCCCGCCCGGCGCGCGGCCTCCAGGGCGAGGGAGAGCAGTTCGCCGGCCAGGGTGTCGGTCGGTGCGTCGGTCGGTACGTCGGTCACAGCTGGGCTCCTTCAGGCGTACGGGCTGTCGGCGCCCGCGGCCGCGGGCCTGGGGGCACGGGCCGGGCAGCAGCCGACCGGGCAGAGGTCATGGCTCGGGCCGAGCGCGCCCAGCGCGCAGCGTTCCACCGCGCGCCCCCGCTCGGTGGCGGCGCGTTCCAGGACGAGATCGCGTACGGCGGCGGCGAAGCGCGGGTCCGCCCCCACCGTCGCCGAGCGGCGGACGGGCAGCCCCAGCTCGGCGGCCTTGGCGGTGGCCTCGGTGTCGAGGTCGTACAGGACTTCCATATGGTCCGAGACGAAGCCGATGGGGGCCATCACGACGGCCGGGGCGCCCTCGCCGTGCAGCGTCTCCAGGTGGTCGCAGATGTCCGGGTCCAGCCACGGGATGTGCGGGGAGCCGCTGCGCGACTGGTAGACGAGCCGCCAGGGGTGGTCCACGCCGGTCTGCTCGCGCACGCTGTCCACGATCAGCCGGGCGACGTCGAGATGCTCTGCCACATAGGCGCCGCCGTCGCCGTGTGCCTCCGGGGGCCCCGAGGTGCCGGCCGCGGCGACCGGGATGGAGTGGGTGGTGAAGGCGAGGTGCGCCCCGGCGCGTACGTCCTGCGGCAGGTCGGCGAGCGAGGCGAGCACGCTGTCGACCATGGGACGCACAAAACCGGGGTGGTTGAAGTAGTGGCGCAGCTTGTCCACCCGGGGCGGTTCGAGCCCCTCGGCGGCCAGGGTGGCGAGCGCGTCGGCGAGGTTCTCGCGGTACTGGCGGCAGCCCGAGTACGAGGCGTACGCGCTGGTGGCGAGGACGGCGATCCGGCGCCGGCCGTCCGCGGCCATCTCGCGCAGGGTGTCGGTCAGGTAGGGCGCCCAGTTGCGGTTGCCCCAGTAGACCGGCAGATCCACGCCGTGCCCGGCGAAGTCCTTGCGCAGGGCGTCCAGCAGGGCACGGTTCTGCTCATTGATCGGGCTGACCCCGCCGAACAGGAAGTAGTGCTGCCCCACCTCCTTGAGCCGCTCCGTGGGGATGCCACGGCCACGCGTCACGTTCTCCAGGAACGGCACTACGTCGTCCGGGCCCTCGGGGCCGCCGAAGGACAGCAGGAGCAGGGCATCGTAAGGAGAAGTCGCACGCTGTTCGGGCATGTTTCGATCCTGCCATCCGGCCCGGTCCGCCGGACCACCGCGCCCCGGTTCCGCACCCGAAAATCCCGGCGCGCGCCGCGCGGACGCAGCCGTAAGCTGTACCGGCCCAATTCATTCCTTACCGGAGCGTTCCGTTGCCCAGTTCCTACCACGCGATCTTCGCCGCTCCCGGTACCAGGGGATTCAGTACGGCCGGCCTGATCGGCAGGATGCCGCTGGCCATGATGGGCATCGGCATCGTGACGATGATCTCCCAGCTCACCGGCCGTTACGGGCTGGCCGGAGCGCTCACCGCGACGCTGGCGATGTCGGCCGCCGTGCTGGGCCCGCAGATCTCCCGGCTCGTCGACCGGCACGGCCAGGGACGTGTCCTGCGCCCGGCGACCCTGATCGCGGTGGCGGCCGTCGCGGGGCTGCTGGTCTGTGCCCAGCGGGGCGCCCCCGACTGGACCCTGTTCGTCTTCGCCGCGGGCGCGGGCTGTGTGCCGAGCGTGGGCTCGATGGTGCGGGCGCGCTGGGCGGCGATCTACCGGGGCTCACCCCGCGAGCTGCACACCGCGTACTCCTGGGAGTCGATCGTCGACGAGGTGTGCTTCATCTTCGGCCCGATCATCTCCATCGGGCTGTCGACCGCCTGGTTCCCGGCGGCGGGGCCGCTCCTCGCGGCCGTCCTGCTGGTGGTCGGTGTCCTCTGGCTGACGGCGCAGCGCGCCACCGAACCCGTACCGCGGCCGCGCGACGAGCACACCGGGGGTTCGGCGCTCCGCTCCCCCGGTCTGCGGGTGCTGGTGCTGACCTTTGTGGCGACCGGGGCCATCTTCGGCGCGGTCGACGTGGTGACGGTGGCCTTCGCCGAGGAGGAGGGCCACAAGGCCGCGGCGAGTCTGGTGCTGGCGGTCTACGCGCTGGGATCGTGCCTGGCCGGCGTGGTGTTCGGGCTACTGCATCTCCAGGGCCCGGCCCCCCGCAGGTGGCTGGTGGGAGTCTGCGCGATGGCCCTGAGTATGATCCCCCTCCAACTGGCCGGGAATCTGCCGCTCCTGGCCGCGGCGCTCTTTGTCGCGGGCCTCTCCGTCGCACCGACGATGGTGACCACCATGGCCCTCGTCGAGGCGCACGTACCGCGCACCAAGCTGACCGAGGGCATGACCTGGACCAGTACCGGGCTCGCGGTCGGTGTGGCGCTCGGCTCGTCGGCCGCCGGCTGGGTGGTCGACGCGGCCGGGGCCGAGGCGGCGTACGTGGTGCCCGTCGCGGCGGGCGCGGCCGCGGCCGTGGTGGCGTTGCTGGGGTATCGCCGGCTGCGCGAGCCGGTACCGATTCGGGGAGGGCGCGGGGCGGATGACCAGAAACCGGACAGGCACGACGACCACGAGGGCGTGGCGCAACTGGGCGGGTAACGTCACCGGCCGCCCGGCCCGGGTGGTCTCCCCGGCCTCCGTCAAGGAGCTCATCGAGACCGTACGCGAGGCGGCCGAGGCCGGGCTCAAGGTCAAGCCGGTCGGCACGGGACACTCCTTCACCGCCGCCGCGGCCACCGACGGGGTGCTGATACGGCCCGATCTGCTCACCGGCATCCGGGACATCGACCGGGCCGGGGGCACCGTCACCTCAGAGGCCGGCACCCCGCTCAGACGGCTGAACGCGGCGCTGGCCAGGGAGGGTCTGTCGCTCACGAACATGGGCGACATCATGGAGCAGACCGTCGCCGGCGCGATCTCCACCGGCACCCATGGCACCGGCCGTGACTCGGCCTCGATCGCCGCCCAGATCCGTGCGCTGGAACTCGTCACGGCGGACGGCTCGCTGCTGCGCTGCTCCGCCGAGGAGAATCCCGACGTCTTCGCCGCCGCCCGGATCGGGCTCGGCGCGCTGGGCGTGATCACCGCTGTCACCCTCGCCGTGGAGCCGGTCTTCCTGCTGACGGCCCGTGAGGAGCCGATGACCTTCGACCGGGTCACGGCCGAGTTCGACCAGCACGTCACCGAGAACGAGCACTTCGAGTTCTACTGGTTCCCGCACACCGGCAACTGCACCACCAAGCGCAACAACCGCAGCGCGGGCCCCGCGGCCCCGCCCGGCCGGGTCGGCGGCTGGATCGACGACGAATTCCTCTCCAACGGCGTCTTCCAGGTGGCCTGTTCGCTCGGCCGGGCCGTTCCCGCGACCATCCCCGCCGTCGCCAAGCTCTCCAGCCGCGCCCTGTCCGCCCGTACGTACACGGACATTCCCTACAAGGTCTTCACCTCGCCGCGCCGGGTCCGCTTCGTGGAGATGGAGTACGCGCTGCCGCGGGAGGCCGCGATCGGGGCGCTGCGCGAGGTCAAGGCGATGATCGAGCGTTCCCCACTGCGGGTGAGTTTCCCGGTGGAGATACGGACGGCGCCCGCGGACGACATCGCGCTCTCGACGGCCTCGGCCCGGGAGACCACGTACATCGCGGTGCATCTCTACCGGGGGACGCCGTACCGCGCGTACTTCACCGCGGTGGAGCGGATCCTGACCGCGCACGGCGGCCGGCCGCACTGGGGGAAGATCCACACCCGGGACGCGGAGTATCTGTCCGGGGTCTATCCGCGATTCGGTGAGTTCACGGCGGTACGGGACCGGCTGGACCCGGACCGGCTGTTCGGCAACGACTATCTGCGGCGGGTCCTGGGGGACTGACGGCCGATGCCTGCCTTACGGACCCCGATGCCTGTCCTACTGACCCGCCGTGCCGGAGCCGGAACGGGAACCCGAACCGGTGTCCTGGTTCGCCGCACCGCTGTTGCCTGGGCCGGTGCCGGTGCTGTCGCCCGCGCCGTCGCCCTTGCTGTCGGAGGGGGTCGGCGTCGGACTGGGGGTCCGCGACGCGCCGTCACCCCCGGAGGGCGAGGGGCCGGGCGCCGGAGAGTGCGAGGCGCCGCTCCCGTCGCCCGGTCCCGTGCCGGTGCTCGGCCCGCCGTCGGGCGACCCGCTCGAGCCGGCGCTCCCGCCGTCGCCCGGGGTAGCGCCGCCCGGCGTCTGCCCCTGTTCCCCGCCGGGATCCGGGGAGTTGGCGGGATCGTCCGACGGTACGGTCCTGTCGCCTCCGCCGCCCACGACGGAACCGACGGTCGTCCCCCGGCCCCCGCTCAGCTCCTGACCGGAGATCAGCTCGTACCCGGTGATACCGAGCATCGCCACCATGAAGACGGAGACGGCCGCGAGGACCGGGCGCTTCCAGCCCCGTACCCGGGTGCCGTGTGTCGTGGAGTCGCCGAACTCCCCGTCCAGGCCCTCCGGCTGAGGCAGCATCCAGGTCGCGTCACCCGGATCGCGCGGATCACTCGGCTGCGCGTGGTCCGGGGAGCCCGGCTCACCCGGACGGCCCCGTACCGGAACCTGACGGCCTCCCGGCTTCGCCTGGACCGTGACCACGCGAATCTGCTCGCCGGTGCGCCGGAACAGGAACTGGAACACCGAACCGCCACATGTGGCCACCACACTCACCACACCCGCGCCGATCATCGTGCCGTACACGCCGAGCTGGGAGGCGAGCACCGCTGCCGTGACCGCCGCGAGCGCGCTGCCCGCGACCTGCGGCACGCTCAGATCGAGCCGCCGCCCCTTCTGCTCTGCCCCGCTTTCGCCGCTTTTCGCACTGCCGTCCAGCCTCTGATGCATCTCCAGCCCCTGCTTGCCCATCTGTCCCACCGTGCACCAGGAAAGGACAGTTGAGCGAAGCGAATAGTTCCGTTTTTGTAGATTCTGTGAAGCATGCCACTCGTTCGTGGCCGCTTCCGGACCCCAACTCCCCTGCCCAGGGAGAACTTGGGCGGCGCGGCGGTCCACCCGCATGGCCCGAATGGAGTACTGTGGCGAGCCCTGGGGCCGGACTCCCTCATGGGCGTCCGGGACCAACGGGAAGGGGGCCGAACGTGGCACTCGAACCGGCGGCGCCGCGGCACCGCACGGGCGCCTGCTGCACGGAGTGACCAGGTCTGTCACTCCGCGTCGCAAACAGGTAACCGTGCCAGAACGGCGATCCAGGGCCCATGCCCGACACGCCGGGCAACACGGCAATGTTGTGGCAGGCTGCACCCGGGCACGCCACACTCGACTAGCGGAAGCAGCGACGCACGTGACGTCGGCAGGCACCACCCGGGAGGTTCCCATGCCCGAACTGCGTGTCGTGGCCGTCTCAAACGACGGCACACGACTGGTGCTCAAGGCTGCCGACAGCACGGAATACACGCTTCCGATCGACGAGCGGCTGCGCGCCGCCGTGCGCAACGACCGTGCCCGTCTCGGTCAGATCGAGATCGAGGTGGAGAGCCACCTCAGGCCGCGCGACATCCAGGCCCGTATACGTGCCGGTGCCTCCGCCGAGGAGGTCGCCCAGTTCGCCGGGATCCCCGTCGACCGGGTCCGGCGCTTCGAGGGTCCTGTGCTCGCCGAGCGCGCCTTCATGGCCGAGCGTGCCAGGAAGACCGCGGTGCGCCGCCCCGGCGAGAACGCGGGCCCCCAGCTCGGCGAGGCGGTGCAGGAGCGGCTGACGCTGCGCGGCGCCGAGAAGGACACCGTGCAGTGGGACTCCTGGCGCCGTGACGACGGCACGTGGGAGGTCCTGCTGGTCTACCGGGTCGCGGGCGAGCCGCATTCGGCGAGCTGGACGTACGACCCGCCGCGGCGGCTCGTCCAGGCCGTCGACGACGAGGCGCGCGCGCTGATCGGTGACACCGACGACACGGTCACCACCCAGGAACCGAGCTTTCCGTTCGTTCCGCGGATCGCGCGGCTGCCGCGCGACCGTCCGCTGGACCGTTCCCTCGACCGTCAGCTGGAGCGGCCCGCGCTGCCCGAGTCCGACGAGACCAGCGAGCGGGACTCCCTGACCAGCCTGCTGGAGGCGGTGCCGAGCTTCCGGGGCGACATGGTGGTACCCGAGCGGCCCGCGCCGCCGGAGCCGCCGGGTATCGATCCGGCGGAGGACCCCGACGCCGAGGAGCCGATCGCGCCCGCCGCCTCGGCCGGCGCCGGGTCGGCGTACGCGGATGTGCTGATGCCCCGGTCGGTGACCGGTCACCGGGACCGGCTCACGGGCACGACGGACCGGCAGGCGGAGGCGGACGGCGTGCGCCCGGGCCGCCGCGCCGCGGTGCCGAGCTGGGACGAGATCGTGTTCGGTACGCGCCGCAAGAAGCAGGAGTAGCTCCGTACGACGGAACGGAGGGGCCCGCACGCCGTGCGCGTACGGGCCCCTCCGCCATGAGCGCGGGTCGCCCCGCCGGGCGCTCTACTGCGGGTCGGGGCCCTTGGCGACCGGGCGGGACTCGTCCGCGGACCACTCGGACCAGGAGCCCGCGTACAGCGCTCCCCGGTAGCCGGCGATCTCCAGGGCGAGGACCTGGTGGGCTCCGGAGACACCCGAGCCGCAGTAGACGCCGATCTCCTGGGTGTCGTCCGTGGCGCCGAGCCCGGCAAAGCGGGAGGCGAGCGTCCCGGGCGCGAGGAAGCTGCCGTTTTCAGCCACATTTTCCGTTGTAGGGGCGGAGACGGCGCCCGGGATATGGCCGCCGATCCGGTCGATCGGTTCGACATCGCCGCGATAGCGCTCGGCCGCCCGCGCGTCCAGCAGCAGACCGTCGCGGGCCAGCGCCGCCGCGCCGTCCGCGTCCAGCAGCGGGAGGGAGCCGGGGACGGGGTCGAAATCGCCCGCCGCCGGGGTGGGGGTCCGTGTGGAGAGCGGACCGGGCCAGCCGGCGAGGCCGCCGTCCAGGACCCGGACGTCCGCGTGGCCCGTCCAGCGCAGCAGCCACCAGGCACGGGCCGCCGCCCAGCCCTGGCCGCCGTCGTACACCACCACCTGCGTGTTCCGGGAGACACCGGCGCGACGCATCACCGCGCCGAAGGCCGCCACGTCCGGCAGCGGGTGCCGGCCGCCCGCGCCGGGCGGACCGGCGAGTTCCGTGTCGAGGTCGACATAGACGGCGTCCGGCAGATGCCCGGCCTCGTACTCCGGGCGGCCGGGAGGCCCGCCCAGCCGCCAGCGGACGTCGAGCAGCACGGGCCGGCGCGGCCCGGCCGACTCGCTGGCGAGTTCGGCTGCGGTGATGATGGCTGTCATGGGTGCCATCCTCCCGTACGCTCCGCCCTGCCCATAACGGCCGAAAAAAGGGTGGTAAACACCGAATCGAGATCACGCCAAGAGCGGCGCGGCCGGGCAGCGCCGCGCGCCGGCGGGTGCGAGCATCTGCTCCGGCGCACGGCCGTTCCACTCGGGGTCGCGCGCCCGGCCCCCCGCACGGCCGCCCCGATGGTCGGAGGAGAGAGTGACGATGACCGAGGCACCGATCCGGCGCACACCCGGCACACCCTGCTGGGTGAGTCTGATGGTGCACGGCCTTGCCGCGACCGAGGAGTTCTACGGAGCGCTGTTCGGCTGGGACTTCCACCCGGGACCGCAGCAGCTCGGACCGTATGTCCGCGGCACGCTCGACGGCAAGGAGATCGCGGGCATCGGTCAGCTGCCGCCCGACCGCCATCTCCCGATCGCCTGGACGACCTATCTGGCGACGGACGACGCCGATACGACCGCCGATACGATCAGAAGCCGCGGCGGTACGGTCGGCGTCGGGCCGCTGGACGCGGCCGAGGCGGGCCGGATGGCCATAGCCTCGGACCCCACGGGCGCGGTCTTCGGGATCTGGCAGGCCGCGGCGCACGTCGGAACGGCGGTGGCCGGGGCCCATGGCACACCGGTGTGGAACGAGCTGATCACGCGCGAGACGTCCGCGGTCGGCAAGTTCTACGAGGCGCTCTTCGACTATGACGTGGAGCCGGTCGTCTCCGCCGACTTCGACTTTCTGACGCTGCGCCTGGAGGGACGCCCGGTGGCCTCCCTGCACGGGGTGGGCCGGGCCCTCGCCCGCGACCGGGGCGCGCACTGGATGACCTACTTCGAGGTGGACGACACCGATGCCGCCGCGCGGCTGGTGACCGAGCTGGGCGGACATGTGCTCCAGTCGCCGCGGGAGAGTGCGAACGGGCGGCTCGCGACGGTCGCGGACCCGGAGGGCGCGGTCTTCACGATCGTACGGTCGGCCGATCACTGACCTCGACGGGCAGCACGTCCGGCGAGAGCGTGGCCGCCCGGGCGGAGGCCGCGGTCATCCGGCGCCGGTGATGGCGCCGGCACAGCACCTCGTACCCGACCTCGTCCCCGGACTGATGGACGTCCCCGACGACGACCTGGGCGCCCTCGACCACCATGGCGCCGCCTATCGTCCGCGCGTTGTGCGTGGCCCGGGCGCCGCACCAGCAGAGCGCCTCCACCTGCAGGACCTCGACCCGGTCGGCCAGCTCCACGAGCCGCTGCGAACCGGGGAAGAGCTTCGAGCGGAAGTCGGTGGTGATACCGAAGGTGAAGACATCCAGCTCCAGGTCGTCCACGACGCGGGCGAGCTGGTCGACCTGGCCGGGGGCCAGAAACTGCGCCTCGTCGGCGATGACGTAGTCGCAACGGCCGCCCTTCGAGAGCCGGTCGACGAGATACGCGTAGAAGTCGAAGTCCTGGGGGGCCTCGACGGCGTCGGTGACCAGGCCGAGGCGGGAGGAGAGCTTGCCCTCGCCGGCCCGGTCGTCACGCGTGAAGATCATGCCCTGAAGTCCGCGCGCGGAGCGGTTGTGCTCGATCTGAAGAGCGAGGGTGCTCTTTCCGCAGTCCATCGTTCCGGAGAAGAACACCAGCTCTGGCATCGGGGGGTGACGGCCTTTCGGGTCGTGGCTGCGCGAAGGGAGTCGCGATCGGGATGGCGCGAGGCGGCTAGGAGCGTACGTCGAGGAGCGGGACGAGCTGCTCGACCCGCTAGGAGCGTACTTCGAGGAGCGGGACGAGCTGCTCGACGGGGGTCATCGAGCCGTGCATCCCGACCATCGCCGACTCGTGCGGCTCCTGGACGGAGGCGGTGATCACCACATCGTCGTGGGCCGCGGCGACGACGTCGCCGATCCGTCCGTACACCCGCTCGTCCATCGTTCCGGGCGGGCCGAACCAGCCCGCGCTGATCGCCTCGTCCCTGCTCGCCACCCAGAACTGCTCGCCGAGCACCTCGCGCCAGACGGTGAGGACATCGGCGGCGGCGCCCGGCACCGCGTAGACGTGGCGGGCCCGGCCCTCGCCGCCCAGCAGGGCGACCCCGGCGCGCAGTTCCCAGTCCTCGTCGAAGTCGATGCGCGACTGCTCGTCGAAGGGGATGTCGATCATGCCGTGGTCGGCGGTGACGTAGAGGACGGCGCGGGGCGGCAGTTGCTCGGCGAGGCGCTGGACGAGCCGGTCGACGTACATGAGCTGGCCGCGCCAGGCGTCGGAGTCGACGCCGAAGCGATGGCCCTTGCCGTCGACCTCGCTGTAGTACGTGTAGACCAGCGACCTGTCCCCCGCGGCGAGTTGCTCGGCGGCCAGGTCCATGCGCTCCTCGCCGGAGAGCCGGCCGAGGAAGGAACCGCCGCTGAGCGCGACCTTGGTGAGCGGGGTGTGCGCGAAGGTCGGGGAGGACACCTGCGCGGTGTGGACGCCCGCCGCGTCGGCGAGCTGGAAGACGGTGGGGTACGGCTGCCAGACGTGCGGCGCGGTCCAGGGCTTCCAGCGCAGCTGGTTCATCAGCGCGCCGGTCGCGGGGTCGCGGACGGTGTAGCCGGGCAGGCCGTGCCTGGCGGGCGGCAGGCCCGTACCGACGGAGGCGAGGGAGGTCGCGGTGGTGGCGGGGAAGCCGGTGGTGAGGGGGCGGCCGGTGAAGCCGCGCGAACTGCCGAGCAGCGAAGTGAGATAGGGCGCTTCGTCCGGATGGGCCTTGATCTGCTCCCAGCCGAGGCCGTCGATCAGAAAGACGCAGTTCCGGTCGGCGGGGGTCAGCTCCGGGATGGCAGCGGTCAGGTTCGGTACGCCCTGGCCGGCCGCGAGCGTGGGCAGCAGGTCGGCGAGCGAGCCGCTGCCGTACTCGGGCAGCGGCGCGGTGTCGAGGGCGAGCGGGACGGTGTCCTGCCAGAGGGGCTCGGCTGCCATCAGCGGCCGGGCGCCGCGGTGGCCGCGGTGGCTTCTGAGAGGGCCTGGGCGAACGCGAGCGTCTGGCGGACGGCGTCCGGGCCGTCGCCGGCCTCGCTGACGCGCAGGCTCAGGTCGTCGGCGGTGGAGCTGCCGGTGTAGCCGTGGTCCGCCTCGCAGTTGGTGTCGCCGCAGGCGGCGGGCTCCAGATCGATCCGGGAGACGGCGCCCCAGCCGATGGTGAGGACGACCTCGCGCGGCAGTGTGCCGGGGGTGTACGACTCCGGGTTGGCGACGACGCGGCTGACCACGACCGAGGAGATCCGGTCGAGCTTGACCGACTCGGTGGAGGTGGTGGCGTACGGGGTCGGGGAGCTGGAGTCGGCGGTCTGCTCGTCGGTGTGGCTGACGATGAAGCGGTGGGCAGTCAGCACGAGGACGGTGACATGCCGGCGCACCTCGTTGGCGTCGAACGTGGTCTCCTGGTGCACCAGGTACGACCCGATCTGCTCGCCACCGACAGCGGCCTCCACCGCCTCGGCCACGAGAGCCGGGTAGTAGCCGCTGCGCTCGATCGCCGTGCGCAGCCCCTGGGTCGTCGTACCGGTCTTCGCCATGGGCTCCATCCTACGGTGGCCGGATGGCTGCCGGAGACGCTCCCGCAGGCGTTCGGTGGCTGGCTTGTGCGGCCGCTCAGTAGCTCGGGAGACGGCGCGGGCCGAGGTCGTCGCGGGCGGGGGGCGGCGCCAGCCGGACGCCGGCGCCGAGGACGGAGAGTCCGTGCGTGGCGACGACGACGGGCTCCAGGGTGACGGAGACGACCTCGGGATGGTCGTGGACCAGCCGGGACACCCGCAGGAGCAGCTCTTCCAGGGCAGGGGTGTCGACGGGTGCGGAGCCGCGCCAGCCGAACAGGAGCGGAGCCGTCCGGATGGATCTGATCAGCTCGGCGGCGTCCCGGTCGGTGGCGGGGACGAGCCGGTGGGCGAGGTCACCGAGCAGCTCGGAGGGCGCGCCCGCGAGTCCGAAGGAGAGGACCGCTCCGGCGGCGGCGTCGATGGCGGCCCGTACGACGGTGTCCACGCCGCGCGGGGCCATGGCCTGGACGACGGGCCGCAGCTCGGCGGGGGCGCCGAGCTGCTCGGTCAGCTCGCGGTAGGCGAGGCGCAGTTGCGCCTCGTCGGCGAGGTCGAGCCGTACGCCTCCGAGGTCGGCGCGGTGCCGCAGATGGGGCGCGGTCGTCTTCAGCGCGACGGGATAACCGAGCCGGGCCGCCGCGCCGACGGCGGCGTCGGGTCCTGGCGCGGGCAGGGTCGGCCGTACGGAGATGCCGTACCGGGCGAGGAGTTCCCGCGCGTCGTCGGCGGCGAGGGGCACACCGTGGGGATCGGCCGTCCCGCCGAGCAGCCTGTCGATCAGCGCGGCGGCGCCGCCCTCGTCGATGTCCTCGTACTCGGGCACCTTCCCCGGCTCGGCTGCCTGGCGCCGCCACTGCGCGTAGGTGACGGCTTCGGCGAGCGCCCGGACGGCCCGCTCGGCGGCGGGATACGCGGGAACGCGCCCGGGTCCGGGGGCGGGGGTTCCGGAGGCGGGGACCTCGTCGGCGCCGGGCCGGGCCTCCGCTCGCGCCTCGGGCTCCGCGGGCGCCGCGCCGGATCCGCTCCCGGCGCCCGACTCCTCACCCGGTGCGCCGGAGACGTCGACCGCCCGCGGGGCGCCCGCGGTGGCGGGGACGGCTCCCGCGCCCTCGGACGCGTGCCCCGGGCTGTCGCCCGGCGGGGCGGGGCGGGGATCCTGCTGGTCGTCCCCGAGAACGGGCTCCGTACCCGGAGCGCCGGAAAGGTCGGTCAGCGGCGCGACGCTCGTGGCGGCGGAGACATGCCACGCACCGTCACCGTCCGACGGGGCGGACGTGCCGGGCAGGACGCCGGATCCCGGTTCCGTACGGGGCAGGGCGCCGGATCGCGGTGCTGTGCGGGCCCTGTCCGCGGTGTGCGTCGCCGCCGCCAGCGCCTCCGCCAGACCGCCGATCTCCACATGGACCACCGCGACCGGCTTGGCCGGACCCCTCGCCGCCGCTTCACGGAGGGCGGTGCCCAGGGCGCCGCCGTCGGTGGGATCCATCGAGCCCGTCTCGCCCACGCGGGGAATCGCCGTGACGACGACCGCGTCGCAGGCGGGGTCGGACAGGGCCGTCGTGAGGGCGGCGCTGAAGTCCGCCGGGTGCGCGGCGGTCGTGAGGTCGAGGGGCGGGAGGGGGCGCAGGCCCTCCGCGAGGCAGGCGTCGTAGGTGAGGAGGCCGAGGGACTCGGAGTTGCCGAGGATCGCGACGCGCGGTCCTGCCGGAAGCGGCTGGGAGGCGAGCAGCAGGCCGGCGTCGACCAGTTCGGTGACCGTGTCGACGCGGATCACCCCGGCCTGGCTCATCAGCGCGGAGACGGTGGCGTCCGGGATGCGGGTGACGGGGACCGCGTGCCCCGGCGGCGCGCTGCCGCTGTGGCGGGCGCCCTTGACGACCACGACCGGCTTCACCGCCGCCGTACGCCGGGCGAGCCGGGTGAACTTCCGTGGGTTGCCGATCGATTCGAGGTAGAGCAGGACGACATCGGTGCCCGGGTCCTCGTAGCAGTACTGGAGGAAGTCGTTGCCGGAGACGTCCGCGCGGTTGCCCGCCGAGATGAACGACGACAGGCCCGCGCCGCGCCGGTAGAGGCCGGAGAGCAGGGCGATGCCGATCGCGCCCGACTGTGTGAAGAGACCGATGCGCCCCCGGTCGGGCGGCTCGGGCGCGAGGGACGCGTTCAGCCGGACGGCGCCTGCCGTGTTGATGATCCCGAAGGCGTTGGGACCGACGATGCGCATCCCGTACGAGCGGGCCTGCCGCACCAGTTCGCGCTGGCGCTCCCGGCCTTCGGCGCCGCTCTCCGCGTAGCCGGAGGAGAGGACGACCACTCCCTGGACGCCGTGTTCACCGCAGTCCGCGACGGCTTCCGGCACCCGCTGCGCGGGGACGGCGAGGACCGCGAGGTCGACGGGCTCGCCGATCTCCGCGACGGAGCGCACGGCGGGGACGCCGTCGATCTCGCGGAGGTCCGGGGCGAAGGCGCGGTTCACCGCGTACGTACGGCCGGTGAAGCCGGCGTCGAGCAGATTGCGCAGGACGGTGCGGCCGACGCCGCCGGGCGCGCGGCCGGTACCGACCACGGCGACCGACCCCGGCGTGAGGAGCCGCTGCACGGAGCGCGCCTCGGCGCGCTGTTCGCGGCCGCGCTGCACGGCGAGGGACTCGACGGTGGGTTCGAGGTCGAGGGTGAGGTGTACGGACCCGTCCTCGAAGCTGCGTTTCTGGGTGAAGCCGGCGTCCCGGAACACCTTGATCATCTTGTTGTTGGCGGGCAGCACCTCGGCGGCGAAACGACGGATACCCCGCTCCCGGGCGACCGCCGCGATGTGTTCCAGGAGGGCAGAGGCGATACCGCGCCCCTGGTGGGCGTCCTGGACGAGGAACGCGACCTCGGCCTCGTCGGCGGGCGTGGAGGCCGGCCGGCCGCGTCCGTCGATCCGGTCGTAGCGCACGGTGGCGATGAACTCCCCGCCCACCGTCACCGCGAGCCCCACCCGGTCCACGTAGTCGTGGTGGGTGAACCGGTGGACGTCCTTGTCGGAGAGCCGCGGGTAAGGGGCGAAGAACCGGTAGTACTTCGACTCGTCCGAGACCTGCTCGTAGAAGCTGACCAGCCGCTCGGCGTCCCCGGTGGTGATGGGCCTGATCCGGGCGGTGCCTCCGTCACGCAGCACCACGTCTGCTTCCCAGTGACCGGGGTACGCGTGGTCCGGCGGGGTCTCCATGACCCAAGCCTACGGCGCGGGCCCCTGGCGCACGCGCGGGTCGCGGCGGTGGATGCGCCAGGCCACTCTGAGGCACTCTGGGGGAGCCGATCGGCGGCCGGACAGGGGTCCGGGGTCAGCAGGAACGTACTCCGCGGCACATGAGAGACTGGTCTAGACAACATCATGAGACTTGAAGGGCAACACCATGGCTGAGCGCCGCGTCAACGTCGGCTGGGCCGAGGGCCTGCACGCCCGCCCCGCCTCCATCTTCGTCCGTGCCGCCACGGCCACCGGCGTCGCCGTGACGATCGCGAAGGCCGACGGCAACCCGGTCAACGCCGCGTCCATGCTCGCGGTGCTCGGCCTGGGCGCGCAGGGCGGCGAGGAGATCGTGCTCGCTTCCGAGGCGGACGGCGCCGATGTCGCTCTGGACCGGCTGGCGAGGCTGGTCGCCGAAGGGCTGGACGAGCTTCCCGAGACCGTCTGACGCCGATTTTCCCGGACGGCCGGGCCCGTACGGAACATTTCCATGACAGAGCCGCGATGCGCTGAATTCAGCCCACCGCGGCTCTGTTTATTTCGTGCGGGCAGCAGAAAACAGGTCCTGCGGAATTCTCTTCTTTGTATACGGCGCGATTGTTAAGTGCGGGCACTCGCGGTGTTTACATCATGTTGCGAAGCCCTCATCTTTTCCCGGCCGCGCTCGGGGCGCCGCAGCCGGTGCACCCCCGCGGTCCGCTCCGCGTGCAGCGCCGTCAGCGCCCGGGCGCGCTCCGCGTCGCCGCGCGCCACCGCGTCCACGATCGCGCCGTGCTCCGCCCAGGACTCCACCGGATGGGCGGGCTGCTCGACGGTGTACATCCAGGCGATCTTGTGTCTCAGCTGGGTGAGCGGAGCGGTGAGCGCGGGGCTCCCCGAGGCCTGGGCGAGGGTCTCGTGGAACCAGGCGCCGAGCGAGCGCAGATCCTCGCCCTGGCCCCGGCGGGCCCGCTCCTGGCCCAGCCTGACCAGGCCGCGGAGCACCTTGAGATGGGCTTCCGTACGACGCTGGGCGGCGCGCGCCGCACCCAGCGGTTCCAGCAGCAGCCGCACATCGAGGAGATCCGCCGCCTCCTGGTCCGAGGGCTCGGCCACACACGCGCCGACATGGCGGCGGGTCGTCACGAAGCCCTCCGACTCCAGGGTGCGCAGGGCTTCGCGCACCGGGACGCGGGAGACCCCGTAGCGCCGCGCGAGCTGCTCCTCGGTGAGCCGGCCGCCCCGCTCGAATACACCGGAGATGATGTCGTCACGGATCGCTGTGCATACCGAGTGCGCGGGAATGCGCATGTTCAAACCTCCGCTTTAATCCGCGCGAAACGCTGCCGATCGACACCTGTTCCGTGACTCTATTGCAATGCACGCGAATTTCCGATGGGTGCCCGGAATCGTTGGATATCTCTTGGCCGCGGCAGCCGGGCGGACGCGGAAGGCCCCGGCGGGCAGCCGGGGCCTTCGGGCGGACAAAGCGGGACCGGAGCGGTCCGGACGGTCAGAGGCTCACGCCGTGCGCGCGCAGATACGCGACGGGGTCGATGTCGGAGCCGTAGTCCGGGCTCGTCCGGGCCTCGAAGTGGAGGTGCGGTCCGGTGACGTTGCCGGTCGCGCCGGACAGGCCGATCCGCTGCCCGGGGGTGACGGACTGGCCGACCGAGACGCCGACCGAGGAGAGATGGCCGTACTGCGTGTACGTGCCGTCGTTCATCCGGAGGACGATGTTGTTGCCGTACGAGCCGCCCCAGCCGGCCTCGACGACGGTGCCCGTGCCCACGGCCACGACCGAACTGCCGGTCGCGGCGCGGAAGTCGATGCCCGAGTGGCTGCCGGAGGACCACAGGGAGCCGCCGGACTGATAGCCGGTGGTGACGTACGAGCCGGCGAGCGGCAGCCGGAAGGAGTTGAGACGCTTGCGCTCGGCGGCGCGGGCGGCGCGCTCCTCCTCCTCGCGGATCTCCTTGGCCCTGGCTTCCGCCTTGGCCTTCGCCGCGGCCCTGGCGTCGGCTTCCGCCCTGGCCAGGGCGGCGGCCCGGTGCTGCGCCTCGGCCTGGGCCTCGATCACTCCGGCGAGGGAGTCGTCGATGACGATGGCCCGGTCCTGGCCGCCCTGGCGGCCTGACGGGACGTCCGTACCGGCGGCGTGCGCCGGGGCGGCCAGAGTGCCGATGACGCCGGTGGCGGTGAGGGTCGCGAAGCCTGCGATACGCGCGCCCCTGCGGGTCGTTCGGCTCCGGGCACGATGCTTCCCGGTGGCACGGGTGAACGCCATGAAGTGGCTGGTCCTTTCCTTCCTTCTCGCCTACCGGGTTAGCTGACGGGTTCGGAGCAGGAAGGTCTCCTACGGACTCCTCCGCACGGGTGAGCGCGAAGGTGTCCGATTCACCCCAGGGACTGCGTGTGGGTCCCCGGCTCCCCAGGCTCGCGCCTGACGGGGACTCGGCGATGGCTGCCCGATGCCGCGAATACGGCGTAACTGGCGAACAGCCGGACCGACGCTAAGCGGGCCGTCTTTCAATCACCAAACAGACAGGCCCCTTTGTAGCGCACACCACAGGGCAGATAGGCGATCTCTCCAATAAAAGGGACATAAGAGAGCCCCGGCGACGGCGTCGCCGGGGCTCCTCTCACGGCGGGATCAGCCGGTGACCACCGTCACGTCACCGATGCCCAGAGCCGCGACCGGCTCCTTGATCTGCGCGGCGTCCCCGACGAGGACCGTGACGAGCCGGTCCACCGGGAAGGCGTTGACCGCGGCGGCCGTCGCCTCGACGGTGCCCGTCTCGGCCAGCCGCGCGTACAACTGCGCCTGGAAGTCGTCCGGGAGGAACTGCTCGACCTGGTCGGCCAGCGTGCCCGCGACGGACGCCGCCGTCTCGTACTTCAGCGGTGCGACGCCCACCAGATTCTGGACGGCCACATCGCGCTCGGCGTCGGTGAGGCCCTCCGCCGCGAGGGTGCGCAGCACCTTCCAGAGGTCCTCCAGCGCCGGGCCCGTGGACGCGGTGTCCACGGAGCCGCTGATGGCGAGCATCGCGGCGCCCGTCGCCCCGCCCGGGGCGGACGGCGCCGAGGAGCGCAGCACCTGGCCGAAGGACCGCACGCCGTAGGTGTAGCCCTTCTCCTCGCGCAGCACCCGGTCGAGCCGGGAGGTGAGGGTGCCGCCCAGGCAGTACGTGCCCAGCACCTGGGCCGGCCAGACCCGGTCGTGCCGGTCGGCGCCGATACGGCCGATCAGCAGCTGGGTCTGTACCGCGCCCGGCCGGTCCACGATCACCACGCGGCCCGTGTCGTCGGCCGTGATGGGCGGCATCGGACGGGGAGCGGCGGTGTTGCCGGTCCAGTCGCCGAGGGTGTCGGCGAGCACCGCGTCCAGATCGACCCCGGTGAGGTCACCGACGACCACCGCGGTGGCCGTGGCGGGGCGTACGTGCGCCTCGTAGAAGGAGCGCACGCCCGCGGCGTCGATCCGCTCCACCGTCTCCTCGGTGCCCTGGCGCGGCCGGGACATGCGCGAGGAGGCGGGGAACAGCTCCTTGGAGAGCTGCTTGGCGGCGCGGCGGCCCGGGTTGGCGGTCTCGTGCGGGATCTCGTCGAGCCGGTTGCGTACCAGCCGCTCGACCTCGCTGTCCGCGAAGGCGGGGGCGCGCAGCGCCTCGGCGAGCAGCCCGAGCGCCTTGGGCAGCCGGGAGACGGGGACCTCCAGGGAGATCCGTACGCCCGGGTGGTCGGCGTGCGCGTCGAGCGTGGCGCCGCAGCGCTCCAGCTCGGCGGCGAACTCCTCGGCGCTGCGCTTGTCGGTGCCTTCGGAGAAGGCGCGCGCCATGATCGTGGCGATGCCGTCGAGCCCCTCGGGCTCGGCGTCCAGCGGGGCGTCGAGATTGATCTCGACGGCCACCACCTGCTGGCCGGGGCGGTGGCAGCGCAGCACCGTCAGGCCGTTGGGCAGCGCCCCACGCTCGGGGGCCGGGAAGGCCCAGGGCCTGGCCTCGCCGGCGGTCGGCTGCGGGTGGAAGTCCATGGTCACGGCAGCGTCGGTCACTGGTCCGCCCCCTCGTGCTCGTCGGTCTCGTCGGCGGCCGTGTCCTCGGCGGTCACCGGTTCGTACACCAGCACCGCCCTGTTGTCCGGGCGCAGCCGCGCCGCGGCGACCGCCCGCACCTCGTCCGCGGTGATGTCCAGCACGCGCGTCACGGCGGTCAGCGCCAGCTGCGGGTCACCGAACAGCACGGCGAACCTGCACAGTTCGTCGGCGCGGCCCGCGACGGTGCCGAGCCGGTCGAGCCACTCGCGCTCCAACTGGGCCTGCGCCCGCTCCATCTCCTCCGCGGTCGGGCCCTCGGCGGCGAGGCGGGCCAGCTCCTCGTCGACCGCGGCCTCGATCTGCGGGACCTCGACGCCACCGGACGTCTTCACGTCCAGCCAGCCGAGCGAGGGTGCGCCGGCCAGCCGCAGCAGCCCGAAGCCCGCGGCGACCGCGGTCCGGTCCCGGCGCACCAGACGGTTGTGCAGGCGGGAGGACTCGCCGCCGCCGAGGACGGTGAGCGCCAGGTCGGCGGCGTCGCACTCGCGGGTGCCGTCCTGCGGCAGCCGGTAGGCGGCCATCAGCGCGCGCGCCGGGACCTCCTCGTGGATCTCCTCGCGCAGCTCCTGGCCGATGACGTCGGGGAGCGTGCCGTCACGCGGCGGGTTCTTGCCGTCGTGGGACGGGATCGAGCCGAAGTACTTCTCGACCCAGGCGAGCGTCTGCTCGGGGTCGATGTCGCCGACGACCGACAGCACCGCGTTGTTCGGCGCGTAGTTCGTACGGAAGAACGCGCGGGCGTCCTCCAGCGTCGCGGCGTCCAGGTCTGCCATCGACCCGATGGGGGTGTGGTGGTAGGGGTGGCCCTCGGGGTACGCCAGTGCGGTCAGCCGCTCGAAGGCCGTACCGTAGGGCACGTTGTCGTACCGCTGGCGGCGCTCGTTCTTGACGACGTCCCGCTGGTTCTCCATGGACTGGTCGTCGAGCGCGGCGAGCAGGGAGCCCATCCGGTCGGCTTCCAGCCAGAGCGCCAGCTCCAGCTGGTGGGTGGGCATCGTCTCGAAATAGTTGGTGCGCTCGAAGCTGGTCGTGCCGTTCAGGGAGCCGCCGGCGCCCTGAACCAGTTCGAAGTGGCCGTTCCCCGGCACCTGCGCCGAGCCCTGGAACATCAGGTGCTCGAAGAGGTGGGCGAGGCCCGTACGGCCCTTGACCTCATGGCGTGAGCCGACGTCGTACCAGAGGCAGACCGCGGCGACCGGGGTCAGGTGATCCTCGGAGAGGACCACGCGCAGGCCGTTGGCCAGCCGGTGCTCTGTCGCTGTCAGGCCGCCGGAACCGGCCTGCGCTGTGGCCGTGTGACCCATGGGCATGTACGTCCCTTCGATCGCGATATGGAGAAGTCCTGCCACTGTATGCAAGCGTGCTGACACCTGGCGAAGTTCCCGTGCCGCACACGCTCAACGACGGGTCGAGGTCGGCGGTGTCAGCGGCTCGGTCCACAATGGTCCGCGTCAGTTCCAGAAGTTGCCGTACAGAACCTGTGAAGGAGCCGCAGCAGCGATGGCCCGCCGCAGCACGAAGACCCCGCCGCCGGAGGACTTCGAGGAGAAGATCCTCGACATCGACGTGGTCGATGAAATGCAGGGCTCCTTCCTCGAGTACGCGTACTCGGTGATCTATTCCCGGGCCCTGCCGGACGCCCGTGACGGTATGAAGCCGGTGCACCGCCGCATCGTGTACCAGATGAACGAGATGGGCCTGCGCCCCGACCGCGGCTATGTGAAGTGCGCGCGTGTCGTCGGCGAGGTGATGGGAAAGCTGCATCCGCACGGCGACGCGTCGATCTATGACGCCCTCGTCCGGATGGCACAGCCGTTCTCGATGCGACTGCCTCTCGTCGACGGACATGGCAACTTCGGCTCGCTCGGCAACGACGACCCGCCGGCCGCCATGCGGTACACAGAGTGCCGGATGGCGGACGCCACGTCACTGATGACGGAGTCGATCGACGAGGACACCGTCGATTTCGAGCCGAATTACGACGGCCAGGAGCGGGAACCGGTCACACTTCCCGCCGCGTATCCGAATCTGCTGGTCAACGGCGCCTCCGGGATCGCGGTCGGCATGGCGACGAACATGCCGCCGCACAATCTCGGTGAGGTCGTGGCGGCCGCACGCCATCTGATCAAGCACCCGGGCGCGGACCTGGAGACGCTGATGCGTTTCGTGCCGGGCCCCGATCTGCCGACCGGTGGCCGGATCGTCGGCCTGACCGGCATCAAGGACGCCTACGAGAAGGGCCGGGGCACCTTCAAGATCCGCGCCACCGTGACGGTGGAGGATGTCACCGCGCGCCGCAAGGGCCTGGTCATCACGGAGCTGCCCTTCACGGTCGGCCCCGAGAAAGTCATCGCGAAGATCAAGGACCTGGTCTCCGCCAAGAAGCTCCAGGGCATCGCGGATGTCAAGGACCTCACGGACCGCGCGCACGGCCTGCGTCTGGTCATCGAGGTCAAGAACGGTTTCGTGCCCGAGGCCGTGCTCGAGCAGCTCTACAAGCTGACGCCGATGGAGGAGACCTTCGGTATCAACAATGTGGCGCTGGTGGACGGGCAGCCGCTGACGCTGGGGCTGAAGGAGCTGCTGGAGGTCTATCTCGACCACCGGTTCACGGTGGTGCGCCGCCGCAGCGAGTTCCGGCGGACGAAGCGGCGTGACCGGCTGCACCTGGTCGAGGGGCTGCTCGTCGCGCTCATCGACATCGACGAGGTCATCCAGCTGATCCGGTCGAGCGACAACTCCGCCCAGGCCAAGGAGCGGCTCATCGAGCGCTTCTCGCTGAGCGACATCCAGACCCAGTACATCCTGGACACGCCGCTGCGCCGGCTCACCCGGTTCGACCGGATCGAGCTGGAGAGCGAGCGCGACCGGCTCAACGGCGAGATCGACGAGCTGACCGGGATCCTGGACTCGGACACCGAGCTGCGCAAGCTGGTCTCGTCCGAACTGGCCGCGGTGGCGAAGAAGTTCGGCACCGCGCGGCGCACGGTGCTGCTGGAGTCCTCGGGTTCCGTGGCGGCGTCGGTGCCGCTGGAGGTCGCGGACGATCCGTGCCGGGTGCTGCTCTCCTCGACCGGTCTGCTGGCCCGTACGGTCAACGGCTCCCCGCTGGAGGGTGGCGACGGCAAGCGCGTCAAGCACGATGTGATCGTCTCGGCGGTGCCGGCGACGGCGCGGGGCGACATCGGCGCGGTGACGTCCACCGGGCGGCTGCTGCGGATCGCGGTGATCGACCTGCCGCAGCTGCCGGACACCGCCTCGGCGCCGAATTTGTCGGGCGGGGCGCCGGTCTCCGAGTTCCTCGCGCTGGAGGGGGACGAGTCGCTGGTCTGTCTCACCACGCTCGACGAGTCGTCCCCGGGGCTCGCGCTGGGCACGCTCCAGGGCGTCGTCAAGCGCGTGGTGCCCGACTATCCGGCCAACAAGGGCGAGCTGGAGGTCATCTCCCTCAAGGAGGGTGACCGGATCGTCGGTGGCGCGGAGCTGCGGACGGGCGAGGAGGATCTCGTCTTCATCACCTCCGACGCCCAACTGCTGCGCTACCAGGCCTCGCATGTACGGCCGCAGGGCCGGCCGGCGGGCGGTATGACGGGGATCAAGCTGGCGGACGACGCCACGGTGATCTCCTTCACGGCGGTGGATCCGGCGGCGGACGGAGTGGTCTTCACGGTCTCCGGCTCGCACGGCACGCTGGACGACTCGGTGCGTACGGCGAAGCTCACCCCGTTCGACCAGTACCCGCGCAAGGGCAGGGCGACGGGCGGGGTGCGCTGTCAGCGGTTCCTGAAGGGCGAGGACATGCTGGTCCTGGCCTGGGCGGGGGCGAGCCCGGCGCGCGCGGCGCAGAAGAACGGCACACCGGTGGAACTGCCGGAGCCCGACCCGCGCCGGGACGGTTCCGGTACGCCGTTCGCCTCGCCGGTCGATGTACTGGCCGGGCCCGCGCACTGACGGGCCCTGTCCACGACCTGTCCGGGTCCGGTCCTTCCGGCCCGGACCCGGACAGGTCGGGCACGTACCGCAGGGGCCCCGCCCGCCCAGGGCCGTGCCCCGGGCGGGCAGAGCGCTGAGCGGGCGAGGCCCCCGTAACGCCGGACGCTCAGCGGCGGTCCGCCGCCTGCTTTCCGCTCGCCGCGGCCGCGGGCTGCGGCCAGCTGTTGCAGTCGTTCCAGACGGTGTCCCAGCCGGAGTTGCCGCCGCCGTCGGTGACCGCGAAGGTGCCGCTGCCTCCCGGGAACGGGCAGTTGTAGATTCCGGCGGCGCCGAGGCCCGAGGCCTGGACGTTGCTGAACTTCGCCGACCCCGGGGTCTCCGCCTGGACCGCGACCGTGCCCGCTCCGTCGATCGTGGCGCGGTCGACGGTCACGTTCTGGACGGCCTTGCCCGTACCGCTGCCGGAGACGAATTCGAAGGCGCTGTAGGGGCTGTCGGTGAAGGTGGTGTCGGTGATGTTGACGTTCGCGTCGATGGAGCTGTCGTACGCGTCGACGCGCAGCGCCCCCATCGGATGACCCCAGTTGGGGTTGATCGCGCCGGTGCGGACGAGGGTGTTGCCCGAGACCGTGATGGTGCCGGCCAGCGGGAAGAACGGATCGGCGAACTTCTGGTTGGAGATCGCGATACCGCTGCCCAGGGCATTGGTGTCCTGCACCAGGTTGTCCTTGACCGTGATGTCGCGGCCACCGTAGATCGCGATCCCGTTGGCCAGGTTCGGCTGCGAGATCGTGTTGTTGGCAAAGGTGCTGGAGCTGTTGGTCGTATTGAGCGACCACATGGCGAGGGCATCGTCACCGTTGTTGCGCAGGAAGTTGTTGCGCACCTGGACACCGTTGGCGGTGCCGTTGAGGTTGAGGCCGTCGGCCGTCGTGTCGAGAATGCGGTTGTTCTCCACCACGAGGTTGTCGTTGTTCCCCATCAGCCAGAAGCCGACCTTGAGATGCTGGATCCACACCCCGGACACGGACGAGTTCGGACCGAGCGAGCCGTTGACGAAGTTGTCGGGGTTGTTGTCGACGCGCTCGGTGACCTCGCCGAAGACGGCGAAATCATGGAGCCCCACCTTGCCGGTCGGTGCGCCTGACTGGTCGATGAAGCGCGAACTGTGCACCACCGAGTGCCAGTTGCCCGCGCCCCTGATCTCGACATTGTCCACATTGCTCAGCGACTGGGTCAGCTTGTAGTCGCCCGGCGGGATCCAGACCACGCCGCCCCTGGCCGCGCTGATGGCGTCGCGGAACGCCTGGGTGGAGTCGCCCGCGCCGCTGGGGTCCGCGCCCTTGTCGACCACCGAGACCGCGCCGGGCGGGGCCTGGGCGGCGCCCGCGACCTGCTCGAAGTCGGCCACGTCGACGGCGGTCGGGATGGTCGCCTCGAACTTCACCTTGGCGCCGGCCGGCAGGTCCCGGCCGAGCAGCACGCGCGTGTTGTCGAAGAGATGGTGCGTCTTGGCGCCGGCGATCCAGGGGGTGTCGACGTAGGAGTACTTGGACGTGACGGCGAGCGTCTTGTCGATCTTCTGCCCGTCGATGTACACGGCGAGGGTGCCCGACTGACCGTCGGGGACGCTGTACGCGAGGTTCACGGCGTTGGCGGCCGCGGGGAGGGTGAACTCGACGCTCTGGCCGGCGTTCAGCTGGACCGCCCGGCGTCCCGACGCCTCGGAGGCGAGCGTGCCCTGCGTGTAGTCGGGGCCGATCGTGGAGCCGTTCGTGGTGGCGCTCTCCGCTTCGACGGACCTGAAGGGGAGGTTCGCGCCGGCCGCTGCCGCCGCGGTCGCCGTGGGGGCGACGAGGACGAGCCCCGTCGAGGCGACCGCTACCGCGGTGGAGAGAGCTATTGTCATGCGCCTGACATGCGTATTCATGTGCGGGTCCTGCACCTTCCTGTGGGGGGAGGGGTATGGAGGCCTGTGCCTCCGACTCGCGCGGACGGCGAGTGGTCTGCCGGCGGGCCGAGAAGGCCGCCGTGGGGGGCCGGGGCCGTGCGCGACAGCGTTGTCAGAGACGCTGCCACGCACCCCCGGGGCATGGAAGAGAAAGAGGAAGAGTTGAAAGGCCGGCGGCCTAGATCAGGTCCGCAACCAGGCCGCCGTGTCCTGCGGAAGCCGTCCGTCACCGTCCAGCGGGCCACTGGTGAGCAGGACATGGGCGTGACCGGGGAGCTCCGCCGGTTCACCGGCGAAATTGACCACACAGACCAGACCGCCTGCGTCCCCGGTGCGGGCGAAGGACAGTACCCCGGGAGCGGCCTCCAGCCAGTTCATCGGCCCGTCCCCGAAGCCGGGTTCGGTACGGCGCAGCCGCAGGGCCTCGCGGTAGAGGGTGAGCATCGAGGCCGGATCGTCCGACTGCAGGTCGGCGGCGTACGAGGGCCAGGACGCCGGCTGCGGAAGCCACGGTTCGGTGCCGGAGCCGAAACCGGCGTACGGCGCGTCCGCCGTCCACGGCAGCGGCACCCGGCAGCCGTCGCGGCCCGGGTCCGTACCACCGGAGCGGAAGTGCATCGGGTCCTGGATCCGGTCGAGCGGAATCTCTACTTCCGGAAGGCCCAGCTCCTCGCCCTGGTAGAGGTACACGGCGCCCGGGAGCGCCAGCGAGAGCAGCGCGGCGGCGCGGGCGCGACGGGTACCGAGCTCCGGATCCGTCGGGGTGCCGAAGGCCTTGGCCGCGAAGTCGAAGCCGGTGGCCTCACGCCCGTAGCGGGTGACCGTGCGCGTCACATCGTGGTTGCAGAGCACCCAGGTGGCGGGGGCGCCGACCGGCGCGTGCTCGGCGACCGTCTCGTCGATCGCGGTCCGCAGCAGACCCGCGTCCCAGGGACAGGCGAGAAAGTTGAAGTTGAACGCGGTGTGCAGCTCGTCCGGCCGCAGATAGCGGACAAAGCGCTCGGTGTCGGGCAGCCACACCTCGCCGACGTAGATGGCGTCGTACTCATCGGCAATGGCACGCCAGGAGCGGTAGATGTCGTGCAGCTCGTCCAGGTCGACATACGGATGCGGGTCGCGGCCCGCGGTGAAGTCCGGCAGGGCCGGGTCCTTGGCGAGCAGCGCGGCCGAGTCGATCCGTACGCCGGCGACACCGCGCTCGAACCAGAAGCGCAGCACGTCCTCGTGCTCCTGGCGCACCGCGGGATGGGCCCAGTTGAGGTCGGGCTGCTCCGGGGCGAAGAGATGCAGATACCACTCGCCGTCGTCGAGACGGGTCCAGGGCGTACCGCCGAACTCGGAGATCCAGTCGTTCGGCGGGATCTCGCCGTTCTCACCGCGCCCGGTCCTGAAGTGGAACAGTTCGCGCTCGGCGCTGCCGGAGCCGGCGGCCAGCGCCGCCTTGAACCACGCGTGCCGGTCGGAGACATGATTGGGCACGACGTCGATGATCGTACGGATGCCCAGCTCGCGCGCCTCGGCGATGAGCTTCTCGGCCTCGGCCAGGGTGCCGAAGGCCGGGTCGATCGTGCGGTAGTCCGCCACGTCGTAGCCGCCGTCGGCGAGGGGCGAGAGATACCAGGGGGTGAACCAGAGGGCGTCCACGCCCAGTTCCACGAGATACGGCAGCTTGGCCCGTACACCCGCGAGATCTCCGGTGCCGTCTCCGTCACCGTCGGCGAAGCTGCGTACGTAGATCTGGTAGATGGCGGCGTCCCGCCACCAATTCGTGTCGGCGGGCTCCAGAGGGCTGCCTTCCATGCGATGTTCCTTTCGGGCTGCTGCGGTGGCCCTCACGGCGGTGCCTTCCGTGACGAGGCGAGGGTGGTTCGTGAGCTGCGCACCGCCGCCCCACAGCGGGGACTGATTCAGGTGGCGGCGGTGCGCAGGGTGTTCGGCCGGACGTCGGGAGGGCCGGCGGGTAGCTGGTCAGCCCTTGGTGCTCCCGGCGCTGATGCCGGCGATGATGTGCCGCTGGAACACCAGGAACATCCCGACCATCGGGATACTGGCGATCACCATGGCGGCGATCAGTACGGACAGCGGGATGTTCTGCGACAGCTGGACCAGCGCGACGCTGATGGGCTGCTTCTCGGTGTCCGGGAAGACCATCAGCGGCCAGAGGAAGTCCTGCCAGACGGCGACCAGCGCGAAGATCGACACCACGCCGAGGACCGGCCGGGACATGGGCAGCAGGATCGACCAGAGGGTACGGAACCTTCCGGCGCCGTCGATCTCGGCGGCCTCCAGCACATCGCGGGGTATCTGGTCGAAGAACCGTTTGAGCAGATAGAGGTTGAAGGCGTTGGCGACGGCCGGCAGCCAGATGCCCAGCGGATCGTTGAGCAGGCTGACGTGGATCAGCGGCAGATCGGCGATGGTCAGGTACTTCGGTACGAGGAGCGCCTGGGCCGGGACCATCAGGGTGGCCAGGATGCCGCCCAGGATCACCTTCCCGAAGGCGGGCTTCAGCTTGGAGAGGGCGTAGGCCGCGGCCGTACAGAAGACGAGCTGGAGGATCCAGGCACCGGCGGCCTGTACCACCGTGTTCCACAGATGCGTGGGGAGCTGCATCAGGTCCCACGCGTCGGTGTACGCGCTGAAGTGCCAGGTCTCGGGGATCAGTGTCGGCGGCGTCTGCACCAGTTCGTCCGGGGACTTCATGGCGCCTGAGGCCATCCAGTACACGGGGAACAGGAAGGCCAGCACGAAGGCGAGGACGACACCGCTGAAGACGATCCAGTAGAGCGTCCTGCCCCGGGCGCTCGCGAGCGTGAGCGGGGACACGAGCGTGCGTACGGCCTGGCTGTCCGCTTTCTTGCCGGTGGCCTCGGCGGCCGCGGGCGGTGCCTGCCGGGGAGGCGGCGCGATCTGGGTCATGGCGCTGCGCTCCTCTCAGTCGTCGGTGCGGGTGAGCCGCAGATAGAGGGCGGAGAAGAGGCTGAGCACGATCAGCAGCATCACGCTCAGGGCGCAGGCCCCGCCGAAGTCGTTGTAGAGGAAGGCGTATTTGTAGATGAGATAGAGGATCGTGACGGTGGAGTTCTCCGGTCCGCCGCCGGTGATCACGAAGGGTTCGGTGAAGACCTGCATCGTGGCGATGATCTGCAGCAGCATCAGCATCAGGATGATGAAGCGGGTCTGCGGGATCGTCACATGGCGCACGCGCTGCAGGATGTTGGCGCCGTCCAGCTCCGCCGCCTCGTACAGCTCCCCCGGGATGCCCTGGAGCGCGGCGAGATAGATGAGGACCGTGCCACCCATGTTCGCCCAGGTGGCGACGATGACGAGGGAGAGAAGGGCGGTGTCCGCGCCGTTGGTCCAGTTCGACGTGGGCAGATGGAGGAAGCGCAGCCCTTCGTTGGCGAGGCCGGCGCCCGGATCGTAGAACCACTTCCACAGCAGGGCGCTGACCACCGGCGGGATCATCACCGGGAGGTAGACGACCACCCGGAAGAACGACTTCGCGTGCCGCAGCTCGTTGAGGACGAGCGCCATCACGAACGGCACCGCGAAGCCGATCAGCAGGGCGATCAGCGTGAAGGTGAGGGTGTTGCGCCAGGCCGCCCCGAACTCCGGGTCTTGGAAGACCTGAGTGAAGTTGGCGGTCCCCACCCATTCCGGAGCTGATCCGGGGGTGTACTTCTGGAAGGCGATGATCACCGCGCGGATCGCCGGGTACCAGGAGAACAGCGCGAAGCAGATCAGGCCGCCGATCAGGAAGCCGTAGGCACGCACCTGATGGGACAGCTTGCGGCGGAAGGGGCTGGGGCCCCCGCGGCCCGCCGGGCGCTGCCCTGGAGTGGAGGGCGGCGCGGCGGCGGACCGCTGGGGAGCCTGGGCAGTTTTCATCGGTACGTCAGCCTCGAGCCAGGATTCCGTCGATCTTGGTCTGCGCGTCCTTCAGGAGTTTGTCGATGTCGGCGTCCTTCTTGGTGAGGACCGAGGACACCGCTCCGTCGAGGACCGAGTAGATCTGCTGGGCCTTCGGCGGCTCCAGCTTCGCGGTGAGCTGCTGGCTGCCGTCGAGGAAGGCCTGGTAGTTCTCGACCGGGACGTTGGCGTACTGCTTCCTCAGCGCCTGGTCCTTGGTGTCGGTGGCGCCGGTCCACAGCCGGGGCTCGGGGAGACCGACCGGGGCCTTCAGATCGGAGGCGCGCTTCCAGTTGTTGAGGCCGGTGCCCGGGGCGTTCGTCTGGTACTCCAGCCACTTCAGGCCGGCCTTGATCTGCTCCGGGGAGGCCTTCTTGCTGAACATGTAGCCGTCGCCGCCGATGAGCGTGCCCTTGCCGCCCGGCATCGGGGCGAGCGCCAGGTCCTCGTACTTGCCGCCCTTCTCCTTGACCAGGATCGGCACATTGTCCGGGGCGGAGATGTACATGCCGAGCTTGCCGGAGCCCATCATCTGCTGGACGTCGTTGAGGATGAGCAGCTGCTTGGTGCCCATGGAGTTGTCACCCCAGCGCATGTCCTTCAGGTTCTGCAGGACGGCCTTGCCCTCGGGGGTGTTGACGGCGGACTGCTTGCCGTCCGGGCTGACGACGTCGCCGCCCTGCGAGTACATCTCGGCGGTGAAGTGCCAGCCGCCCTGGTTCTGGGCGCTGTAGTCGGCGTATCCGACGTAGCCCTTGCCCAGGCCCGCGATCTTCTTGGCGGCGGCCCGGACCTCTTCCCAGGTGGCCGGCGGCTTGTCGGGGTCGAGGCCGGCCTGCTGGAAGAGCTTCTTGTTGTAGAGGAGGCCCATCGAGTAGTTGGTGCGCGGGACGCCGTAGACCTTGCCGTCGACGGTGTAGACGTCACGCAGCGACTGCTGGATGTCGCCGTAGCCCGGCATGTCCTTCACGTACGACGTGATGTCCGCTGCCTGGTTGATGTCGACGACGTGCTTGGCGTCGGTGAAGTACGTGTAGAAGACGTCTTCCATCTGGCCGCCGGCGAGCTTCGCGTCGAAGGTCTTGGGGTCCTGGCAGGGGAACGCGTCGTGACCGACGACGTCGATGTCCGGGTTCGCCTTCTCGAACGTCTTGATGTCGTCCTCGAAGCTCTGCCGGTCGATCTTGGCACTCTTCGGAGGCATGCAGTTCACGGTGATACGCGTCTTGCCCCCCGAGGTGTCCTCACTGTCCGAGCCGCACGCGGCCAGTCCAGTGAGGGCCAGCGCGGAGGCTATGGCGGCGGTACAGGTACGGCGGAACCCGGGACTTCTCATCGGTGGGACCCCTCTTGGGCAGGAGCGTGGGAAACCCACAGCTGCTCGCTGTGTGGCGGCGCTCACTCAACCACTAACTACGGATGTCCGCAATATGTCGCTCCGATTTCGCAAATACTTGACAGCTAACTGCATGCACTGATGCTGTTGGAGGGTCCGAACCGGCTACTTTCGGGCCGTACCGTGAGAGGGTGGAGTGCTGTCCGCTCGGCGCTCGGAGGGTGCGATTCCGCCTGCGATGGCGGCAGCGCCGGGCCGGCGCGGGGCATTTTCGACGACGCCGCACCGAGCCCGGGGTGTCGCTTTTCTTGCGAATTTTGCGCTGTGCGAGCGCAAGCCTTTCGCAAAAACCGCAAGCCGCTTGCCCGCGCGCAGTCCCGGCGCAGTCCTGGCGCGGCCCGGAAGGTGCCGCACGCACGGAGGGCGGCCCGGTCTCAGCCGGGCCGCCCTCCGGCAGGTGTCCGTATTACTTCGTGCCCGTTTTATTTCGTGCCTGTTTCGACCCGGCCCGGGCGTCGGGGACGGCCCGGGGCCGTCAGCCGCGCGCCGCCGCTTCCACCCGAAGCGCCTGGCGGGGGGCCTGCGCCGTGGAGCCGCGTACCACCAGCTCCGGCTCGAACAGCAGCTCACCGGGCGGCACGGAACCGCCCTGGATCTGGGCGCTCAGCATCTCCACAGCGGCCCGCCCCATGGCCTCGATGGGCTGGCGGACCGTGGTCAGCGGGGGCTCGGTGCAGTTCATGAACGCGGAGTCGTCGAAGCCGACGACCGACACCTCGCGCGGTACGTCGAGACCGCGCCGGCGGGCTGCCCGTACCGCCCCCAGCGCCAGCGGGTCGCTGGCGCAGATGATGCCCGTGACACCCCGGTCGAGCAGGCGCGATGCCGCGGCCTGCCCGCCTTCCAGGGAGAACATGGTCCGCTCGATGTGCTCGTCGGGAAGCTTCGCCTTGGCCGCCTTCGCCGCCGCGAGCGCGGCGGCGAGCTTGCGCCGGGACGGCACATGGTCGGACGGGCCGAGCACCAGGCCGATGCGCTCATGGCCGAGCGAGGCCAGATGACGCCAGGCCTGTTCGACCGCGACCGCGTCGTCGCAGGAGATGCAGGGAAAGTCGAGATTCTCTATCGGGGCGTTGATCAGGACGACCGGAATCTTGCGCTCGGCAAGCTGCCGGTAGTGGTCGTGCGGGGCGTCCGCCTGGGCGAACAGTCCCCCCGCGAAGACGACCCCGGACACCTGCTGCTGGAGCAGCAGCTCGACATAGTCCGCCTCGGAGACACCGCCCTTGGTCTGCGTGCACAGCACGGGGGTCAGCCCCTGCTGGGCCAGCGCTCCGCCGATGACCTCGGCGAATGCCGGGAAGATAGGATTCTGCAGCTCCGGCAGCACCAGACCGACCAGCCGCGCACGCTCCCCGCGCAGCTGGGTCGGCCGCTCGTAGCCAAGGACGTCCAGCGCGGTCAGCACCGACTGCCGCGTGGCCTGCGAGACACCGGGCTTGCCGTTGAGTACCCGGCTGACCGTGGCCTCGCTGACCCCAACCTTCTTCGCCACCTGAGCAAGTCGTCGCGTCATACACGCAAGACTATCGCAAGAGATGCAAGCTACTTGCTTCAGAGCGTAAAGAGCCCGGCAAGCGCGGTGCCGGCCGGAATAATCCGGCCGGCACCACCTTACGGACCCGCTGCCTTCCTACGGGTTGATGTTGATCTTCATGGTGGAGGTGGTGTTCTTCACGTCCACGGCGTTGTTGTTGAGAGTCAGACCGTTGAAGGTGACTTCACCGACCGCCGGTCCCTGACCCGCCTCGGGCATCTCGTTCGCCCACAGTCCGAAGCCGGACTTGGCGTCGAAGGCGTCACCGCTCTTACGGGCGCCGGTGATCGAGATGTCGGTGAGGATGGTGTCCTTGATCGGGAACTGCGGCTGACCGCCCACATAGTTGGTCTGGAACATGATCCCGCTGTAGGTCGGATCGACGATGTCGACATTGTTGATCCGGATGCCCTGGAACACCTTGGACGCCGAGAACAACCAGATACCCGGGAAGGTCTGGCTGCCCCAGAAGTGCCCACCGGACCTGACGACCGACACATTCTCGATCGTCGTCGGTTCGGTCCCGAAGCCGTTCATCGCGTAGCCGAAGTCCAGCGAGCTGACCGTGATGCCCGAGTAGACCAGTGTGTCCGCGATGTGGATGTTGCGGAAGGTGTTGCGGTAGCCGCCGTATACGGCGAGACCCGCGGCACG
This sequence comes from Streptomyces sp. NPDC042201, assembly GCF_055582185.1. Taxonomy (NCBI): domain Bacteria; kingdom Bacillati; phylum Actinomycetota; class Actinomycetes; order Kitasatosporales; family Streptomycetaceae; genus Streptomyces; species Streptomyces sp. NPDC042201. The sequence continues at coordinate 94,869 of NZ_JBVJDS010000003.1, read as the reverse complement.
CCACACGAGAGTCGCGGAGAGGTTCTCGTAGACGTTGTTGAACATGTCCGCGCCACCGGCGTCGATCGCCGAGAACAGCGCGAAGGCGTCGTCTCCCGTGGCCCGCGCGTCATTGTTGACGACGTGGTTGTCCGTGCTGCCGTTGGTCATGTTGATGCCGTCGGCGAACGTGTTGCGGATCCGGGAGTTCTTGATCGTGATGCGGTCCGCGTTGGCGCCCCAGTAGAGGCACACGGTGTGCTCGTTCCAGATGTTGTCGATCGTGATGTCGGTGACGTTCGACAGGTCGAACACCTTGCCGGGACCGTCGATGCGCGAGGTGTAGTTGCCGAAGTAGGCGAAGTTGGTGAAGGACGAGCCCTTCGCCGCGGCCTCCACCCGGAAGCCGACATCGGTGTTCTCCTGCGTCGACGGGGCGTGGAACCTGGTGTACCAGGGCCCCGCACCGACGACCTGCACCGGCTTGCCGTACACCTGGAACTTGCTGGACGTCTGGTAGTCACCGGCCGGCAGGTAGACACCGACCAGCTTGCCGGTGGTGTCCATCCGGACCTTGTCCAGCGCGTTCTGCACGTCCTGCTGGGCGAATCCGGTCGGCACCGTGTAGGTCGCCGGGTCCGGGTTGGCGACCTGCGAGACCTGCTCCAGGTTGATGAAGTCGATCGCGTACTTGGACGAGTTGGCCGCGTCCTTCTGAAGCCGGATCTTGCTGCCCGCGGGGACGGTCCTGCCCAGCATGACGTTGGCCTCGTCATAGATGTGCCGGGGTCCGCCGGCGCCGGGCGAGTTGCCGGGGCCGGTCTCCGAGCCGTACAGCCAGGCGTACTTCGAGGTGAGGTCGATGGCCTTGAGGAAGGTGCCGTCGACGTAGACGTTCAGAGTCGAGTCGATGCCACCGCCGCCCGCGGAGTCCGGGATGGAGAACCGCGTGACCAGCGTGTTGGTGCTGGCCCTCGTGGTGAACTCGACGTAGTTGCCGTTGTCGTTGAGGGTGACGGCCTTACGGCCGGACGCCTCTCCCGCGGGGTCGCCCACGTCCCGGTTCGGACCGACGACCTGCGCGCCACCGCCTGCGACGCCGTCCTCCGCCTCGTACATGTCGTACGGCATGTTGGCGCCGCGACCGACGAAGAGCGCCTGCGTGCTGGTGTTGTTCGCGCGCTTGACCGGCAGTTCGTTGGTGTCGTCGGCGAGGACCACCTTGACCGTGTACGAACCGTTGGCGGCCGCCCAGGTGCCGAGACCCACCGGAGAGGAGGTCGCGCCCGGGGCGATGGTGCCGTTGTACGCACCGGTCAGGGTCTTGACCGTGGCGCCTTTGGAGTCCAGCAGGGACAGCGTGATGCCGTGGCTGCCGGCCGCGGAGGCCACCGTGCCCTGGTTCTTGATCGCCACGGAGAAGGCGACGGTGTCACCGGCCGACGGCGAGGACGGGGACGTGGAGACCGTGGCGGCGATCAGGTCCGAGCTGGCGACCTGCTTCACCACCAGGGAGGTCGGGTTGATGTAGGTGTTGTTGGTCTCGTTCTGCTCGATGACCGCGTTGGCCGGGTCCGCGACAGCGCTGAGCTGGTACGTACCGGCGTCACGTGCACCGATGTTCGTCGTGACGGTGGCCGAGGCTCCGGCCGCCAGGGCGCCGACCGACGCGGTGCCCACCTTCGTACCGCTGAGCCGGAGCTCGACCGTGCTGGCCGGTGCCGCGACGGCCCCGGCGTTGCGTACGGTCGTCGACAGGGTGATCGGGTCGGACTCGACCGGCGCCGCGGGAGCCGCGGTCACCGCGGTGACCTGGAGGTCAGGGTTGGGCGCCGGGTCGCCGAGGATCTGGAACTCCGCCACCTGCCCCGCGCCGGAGCCGGTGTTGGAGGTGAACTTCAGCTGGACGTCGGCAGTGCGCGCGCTGACCGGGATGGTCACCGAGTTGCCGCTCGCCGGGCTGAAGTTGTAGTCCTTGGCGGCCACCAGGCTGGTGAAGCCTGATGCACTCTGCTCACGGCCCAGCACCTGGATGTTCTGGGTCCGCGCGCCCCAGCTGCTGTCCGGGTTGAGCTTGACGACCACGCTCTGGGTGTCGGCGTTGGCGCCCAGCTTCACGGTGAGGGTGTTGGGGTAGCTGCCGCCCGCACCCTCCCAGTAGGTCGTGAGGCTGTTGTCGTTGGCGTTCTCCGCGACGAAGGTGAAGACCGAGGAGGACGCGGTGATCGGCTTGCCGACGGCGAGGTTCGACGCCGTGCCCGTGCTGCCGTTCCTGGTCACCGTGTTGCTGTTGCCGGACTGGTTGCCCGCCGCGTCCTTGGCCCGTACGTAGTACGAGACCGTGGTGCCCGCGGCCTGGGTGTCCGTGTACGTGGTGACATTGCCCGCCACGCTGCCGCGCAGGACGTTGTTGGCGTAGACGTCGTAGGCCGTCACGCCCTTGTCGTCCGTCGAGGCGCCCCAGGTCAGCTTGATCTGTCCGGAGGCCGGCTCGGTGAAGGCGAGGTTGGCGGGGACGGTCGGCGCCTGGGTGTCCCCGGTGTCTCCCTGACGGGTGACGGTGTTGCTGTTGGGCGACACATTGCCGGCCGCGTCCTTGGCCCGTACGTAGTACGAGACGGTCGAGCCCGTGGGCTGGGTGTCCGTGAAGGTCGTGACATTGCCCGCGACGCTGGTGCGCAGCTCGTTGTTGGCGTAGATGTCGTAGCCCGTCACGCCCGTGTTGTCGGTCGACGGCTTCCAGCTGAGCTTGATCTGACCGGTGACCGGCTGCGTGTAGGTCAGCTCGGTCGGGGCGGTGGGCGCCTGGGTGTCACCGGTCTCGGGGCCGTAGATCTCCAGCTCGGACAGCTGGCCACCGGGCTGGCCGGTGTTGGCCGTGATCAGCACCCGCACATAGCGCGTGGTGGTGGCGTCGAAGGAGATCGTCGCCGCCTGACCGCCCGCGGCGTTGAAGGTGTACGCCTTGGAAGCGGTCAGATCCGTGAAGGCCGAGTTGTTGGTGCTGCCCTGGATCTTCAGCGTCTGGTCCCTGGCTCCCCAGCCGTCCGGCAGGCGCAGCACGACCTGGTTGACGCGGACCGACGATCCCAGGTCGGCCTGGATCCACTGCGGGAGTTCGTTGTTCCTGCTCTCCCAGTAGCTGGCCTTGTTGCCGTCGTTGGCGTTGCCGGGCCCGTAGACCTCGGTGAAGCTGCTCGCGGTGAGGGTCTTGCCGAGGGCGAGGTTCACCGACGCCGCGGCGGCGGTGTGCACCTCCAGCTCGGAGAGCTGCGCCTTCTTCCCCGCCGTATTGGCCGTGATGGTGGCCCGTACGAAGCGCGCCTTGGTGGCCGGGAAGGAGACGGTGACCTTGTTGCTCGCGCCCTTGCTGAAGGTGTACGTGGCGGAGGCCTTCAGCGTCGCGAAGCTGGTGCCGTCCTCACTGCCCTGGAGGGACAGGGTCTGCTGACGGGACTCCCACCCTGCGGGGAGCTTCAGCACCACCTGGTCGACGCGCTTGCTCGACCCGAGGTCCGACTGCACCCACTGGGGGAACTTCTTGCCGCCGCCCTCCCAGTAGGTCGACTGGTTCCCGTCCGTGACGTTCCGGGCGGTCGCGTCGCCCACGGTGGAACTCGCCGCCGCGGTCCGCCCCGCGGCGATGTTGGGGCCGTCTGCCGCCGCGGCGGTGAGTGACGGCCAGCCGATCATCAACAGACTGGTGGCTATGGCGGTGGAGAGGACCCGCCATCTCCGGCGTTGCGATCTCATGGATCCCCGATCTTCGGCCTCGGCGCGGGGGGCGGCGAGGGCGCGGCTCTGGCTGCGTGCTTGCGTGGCAAGCGTTTCTGCACTGATGAACGGAGTCTTTTGCGTTTTGCGGTCAGAGAGTTGCAGAGAAATGCGAGTCCGTCCACAGCTCCGACAGAACAAAATCGCGTCATCCGTCACCCGTGTTGGCGTCGACAGGGGCACAACTGCGGGTTTCTGGCCGCTCATCAGGCAAACGTAAGTGATCTGCAAAAGATGCAAACCATTTGCGTGATGATGGAAATTTCAGAAAGGGCGCCCGGCCCTCTACCGTTCGTACACATGAGCGCCGGACCGAACACCGCGGGCAGACGACGGCGATTCGGCTGGCCGCGCCGGGTCTTCTCGCAGGTGCTGCTGATGCAGCTCGCCATCGCCGCAGGCGTCACCGTGCTGGCCACCGGGCTCTTTCTCGCGCCCTTCAGCCGTGAGCTGGACGACCAGGCGATGAGCCGCGCCCTCGCCATCGCCGAGACCACCGCCTCCGCGCACGTCGCCGACGAGATGCTGGGATCACGGCCGGTGACCGACGGGCCCGTCCAGGCCGAGGCCGAACGCATCAGACAGTCCACCGGCGCCGAATACGTGGTGGTCATGGACCGGCGCGGAGTGCGCTGGTCGCACACCGACCTCAGCCAGATCGGCAAGGTCGTCTCCACCGACCCCAGCGAAGCCCTCGCGGGCCGGCACGTGATGGAGATCGACAGCGGCACACTCGGCCGCTCGGCCCGTGGCAAGGTCCCGCTGCGCGACCACCAGGGAAAGATCGTCGGGGCCGTCTCGGTCGGTATCGCGTACGACAGCGTCCGCGACCGGCTGCTCGCCGCGATCCCGGGACTGCTCGCCTACGCGGGCGGGGCGCTGGCGGCCGGGGCGCTCGCCGCCTATCTGATTTCCAGACGGCTCCAGCGGCAGACCCATGACCTGGCCTTCTCCGATATCTCGGCGCTGCTCACCGAGCGCGAGGCCATGCTGCACAGCCTGCGGGAGGGTGTCGTCGCACTGGACGGGGCCGGCCGGATCCGGCTGATGAACGACGAGGCGCAGCGTCTGCTGGGGCTCGGTCCCGATGCCACCGGACGGCCGCTGGACGAGGTGCTCGGCGACGGGCGCACCACCGAGGTGCTGACGGGACGGGTGCTGGGCGTGGATCTGCTGGCGGTACGGGGCAGCCGCGTCCTGGTCGCCAACCGGATGCCGACCGACGACGGGGGCGCCGTCGTGACGCTGCGCGACCGTACGGAGCTGGAGCAGCTGGGCCGTGAGCTGGACGCCACCCGTGGCCTGATCGACGCCCTGCGCGCCCAGGACCACGAGCACGCGAACCGGATGCATACGCTGCTCGGGCTGCTGGAGCTGGAGATGCACGAGGAGGCGGTGGACTTCGTGACCGAGGTCGTCGGCGTGCACCGGGCCACCGCCGAGCAGATCACCGAGAAGATCCACGATCCGCTGCCGGCGGCCCTGCTGGTCGGCAAGGCCACGGTCGCCGCGGAGCGGGGCGTCTCGCTGCGGCTGTCGCCCGGCACCCTGCTGCCTGACCGGCTGGTGGACCCGCAGGGGCTGGTCACGGTCGTGGGCAATCTCGTCGACAACGCGCTGGACGCGGCGGCCGGCTCGCAGGACCCGCGGATCGAGGTGGAACTGCGCGCCGAAGGCCGTACGGTCGTCCTGCGGATATCCGACACCGGACCCGGTGTCCCGGTGGAACAGCGGGAACTGGTCTTCTCGGAGGGCTGGTCGACCAAGAAGCTGCCGGCCCACGGCAAACGCGGTCTCGGTCTGGCCCTGGTGCGCCGGCTCGCCGAGCGGCAGGGCGGCAGCGCCCGGGTCGGTGAGTCCGCCCACGGCGGCGCCGAGTTCACGGTCGTACTCCCGGAGGCGCTGACCGAAGCGGGACGGGACGGGGCCGCCGGTCCCGGTACGGGGCCCGGTCCAGCGGCTGATACGACACACGAGCAGGCCACGGCAGGGGAGACACGATGATCGACGTACTGGTCGTGGACGACGACGTCCGGGTCGCACGGATCAATACGGCCTACGTGGCCAAGGTGGCCGGCTTCCGGGTCGTCGCCCAGGCCCACTCGGCCGCCGAGGCGCTCACGCGGATCTCCGAGCACTCCGTCGATCTCATCCTGCTCGACCACTACCTGCCCGACGAGAACGGGCTCGCGGTGGTACGGGAGCTGCGCCGGCTCGGCCATCAGACCGACGTGATCATGGTGACGGCGGCGCGCGACGTCGCCACCGTCCAGGCCGCGATGCGCCACGGCGCACTCCAGTACCTGGTCAAACCGTTCAACTTCGCCGGGCTGCGGACCAAGCTGGAGGCGTACGCGACGCTGCGCCGCACCCTGGAGAGCGGCGGCGAGGCCGAGCAGTCGGAGGTGGACCGGATGTTCGGTGCCCTGTCCGCCGCGACCGCCCCGTCCCTCCCCAAGGGCCACTCCCCCACCACCGCGGAGCTGGTGCGCCAGGTACTGATGGGCGCGGACGGACCGCTCTCGGCGCAGGAGATCGGGGAGCGCTCGGGGATGAGCCGGCAGACCGCGCAGCGCTATCTCAAGCTGCTGGAGCGGACGGGCCGGGTGCGGCTCAGCCTCCGCTACGGCGAAACGGGACGCCCGGAACACCGCTACACCTGGGCGGCAAGCGCCTGAGGCATGTCCGGAAGGCCCGCCCTACACCGCTCCCGCGCCGGTCAGCGAGCGGACCTCGGTCTCCGCGTGCCTGGCCTCGTCCGGCGGCTCGGACGACAGGACCGTACCGATCCAGCCCGCGAGGAAGCCCAGCGGGATGGAGACCACGCCGGGGTTCTGGAGCGGGAAGAGATGGAAGTCCGCCCCCGGGAAGATCGCTTCGGGGCTGCCGGAGACCACGGGTGAGAGCACCACCAGCAGCACGGCCGGAATCAGCCCTCCGTACACGGACCAGACCGCGCCCCGGGTGGTGAAGTTCCGCCAGAACAGCGAGTAGAGCAGCACGGGCAGATTGGCGGAGGCGGCGACCGCGAAGGCGAGACCGACCAGGAAGGCGACGTTCAGGTCCTGGGCCAGCAGGCTGACCGCGATGGCCACCGCGCCGATCCCGGCCGCGGCCACCCGGGCCACGGCGACCTCACTGCGCTGCTTGGCGTGCTTGCGTTTGAGCGAGGCGTACAGATCATGCGCGACGGACGCCGACGAGGCGAGCGTGATGCCCGCGACGACCGCGAGGATGGTGGCGAAGGCGACAGCCGCGACCACCGCGAAGAGGACGGTGCCGCCGGTCGATCCCGCTCCGCCGCCGAGGTCGAGGGCGAGCAGCGGGACCGCGGTGTTGCCCGCGGCGTTCGAGGCACGTACCGCGTCGGAGCCGACCAGCGCCGCCGCCCCGAACCCGAGCACGATCGTCATCAGATAGAAGCCGCCGATGAGCCCGATGGACCAGACGACCGAGCGGCGGGCGGCCCGCGCGGTCGGCACGGTGTAGAACCGGGACAGGATGTGCGGCAGTCCTGCCGTGCCCAGCACCAGGGCCAGGCCCAGGCTGATGAAGTCGACGCGCGCGGTCCAGTCCCCGCCGTACTTCAGTCCTGGCGAGAGGAACTCCTTGCCGTGGCCGCTGTGGGCGACGGCGCTGTTCAGCAGGTCGTCGACATCGCCGTGGAAGCGGACCAGGACGAGCACGGTCAGGGTGATCGCACCGGCCATCAGCAGGACGGCCTTGACGATCTGGATCCAGGTGGTGGCGCGCATCCCGCCGAGCGAGACATAGATGACCATCAACGCGCCCACACCGATCACGGTCCAGGCGCGCGCCGCCTCGCTCGTGCCGCCGAGCAGCAGCGCGACGAGGCTTCCCGCCCCGACCATCTGCGCCACCAGATACAGCACGGACACGGCGACCGAGGAGCTGCCCACCGCGATCCGCAGCGGGCGTTCACTCATCCTGGCCGCGACCACGTCGGCGAGAGTGAACCGGCCGCAGTTGCGGACCAGTTCGGCGACGAGGAACAGGACCACCAGCCAGGCGACCAGGAATCCCACGGAGTAGAGCACGCCGTCGTAGCCGAAGAGGGCGATCACGCCCGAGATCCCGAGGAAGGAGGCGGCGGACATGTAGTCGCCGGCGATGGCGAACCCGTTCTCCATGGGAGAGAAGAGCCGGCCGCCCGTGTAGAACTCCTCCGCGGAGCCACGGCGGTTGCGGCTCACCCAGGTGGTGATCCCCAGGGTGACCGCGACGAACGCGCTGAACAGCAGCAGCGCCAGGGTCTGGTGGTCGCCGCTCACCGTTCGCTCCCCCGCGCCTTCTCCTGGATCCGTTTCTGGTCGAACACGGTCCAGCGCAGTTCGAGGGCGGCGCGGTCCCTGCGCAGCCGGGCATGACGTGCGTACGCCCAGGTCAGCAGGAAGGTGGAGAGGAACTGGCCCAGCCCGGCGGCCATCGCGACATTCACCGCCCCCACCACCGGTCTGGCCATCAGCTCCGGCGCCACCGTCGCCGCCACCACATACGCGAAGTACCAGACGAAGAAGGCCAGCGAAGCGGGGACGACGAACCTCCGGTAGCGGCGGCGTACCTCCTGGAAGGCGGCGCTGCGCTGCACCTCCAGATAGATGTCCTCGGCGCTGTGGCCACGCTCGGACGCCGCGGTGTTGCCCTGCGGGGCAGGTGCCGAAGGTGTGCCCGTACCGTCCGGCTCGCCCCAGCCGTCGTCCAGCGCGTCGTACCACGGGTCGTCGAGCCGCACCGCTGCGGCGTCACGCCCTTCGTGCTTCTCCACCGGTCAGCTCTCCTTGTCAGCGGACCGTTTCGGCCGCGCCTCAAGGATGGGCAGAACAGGAAGATCCCGGACTCTTCTCTCCCCCGACTTCACCCCATCAGGTGATGTTGGTCGCCGGAGACGGAAAGCGGCCTCCACCCGTGGGTAGAGGCCGCCTTACGCGGACCGGCTTCAGACGCTTCAGACGCCTCAGGCTTCAGACGCCTCAGGCTTCAGGCGCCTCAGGCTTCAGACAGCTTCAGGCTTCAGACGGTTCAGGCATCGATACGCGAGCGGTCCAGGGTCGCCGCGGAGCTGGTGATGAACTCCTTGCGGGGCGCGACCTCGTTGCCCATCAGCAGGTCGAAGACCTGCTCGGACGATTCGAGGTCCCCGATGTTGATCCGCCGCAGGGTGCGGTGGCGCGGGTCCATCGTGGTCTCCGCCAGCTGGTCGGCGTCCATCTCGCCGAGGCCCTTGTAGCGCTGGATGGAGTCCTTGAAGCGGACGTTCTTGCGCTGGTACTCCAGCAGCGTCTGCCGCAGCTCGTTGTCCGAGTACGTGTAGACGTACTTGTCCTGGCCCTTCTTGGGCTGCACCAGCTCGATCCGGTGCAGCGGCGGCACCGCGGCGAAGACCCGGCCGGCCTCCACCATCGGCCGCATGTAGCGCTGGAAGAGCGTGAGCAGCAGACAGCGGATGTGGGCGCCGTCGACATCGGCGTCGACCAGGAGCACGATCTTGCCGTAGCGGGCGGCGTCGATGTCGAAGGTGCGGCCCGAGCCCGCCCCTATGACCTGGATGATCGCTCCGCACTCGGCGTTCTTCAGCATGTCCGAGACGGACGACTTCTGAACGTTGAGGATCTTGCCGCGGATCGGCAGCAGCGCCTGGAATTCGCTGTTCCGGGCGAGCTTGGCCGTACCGAGCGCGGAGTCGCCCTCGACGATGAACAGCTCGCTGCGGTCCACGTCGTCGCTGCGGCAGTCCGCGAGCTTGGCCGGCAGCGAGGAGGACTCCAGCGCCGTCTTCCTGCGCTGTGCCTCCTTGTGCTGGCGGGCCGCGATGCGCGTGCGGGCGGCCGCGACGGCCTTCTCCAGAACGGAACGGGCCTGCGCCTTGGCGTCGCGCTTCGTCGACGTCAGGAACTCCTTGAGCTCCTTGGCGATGACATTGGAGACGATGCGGTTGGCCGCGGACGTACCGAGGACCTCCTTGGTCTGGCCCTCGAACTGCGGCTCGGCGAGCCGCACCGTGACCACGGCGGTGAGGCCCTCCAGGGCGTCGTCCTTGACGACGTCGTCCTCGGCGACGCGCAGCATCTTGGCCGAGCGCAGCGCCTCATTGACCGTCTTGGTCAGGGACCGCTCGAATCCGCTCACATGGGTGCCGCCCTTGGGGGTGGCGATGATGTTCACGAACGACTTGACCGTGGTGTCGTACCCGGTGCCCCAGCGCAGGGCGACATCGACGCCCAGTTCGCGGGTGACCTCGGTAGGAGTCATGTGTCCGCGGTCGTCCAGGACCGGCACGGTCTCCTTGAAGGTGCCCTGACCCGTCAGCCGCAGCACGTCGCAGACGGCCCTGTCCTGCGCCAGATACTCACAGAACTCACTGATGCCGCCGTCGAAGCGGAACGTCTCCTCGATCGTGCCGTTGCCCTCGCTCTCGCCGGCGCCCCGCTCGTCCCTGACGACGATCGTCAGTCCGGGGACGAGGAAGGCGGTCTGGCGGGCCCGCTGGTGCAGCGTCTCCAGGGAGAGCTTGGCGTCCTTGAGGAAGATCTGCCGGTCGGCCCAGTAGCGCACGCGCGTGCCGGTACGGGCCTTCGGCACCCGCTTGCCCTTGAGAAGGCCGTTGGCCGGGTCGAAGGGGGCGTCGGGGCCCTGCTCGGTGAACATCCCGGGGACACCGCGCCGGAAGCTGATCGAGTGGGTGGCGCTGTTGCGGTCCACCTCGACGTCCAGCCGGGCGGAGAGCGCGTTGACCACGGAGGCACCCACGCCGTGCAGACCGCCCGACGCGGCGTACGAGCCACCGCCGAACTTTCCGCCGGCATGCAGTTTGGTCATCACGACCTCGATACCGGAAAGGCCGGTTTTGGGCTCGACATCGACCGGGATGCCCCGGCCGTTGTCCTTCACCTCGACCGAGCCGTCCTCGTGGAGGATCACATCGATGTGGTCGCAGTAGCCGCCCAGGGCCTCGTCGACGGAGTTGTCGATGATTTCCCAGAGGCAGTGCATCAGGCCACGGCTGTCGGTCGAGCCGATATACATGCCGGGGCGCTTGCGGACCGCTTCGAGCCCCTCAAGGACGAGCAGGTGCCGCGCGGTGTAGTTGGAGCCGTCACGGTCTGCAGTCAGCAGCGCAGTGGACGGCACGGACGTCTCGGCGGTCACGCGGTTCGCTCCTCGCTGAATTTGAGATGGGGCCCTGTGGGGTAAAGGCCCGGCGTCTGTCACCGGTCAGAGGGTACAGAGGCCTGGTAGAGCGGTTGTCACGCCACCCTCGTGAATTCTCATGCTAGTCCAAGGTCGCATAGGTGTTCGATCCCTCGCGGGAGTGAAGCACACATCACGTTCCCTTCGAGGCATGAACCATTTAGGCTCCGGGCACGTCCTCATCTACAACCGGCAAGCCGGCCGGGAGGGCGCACCCCCCTGACAAGCACTGTCAAGCAACGCGAAACCCGTAGAGCGAAGCCAAGCGAAGCAATACGGCTCATTCGCCGCCAACCACCAGCACCAGCCACCACGGAAAGAAGTTTCGAGGAAATGCCGCGAGCGGGAACGTTTTCGGCCTGGTTGGATGTTGACCCTGGTACGACAGCTCGTCGAGCTAGAGAAGAGGCGACGTGACTACTGTTCTGACCCCCGCGAGCCCGCTGACCGCGGCTGACCGCTGCGACCGCTGCGGCGCCCAGGCCTATCTGCGCGTCGTCCTGTCCAGCGGTGGTGAACTGCTCTTCTGCGCCCACCACGGACGTAAGTTCGAGCCGGAACTCAAGAAGATCGCCGCGGAAATACAGGATGAGACCGACCGACTGACGGCCGTACCGGCCGGCGGCGGTGAAGAGGAACACTGACACCTCGCATCCACGACGAGCCAAGGGGCGGTCCTGGACCGGCCGACGGGCGGCTTCTCTGCACAGCAGAGTGGCCGCCCGTTCTCATCATCGTGAGACGCGTGCTCCGATCGCCTCGGCGACCGGCTGCACGGCCGTGGTGATCCGGGTGTAGACCCCCGGGCTCCCCGCACGGCCACAACCACTCCCCCAGGAGACCAGGCCGATAAGCCGTCCCTGGGCCACCAGCGGCCCTCCGCTGTCTCCCTGGCACGCGTCATGCCCGCCCTGGGGATCGCCCGCACAGAGCATCGTGGAGGGCCTGTAGCGGCTGCCTGAGCCGCCGGGGTACGCCCGCGCGCAGCTGGCGTCCGGCAGGACCCGCACCGGCGCCGAGCGCAGCGTGTTCGCGTAGGTACCGTCGCCGCTGGTGTCGCCCCAGCCGTAGACCGCGGCCGCGGTGCCCGGCGCGGAGGCGGGATCGCCCGGATCCGCCGGCCGGATCGCGTACGCGGAAGGCAGCGGGTCCGACAGCGTCAGCACGGCCAGGTCCGGCGCTCCCGCGCCCATGACGTACGCCTGATCGAGCTGGACGGACCGCACGGCGACCTCCCGCCCGCCGCTGCCGCGCAGCCGTTCGCGGCCCGCGATGACCCGCAGGTCCCCCACGTCGTCCGGAGCCACTCCGAGGATGTCCCGGCCCATGCAGTGGCCCGCCGTCAGCACCTTAGTCGGGGCCACCACCACGCCTCCGCAGAACTGACCCGCGCGCGTACCGCCGAAGCGGTCACGGCTGGACAGGGCGACGACCCAGGGATGGTCCGCGGACCGTACCGGCCGGCCACCGATGACCACACTGTCCGCGGCGACCGGAACGGGCGAGACGAGCGGCAGCACGGCCCCCGTCGCGATCATGGCCAGTCCTCCGGTCAGGACTCGGGCAAGAGAATGACGCACTTCAGGCTCCTGACTCTCCGGTGGACTCCGATCTACCCAGAGTCATCCAACCGGTCGAGTCTCGCACCCCGCGCACAGCGCGAGGGCCCGGATTCTCGAAGGAATCCGGGCCCTCGGGCCGAAGTGCTTCGCGCGCCCCTAATCCAGGTAGTCGCGCAGCACCTGGGAACGCGACGGGTGACGCAGCTTCGACATCGTCTTCGATTCGATCTGACGGATGCGCTCCCGCGTCACGCCGTAGACCTTGCCGATCTCGTCCAGCGTCTTGGGCTGACCGTCGGTGAGACCGAAGCGCATGGAGACCACGCCCGCCTCACGTTCGGAGAGGGTGTCGAGCACCGAGTGCAGCTGCTCCTGGAGGAGCGTGAAGCTCACGGCGTCGGCCGGGACCACCGCTTCGGAGTCCTCGATCAGGTCTCCGAACTCGCTGTCGCCGTCCTCGCCCAGGGGGGTGTGCAGCGAGATCGGCTCACGGCCGTACTTCTGGACCTCGATGACCTTCTCAGGGGTCATGTCGAGCTCCTTGGCCAGCTCCTCCGGCGTGGGCTCACGGCCCAGGTCCTGGAGCATCTGGCGCTGCACCCGCGCGAGCTTGTTGATGACCTCGACCATGTGCACCGGGATACGGATGGTGCGGGCCTGGTCGGCCATGGCGCGGGTGATCGCCTGACGGATCCACCAGGTGGCATACGTGGAGAACTTGTAGCCCTTGGTGTAGTCGAACTTCTCGACCGCGCGGATCAGACCGAGGTTTCCCTCCTGGATCAGGTCCAGGAACAGCATGCCGCGGCCGGTGTAGCGCTTGGCCAGGGAGACCACGAGCCGGAGGTTGGCCTCCAGCAGGTGGTTCTTGGCGCGGCGCCCGTCCTCGGCGATGATCTCCAGCTCGCGCTTGAGCTTGGGCGCGAGCTTGTCGGAGTTGGCGAGCTTGTCCTCGGCGAAGAGGCCGGCCTCGATGCGCTTGGCGAGCTCGACCTCCTGCTCGGCGTTGAGGAGCGGGACCTTGCCGATTTGCTTCAGGTAGTCCTTGACCGGGTCGGCGGTGGCACCGGCGACGGCGACCTGCTGGGCCGGCGCGTCGTCCTCGTCGTCGTCGGAGAGGACGAAGCCCTTGTTCTCGCCTTCGGTCTCCTCCTCCTCGCCCTTGCCGGCCTGGGCCTCGTCGGCGAGCTCTTCGCCGTCCGCGGCCTCGTCGGAGTCCTTCTTGCCCGCGGTCTTCTTGGCTGTTGTCTTCTTGGCGGCGGTCTTCTTGACCGTCGCCTTCTTGGCCACGGTCTTCTTCGCGGCCGCCTTCTTGGCGGGGGCGCCGGCCTCGTCGGCCGAGGCGTCCACGGTCTCTGCCGCCACAGCGGCGCCGGCGGCCGCGACGGTCTTCGTCGTGGTCGTCTTGGCCGTGACGGTCTTGGTGGCGGTGCGCTTGGCCGGGCTCTTCGCTGCGACGCTCTTGCGGGTGCGCTTCGGCGACTCCGCGGCACTGACCATCAGCGTCACACCCTCTTCCTCGAGGATCTGGTTGAGGCTGCGCAGAACATTCTTCCACTGGGTTGGCGGAATCTGGTCAGCCTCGAAGGCCCGACGCACGTCATCGCCGGCGATCTGCCCATCAGCCTTTCCCCGCTCGATGAGCGCCATCACAGACTCGGACTCGGCGATCTCCGGCGGGAGCGTACGGGATGTGCTGGCCGACACGAACAACCTCTCGGAACGATGGAAACGGCTTCCGGCCCCGCCCATGATCGGGCCGGAGCCGACGACCGTCGGCTGGGGATGTTGCCGACGGCGCGGGCTTGGACCTCAGAGGGTGAATACAGCGCCACACGTGGTGGTCGTATTCCCTCCTCGGCTGTCACCTCTTAGGTCATCGCACTGCGCCGAGGAGTGTTACGCCCAATCCACGTGGCCCGAGTCACACCTCATTTGCGACAAAGCGGCCAGAAGGAGGATTTAAGACCCCACAATCGCGTCGCCGGACCCTCCGGGTCCGGCGACACACGATGCGTACACCCCTGTACGCCCTGGTCCGGGGCAGCGTTCAGTGCTCGCGCGGCGCGGGAACGACGCGCTCCACTTCCGGGTGAACCGTGAGCAGTTGACGCATGGCCGATTCCGCGGCGGACGCGTCACCGGCGCCGAGGGCCTCGACGATCCGCGCGTGGTGGGCGAGCGAGGCGTCGGTGGGCCGGTCACATCCGGCGATCGGGCCGCCGGAGACCTGCAGGGCCGCGGAGACGATGCCGGAAAGGTGCTCCAGCATGCGGTTGCCGGCGAGCTGGATCAGCAGGGAGTGATATTCGGCGTCCGCACGGGCAAAGGTGATCGAGTCGCTCTGAGCGAGGGCGTGGCCCATGATCTCCACCATGTCGGAGAGCCGCTGCTGGACGTCCGCCCGGCCGTGGCCGGCCGCCAGCCGGGCGGCGAGGGGCTCGATCGTCCAGCGCAGCTCGCTCAGCTCACGGCGCTGGTCGTCACGCTGCGGCCCGAAAGCGCGCCACTCGATGATGTCGGGATCCAGCAGATTCCAGTCGCTCACCGGACGGACACGCGTACCGACGTTGGGACGGGCACTCACGAGCCCCTTGGCCTCGAGAACGCGCAGCGACTCCCGCACCACCGTGCGGGAGACCTCGAAGCGCTGGCCGATCTCCTCGGGCACGAGCGGCCGGTCGGCGCCCAGGTCGCCGGAGACGATCATCTGACCGAGCTGCTGAACCAGTTGGCCGTGCAGCCCCCGGCCGCGACTGCTTGCCGTACGTCGTCCCACCCGGCCCAAATCGGTGTCGGCGCTGTCCCAGACGGGGGCGGCGGGACGGTCGGCTCCTGACGCCTCCGGGAAGGGGTAGCGGTCGAGTTCACCCGGGCCGGCGAGGCCGGAATCGACGGAGCGGGCGGCGGTCATCATGGTGTGCGCAAGGGTACTCACGCATCCTTTGTCGGCGTTGCTTCCACCACCCTTGAGGTCTTTGGTGAAAAGCACACGAAAGGGTGATCGGCGCCCGCCCTTCGATTGACGCCTTATCGGAAAGAAGCGGGCTTTATCAGGGGAGTTGTGGGCAGTAGGGCACACTCCGGTCGTTCTCCGGTCACCAACGGGCCCTGCGGCGAAGGCCGGTGAGCAGATACGCGCAGAGCAGGGCCGACAGCGACAACGCCAGCGCCGCGGCGACCGGTTGGGCGACGAGTCTGACCATGGCCATCAGCCACCGGTCGGCCTGCTGCGGCCATTCCAGCCACGCCAGCTCACGCAGTCTGACCGGGAGTCCGACGATCGAACGGGCGGACGGGCCGGCCAGCGTCTTCTGGAGCAGGGGTACGACCAGGGTCGGTACGGCGACGACCGCGGCCACCCCGGCGGCGGCGACCCGGAAGACTCCGGCGCCCAGCAGCCCCGCCCAGGCGGAGCCGACGGCCAGTCCGGCCCAACCGGCGCTGAGCCCCGGCCAGTTGTCCGGCATTGGCACGGCGGCGGAGCCGTACACGAGGCGCAGGGCCTGGGCGTCCACGGCCACCACCAGAAACGCGAGCAGCAGGGCCGCGCCCGCTGTCACGGCGAGCTTGGCGAGGAGCAGACCGAGCCGGCGCGGGACGGTGCCCCGCGCACCGGCGAGGGCGGGATAGCGGAACTCGTCGCCGAACGAGAACGCTCCGAGCAGTCCCGCGCCGAGCGCGGCGGGCGGCAGGGGCAGGATGGCGGGCCAGGCCGCGAGCAGACCGGGCAGCGGAGTTCCGCCGGTGCGGGCGAGGGGCACGGCGAGGGCCACCGACACCGCGAGGACGGCGGCCACGACCAGCGCCGCGGTGCGGACACCGAGCATGCGGCGGAGTTCGTAACGCACCGGCCTGAGCGGGCTGCGGACCGGGCGCGCCGACAGCGGGGGCGGCAGCAACTCCCGGTCGTGGGCTGCCGGGCCGGCCTGCCGCGGCTCCGCGTCGAGGCCGGGCGCAAGGGCGGCGTCAGGGCCCGGTCCGGGGACCGGTGCGGGGTCCGGTGCGGGGTCCCGTGCGGGGACCGGTGCGGGGCCCATGTCACCGACCTCGTCGGCGAGCTGATGGACCAGCACACCGTGGCGGAAGGCGGTCTCACCGATCTCCGGGCAGCTGCTCCCGTAGACGGTGAGCCGGCTGCCCGCCTCGGCGACGACCTCGACGGAGCGCCGGTCCGCGCGGGCCTCGCGGCTCAGCGCGTCGGCGAGGCGGGCGGCGTGCGGAGTCCTGACGGCGACGCGGGGACGCAGCCTGGTACGGGCGAAGGAGACGCCGTCCTGGTCGGCGACGAGGCGCCCCTCGTCGATGGTGACGACGTGATCGGCGGCGCGGGCCGCCTCCTTGGGGTCGCTGGTGGTGTACAGGACGGTGCCGCCCTCAGCGGCGTGGGCGCGCAGCAGTGCGTGCAGCCGACCGCTCTCGTGGGATGAGAGGCCCTCGGTGGGCGCGTCGAGCAGGAGCGTGTGCGGGTCTCCGAGGAGCGCCGAGGCGAGCCCAACTCTGCGGTCCATGCCGAGCGAGAGGGTGCCGAGACGTTCGTCGCGCAGAGCGCCGAGACCGATGACGTCGAGGAGTTCGTCGGCGCGCGAGGCGGGGACACCGGTGGCGGCGCAGAGCATCCGGAGCTGGCCCCTGACGGTGCGCGCGGGATGTCCTGGCACATCACCGAGGAGCACCCCGATCTCGCGGGCGGGGTGGGCGATGAGATGGAGCGGGCGGCCACGGAAGTACGCGGCCCCGCGGCCGGGTTCGAGTTCGAGCATCAGTCGCAGCGCGGTGGTCTTGCCCGCGCCCGGCGCGCCGAGAAGCGCCGTGACAGAGCCGGCCCTGGCCTCGAAGGTGAGATCGTCCACGGCGCGCGTGAGGTCTCGGCGGGGGGTGCTGGTCAGTCCGATGGCCTGGAGCATCGCTTCTCTCGCGGGGAGGTGAGACCGCTCGGCGGCAGAGTGGGTACCGCAGCAAGATAACGCGACATGTCGGACTTGTGGCGCAGGGTCGGTGTCTGGGTGTCTGACATTGAGAGGCGCCGGGCCCTGGACGCCGGGCGCCGCGAGCGCGAGAGCGCGCGAGACCGGCCGGTACCCGGATCCCGGATCCGTCGGGCCGTCCCTCGACCCGTCGGACCTCGGGACGCGGCTCAGACCTCGGGACGCAGCATCGGCGGATTGAGCACGGTCGCCCCGCCGGCCCGGAACAGCTGGGCGGGCCGGCCGCCCTGCCGGGTGGTGGTCCCCCCGGACGGGACCAGGAATCCCGGAGTGCCCGTCACCTTGCGGTGGAAGTTACGGGGATCGAGCGCCACGCCCCACACCGCCTCGTACACCCTGCGCAGCTCGCCGACGGTGAACTCGGACGGGCAGAAGGCCGTGGCGAGCGAGGAGTACTCGATCTTGGACCGGGCCCGCTCCACGCCGTCCGCGAGGATCCGCGCGTGGTCGAAGGCGAGCTGGGCGGGCTGCTCGTCCTCGCGGGCGAATCCGCCCTCCTGGTTGAGCAGGGCTTCGACGGGGGCCCAGCGCGCACTGTTGGCGTCACCCCCGGCACGCGGCGCGGGAAGGTCGGGCGAGAGCGCCAGATGCGCCACGCTGACCACCCGCATCCGGGGATCACGCCCGGGGTCTCCGTAGGTGGCGAGCTGTTCGAGGTGGGCCGCGTTCCCGGGCGCCGGTGACACCGGATCGTGCGCGCAGAGCCCGGTCTCCTCGACGAGCTCCCGGGCCGCCGCCTCGGCGAGGTCCTCGTCACCCCGGACAAACCCCCCGGGCAGTGCCCACCGGCCCTGGAACGGTGCCTCTCCGCGCCGTACGACCAGCGCGCAGAGCATATGGCGGCGCACGGTGAGCACGACCAGGTCGACGGTGACAGCGAAAGGCGGGAAGGCCGACGGGTCGTAGGGCGACATGCCGCGATCATAGTCGTCTTCCTGACGATAAACACTCCTTCCACCATCCCGCCGTCCACTTCTTCGCCCGGGTCACGGCCGTCATCGCCCGCTCCGCGTCCCACGCCGGCCGACGCGCCGGACACCACGGTTGCGGGCCGCCGTCACACCGGGGCGTGCCGCGGGTGGCAGGTCCTTCCGCCTCCCGGGCGGCCGCACCGAACGGGTCTTGGGCCGGCGCCCCGTCTCGCGCGCGCCGCGCTCCGCGCGCAGACACTGCCGCAGCGCCTCGGGATCCAGGCCCTCATTGCATGCCTGGTGCAGCAGTTGGGCGAAGACGTACTGCGGGTCGAGCCGCAGGGCGAGCCCGAGAGCGACCCGGGCGCTCGGCTCGTCTCCGGTGGACCAGGCGACCCAGCCGGCCAGGGTCAGCGGCGCGGTCGCGTGCTCGGCGTACGGACCGACGCAGCGCCGGGACAGCGCCCGCCAGAGCCGTAGCGCGGGCCGCGCGTCCGGTCCCTCCATCCACTCCGCGGCCCGGTCCCGCGTCTCCCTGTCCTGCAGACCGAGAATGACGGCGGCCGCCTCCTCGTGGCTGATCAGCCGGTCGTCCTCGGCGTCCGGTCCGGCCGGGCCGGCGCTCGGCGATTCCCCGAGCCGCTTCATCAGCCCGCGCGCCAGCCCCAGGGTCTCCACGGCGACCTGTTCCCGGTTCCCCTCGACCAGAATTCTGGGTACGAGGGCGGCGCCCGCGTTGTCCAGCGCCTGTTCCTGCTCCGCGGCGGCCGGGGTTCGCCAGGGCTCCAGGCGTGCCTCCATCTCCCTCAGCGATCCCCGCACCTGGACGCCGGCGTACGTGGCGGCGGCGGCCATCACCGACGTACCCGGCATGGCCAGCCCGGTCCCCTCGGGCGGGCAACAGCGGACATCGGGGCAGCAGTAGGACCAGAAGCGGCCGCCGGAGATGCACAGAGCTTCGTACACGGGCACGTCACGGCTCCCGCACGCGGTACGCAACCGCTGGGCGAGGGGGCGCAGCCGCTCCATCACCTGCCGGCCCGTCTCCCCCGCCGCCGGATCCTGACAGAGGAAGACGACGATGCCGGCGGGGCGGGAGCCGCGTCGCTCGCTTCCTTCGATCAGGCATTCGGCCAACTGCTCGGCCACCGGCGGCCACTCCCTCGGCGCGCGGGGAATACCGAGCCTGAGCCGCCCGCCGAAGCGCCCGCGATCACCGTGGAGCGCGACCATGACGACGGAGTCGGTGGGGTGGAAACCCAGCAGATACGGGAGAGCGTCGGCGAGCTCCGCGGGACTGCGCAGGGTGATCTGCTGCTCGTCGGCGGATCCGGTCGGTTCGTGGTGCTTGTTCATGGCACGACCGTCTCGTGGCAGGCCGGATTCCGCGACCCCTGTGGATAACGTTATCCACAGGCTGCCGGTCGCATTCGCGCTTTGTCCGAGCCATCAGGTTGCATGGGGGCATGACCAACGCAGACCGCGCAGCTCTCCGGGCCTCGGCCGACTCCGTACTCGCCCGCCTCGTCGGTGACGCCACCGGCACCGCCCGGCTGCGCGAGGACCAGTGGCGGGCCATCGAGGCGCTGGTCGCCGAGAAGCGCAGGGCGCTGGTCGTCCAGCGGACCGGCTGGGGCAAGTCGGCGGTCTATTTCGTGGCGACGTCGCTGCTGCGGGAGCGCGGCGCGGGCCCGACCGTGATCGTCTCGCCGCTGCTCGCCCTGATGCGCAATCAGGTGGAGGCCGCGGCGCGGGCCGGGATCCGGGCCCGCACGATCAACTCGTCCAATGCGGAGGAGTGGGACACGATTCAGGACGAGGTGGCCGGCGGCGAGGTCGACGTCCTGCTGGTCAGCCCCGAGCGGCTCAACAATCCGGACTTCCGCGACCAGGTCCTGCCCCGGCTCGCCGCGGCCACCGGCCTGCTGGTGGTCGACGAGGCGCACTGCATCTCCGACTGGGGCCATGACTTCCGGCCGGACTACCGCCGGCTGCGCACGATGCTCGCGGACCTGCCCGCCGGCGTTCCGGTCCTCGCCACCACGGCCACGGCGAATGCCCGGGTGACCGCCGATGTGGCCGAGCAGCTGGGCACGGGGGCCGGGACGGACGCGCTCGTGCTGCGCGGGCCGCTCGACCGGGAGAGCCTCAGCCTCCATGTGCTCAGGCTGCCGGACGCGGCACACCGGCTGGCCTGGCTGGCCGACCACCTGGACGAGCTGCCCGGCTCCGGGATCATCTACACACTGACCGTCGCGGCGGCCGAGGAGGTCACGGCGTATCTGCGGCAGTGCGGGCACACGGTCGCCTCGTACACCGGCCGCACGGAGAACGCCGACCGCCAGCAGGCCGAGGACGACCTGCTGGCGAACCGCGTCAAGGCGCTGGTCGCCACCTCGGCGCTGGGCATGGGGTTCGACAAGCCCGACCTCGGATTCGTGGTGCATCTCGCGTCGCCCTCCTCCCCCATCGCCTACTACCAGCAGGTGGGCCGCGCGGGCCGCGGGGTGGAGCATGCCGAGGTGCTGCTGCTGCCCGGCAGAGAGGACGAGGCCATCTGGCAGTACTTCGCCTCGGTGGCCTTCCCGCCCGAGGAGCTGGTCCGCCGCACCCTCGATGTCCTGGGGCAGGCCGACAGGCCGCTGTCGCTGCCGGCCATGGAGCCGCTGGTCGAGCTGCGGCGTACGCGCCTGGAGACGATGCTCAAGGTCCTCGACGTGGACGGGGCGGTGCGCCGGGTGAAGGGCGGCTGGACCACCACGGGACAGCCGTGGGTGTACGACACCGAGCGGTACGCCTGGGTGGCGCGTCAGCGGGCGGCGGAGCAGCAGGCGATGCGCGACTACGCGTCGACGGCCAACTGCCGGATGGAGTTCCTGCGGCGGCAGCTGGACGACGAGGAGGCCGCGCCCTGCGGTCGGTGCGACAACTGCGCGGGCGCTCGGTTCGAGGACAAGGTGACCGCCGCCGCCCTGGACGCCGCGCGGGGTGAGCTGGGCAGGCCGGGGGTGGAGGTGGAGCCCCGCAAGATGTGGCCGACCGGCCTCAGCGCGGTGGGCATCGACCTCAAGGGACGTATCCCGCCGGGCGAGCAGACCTTCTCGGGAAGGGCGTTGGGACGGCTGTCCGACATCGGCTGGGGCAACCGGCTCCGCCCGATGCTCGCCGCGCACGCCCCGGACGGCCCGGTGTCCGACGATGTGCTGAATGCCGTGGTGAGTGTGCTCGCCGACTGGGCGAAGGGACCGGGCGGTTGGGCGTCCGGCGGGTCCGACGCGCCGCCCCGGCCCGTCGGAGTCGTGACCGTCGCCTCGCGCAGCAGGCCCCAGCTCGTCGGATCGCTCGGCAGCCGTATCTCGGAGGTCGGCCGGATGCCGCTGCTCGGCACGGTCGCGTACGCGCCGGGCACCGCCGATGCCCGTATCTCCCGTACGAACAGCGCCCAGCGGGTGCGCGCGCTGCACGAGGCGCTGACCGTACCGGCCGCGCTGGCGGAGGCTCTCGCGGCGGCGGGCGGCCCGGTCCTGCTCGTCGACGATCTCTCGGACACCGGCTGGACTCTCGCGGTGGCCGCGCGGCTGCTGCGCAAGGCCGGAGCGGAGGGGGTGTTTCCGCTGGTCCTTGCCGTTCAGACGTGACACGAGGCATCAGCCGTGGCCGAACTGGGCAGGGATATCACCGTCATAATCAGGCATTCCGGTCAGCAGTGCCAATTGCTCGTTGCCGCACGCCGATACGCCAGCGAGAATTGAACTGCCCCCCGCACGGCCCCGATCCCGGTCCGCAAGGGCTGTGCCGCGGTGCGTCCCCACCCGACCCTGCCCGCACTGTGGGCGCGTATGCGAAGGGAGGAACGTGACCTTCGGATTCGCTCCGTCCGCAGCCACTTCGATCACCACCCCGGCCGATTCCGTCAGCCGCCTCGCCAGGATGCTGGAGCCCGCCGAATGGGCGGCGGCGGGGATACCGCTGCTGCGCAATCCCCGCGAAGTGGTCAGCGGTCTGCACAGCCGGCACCGGCCGGCGCCCGCGACGGCGGTGGTGGCCGTTCTCGACCATGAGGAACGGCTCGCCGCCAGCGCCTCGTTCGTCCCGCGCGCCGCGCCGGTGGACGGCTGGGAGTTCCGCAACGCGCTCCTGGCACACCTGCGTCGGGTCATCCCACACGATCTGCGCCGCCGTACGCCCGTCCGCACCGCCGTACTGCTCTACTGCCGCGAGGGCGACGAGCGCTGGACGGAGGAGGACGGGGCCTGGATGTGGGGACTGCGGGACGCCTGCACCCTGCACGGACTGCGCTGCGGTGCGTACATCACGCTGACGCGCGGCGGCTGGCAGGTGCTGGGCGAAGGCCGCGGTGGCCGCCGGCCCACCTCCGAGTCGCCGCCGGCCGGTCTGGCGGAGACGGCGGCCGACCCCGGACCGTCACCGCTGCGCAGTGGCGGCGGTTCGGTGGAAGCACTGCGCCGCACGGCCGCGCGGTGACTCCGGTTGCCCGGGGAACAGCGGCCCGTTGAGCGAGTGCCCGGCCGCCGTACGCCCGGTGCGCCGCAGCGGCCCGGCCACCCCTGAAAGGGGCAGCCGGGACACGACCGGGGCTCACGACGGGCGAACGCGCGACGCGGCGGGCGTCGTACGGCTCAGACGCCCGCGCCGAGCACGGCGTTGATCCGCTCGGAGTCGCCGCACACGACCAGCAGCGCGGCGGCCCGCTCCCGGGCCAGGGGCAGCACCTGAGCGGCGGCGTCGTCACCGCCTCCGTTGAACGCGACGACCACGACGGGCCGGGACTGCGCACGGGCGACCGCGGCGGCGTCCGCGAAGAACACATCTTCGCGGGCGTCGTCCTGGGCCCAGTAGGCGGTTTCGCCGAAGGACAGCTCGTGGGTCGCCCAGGGGTGCTGCTCACCGGTGGTGAGCACCAGGATGTCGCCCGGCGCCCGACCGGAGTCGAGCAGCAGGTCGACCGCCTCGTCGGCGGCGTCGAGCGCCCCGTCCACCGGAGCCGGGATCAGCTGGATCTGGGGAGCGGAAGAGGTGACCGGCCCGGACGCCTGGGGCTGCCCGGCGGAGCTGTGCGAGCGCTGCGCCGGCGGCGCGGGCCTCGCGGGACCGGGGCCCGGACGCCCGGGCCTCGGTGTGGCAGCGGAGCGCGGCCCGGGTACGGGACGCGGACCGGGTACAGGACGGGGGGTCGCTGCGCTGTGGCCGGTGGCCGGAGTGGCGCTAGGACCCTGGGCTCTCTCGTGAATCTGAGGCTCCTGAGGGATGAGAGGCATGGCTGGTTGTCTATCAAACACCGCTGCGAAAAGCATCGGCGGGTGGGTGCTTTCGCACCCGTGCCTGTGGCCGGAAGGCGCGCGGGCCGGCGGGTTCACCGGATGTTTCAGAAATCGAAGCCGAGTTGGCCCCCGCTTTCCATGGCGGCGGCCTCCAGGGAGAGCCGGACCTTCTTGAGGTGCCGCCACCGGGGCAGCGCGTCGAGATAGGACCACGAGAGCCGGTGGTGGGATGTCGGCCCCCACTCCTCCAGCGCCGCCTTGTGTACCGGCGAGGGGTAACCGGCGTTGGCGCCGAAGGCGAACGGAACGCATTCCTGCGACCCCGCGCCCAGTTCGGCCATCATCGCGTCCCTGCGCACCTTGGCGATGACCGAGGCGGCCGCCACCGAGACACAGGACTGGTCGCCCTTGATGACCGTACGCACCTGCCAGGCCCCTCCCAGATAGTTGTGCTTGCCGTCGAGGATCACCGCGTCGGGCCGCACCGGCAGCGCCTCAAGGGCGCGTACGGCGGCGAGCCTGAGTGCCGCGGTCATCCCGAGCGTGTCGATCTCCTCCGGGGAGGCGTCCCCGAGGGCGTACGAGGTGACCCATCCCGACAGTTCACCGGCCAGCTCCGTGCGGCGCTTGGGGCTGATCAGCTTGGAGTCGGTGAGACCGGCCGGGGGTCTGCGCAGTCCGGTGACGGCCGCGCACACCGTGACCGGCCCCGCCCACGCTCCGCGTCCGACTTCGTCGACGCCGGCGATGATCCTGGCGTCGGTGGTCGCGCGGAGCGAGCGCTCGACGGTGTGCGTGGGAGGTTCGTACGGCATGGCGCCAGCCAGATTACGCCGCCGGGACTCCGCGCGACAGACCGGGTACCGCACGTCCCGCACCACGGTGTCCGGCCGGCTCCCTCCGACCTCCTCAGGCGGTGCGCGACCGGAGCGGGGGCACCATGACCTGGACGGTCATTTCGACGATCTCCTAATCCGCCCGTTCGCTCACGCAATCACATCGAAGACCAGCCCACCGGTGACCTCGGGACGCATGGTGGACGGCTCGATGACTCCCTTGAGGATCAGCCCGCGGAATCGATCGGCGGTCGAAGAATCGCATTCGTGAAGGACCGAGCGGAGTGCGAAACCGGGCCGCGAGGCGCTGGCGCAAGGAATCTCGACCGCGTTCGTCACGGCGGTCGCCATGGGCGGAGGCGGCGGGTCCGGTGGCGTGGGCCACCGGACCCGTGATCCCGGCCTCCGTACGGGACTTCCGGAGGGGAACGTCCCGTACCGGATGTCACGACCCGTCGAAAACGGACTCGCCGTCGTAGCCGTCGCGCTCGCCGTCGTACGCGTCCCGCCCGTTCTGTCCCGGTCCGTAACAGCCGTCGGCAGGGCCGGAGAAGTCCTGCTTCAGGATGTCGCGGGCCCTGCTCTCCGCCCAGCTGGTGGCGTACCAGGGCTCGGCCTCGTCCCGCAGATTCCGTTTGATACCCGCCAGGGCGCACGAGCGCAGCGGCTCGGGCAGCCGGTCCAGCGCGGGCACGGCATCGGCGGACAGCTCCTGGAAGTACGCGATGTCGATCTTCTTCGAACTCTCGAACCGCTGCACGTTCCGCTCCGCGACCAGCGCGTCCGGCGAGAGCAGACCGAAGGCGAGGACCGCGGCCGCCGCGCTCGCGGCGACGGCACGCGGCAGCCAGCGCCCGCCGAAGGCCCCGGCCGCCAGGATCAGGACGATCACCAGACCGAGCCACAGTTCCATCGCAGCGACCGTGACCCGCAGCCGGGTCAGTCCGTAGGCGTCGACGTACAGATCCATCCGGCGCAGCGCGGAAGCGACCACGACCAGGGTCAGCACGCACAGGACACCGAGCACGGCCCGCACCAGGGTGCGGTCGGCGGCCCCATCGCGCGGGGCCCAGCGCCGGGCGAGCCCGATCACGAGGAGGACGAGCAGGGTGACCCAGAGCAGCTGCCAGAAGCCTTGGCGCGCGTACTCGGCGTAGGTCAGTCCGGTCTCCTTCAGGACCCTGTCGTATCCGCCGAAGAGCACTGCGAGCTGGACGGCGATGAAGGCCGCGAACAACAGATTGAGGACGATCAGCGGCAGCGCCCACTCCATCCGGCTGCGGGCCCGCCCAGGACGTACGGTGATGCGGTCCCAGCGCAGGGGTGCGGCCGCGCTGTGCGCGGCGGCCAGGGCGCCGACGAGACCGAGCACGAACAGGCCGGAGCGCCAGGGCCCGTCGGCGACCGAGACATCGGGGGTCAGCCCGCCGAGCAGATCGGCGAACGCCGCGTCGGCGCCGGCGAAGAGGGCGCCGAACACGATCAGCAGGACCGCGGCGACGGCGACCGTACGGATCACGGGCATCCAGCGGCTCCGCGACCCCTCGGCGCGCCGGCGCACTCCGCGCCAGCCCCACACCGTCCCGGACCCGATCGAGCCGAACAGCCCCAGCGGGCCCAGCACGACACCGGGCCAGGTGCGGCAGCCATGCAGGGCGAGCGAACCGAGGGCCAGCGCCGAGACGACCGCGAGGAATGTCGGAAGGCCGGCGTCCCGCAGGGCGGGGACGGCGAGCAGAGCCACGCCGCCGAGGGCCCAGACCAGCGTCCAGGGGCGCGGCCGGCGGCCGGCGCCCCGGGCGGCGAAGTAGGCGGCGAGCGCGGCGGGGGCCGCCACCATGAGCAGATTCAGACCGAGCCCGTCGCCCATGACCAGGGCGCTGAGCAGGGCGGTCGCCAGGGCCGACCAGAGCGTGGCGGCCCGGATCCCGGCCGGGGTGGCGGGCTGGATCTCGGTGAGCCAGACGGGCGGCTCGCTCCGCTGCGGCTGCCACTGCCGGTAGTCAGGAACCGGCGGCGGGCCCTGGCGCTCCTTGGTCGTCGTGGATGCGGCGGACGTGGCCGCGGCGCGCGGCCGCGGAGGCGCACCGTGCAGGACGGTGTCCTGCGGTTCCTGTCTGCGGCCCGGATCCGGCTCGGCGGCCGGCTCGGGTATGGACGGTGTGTCTGTCACGGGACCCCCTCCCAACCGGGTCCTTCGCGGCGACGGAGCGGCGCGCACGGCCCGGTGTCTCATCGGCGCCGCCGTCGAAGATCAACAAGGCGACGTGGCCGAAAGAGTAACCGCGCGCGGCCGGGTCGCCCCTCTCCCGCAGGCCAGGTGTGGCAGGACCGTGACAGTCCGAGCTGTCACGCCGTGTCGACCGATCAGCCGATCAGCAGCTCGGTACGTGAACTGCTGAACGGTTCAAAGGGTGAACGGGTCAACGGGTCAGCCGGCCAGGGCGGTCGACAGCCAGGCCGGCAGCGTCTCCGTCTGCGCCAGCCACCGCTCCGGCGGCGCCCCGGCCCGCGCGGCGGACACCACTCCCCCGACGATGGCGCAGGTCGTGTCCACATCACCGCCCACCTGGGCCGTGGTCCAGAAGCCCCGCTCGAAGTCGCCGAGCGCACGCGCCGCCGACCAGAGGGCGAACGGCACGGTGTCATGCGCACTGGTGCGTCGCCCGCAGCCGAGGACGGCGGCGACGGTGCCCGCGTCGTCGTAGTCCAGCATGTCCCGCGCCCGGCGCAGCCCGGCCCCCACCGCGCTGCGCGGTACCAGAGCCACCACACCGTCGAGCAGGGCCTCAGGCGTGGGCGGCCCCGCCGGGGCCGCGGCGAGGGAGGCCGCCGCCGCAACCGCCATGGCGCCCACCACGGCCTCGCGGTGCTGGTGTGTCGTGTACGCGGAGACCTCGGCCTGCCGCGTGGCCTGCTCCGGGTCCTCGGCGTACCAGGCACCGAGCGGAGCGATCCGCATCGCGGCCCCGTTGCCCCACGAGCCCTGGCCGTTGAAGAGCCCGGCGGCCAGCTCACGCCAGTCGCCGCCTTCCCGGATCAGCCGGAGCATCCGGTTCACGGCGGGGCCGTAGCCGCGGTCGAAGTCGTGCCGCTCGGCGAAGGAACGCGCGAGCGCGTCCTGATCGATACGGCCGTGCCCGGCCAGCACGGCCACGACCGACGCGCCCATCTCGGTGTCGTCGGTCCACTGCCAGGGGCCAGGCGGCAGCTCGCGCCGCTTCAGCAGCGGATAGTTCGAAGGTACGAAGAACTGGGAGCCGAGGGCGTCTCCCACGGACAGCCCGCGCAGGCTGGCCAGGGCGCGTTCGAAGCGCCGGTCGGGTGTGGAGTCAGCGGTCATCGCACGGTCACTCTATCCGGTGATGCCGTACGGCTCAGGGACGCGCCAGCGCTCGAATGGCCTGTCCAGGGTGTATTTACCGTCCGCGCCGAGCTCCAGAGTGCGCGTCTCCCCGTTGCCGGGGTTCGACAGTGATTCGAACTCCGCCACGGACCAGTGGAACCACCGCATGCAGAACAGCCGCATGGTCAGTCCATGGGTCACCAGCAGCACGTTCTCCGGTGAGTCCGGCGCCTCGAAGCTCCGGTAGAGCGACTCCAGGAAGGCTCCGACCCGGTCGTACACATCGGCACCGGACTCGCCCTGGGCGAAGCGGTAGAAGAAGTGTCCGTACGCGTCGCGGTAGGTCTTCTGCAGCCGTACGTCCTCCCTGTCCTGCCAGTTCCCCCAGTCCTGCTCGCGCAGCCGCGGCTCCTCCCGCGCCCGCACCAGTTCCGGGTCGAGGCCGAAGGCCCGGAAGGTCTCATGGGTGCGGCGGTAGGGGGACACATAGACGCTGACCGGCTCCCCGTCGAACAGCTCGCGCAGCCGTACCCCGGTCTCCTCGGCCTGACGCAGGCCGGTCTCGGTGAGCTTCAGGGCATGGTCGGGCCGACGTTCGTACACCGTGTCGTCAGCATTGCCTTCCGACTCTCCGTGCCGGACAAGGACGATGCGCCGCGGTCGTGCCATGCCACGACCCTAGAGCGGCCCCGATCGGGCCGTGCGGCCGCCCTGTCCTCCGGGCAACCATCCGGCGTAGCAGGGCGGGCCGGCCGGGCTCGCCGGAGGCAGCCGGGTCAGACCGTCCAGGACGACTCGAGGTCGACGACGTCCCCCGCGAGCGCCGCCACATCGGCGGCCGTCTGCGCGCGCAGTGTCAGCCGCTCCACCCGTTCGACCCGGTACTTTCCGTGCTCGGCCGCCGACTGCCACATGGACAGCACAAGGAACTCGTGCCCCGGCGCTTCCCCGAACAGTCCGCGCAGCATCCCGGGCGACCCCGCCATCGCGGGATTCCACACCTTCTCCTGCATCAGCGCGAAATGCTCGACCCGGTCCTCGTGCACCTTGCAGTGTGCGACCCGGACCACATCCGCGTCGGTGAAGCGCGGCTCGAAGCCGGTCTTCACATCGAAGCGGTAGTCGAACAGCTTGGCCTGGACGTCCTTGAACGTGCCGGACTGCGCGGCGGCCAGCCGGTCGTGCGAGCGCGCCATGAACGAGTCGTAGAAGGCACGGCTCTCCCAGAACGCGAAGACATGGGCCACGCCCGGCCTCGTTCTGCTCCATCCCCCGCTCTGCCCCCGGAATCCCGGCTCACCGAGCAACCCCGCCCATTTCCGCTGCCCGCGTTCGAAACCACGTCGGTCGATCACGGTGCAGCGAATCCACTTGACCAGCACCGCGCCATCGTACGGCGCGGAACGTGGCAGGGGTTCCGCTCGGACAACACGGGGTGGACGACGCGGGGCGGGCCTGCCGCGAGTCGAGTATCGGCCAAGGTGGCGTCAACTGGACAGACCGCGCCGCGTGTTGTCGGTGTCCCGGTCTAGCCTTACTCATGAAGGCCGGAGATCCGGCCGGTTCCGAGGAGGGGTAACGACTGGTGAGCAGTCTCAACAGAGGGGTGGCGAAGGTCGAGGTCACGCTCAAATGGGATCCCAGTCCCCTGGGCAGGCCCCCGCATGATCTCGACCTCGTCGCCGCGACCTACACATCGGACGACCCGAGCGGCAAACCCGCCTATCTGGTCCATTTCGGCAGCCGCTCACCGGACGGCACCATCACCCTGGACCGGGAGAGCCGCACCGGTCAGGGCTTCGGCTCGGACGAGGAGATGACGCTGGAGCTGGACCGGCTGGCGGCCCGCTACAGCCGTGTGGTGGTGGGGGTGGCGATCCAGCAGCGCGACGGGCGACGGACGTTCGCCGACATAGTCAGTCCCGGAGTCCGCATCCTGGAGGGGTACACCGAGCTGGCGGAACACGACTTCGCCGCTGTCCCCGGCTCCACCGCGGCGACATTCGCGGAGTTCACCCGGGACGGATCGGGAGCCTGGCAGTTCCGCACGTCCGTCCGGGGGTTCGACACCGACCCGCAGTCCTTCGGCGCCCTGATGGGCGGCGCCTGACCCAGGCCCCGGACAAGCCCCTGAGGGGCGGCGAGCCACTCCGGCTCACCGCCCCTCAGAACGCTCAACTCTTCCGGACGGCTCAGCTGCAGCCGCTCGTGGAACCGCATCCCTCGCAGATGTAGCAGGACCCGGCCCGCTGCATCTTCGTACCGCAGGAGAAGCACAGCGGTGCGTCGGCGCTGATGCCGAGCTGCATCTCGACCAACTCGGCCGAGGTGTGCGCCTCCTTGGGCGCCGGGACCACGGCCGCCTTGGGCGGAGCGGCCGGGGACACCGCCTTCAGCGGCTCCGGCCGGCGCGGGGCCGACTGGACCAGGCTCTCGATGTCCAGGTCGTCATCGTCCATGAAGGGCTCGTACGAACCGGTGTCCAGGTGACGCTGGCGCTCCTCGGCCGAGTGGATCCCGAGGGCCGAGCGGGTCTCGAAGGGCAGGAAGTCCAGCGCGAGACGGCGGAAGATGTAGTCGACGATCGACTGCGCCATCCGTACGTCCGGGTCGTCCGTCATACCGGCCGGCTCGAAGCGCATGTTGGTGAACTTGGAGACGTACGTCTCCAGCGGAACGCCGTACTGCAGACCGACCGAGACGGCGATCGAGAAGGCGTCCATCATGCCCGCGAGGGTCGAGCCCTGCTTGGACATCTTGAGGAAGACCTCGCCGAGACCGTCGTCGGGGTAGGAGTTGGCGGTCATGTAGCCCTCGGCGCCGCCCACCGTGAAGGAGGTGGTGAGACCGGGACGGCCCTTGGGGAGGCGCTTGCGGACCGGGCGGTACTCGATGACCTTCTCCACCGCCTGGCGGATGGTGTCCTCGGCCTTCTCCGCGACCTTTTCTTCCTTCTTCTTCGCGGAGAGCGGCTGACCGACCTTGCAGTTGTCGCGGTAGATCGCGAGCGCCTTGACGCCCAGCTTCCACGCCTCGAAGTAGACCTCCTCGACGTCCTCGACGGTCGCGGTCTCCGGGAGGTTCACCGTCTTGGACAGGGCTCCGCTGATCCACGGCTGGATGGCCGCCATCATGCGGACGTGGCCCATGGCGGAGATGGAGCGCTCGCCCATCGCGCAGTCGAAGACCTCGTAGTGCTCCGTCTTCAGGCCGGGCGCGTCGATCACATTGCCGTTCTCGGCGATGTGGGCGACGACCGCCTCGATCTGCTCCGACTGGTAGCCGAGCCGGCGCAGCGCCTGGGGCACCGTGCCGTTGACGATCTGCATCGAGCCGCCGCCGACCAGCTTCTTGAACTTGACCAGCGCGAGGTCGGGCTCCAGGCCGGTGGTGTCGCAGGACATCGCGAGACCGATGGTGCCGGTGGGCGCGATGACCGAGGCCTGGGCGTTGCGGAAGCCGTTCTTCTCGCCGAGGCGGAGCACGTCCTGCCAGGCCTCCGTGGCGGCGGCCCAGATGGGGGTGTCCAGGTCGTCGATGCGGACGGCGGTGCCGTTGGCGTCGGAGTGCTGCTTCATGACGCTCTTGTGCGGCTCGGCGTTGCGGGCGTAGCCGTCGTACGGACCGACGACCGCGGCCAGCTCGGCGGAGCGCCGGTACGACGTGCTCGTCATCAGCGAGGTGATGGCGCCGGCCAGGCCGCGGCCGCCGTCGGAGTCGTACGCGTGACCCGTGGCCATCAGCAGGGCGCCGAGGTTGGCGTAGCCGATGCCGAGCTGGCGGAAGGCGCGGGTGTTCTCACCGATCTTCTGCGTCGGGAAGTCCGCGAAGCAGATGGAGATGTCCATCGCGGTGATGACCAGCTCGACGACCTTGGCGAAGCGCTCGGACTCGAAGGACTGGTGGCCCTTGCTGTCGTCCTTGAGGAACTTCATCAGGTTCAGCGAGGCCAGGTTGCACGAGGTGTTGTCCAGGTGCATGTACTCACTGCACGGGTTCGAGCCGTTGATCCGGCCGGACTCGGGGCAGGTGTGCCAGCGGTTGATCGTGTCGTCGTACTGGATGCCCGGGTCGGCACACGCCCACGCCGCCTCGGCCATCTTGCGGAAGAGGGACTTGGCCTCGACCTCTTCGATGACGTCGCCGGTCATCCGGGCGCGCAGCCCGAACTTGCCGCCGGCCTCGACGGCCTTCATGAACTCGTCGTTGACCCGGACCGAGTTGTTGGCGTTCTGGTACTGGACGGACGTGATGTCGTCGCCGCCCAGGTCCATGTCGAAGCCCGCGTCGCGCAGGGCGCGGATCTTCTCCTCTTCCTTGACCTTGGTCTCGATGAAGTTCTCGATGTCGGGGTGGTCGACGTCGAGGATGACCATCTTGGCCGCGCGGCGCGTGGCGCCACCGGACTTGATCGTCCCCGCGGAGGCGTCGGCACCGCGCATGAAGGAGACAGGGCCCGAGGCATTGCCTCCGGAGGAGAGCAGCTCCTTGGAGGAGCGGATCCGGGAGAGGTTCAGGCCGGCGCCGGAGCCGCCCTTGAAGATCATCCCCTCTTCCTTGTACCAGTCGAGGATCGAGTCCATGGAGTCGTCGACGGACAGGATGAAGCAGGCCGAGACCTGCTGCGGCTGGGGCGTACCGACGTTGAACCACACCGGCGAGTTGAAGCTGAAGACCTGGTGCAGGAGGGCGTACGCCAGCTCGTGCTCAAAGATCTCGGCGTCGGCGGGCGAGGCGAAGTACTGGTAGTCCTCGCCGGCCTTGCGGTACGTCTTCACAATGCGGTCGATGAGCTGCTTGAGCCCGGTCTCGCGCTGCGGGGTGCCGACGGCCCCCCGGAAGTACTTGCTGGTGACGATGTTGACCGCGTTCAGCGACCAGAAGTCGGGGAACTCGACGCCACGCTGCTCGAAATTGACCGAGCCGTCGCGCCAATTGGTCATGACGACGTCACGGCGCTCCCAGACCACCTCGTCGTACGGATGCACGCCGGGCGTGGTGTGGATTCGCTCGATACACAGCCCCTTGGCGGCCTTCGGTCCCTTGGTTCGGGAACCTCGTGCCGGGCCGCTCGCCGTCTCTGTCATGCCGCCTCCCATATACGTACAAAAACGCCCTGAAATGCCATGTTCTTCCCGTGGCGCAGGGTGTGTGTCTGATGCCTCGGGCGCCCCCACAGAGCGCCCGCGACAGGTCTTGTTACCGCGGAGCGGCCGGGCGAAGGCCGTCCGCTCCGGCCGGCCGCGCGAGGGCCGGCCGGTCAGTCCGCGGTGATGGTGGCGGGCACGGGGACCTCACGGCCCTCGCCGACGCCACTTTTCCCGCCGGGGGGCCGCTCGCGCAGTTCCGCGATGGCGGCCTCGAAGTCTTCGAGCGAGTCGAACGCCCGGTACACGGATGCGAAGCGCAGGTACGCGACGAGGTCGAGCTCCTGCAGTGGGCCGAGTATGGCCAGCCCCACGTCGTGGGTGGTCAGCTCGGCGCTCCCGGTGGCGCGCACCGCTTCCTCGACCCGCTGGCCGAGCTTGGCGAGGGCGTCCTCGGTGACGGGCCGTCCCTGGCATGCCTTGCGTACGCCGGAGATGACCTTGGTGCGGCTGAACGGTTCCGTCACGCCGCTGCGCTTGATCACCATCAGCGAGGCGGTCTCCACCGTCGTGAAACGGCGGGAGCAGTCGGGGCACTGGCGGCGGCGGCGGATCGACGTCCCGTCGTCGGTGGTGCGACTGTCGACGACCCGGCTGTCGGGGTGCCTGCAGAAGGGACAGTGCATGGCTCCCAACCCTCCTTACACAGCGCGACGAAATAGCCCCGTCGGGGCCCGTGAAGAGCCCCTCGAAGCAAGCCCCAGCATAGGCGATGGCCTTGACCGTGAAAGACGGGGGACCACAACTTCTGGGTGGCTGAGACAATCCAACCACTAGATCTGGGGTTCGGCCGCATCCTATGCCCCGGCGCGTGTCGCGCGTCGCGGCGGGTGCGGCGGGCCGCGCGGACCGGCCACGAGCGTACGAGAAGGGCGCGGCGGCCCGGATTCCGGGCCGTCCGGTGGAAGACTGGGGACCGCTCCGGATCACGGGGCGCGGCGCCGAACGGTACCGTGAGGACGGGGCCGCCGGTGCCTGCGGAGCCCGGCCCATACACCCAGCCAGATGCTCGCGTAAGGGCCTCTTCGATTTTTCACTCGAACGTGTGTTTGGCGCAACCTTTCGAAAGCTACTACCGTTGTCCAGCTAGGGAGAACACTTCGAGAGGGGCCGACGTGACCACCACCGCAGACAGTGCCACCATCACTGCCCAGGACCGCTCCCAGAGCCGACTCGAGCCGGTGCATGCCATGAATGACGCAGTCACGAACCCGGAGGGGCCCAAGCCCAGCCGTTCGATGCCCGGCCGACCTCCCGGAATCCGGGCGGACAGCTCCGGACTCACGGACCGGCAGCGCAGGGTCATCGAAGTCATCCGCGACTCCGTGCAGCGGCGTGGGTACCCGCCTTCGATGCGGGAGATCGGCCAGGCCGTGGGCCTCTCCAGCACCTCGTCGGTCGCCCATCAGCTGATGGCTCTGGAGCGTAAGGGCTTCCTGCGCCGGGATCCGCACCGGCCCAGGGCGTACGAGGTACGGGGGTCGGACCAGCCGAGCACCCAGCAGACGGACACGACCGGCAAGCCCGCCGCCTCGTACGTTCCGCTGGTCGGCCGGATCGCGGCCGGAGGGCCGATTCTCGCGGAGGAGTCCGTCGAGGACGTCTTCCCGCTCCCCCGCCAGCTGGTGGGTGACGGAGAGCTGTTCGTCCTGAAGGTCGTCGGTGACTCGATGATCGAGGCAGCGATCTGTGACGGTGACTGGGTGACGGTCCGCCGTCAGCCCGTCGCGGAGAACGGCGACATCGTGGCCGCGATGCTGGACGGCGAGGCGACGGTCAAGCGCTTCCGGCGCGAGGACGGCCATGTCTGGCTGCTCCCGCACAACGCGGCATACCAACCGATCCCCGGCGACGAGGCGACGATCCTCGGCAAGGTGGTGGCGGTCCTGCGCCGGGTGTGAGGACTCCACCGGCTTCGACCGGGCCCCGGGATCCGCTGCGCCGGTCCCGGGGCCCTGCTGTGTGCGGTGTACCGCGACAACCAATCGTGTACACGGCCACGGCTACCGTCCGTCGGCCTTGGCCACGGCATCGATCGACGCGAGGGACCGCCGCGCTTGGTCGCGGTCCGTGGTGTACCAGAAATCGGGCAGTGAGCTGCGCAGAAAGCTGCCGTACCGCGCGTTGGCCAGCCTCGGGTCGAGAACGGCCACGACCCCACGGTCTCCGCTCGCCCGCACGAGCCGTCCGGCGCCCTGGGCCATCAGCAGGGCGGCGTGCGTCGCCGCCACCGCCATGAACCCATTGCCGCCGCCCTCCTCCACCGCCTTCTGGCGTGCGCTCATCAGCGGGTCGTCCGGACGCGGGAAGGGAATCCGGTCCATCACCACGAGCTGAGAGCTCGGACCGGGCACATCGACCCCCTGCCACAGGGAAAGCGTGCCGAACAGGCAGGTCTTCGGATCGGCGGCGAAAGCCTTGATCAACTCGCCGAGAGTCTCCTCGCCCTGCAGCAGAATCGGGGCGTCCAGCCGGCCGCGCAGCTCCTCCGCGGCGGCCTGGGCGGCCCGCATCGAGGAGAAGAGCCCGAGCGTACGACCGCCCGCCGCCTCCACCAGCTCGGCCAGCTCGTCCATCATGTCGTCGCGCGAGCCCTCGCGGCCGGGAGGGGAAAGATGGCGGGCGACATAGAGGATGCCCTGCTTGCGGTAGTCGAAGGGCGAGCCGACGTCGATGCCCTTCCACTGGGGAATGTCGTCGCCCTCCGTGCCTTCCGGCGCCAGACCGAGCGAGGCGCCCACTCCGTTGAAGTCACCGCCGAGCTTGAGCGTGGCGGAGGTGAGGACGACGGAGCGGTCGGCGAAGAGCTTCTCCCGCAACAGCCCCGATACGGAGAGCGGGGCGACCCGGAGGGACGCGCCGAACCGCTCGTGCCGTTCGTACCAGACGACGTCGTACTCGGAGCCGTTGGCGATGCGCTCGGCCACGCCATGGATGGCTTCGACCGAGGCGAGCGCCTGCTTGCGTACGACGTCCTCGTCCTGCACGGACTTGTCGCGGGTCGAGCCCAGCGCCGAGATGACCGTGCGGGCCGCGTCACGCAGCGCCATCAGGGCATAGCCGAGGTCCTCGGGGATCTCTTCGAGCCGCCCGGGAAGGGCGAGCTCCATCAGCCGTTCGAAGGTCTCGGCCGCCGTCTGCAGCGCGTCCGCGGCCTTCTCGTTCACCAGTTTCGCCGAGCGGCGCACGGCGCGGTTGACCTGTCCCGGGGTCAGCTCGCCGGTGGCGACTCCGGTGACGCGTGAGACCAGCTCATGGGCCTCGTCGACAATCAGCACCTCGTGCTGCGGAAGCACCGGGGCGCCCTCGATGGCGTCGATCGCGAGGAGCGCGTGGTTGGTGACGACGACCTCGGCGAGCTTGGCGCGCTCACGCGCCAGCTCGGCGAAGCACTCGGCGCCGTACGCACATTTCGTCGCCCCCAGGCACTCCCGGGACGAGACGGAGATCTGGGACCAGGCGCGGTCGGAGACACCGGGCGTCAGGTCGTCGCGGTCGCCGGTCTCGGTGGCGTCCGCCCAGTCCCGCATCCGCAGCAGGTCCTGGCCCAGCTTGCTGGTGGGAGCGGCCGCCTCGAACTGGTCGAAGAGCCCTTCCTCCTCGTCCTGCGGCATGCCTTCGTGCAGCCGGTGCAGACACAGATAGTTGGAACGGCCCTTGAGCATGGCGAACTCAGGGCGCCGGCGCAGGAGAGGGTGCAGTGCGTCGACCGTACGCGGAAGGTCGCGCTCCACGAGCTGGCGCTGCAGCGCCAGGGTCGCGGTGGCCACCACGACCCGCTCTCCGTGCGCCAGCGCGGGCACCAGATAGCCGAGCGACTTACCGGTGCCGGTGCCGGCCTGGACGAGCAGATGGGACGGGGCGTCGATGGCTTCGGCGACGGCCTCGGCCATGGTGACCTGGCCTGGCCGTTCCACGCCGCCCACAGAGGTGACGGCGGCATGGAGGAGCTCGGGAAGTGATGGCTTCGTCATAGCCCGACCACCCTACGGGGCACCACTGACATCGGCGATCACTCGCTCGGCTGCCAAGACGCCAGCGGGTTGGGAACCGTGCCGTGCACGGCGGCGTGCGGCCGGACCGAGCGGTCCCGGTACCCGTCGAGATGAAGACGGTTGCGGTTGAGGCAGAGGCGCTCGATACGGGGCGTGAGCAGGTCGAAGGTCTCGAACCGCTCCTTGGACTCCGGGAAGCGGACCTGGTAGCGCAGAATCTCCGCCCGTACGAGGGACCAGAACTCCTCCTCCGGCACACCCAGCTGTTCCTGGCACAGCGGCGCCAGGAAGCGGAAGACACCGACGAAGAGCCCTGAATGGATGAACTGGGTGAGGAAGGCCGGTTCCTCCTTGAGGAGGACGTCCTTCACGTCGCTGGGCATCGCGTCGTGCTCGGGCAGCGGCTGGGCGCTGATGTTGACGTCGTCGACGAAATCCTTGATCGCGAGCCGTACCGGCACGTCCCGGTCGTCGAAGACGACGATGGCGTTCTCGCCGTGCGGGGAGAAGACGGTCCCGTAGCGGTAGAGGAAATGCAGCAGAGGCGGGAGCAGGGCCGAGAACAGCCGCTGCAGCCAGACGGCGGGGGCGAGTCCTGAACGAACGACGAGCTCGGCGGTGAAGGAACGTCCCTGCTGATCCGTGTGGAGCAGAGCGGCAAGCGTACGGGCGCGCTCGCCGGGGGCCAGCCGGGTCAGGAGGGGCTCACGCCAGATCGCGCCGAGCAGCTCCCTGTACTGGTACGGAACATCGGGGAGGTGATCGTAGAGGGGGTGCTCGACGGTCACGGAGGCGACTTCACCGAGCAGGATCACCGCGCACTCGTCGCGCAGGAAGGGGTCCGCGTCGCGCAGTCCGTGCACCCAGGCGGTGACAGCGGGGGCGGCGAGCGTG
The DNA here is from genome assembly GCF_055582185.1 of Streptomyces sp. NPDC042201. Taxonomy (NCBI): domain Bacteria; kingdom Bacillati; phylum Actinomycetota; class Actinomycetes; order Kitasatosporales; family Streptomycetaceae; genus Streptomyces; species Streptomyces sp. NPDC042201. Next base: position 56,946 of record NZ_JBVJDS010000003.1, on the reverse strand, counting down.
CGCTCCGTGGGCAGTCCGCGCCAGACGAGGGTGTTGAGGATGGACAGCGGCAGTTTGACCGTGTGCCGGTCGGGCCGTCCGACGTTGAGGAAGGTACGGATGGACTGCTGCGGCAGTCGGAGATCACCGTCGGTGGGGAGCGGGACGATCGCTCCCTGGGCTATGGCGGGGGCGTAGAGCTGCACCAGCACTTCGTCCCACTGCCAGGGGTGCACCGGGAGGTAGAGATAGGCGGCGGGGTCCAGACCACGGCCGCGGAGTACGGAGTCGAAGCGCTCGCGGACCGGGGCGTCGAGTTCGAGGCCGTAGAGCCGGTCGGGGGTGTCCAGGGCGGACACGCCCCGGTAGGTGGCGAGCGAGGTGCTGACCGCGATCCAGGGCAGCTGGGCCCGCGTGCGCGCCTCGGGCGACCAGCGGGCGGCATCGGTGGTGGAGAAGCCGATCCGGCCCTTGTTCAGGACGATCCAGGGATGGCCGGTCTGGTGCCCTTCGAGTTCGGCGTAGCCGAGGTCGGCGAGGTGTGCGGCGGTGAGGGCGGTGTGGTCGAGCCGGGCGTCGGCGGCGAGTGTGGTGGTGAGTTCGCGGACGAGATGGCCGAGCGTTTCGCCGTCGAGTCCGAGCAGCCGGCGGGACAGCAGCAGGAACCGCAGGGGATCCGTGAAGGGCTCGTTCCCGTATTCCATGGATTCCGGATCGACGCGCCAGCTGCCGTACGCGCCGCGCGCGGCCCGGAAGGTGAGCGCCTCGCCGGTGTCGACCGTGAGCGCGTACTGGCCGTCGGCGGTCCCCGGGACCGGCTCGATGATCTCCTCGTACGCGAATTCCCCGAGCAGTTTGGCGAGAAGGCGACCGGCCGCCCGCTCCCAGGCCCCTGGATTCAGCTCGGGTGGGGAGAAGAGCGCGGTCGGCTCGGCGGAGCCGGTGGGGCCGGTGGAGTCATCGGGGACGGGGAACTGCGGCACATGGACTCCTCGGGACGGAACCGATGGGGATCGAGCGGTGTATGTAAGGCAGCGGACCGTTCACAGCAGGTCGCGAAGGGCGCGGTCGCGGACCATGAGGGCGGCTCGCTTGTCGGGGAGATCGACTTCCGCCTGGAAGCGGAAGCCGGCGCTGAGAAAGGCGGACACGGAGGGGGTGTTGCGCAGGTCGGGTTCGGCGATGACGCGCCCGCAGCGTGGGCGGTGGTCGAGGACAAGACCGGAGACCGCTCTGAGGAGGGTGGTGCCGACTCCGCGGCCGCGGTCGGCGACGCCGGCGACGAGCAGATGGATTCCGGTGTCGTGCGGACGGGAGGGGTAGTGGCGTGCGAGGGGGTCGAGGTCCGCGCGGTAGATCTCCCAGTAGCTCATGGGGATCCCGTTCAGCACACCGAGACAGGGGATGCTGCGGCCGTCGCCTTCGAGCTGGGGGCGCAGATGGGCGGCGGTGACGGCTTCCGGACCGGAAAGTTCCCAGAAGGCGGCGACGGCGGGGTCGTTCATCCAGCGGGTGATCCGTGCCAGATCACGCTCGATGCGGACGGGAACGAGCCGGAAGACACCGACGGACGTGGTGACCGGGCCCCAGCCGGCGGGGGCGTCGAGCAGGCCGCCGGCTGAGGCAACGTCGGACGGCACCCCGACGGCTGTCGGGGTGCCCTCTCCGAACAGTGCGATGAGCTCCTCGGGCAGCCGCAGATCAAGAGTGTCGTCGGCGCCCCCGCCGATATGCGGGGTGGGGCTGGTTCCGGTGTCGGTGCTCGCGTCGGTGGGAGGCACAGTGGCGCTCTCCTCTCAGCAGTTCGGACGAGTCGTGTTCGTTCAATGGCGAAGGGGGTTGGTGATGGTGACGTAGACGGACTGGGTGTCGACGGGGCCGACGAGCTCGTCGAGGCCGTGCAGCCGGGTGAGCAGATTGGCCTTGCAGCGCAGCGTGGGTGACTCCAGGAGCTGGCCGGGCAGCGCTGAGCCGAGCTCCGCCGCGCGGGAGAGGAACTGTCGGAAGGCGGCGAGGAGGACGCGTTCGTCGGCGAGGCCCTGGGCGCCGAACGCTCCGATCAGACCGAAGACGTTGTTGATGCCGAGGTAGTAGGCGAAGCGCTCGTCGGTGACCTCGTCGGAGACAAAGGTGTCGCTCACCGAGCCGATGCCGGGGAGACGGCTTTCCAGCGAAGGGCGGTGGGATTCACGGAAGTAATAGCCCTGGTTGTCGCGGTAGCGGCCGCCGACGGGCCAGCCGTCGGTGTCGAGGAGCACCAGGGTGTTCTGCTGGTGAGCCTCCAGGGCGATGCCCGCTGTGCCGTCCAGCCAGAGCACCGGGCGTACCACCTGGTCGAGGTAGCGCAGGAACCACTCTGCGGACACGGCTCCGGTGGAACGGCCGGTACGGGCGGCGAGGCCGGCGATGGTCTCGGCCAGGCGCGAATACATGCCGGTTCGGCCGGGATAGGGGCGCGGAGCGGTCAGTCCGGCGATGCAGACGGCGTCGTCGCCGGCGGCGAACGGGTTGTGGCGGAGCATGACGTCGAGTCCGCCCACCGCTTCGCCGTCCGGGGTGTCGACGGCGAGCCAGGCGGGGTCGCGGACGATGTCGAAGCCGGGGTGGGCGGCGTGCCATTCCTTGGCGAGGCCGCTGCGCAGCAGCCGGTGGACCTCGACGCCCCGGTGGAGTTCCTTGCGGAGGTTCTCGCGACGGGAGTTGGTGATGCGCACGCCGAGGGAGAGCTTGAGCATGGCCCGGGCGCCGGGCCGGTGCACGGTCCGGATCGAGGAGGTGGGATGCCAGGGGGTTCCGTGGGGCCCGAGGTCGTGGAGGAGGCCGGCGTCGAGGAGTCCGGCGACGGCGGGTCGCTGCCGTAATTCGCGGGCCTGCCAGGGGTGGAGAGGCAGGGGCACGGTGTGATCGGGAAGAGGGACGTCTCCCAGTAGGCGGGCCGTCAGCAGGCCGGCGGGCACGATGCGGCCCTGCTCGGTCCAGGCCGAGTCGGCGGCGAGCACGGACCGGTCGACGGCCATCCAGTGCAGCGGGAAGGAGCCGCGCAACTCGGGTGAGTAGAGGCGGGCTTCGGCCTCGGAGAGTCCTTCTCGGCTCTTCGGTGTGGGATGGAGGGGGTGCCCGAGCAGCAGCGACTGTTCGGCGGTGAGGAACAGGTCCGCGTCCGCGGCGGCTTCGGGACGGCGGCGCCGGTCGGTGAGGAAGTCGGCTGTGTGGCTGACGGAGTTGGCGACCCTGCCGACCAGATCGGCGCCCTGGTAGCGGCCGGACTCACGGCTGAGGAGTGCGGCGACCGTGACGGCCTCGGCGGCGGGGGCGTTGTGCGGGCCGCTCTCCAGGAACGGCATGCCGAAGCGGTGCCAGCCCGTGGCCGACCAGTACCGGACGGGGACCAGAAGGGCGATGCCACTGACGTCGAGCGGGATCCGCAGCACATTGCCGTCGGGGCGGGGCAGGTTGTTCTCCCTGACCCAGCAGCGCAGCAGATTCTCGACCGCCGCGGAGTCGGCGGCCTTGTGGGGGTCGGGATGGTCGAGGTAGTCGGCGGCCGGTAGCCCCGCTGACAGGTCGGCGGTGGAGGCGAGGTGTTCGTCGAAGCCACCTGCCGGTTGGCGGGGCACGGTCGGTGACTCGACGGTCCGGGGGGCTTGCGCCGGGTCGTGCCCTCGGCGGTGTCCCCGGTCGTCGGCGGTGGGACGGCCGTGGGCCTCGGGCACATCAGGTGCGGGAGTGGAGTTCACGGAAGGCTTCCTTGTGGGGGTGTCCAGAGTCAGTACGACGGGCCGGTTTCTGTCCGGCGGAGCACGGCACGCTCCGCGGCGGCCAGGGCGTCGGCGAAGCGGTCGAGGACCGCCACGGCCTGTTCATCGGTGAGGGTGAGCGGAGGGAGCAGACGTACGACGGCGGACCGGCGTCCACCGAGTTCGACGATGAGACCGCGGCTGAGACATTCTCGCTGAACCGCCGCGGCGAGGGCGGGATCCGGCGGGGCGGGGTCGCCGGCGTCCGTGGCGACGAGTTCGACACCGATCATGAGCCCGCGGCCGCGTACGTCTCCGATGCACGGGTGGTGCACGGCGAGGCCCTGGAGCTGTCCCAGCAGGCGCGCGCCGAGGGTCGCGGCACGATCGGCGAGCTTGTTCTCCCGTACGTACGCGAGGGTGGCCGCGCCCGCCGCCATCGCGAGCTGGTTACCGCGGAAGGTGCCCGCACGCTCTCCGGGCGGCCAGCAGTCGAGGTCCGAGTGGTACACGATCACGGCCAGGGGAAGGGAGCCGCCGATCGCTTGGGAAAGCACCATGACGTCAGGGGTGATCCCGCTGTGCTCCACGGCCCAGAAGGTACCGGTCCTCCCGACTCCTGTCTGCACCTCGTCTGCGATGAGCGGGATGGACCGGCTCTCGGTGATCTCCCGCATCCTGCGCAGCCAGGCGTCGGGGGCGGGGATGATGCCGCCCTCGCCCTGCACCGGTTCGAGGATCATTCCGGCGGGGGCGGGCAGTCCGCCCCTGGAGTCGTCGAGCAGGCTCTCGGTCCAGCGGGCGGAGAGTTCGGCGCCGCGTTCCCCGCCGATACCGAAGGGGCACCGGTAGCTGTACGGATAGGGCAGCCGGGTCACCCGGACGTCCTGGGCACCGCCGGAGGCGGCGAGGGCTCCGGCCGTCATCCCGTGGTACGCCCCGGTGAAGGCGAGGAGGCCGCTGCGGCCGGTGGCGGCGCGGACGAGCTTGAAGGCGGCCTCGACCGCGTCCGTGCCCGCGGGACCGCAGAATCGCACGCGGGCGTTGCCGGCGAACTGCCGTGGCAGGGTGGCGAACAGCTCAGTGAGGAAGGCGTCCTTGACGGGCGTGGCGAGGTCAAGTGCCTGCAACGGCGCACCGGAGTCGAGGACTTTCCTGATCGCCTCCAGGACCACCGGGTGATTGTGTCCGAGCGCCAAGGTCCCCGCGCCGGAGAGGCAGTCCAGATACCGCCGCCCGTCCGCCCCTTCGATCGTCAGCCCCCGTGCGCGCACCGGCACGATGGGCAGCGATCTCGCGTAGGTACGGGCGGCCGGTTCGCGCAGGGACTGACGCCGGAGGATGCCCTCGTGGGCGATGGTCGGCGCCGCCGGAGCTGGTTCGGTCACGGCCACGGCTGTCGGTCCTTCCGCTGTCACGTTCAGTCTCACGTCAGTACGGCGCTCACCTGCCGAGTGTTCGACCGTGAACGCTGACGTCGCCCCCTACGTACCAACGACGGCGGGTGCCGGGGATCACGGCCGATCGGAAGATCCTTCGGGTCGCGGAACCGCGGCCCTGCCGTACGCCGTCCCCATCAGCACCGGCATAGTGGGGGGCCGCGTCCCGGCTCCGGCACCGTGACCGGGGTGCGCACTCTGTTCCGAACTGTTCCGAAGTCCCAGGGGGATCACGCCATGCGACCCATTCGCCCGACGCTCGCCGCACGCCGTGGGAGGAGCGCACGGCGCAGAATCTCTCCCGTACTCGGCGCCGTCTCGGTCGCCGCGGCCCTCGCGCTGACGGCCACCGCCTGCGGGCCGGGCGACGACAACGCGTCGGCCCAGGCGAGCGAGACCGCCGGCGGTTCGTCCGACGGCAAGATCACGATTCCCGACGATCTCAAGGACCGGCTCAAGGATCGCGGGATCGATCTGGACAAGTGGCGCGGCGGCGAGTGGAAGAACTGGGACAAGGACACCTGGCTGCGTGAGGCCAGGGACTTCGTCAATCCGATCATCGAGGGCCTCTGGGACCAGGACCGGATGCGGGACGCGGAGGAGCCCGACAAGCCGGTCGACGAGCAGGACATCTCGGGCGACGAGGGAGTCACCGACCCGACGCCGCAGCCGGTCGACGCGCAGGCCGTGAAGACGCCGTACGGCGACAACGTGGCCGAGGCGGGCAAGCTGTTCTTCGACGGGCCCGAGGGCTCGATGGTCTGCTCGGCGACCGTGGTCAAGGACCCGGCCCACCCCGGTAAGTCCAACATGGTGTGGACCGCGGGTCATTGTGTGCACGCAGGCAAGAGCGGCGGCTGGTACCGCAACCTCGCCTTCGTGCCCTCGTACAACAACGGCGGCCTCTCGATGGCCGAGTTGGAGAGCGCCACCAAGGAGCAGGCCGCTCCGCACGGCGTGTGGTGGGCCGACTGGGGCCAGACCTCCGAGCAGTGGATCTCCCAGGGCGCCTCGACGGGCGGCCAGGGGGCGCCGTACGACTTCGCGGTGATCCATGTGACCCCGGAGAAGGGCAGCGGCGGCAAGTCGCTGGAGGAGACGGTCGGTTCGGCTCTGCCGGTGGACTTCAACGCTCCGGCCACCGCGGAGATCGCCGCCATGACCGCGACCGGATATCCGGCGGCGCCGCCGTACGAGGGCCAGAAGCTCTTCCAGTGCCAGGACAAGCCGGGCCGGCTGTCGCTGACGGCCGAGGACCCGACGATGTACCGCATCGGCTGCACCATGACCGGCGGTTCGTCGGGCGGCGGCTGGGTCGCGAACGGCCGGGACGGCAAGCCCGCCCTGGTGTCCAACACCTCCATAGGCCCGGTGACAGCCGGCTGGCTGGCCGGACCGCGCCTCGGCGATGTGGCCAAGGGCCTCTACGACGGCGTCAGCGAGAAGTTCGCGGGCCAGTAACGCGCGAGCCGGCCACGGGCGTTCGCGTCCATGGGTCCGGCTGGGGCGGAGACGCACAGGGCGAAGGCCCGCACCCTCGTGTCGAGGGTGCGGGCCTTTGTCGTACGGTCAGTCAGCTACCGGTGTGCTCAGCGGGCGACCGGCACATAGGGAGCGAGCGCGGCGGCCAGTTCCTCATGGACGCGGGCCTTGAGCGCTGTGCCCTCCGGGGTGTGTTCCTCGGAGAGCACCTCGCCGTCGGCATGCACCCGCGAGACCAGTCCGCCCTGCGTGTACGGCAGGAGCACCTCGACCTCGACCTCGGGACGGGGCAACTCGGCGTCGATGAGTGCGAGCAGCTCACCCATGCCCATGCCGGTGCGCGCCGAGACGGCAATAGAGTGCCGTTCCATGCGCAGCAGGCGCTGCAGGACCAGCGGGTCCGCCGCGTCCGCCTTGTTGATCACCACGATCTCGCGTACGTCCACGGCGCCCACCTCGCGGATCACCTCACGCACGGCGGCCAGCTGCTCCTCCGGCGCCGGATGCGAGCCGTCGACCACGTGCAGGATGAGATCGGAGTTGCCGACCTCCTCCATCGTGGAGCGGAACGCCTCGACGAGGTGGTGCGGCAGATGCCGGACGAACCCGACCGTGTCGGCCAGGGTGTAAAGACGGCCGCTCGGTGTCTCGGCCCGGCGCACGGTCGGGTCGAGGGTGGCGAACAGCGCGTTCTCCACCAGCACGCCCGCGCCGGTGAGCCGGTTGAGCAGGGAGGACTTGCCCGCGTTGGTGTATCCGGCGATGGCGACCGACGGCACCTTGTTGCGCCGCCGCTCCTGCCGCTTGATCTCGCGGCCCGTCTTCATCTCCGCGATCTCCCGGCGCATCTTCGCCATCTTCTCGCGGATCCGCCGACGGTCCGTCTCGATCTTGGTCTCACCGGGGCCGCGGGTGGCCATGCCGCCACCGCCGCCACCACCCATCTGCCGGGACAGCGACTGACCCCAGCCGCGCAGCCGCGGCAGCATGTACTGCATTTGGGCCAGCGCGACCTGTGCCTTGCCCTCGCGGGACTTGGCGTGCTGCGCGAAGATGTCGAGGATCAGGGCTGTACGGTCGACGACCTTGACCTTGACGACATCTTCGAGATGGATCAGCTGGCCGGGGCTCAGCTCACCGTCGCAGACGACGGTGTCGGCGCCGCTCTCCAGGACGATGTCCCGGAGCTCCTGGGCCTTGCCGGAGCCGATGTAGGTGGCCGGATCCGGCTTGTCACGGCGCTGGATCACCCCGTCGAGCACCAGCGCACCCGCCGTCTCGGCGAGCGCCGCCAGCTCCGCGAGGGAGTTCTCCGCGTCACGCACGGTCCCCGAGGTCCACACACCCACCAGCACGACGCGCTCCAGGCGCAGCTGACGGTACTCGACCTCGGTGACGTCTTCCAGCTCGGTGGAGAGACCCGCCACACGCCGCAGCGCGGCGCGCTCGGAGCGGTCGAACTGGTCGCCGTCCCGCTCTCCGTCGATCTCGTGGCTCCAGGCGACGTCCTCTTCCATCAGGGCATCGGCCCGAAGGCTGTCCGTGCGAGTGTCCGCGAAGCTCTGCGCGTCCTGGGAAGGGGATGAAGAGGAGGTCATTGGATCCTTACGTCGATGGAGAAGTCGCTTATGCCAGTCACAACGCGTGACGGCCAGGATTGATTCCCGGCCGCGTCGCCGACTCATGAATGGTGGCACGGTTCGGGTCGGCCGTCACTCGGGTTTCACGCTCTGTTCCGGGACGATGCCACGGCTGAGGGGCGCTGTCTCGCTGCCCGGGCGGTGCCGGGTTTCCTGCTCGGTGCCGGTCGTCCTCGTCGAGGTGACACTCCGCCACTCCGGGTGGCCGGGCATCCGCGGGGTCTTCCGCCCGTACAGCCATGCCGTGAAGAAGGCGGACAGGTCACGCCCCGCGATGTCCGACGCCAGCGCGGTGAAGTCCGCCGTGGTCGCGGTCCCGTCCTGGTGGTCGCGCACCCAGTCCCGCTCCAGCCGCTGGAAGGCCGTCGCGCCGATCTCGTGCCGCAGCGCGTAGAGCACCAGGGCGCTGCCGTCGTACACCACCGGCCGGAACAGGCTGATCTGGTGCCCCGCCGTCGGGGGCTCGGGGGCCGCCGGGGGGCCGCCCGCCGCCCGCCAGCCGTCGGACTTGCGGTAGGCGGCCCGCATCCGCGCCTCCAGTGACTTCTTTGCGTGCTCCTGCGCGTACAGCGCCTCGTACCAGGTGGCATGTCCTTCGTTGAGCCAGAGATCGGACCAGGTGCGCGGCGAGACACTGTCGCCGAACCACTGGTGGGACAGCTCGTGGACCATGACCGAGTCGACGTACCACTCCGGGTACTCGGAGCGGGTGAACAGGGAGCGCTCGAAGAGCGAGAGGGTCTGGGTCTCCAGCTCGAAGCCCGTGTCGGCGCCGGCTACCAGCACTCCGTACGTCTCGAAGGGGTACCGGCCCACCTGCTGCTCCATCCACCGCACCTGCGCCGGTGTCTTCTTGAGCCAGCGCTCCAGTTTCCCGCGGTCGGCGGCCGGCACCACGTCCCGTACGGGCAGTGCGTGCGGCCCCGCGCGGCGGATCACGGCCGAGTCGCCGATGGAGACCTGGGCCAGTTCGGTGGCCATGGGGTGGCGGGTGCGATAGGTCCAGGTGGTGTTCGCGCCGTGGCGGGTCTTCCCCTCGGGCAGACCGTTGGCCACCGCCGTCAGCCGCTGGGGCGCGGTGATGCGGAAGGTGAAGTAGGCCTTGTCCGCGGGGTGATCGTTGCCGGGGAAGACGCGGTGCGCCGCATCGGCCTGGTTGGCCATCGCCAGCCCGTCGGTGGTCCGCACCCAGCCGCCGGCCGTGCCCCTCGGGTCGCTGGTGTGGCTGACGGTGATCCACATCCGGGAGCCCGCGTCCACCGCTTTGGCGGGGGTGACGACGAGGTCCTCACCGGCCGTCACGAACCGCGCGGGTGCGCCGTTGACGGCGACCGAGCGGACCACGCCGTGCGTGAAGTCGAGGTTGATCCGCTCCAGTCGCTGGGTCACCAGCGCGTCGATCTTGGTGAGGGCGGCCAGCGGCTTGCTGTTGTTGCCGCTGTAGGTGAAGTCGAGGTCGTAGGTGAGGACGTCGTAGCCGGGATTGCCCAGCTGCGGGAAGAGCGGATCGCCGATGCCGAGCGGCTGGGGCGCGGGCAGGGTCGCGGCGACGAGGGTGACCGAGGCGGCGGCCAGCAGAGCGGCGCGCAGACGGCGGGAGGTGAGCAGCATGAGCCACCGCTACCAGCGCGGGCCCCGCGCGCGCAGACGGCGCGCGCCGCACCCACCCGAAAGGGGCAGGTCCGGGCCCCGGCGGCGGCCGGATGCCGTTCTTCACGCCCGGTTGACGAACCGGCCTCCGGCGCGGCCTTGAGGGCGGTCGCCGGAGGCCGGTCCTCAGGCGGTAGCCGGATGCTGGGCCCGGCTGACGTCGTACACCCCGGGCACGTCGCGCATCGCGCGCATCAGCCGGGTCAGCCCCGCCGCGTCGGGCAGCTCCAGCGTGTACGTGTGCCGTACGCGCTGCTCGCTGGGCGGCTCGACGTTGGCCGAGACGATCGCGGCGCCCGCCGTGGCGATGGCTTCCGTGAGATCGGCGAGCAGCCGGGGACGCCCGAAGGACTCGGCGTACAGCGTGACCCGGCACCCGGGCGTGTCTCCCCAGCTCACCGTGACCGGGGCCCGGTCGGTGGCCCGCATCCGGGCCACCGCCGGGCATTCCTCCCGGTGGACCGTGACGGCGCCGCCGCGGACCGAGAAGCCGGTGATCGCGTCCGGCGGTACGGGCGTACAGCAGCCTGCCAGCCGTACGGTCGCGCCCGGCGGGTCCACCACGGCGTTGGCGGCGCCGCGCCGGTCGGCGGTGACGGCGAGGCGGGCACGGGGCGCGACGGCGGGAAGTCCCACGGCCTCCGGGTGCGCCGCGAGCCATCCGGTGATCGCGATCCGGGCACTGGCCGTACGGGCGTGGTCCAGCCACTCGCGCGAGGGCCCCGATCCCCCGTCCTGGGCCAGCAGCAGCTGGACCGTGTCACCGTCGCTCAGGACCGTGCTCAGCGTCGCCAGCCGGCCGTTGACCCTCGCCCCGAGGCAGCCGTGCGCCGCTTCGCCGTACTGGGCGTACGCCGCGTCCACACAGGTCGCCCCGACCGGCAGCCCGAGCATGCCGCCCTCGGCGCGGAAGACGGTGATCTCCCGGTCCTGCGCGAGGTCGGCGCGGAGCGTCGTCCAGAAGGTGTCGGGGTCGGGGGCCGCCTGCTGCCACACCAGCAGCCGGGAGAGCCAGCCGGGCCTGGTCGGATCGGCGCGCTCACCGTCCTGCGGCTCCACCACGTCGACCGAGGCGTAGGGGTTGCCGAGCGCGACGACTCCGGCCTCGGCGACCTGGTGCATCTGATGCGTACGGATGAGGACTTCGGCGACCGCGCCGTCCGGCCCCGCGACCGCCGTGTGCAGCGACTGGTACAGGTTGAACTTGGGGGCGGCGATGAAGTCCTTGAACTCCGAGATCACCGGGGTGAAGCAGGTGTGCAGCTCGCCCAGGACGGCGTAGCAGTCGGCGTCCTCGCCGACCAGCACCAGCAGCCTGCCGAAGTCCGTGCCGCGCAGCTCGCCGCGTTTGAGCCTGGACCGGTGCACGGAGACGAAGTGCCGTGGCCTGACGAGGACCTCGGCGGTGATGCCCGCCTCGCGCAGCACCCGCCGAACGTCCTCGGAGATGACCGCGAGCGCGTCCCCCGCGGTGGCGTTGTCCGCGATCAGGGCCCGGGTGATCGTGTACTCCTCGGGGTGGAGGATCGCGAAGACCAGATCCTCCAGTTCGGTCTTGAGTGCCTGGACGCCGAGGCGTTCGGCGAGCGGAATGAGCACGTCCTGGGTGACCTTGGCGATACGGGCCTGCTTCTCGGGACGCATCACCCCGAGGGTGCGCATGTTGTGCAGCCGGTCCGCCAGCTTGATCGACATCACCCGGACGTCGTTGCCGGTGGCGACGAGCATCTTGCGGAAGGTCTCGGGCTCCGCGGCGGCGCCGTAGTCGACCTTCTCCAGTTTGGTCACGCCGTCGACCAGATAGCAGACCTCGTCACCGAACTCCGCGCGCACCTGGTCGAGCGTCACTTCGGTGTCCTCGACGGTGTCGTGGAGAAGAGAGGCCGTCAGTGTCGTGGTCTCGGCGCCCAGTTCGGCGAGGATCAGGGTCACCGCCAGCGGATGCGTGATGTACGGCTCGCCGCTCTTGCGGTACTGCCCGCGGTGCGAGGTCTCGGCGAGGACGTACGCCTTGTGCAGCACGGCGAGATCGGCGTCCGGATGGTGCGCGCGGTGGGCGTCCGCGACATGGCCGATGGCGTCGGGCAGCCGGTCCCTGGAAGCGGGACCGAGTAACGCGGCCCTGCCGAGCCTGCGGAGGTCGATCCTGGGAATACCGCGTCTGCGGCTATGGGCACCAGGGTTGGTGGCCTCTGCACTCATGGGCACCTCCGGCAGCTTCGTCCGGCGGTGGAAGAGCAGGAGCGCCCTCCGGGCCGGTGCTTGATGCTACCGAGCCCACCACGTGGAGCAGTCCCGCCCTTGCCCGGCGGGAAACGGATCACCCATTCGAGCGAAGCGTTATGCGAAGGCCGTTTCGAGCCACACCGGGTCGATGTGACCCTCAGCGACGATCACGGCGGGCCCGGTCATCTCGATCTCGCCGTCAGGACGCTCCGTGATGACCAGTCGTCCGCCGGGAAGATCCACGGTGTACGTGACGGGGACGCCGGTCACCGCGGGGTCGTCGCCGTCCCTGCGCGCCGCGGCGACGGCCACGGCGCAGGCGCCCGTGCCGCAGGAGCGGGTCTCTCCCGAGCCGCGCTCATGGACGCGCATGGCGACATGGCGGGGACCGCGGTCGACGACGAATTCGACATTCACCCCGTCCGGGTAGACGGACCCGGGGCTGACGGGCGGCTCGGAGAACAGATTCCCGGCGTGCGCCAGGTCGTCCACGAACGCGACCGCGTGCGGATTGCCCATATTGACGTTGAGGGCGGGCCAGGCGCGGTCGCCGACGGTGACCGTCACACCGTCCTCGGGGAGCGCGGCGCGTCCCATGTGGACGGTGATGGCGCCGCCCTCGATGCCGTTCTTGGTCTCGGCGTTCTTGGCGAGGTGCACCTTCTTCACGCCGCCGCGCGTGGCCACGGCCAGGTCGCCCGCCTCCACATGGCCGGCACGCTGCAGATAGCGGGCGAAGACCCGCACGCCGTTGCCGCACATCTCGGCGATGGATCCGTCGGCATTGCGGTAGTCCATGAACCACTCGGCCTCGCCTGCCATGGCACGTGCCTCGGGGTGCGCCGCGGACCGCACGACATGCAGCAGCCCGTCTCCGCCGATGCCGGCCCGGCGGTCACAGAGGCGGGCGACGGCCCGTGCGGGCAGGTCGATGACGTTGTCCGGGTCGGGAACGATCACGAAGTCGTTCTCGGTCCCGTGGCCCTTGAGGAAGGCGATCGGTGCGCTCTGCGAGGTGCTCACGGGACCATCGTACGAGCCGGCACCGACAGATCCGCTGTCCGGCGTCCCGGCGGGGCGCCGAGGTCAGCGCAGCCGGGCGACGCGCCAGACGGCGAGGGCGACCAGGGCGGCGGCCACGGTCACGTACAGGGCGATGACCCGCCAGTCCGGGCGCTCGCCGGAGGAGCGCGAGGGCAGTCCCGGCCAGGTGTGGCCCACCCGGCGGGCGGCCATCATGCCCCAGCCCGCCGCGCAGCAGCTGATCAGCAGTCCCAGCATGGCGACGACCGCTCCGCCGTCCCCGGTACCGAAGGCGAGGGGGAAGGCGAACATCAGGGAGCCGATCGCCGCGAGCATCACGATCGGGGCCAGCTGCCAGATCCGCAGCCGGCGCTGCGGCCGCAGTTCGACCTCGACCTCCGGGGTCACGGTCTCTTCTTCCGGCCCGTCAGGACTCAGCCGTGGGGCGTCATCCTGCGTGTCCGGTACCGCGGGTTGTCCGTTGCGAGGGCCGGCCTCCATCGCCACGCGCCCTCCCAAGTCCGACTCCACTGGCTGATCGATGCCCGATGGTCGATCGATGCTCGATGATGGCACGCTCATGGGTACCGGAATGACGGGCGGAGCGTCCCGATGCCATCACGTGATCAGGCTGTAACCGCCCGTTCGACCAACGCCAGCGCCCGGTGCGGGAGTTCCTCCCGGTGCTCCGTTCCGCCGCTCAGCCAGTGCACGCGCGCGTCGCGGCGGAACCACGAGTCCTGGCGGCGGGCGAAGCGTTTGGTGGCGCGCACGGTCTCCGCACGCGCCTCGTCGTCGGTGCACTCCCCCGCCAGCGCCGCGAGAACCTGCTGGTAGCCGAGCGCGCGCGACGCGGTCCGCCCTTCGCGCAGGCCCCGGGCCTCCAGGGCGCGCACCTCGTCCACGAGTCCCGCCTCCCACATCCGGTCCACCCGCCGCGCGATCCGCGTGTCCAGCTCGGGGCGGTCGACATCGACTCCGATCTGCACGGTGTCGTATACCGCGTCGTGGCCCGGCAGATTGGCCGTGAAGGGCTTGCCGGTGATCTCGATCACCTCCAGCGCCCGGACGATACGGCGGCCGTTGCTGGGGAGGATCGCGCGGCCGGCCTGGGGGTCCGCGGCGGACAGCCGGGCGTGCAGGGCGCCCGATCCGCGCAGGGTGAGCTCCGCCTCGAGCCGGGCGCGCACCTCGGGGTCGGTGCCGGGGAAGTCGAGGGCGTCGATGGCACCCCGTACGTAGAGCCCCGAGCCGCCCACCAGGACGGGGGTGCGCCCCGCTGCGAGCAGCCGCTCGATCTGCGCCCTGGCGAGCTTCTGGTACTCGGCGACGCTGGCGGCCTCGGTGACATCCCAGATGTCGAGGAGATGGTGCGGGACGCCGGCCCGCTCCTCGGTCGTCAGCTTGGCGGTTCCGATGTCCATCCCACGGTAGAGCTGCATGGAGTCGGCGTTGATGACCTCACCGTCGAGTTGCCGGGCGAGGTGGACGCCCAGATCGGACTTACCGGCCGCGGTGGGACCGACGACGGCGATGACCCGCGGTGCGGGAGCTGCGCTTCTCACGTCCCCAGTCTCGCAAACTTGAGGGCCCCTACCCGAACGAGTTACGTGACGGCACACGTCCGGGTTCGTTGCCTGTTGCGAGGTTCCGGCCGCCGGTTTTCTGGCCGGTGCCCCTGAGCGGCGCAATGGGACGCTCCGGGCGGCGCGGAATTTCGCCCCCACGAGTAGGCTATGGAGTAGATATGGGTGTTTTTGCGTGGTTTCGCCGTACGTCTGCGGCCACGTCCGCGGCGTCAACCCCGGAGGCACAGGCCGTCCCTCCAACGGTAGACGCCACGGCGGAAGCCGGGCCGGCCGAGGGCGGCGAGGCCGGGGCCGTGGTCTCCGAGAGCGCCGTGGTCTCCGAGAGTGTGGAGATCCCGAAGCAGCAGTCGGCGGAGGCCGCCGCGGACAATGAGGCCGGGGAGAGCGCCCGCAAGTAGGCTGTTGACTCCTCTGAGGGAAGGTGGCCCATGGGTTTCCTGGATTCACTGAAGGCCAAGATGTCTCCGGCCAAGGACAAGGTCTCTGACCTCGCGCAACATCACGGGGACAGAATCGGCCACGGGCTGGACAAGGCCGCCCGAGCGGTCGATCAGAAGACCAAGGGAAAGTACAGCAGCAAGATCGATTCCGGTACGGGCAAGGCGAAGGACGCCCTGGACCGGCTCGCCCACAAGGACGACGGTAAGGGCGGTACTCCCCCGCCGCCGCCCGCCACCTGACCCTCGGCTCCCGGCCGACGACCTCGGCCATCACGGCCGCGGGGCGCAGCACAGCGCCTCGCGGCCGTTGCCGTACCCGTACCCGGCCCGCGTCCCGGTCGGCCCGGTCGTCCCCGTCGGCGGGTGAGGCTAGGACCAGGCCGCGACGAGATACCCGACGCCATAGGGCGCGTCCTCGTACAGCAGCTGGCCGCCCAGGCCCGCGCCCTCGGCCGCGCCCGCGAGCACCTGCCACGGCGCCCGGCCCGCCGCCTTCAGTTCGTACGCCAGCTCCGCGTCCAGCGCCTTCAGCGCTGCCACGTCCGCCGTCTCCAGGGCCCGGGCGACCCCCTCGTCGAACCCGGCCGCGCGCTCGTCGAGATAGCCGGGCGCCTTCAGCGAGCGGCACGCGGCGGCGTCGCCCATCACCAGCAGTGCCACCCGGCCGGAGCGCGCCGCTATCTCCTGTCCGGTCTGAATACACCGCTCGGCGGCGAGAGGTTCCCCGACCCCGAGCCCGGTGACCGGAGCGGCGGACCAGCGGACACGCTCCAGCAGCCAGGCGGCAACGGCCAGGGAGGCCGGCAGCTCGCGCTCGTCGTGCTCGCCGACGACGGCTCCGCCTCCGCCCAGCACGACGTCGAGAGCCACCCCGAAGCCGCGGAAGGACCCGGTGGCGCCCTGAGGATGCGGCCCCCGGCCCTCCTCCTCGGCGGGTCCGACGACGATCAGCCGGTCGGGCCGTGCGGCGGACAGCACCCCGAGGGCATCGGCGCACGCGGCGCGCAGCGCGTCCAGCTCGGGGGCCGCCCCCGCTGCCACGGCGGGCACGAGCAGCGGCGGACAGGGGCAGACAGCAGCGGCGACCAGCATGATCGCACCCTAGCGCGGGGGCGGGAGCGGTCGGCCCCGCGCCCGGTCAGGCCCGACCGGCCCCGCTCACTCGACGCTGCAACCGCCGCTCACGGCCGGCAGCGGGGCGGGTACCCCGATCGTGGGAAGGCCCAGCAGCACACCCGCGGGCTTCGCGGCCCCGGACGCGTTCCGCTTGTCCCAGGCATCGCCGGCGCGGGTCCTGCGCACCGTGCGCGTCGGCCCCTCGGCGAGCAGATGGTGCGGAGCCGCGTACGTAATCTCGACGGTCACCACATCGCCCGGGCGCACCTCGTCGTCCGGCTTGGTGAAGTGGACGAGGCGGTTGTCCGGGGCACGTCCCGACAGCCGGTGGGTGGCGCCGTCCTTGCGTCCCTCGCCCTCGGCGACCATGACCTCCAGCGTCCGGCCGACCTGTGTCTTGTTCTCCGCCCAGGAGATCTCCTCCTGAAGGGCGGACAGGCGCATGTAGCGCTCCTGGACGACCTCCTTGGGGATCTGGTCCGCCATCTCGGCGGCGGGTGTCCCGGGGCGCTTCGAGTACTGGAAGGTGAAGGCCTGCGCGAAGCGCGCCTCGCGCACCACCCGCATGGTCTGCTCGAAGTCCTCCTCGGTCTCGCCGGGGAAGCCCACAATGATGTCGGTGGAGATGGCGGCGTGCGGAATGGCGGCGCGCACCTTGTCGATGATGCCGAGGTAACGGTCCTGCCGGTACGAGCGGCGCATCGCCTTGAGGATGATGTCCGAGCCGGACTGGAGCGGCATGTGGAGCTGCGGCATCACATTCGGTGTCTCGGCCATCGCGGCGATCACATCGTCCGTGAAGTCACGCGGGTGCGGTGAGGTGAAGCGGACGCGCTCCAGGCCCTCGATCGCGCCACAGGCCCGCAGCAGTTTGGAGAACGCCTCACGGTCGCCGATGTCGGAGCCGTACGCGTTGACGTTCTGGCCCAGCAGCGTGATCTCGGAGACGCCCTCGGCGACCAGCGCCTCGATCTCGGCCAGGATGTCGCCGGGGCGGCGGTCCTTCTCCTTGCCGCGCAGGGCGGGGACGATGCAGAAGGTACAGGTGTTGTTGCAGCCGACGGAGATGGAGACCCACGCGGCGTAGGCGGACTCACGGCGGGTCGGCAGTGTGGAGGGGAATGCCTCCAGTGACTCGGCGATCTCGACCTGCGCCTCTTCCTGGACACGCGCGCGCTCCAGGAGGACCGGCAGCTTGCCGATGTTGTGCGTCCCGAAGACGACATCGACCCAGGGCGCGCGGCGCACGATGGTGTCGCGGTCCTTCTGCGCCAGACAGCCGCCGACGGCGATCTGCATGCCGGGCCGCTTGGTCTTCATCGGCGCGAGCCGGCCGAGATTTCCGTACAGCTTGTTGTCGGCGTTCTCCCGCACCGCACAGGTGTTGAAGACGACGACGTCGGCGTCGCCGTCGGCGCCTTCGGGCGCGCGGACGTATCCGGCTCCCTCCAGCAGGCCGGACAGCCGCTCGGAGTCGTGGACATTCATCTGGCACCCGTAGGTGCGCACCTCGTAAGTCTTCGCGCTCATCTCGCCCACCAGGGTACGGGGTCGTCCGGGCCCGGTGCCCGTGGCTTCCCCAAGACAAGGCCTGGCCATCACGGGGAGTGAGCTGACAGGATCGCCGCATGTTCACCGCTCCGTCCCGTATGAGCCGCGGCCGTGCCGTCCAGGGCGCCGCCGCGCTGCTGGTGGTGCTCGGGCTGCTGATGTGGTGGCTGCTGCCGATCGGGACGTCGTCGCCGAGCGGCTCGATCACGTTCAGTACGGGGGTGACGAGCGGGGTCTATCAGCGGTACGGAGCGCTGCTCAAGGAGGACCTCGCCCATGATCTGCCGAATGTGTCGATAGACCTGAAGACCAGCGAGGGCTCGCAGCAGAACATCGCGCGGGTGGCCACCGGCGATGCCGACTTCACCATCGCCACCGCCGACGCCGTCGCCAAGTACCGGAAGGACGGGAAGCCGGGGGCGGACCGGCTGCGCGGATGCGCGCGGCTGTACGACGACTATGTGCAGCTGGTCGTGCGCAAGGAATCGGACGTCCGCTCCGCCGGTGACCTGCGGGACAAGACAGTGGGAGTGGGCCAGGAGGGATCCGGGGTCCGGCTGATAGCCGACCGGATTCTGACGGCCGCGGGGCTCGACCCGCAACACGACATCACCCCCGACCCGTCCGGGATAGACACCATGCCGGGCCTTCTCGAACAGGGCGCCCTCGACGCCTTCTTCTGGTCGGGCGGGCTGCCCACCCTCGCCCTCCAGGACCTGTCGGAGCGTCTGGACATCCGGTTGGTGCCGCTGGAGGCCGGGCTGATCGGCAAGCTGCACTCGGCGGACGAGACCGCCTCGCGCTACTACCGCGCCACGGACATACCCGCCGACGCCTACCGCAAGGCACAGAACGGCAGAGCCGTCCCGACGGTGGCGGTGGCCAATCTGCTGGTCACCACCGACCGGATGGACGCCGGGCTGACCGAAGGCTTCACCCGTACCGTGATCGACAGCCGGGACCGGATCGGCAACGAGGTGCATCCGGCCCAGCTGGTGGACCTGCGGACCGCGATCTACACGGACCCGCTGCGGCTGCACGAGGGCGCCAAGCGCTACTACCGGTCGGTCAAGCCGTAAGGCGGAGCCGTAAAGCAGGCGGAGCCGTAGCGGAAGCAGAGCCGTCGAGCAGGCGGAGCCGCCCGGTCATCCCGTGGGGGACGACCTCGGGACGGTGAGCGTGACCCGCAGACCGCGCGGCTCACCGTGCGCGTACGTGATCGAGCCACCGCCCGCCGCCAGGAGCGCTCGCGAGATGGACAGGCCGAGGCCGGACCCCTTGATGTTCTGGTGACGGTTGCTGCGCCAGAACCGGTCACCGATCCGCGCGATCTCATCGTCCGTCAGCCCCGGTCCGCCGTCGTTGATGACGACCATGGAGGTCGACCCGTTGCGGCCGACGGTGACCACGACCTCTTCGCCCGCCGGGGTGAACTTGAGGGCATTGTCGATCACGGCGTCCAGGGCGCTGGAGAGCGCGATGGGGTCGGCCCAGGCGGTGACCGCGGCGCGGTGCTCGGTCAGCCGTACGCCCTTCCCCTCAGCGACGGCCCGCCAGGCGGCGACCCGCTCGGCCGCCAGCTCGCCTATGTCGGTGAGCCGCAGGTCGGCGGCGGTGTGCTCGGCCAGCGCCAGGTCCAGCAGGTCGTCCAGGACCTGGGCGAGCCGCCTGCCCTCCGTGCGTACGGAAGCGATCTCCGCGTTCCCGTCGGGCAGTTCGAGGGCGAGCAGTTCGATACGGAGCAGCAGGGCGGCGAGCGGATTGCGCAGCTGGTGGGAGGCGTCGGCGACAAAGGCGCGCTGCTGCTCCAGCACATCCTCGACGTTGTCGGCCATCTCGTTGAACGCGCTGGCCAGGCGCCGCAGTTCCGGGGGCCCGCCGGCCGCCGCGACCCGGGATTTCATCCGGCCGGTGGCGATGTCATGGGTGGCCGCGTCCAGCACCCGTACGGGGCGGAGCACCCAGCCCGTCAGCCGGAAGGCGGCCGCGACGGCGAGCAGCATGGCCCCGGCCTCGCCCACGGCGATGAGCAGCCAGCCCTCGAGGATGCGGGAACGCATCTGGCCGGTGGGTGAGTCGGTCACCACGACCGCGACGACGTCTCCGCCCCGTACGACCGGCGAATCGACGATGAGCCGGCCGTTCTGCCACGGCCAGACCTGCTCGGGGTCGTCGCTCCGGCGGCCCAGCAGGGCCTCCTGGAAGGCTTGCCGCCCCTCCCCGGTCCTGGGCACGGTCCAGTTCCCCGGGGCGCCGGCCATGGCGTCGCCGTCGCGGTAGAAGACGCCCACCCTGATCCCGTACACCTGGTGGTACCGGGTGAGTTCCTCTTCCAGCAGGGTGCGCCGCTCATCGGTGGCTGAGCTGCTCTCGGCGACGAACTGGGCGCGGGCCGCGACGCGCGCCGTGTCGTCGATCCGGTCGACGACGACGCGCTGCTGCTGCGCGGCGGCGAGACTGACGGCGAGCGGAAAGCCGAGGGCGAGGAGCACGCCGGCCATGAGGATGATGAGCAGCGGCAGAAGTCGGTTACGCACCGGCCGTTACGGACCCTGGTGCGCGGACGGGACGACCAGGCGGTAGCCGACGCCGCGCACGGTCTCGATCAGCGCCGGCATCCCGAGCTTGCCGCGCAGGGACGCCACATGCACTTCGAGCGTGCGGCCCGTCCCTTCCCAACTGGTGAGCCACACCTCGCTGATGATCTGCTCACGGCCGAAGACGACACCGGGACGCTGCGCGAGCAGGGCCAGCAGGTCGAACTCCTTGCGGGTCAGCTGGACGGCCGTGCCGTCGACGCTGACCCGGCGGGTGGGCAGTTCGAGGGTGAGGCGCCCGAGCCGCTGGGAGGTCTCCGTGACCTGGCCCGGCTCCTCGCCGCTCGCGTTGCGCCGGCTGACGGCATGGATACGGGCGAGCAGTTCACCGGTGTCGTACGGCTTGACGACATAGTCGTCGGCGCCCAGGTTGAGGCCGTGGATCCGGGACCGGACATCGGCCCGCGCGGTAACCATGATCACCGGGGTCGCGGTGATCTTCCGGATCTTGCCGCAGACCTGATAGCCGTCCTGGTCGGGCAGCCCGAGGTCCAGCAGGATGACCGCGAACGGCGACTTGCCGGCGTTGGCGGCGGGCAGCAGGGCCTGCAAAGCCTCTTCACCGCTCCTGGCGTGCACGACCTCGAAGCCGTGTTTGGCGAGCACGGCCGACAGGGCGGCCGCGACATGGTCGTCGTCCTCCACCAGCAGCAGTCTCATGGCCCCCCTCCGCGGTAGCGGTCGCATAAAACGTACCTGGGCATCCACGCCCATGGCGTCGCGCCAGTCAAGAGCGTTCCCGTTACACCCACGTTTCCGTTACCCACCCGGTACTCCCCGCACTGCCCTCTTCACGCGGAGTGTCCGGTTGCGGCCGGATCGTTATGCTCAATTTCAGCTCAGATGTAATGACGCTGATCGCAGTGCGTGACTAAGGTCCTCCCAACCGAGGAGGACGGAGCATTAAGCCGATGAGCGGAGTGTCAGTGACCAAGGGCACCGAGGACGCCATACCGGCGACGGGCGACCTGGTCGTACTGAGCAACGTCAACAAGCACTTCGGCGCGCTGCATGTGCTCCAGGACATCGACCTGACCATCGCGCGCGGCGAGGTCGTGGTCGTCATCGGGCCTTCCGGGTCCGGCAAGTCCACACTGTGCCGCACCATCAACCGCCTGGAGACCATCGATTCGGGCGCGATCTCGATCGACGGTAAGCCGCTGCCGCAGGAGGGCAGGGAGCTCGCCCGGCTGCGCGCCGATGTCGGCATGGTCTTCCAGTCGTTCAACCTCTTCGCACACAAGACCGTGCTGGAGAACGTCACGCTGGGCCAGATCAAGGTTCGCAAGACGGACAAGAAGGACGCCGAGGAGCGGGCGCGCGCCCTTCTGGACCGCGTGGGCGTCGGCTCCCAGGCCGACAAGTACCCGGCCCAGCTCTCGGGCGGCCAGCAGCAACGCGTCGCCATCGCACGGGCGTTGGCGATGGGCCCCAAGGTCATGCTCTTCGACGAGCCGACCTCCGCGCTCGACCCCGAGATGATCAATGAGGTCCTCGAGGTCATGCAGCAGCTGGCCCGCGACGGGATGACGATGGTCGTCGTCACCCACGAGATGGGCTTCGCACGCTCCGCGGCGAACCGGGTCGTCTTCATGGCGGACGGCCGGATCGTCGAAGAGGCCGCCCCCGACGCGTTCTTCAGCAACCCGCGCAGCGACCGTGCCAAGGACTTCCTGTCGAAGATCCTTCATCACTGATCACAGCCATCACTGATCACAGCCATCACTGATCGCGGCTCTTCAACTGATCACGGCTCTTCATAGGGCTCTACCGAGTTCGGCAGAACCTGTCGGCAGAACCTGTTCGTCCACGTCTCACCCGAGGGAAGTTCACGCATGAAGCTTCACAAGGCAAGCGCGGCAGCCGCTGCGGCACTCGTCCTCGCCCTGACCGCCACCGCCTGCGGCGGCGACAGCAAGGACGACAGCAAGGACAGCGGTGACGGCGGTGGCAAGATCACCATCGGCATCAAGTTCGACCAGCCGGGTCTCGGCCTCAAGAAGACCGACGGCTCCTTCGCGGGCTTCGACGTCGACGTCGCCACCTATGTCGCCAAGGAACTGGGCTTCGACGCCAAGAGCATCGAGTGGAAAGAGTCCCCCAGCGCCCAGCGCGAGAACCTGATCTCCAACGGTGACGTGAAGTTCGTCGTCGCCAGCTACTCGATCACCGACGAGCGCAAGCAGAAGGTCGACTTCGCCGGCCCGTACTTCCTCGCCCACCAGGACCTCCTGGTCCGCGCGGACGACAGCTCCATCACCAAGGTCGCGGACCTGAACTCGAAGAAGCTCTGTTCCGTCACGGGCTCGACCTCGGCGCAGAACGTCAAGGAGAAGCTGGCCCCCAAGGCCGACCTCCTGCAGAACGGCGGCTACTCGGAGTGCCTGACCAGCCTGGAGAACAAGGCCGTTGACGCCCTGACGACGGACGACTCCATCCTCGCCGGTTACGCGTCGCAGAAGGAGCACCAGGGCAAGTTCAAGCTCGCGGGCCTCAAGCTCAGTGACGAGAACTACGGCATCGGCCTCAAGAAGGGCGACACCGAGCTCCAGACCAAGATCAACGCCGCCCTGAAGAAGATGGTGTCGGACGGTTCCTGGGAGAAGGCCGTGACGGCGAACTTCGGTCCGGCCGGCTACAAGAACGAGCCTGCCCCGCAGATCGCCGAAGGCAGCTGAGACAGCAGTGACGCGCCGCCGGCCGGGCCGGCGGCGCGTACCGACCAGCCAACCAGGGGAGAGCGCGGGGCATCGTGTTCGACTTTCTTGATTCCGGGCAGTACGACCTGCTCGGCGCCTTCTGGGTGACGGTGCAGCTCACCCTCTACTCGGCAGTTGGTTCCCTCATATGGGGAACGCTGCTCGCGGGGATGCGCGTCAGTCCCGTGCCCATCATGCGCGCCTTCGGTACCGCGTACGTCAATATGGTACGAAACACCCCACTGACCGTGCTTATCGTCGCCTGTTCACTGGGGCTCAGCCAGACCCTTCAGATCACGCTCGGTGGCGGGGACTTCACGTCGATCGGCTTCCGGCTGGCCGTACTGGGTCTCGTCGCCTACACCGGCACCTTCGTCTGCGAGTCCCTGCGCTCCGGCATCAACACCGTGCCGGTCGGGCAGGCCGAAGCGGCCCGCGCGCTGGGCCTGAGCTTCTTTCAGGTACTGACCCTGATAGTGCTCCCGCAGGCGTTCCGTTCCGTCGTCGCACCGCTGGCCAACGTGCTGATCGCGCTGACCAAGAACACCACGGTGGCCTCGGCGATCGGCGTCCTCGAGGCGTCGGCGCTGATGAAGACAATGATCGAGAACGAAAGCGACGCGCTCTTCGCGGTCTTCGCGGTGTTCGCCTTCGGATTCATCGTTCTCACCCTCCCGACCGGTCTCCTTCTGGGCTGGGTCAGCAAGCGAGTGGCGGTGAAGCGATGAGTGCCACGTCCGTTCTGTACGACACTCCCGGTGTACGCGCCAAGCGGCGCAACATCATCTACACGATCGTGTTCCTGGTTCTCTTCGTGCTCGCCGCCTGGTGGATGCTGGCGGCGATGGCCGAGAAGAACCAGCTGGCGTCCGAGAAGTGGAGCCCGTTCATCACGGACTCCCAGGTGTGGACGACGTTCCTGCTGCCGGGACTGGTGGAGACCCTCAAGGCCGCGGCCCTGGCCATCGTGATCGCCCTGCCGTTCGGCGCGCTGCTCGGCATCGGCCGGCTCTCCGACCACGCCTGGGTACGGGTACCGGTCGGCGTCGTGGTGGAGTTCTTCCGCTCCATCCCGGTCCTGCTGATGATGTTGTTCGCCTTGCAGGCGTACGCGCAGTTCACCGATGTCTCGTCCGACATCCGGCCGCTGTACGCCGTGGTGACGGGTCTGGTGCTCTACAACGCCTCGGTCATCGCCGAGATCGTCCGGGCGGGCATCCTCTCGCTGCCCTACGGCCAGACCGACGCCGCGAAGGCGATCGGGATGCGCAAGGGCCAGACCATGTCGTACGTCCTGCTTCCGCAGGCGGTGACCGCGATGCTGCCGGCCCTGGTCAGCCAGCTGGTGGTCATCGTCAAGGACACCGCCCTGGGCGGCGCGATCCTCGGTCTGCCCGAACTGCTCTCGCAGGTCCGCGCGATCACCGCGAACTTCGGCGCGAACACCATCGCCGCGCTCACCGTCGTCGCCCTGATCTACATCGCCCTGAACTTCCTGCTCACCACCTTCGCCGGATGGCTGGAACAACGCCTGCGCCGCGCGAAGAAGAGCACGGGTGCGGTTCTCGGCGCCGATGACGTACAGCAGGTCAACGGTCCGGGGGCGATGTAGGACGGCAGCGGCTCGTGAGGCCGGCGGGACGAGGGGTGTACGCGCCGCTCAGGCCGTCGCTTGACGCGGGCACCCCCAGTAGGTTGCATACGTTCTGTGATCACGCACCGGGCTCCCACTGCCACTGACCGCATGACCGCACGGGCCGGAGGGGTCGCGCCGTGGACCCGGTGATCGTCGTCGGCGCGGGCCCCGTCGGGCTCGCGCTCTCCCTCGCCCTCGCCGCGCAGGGCGTGCCCTCCGTCGTCCTGGACGAAGGGCCGGGCACGGACGATCCACGCCCGGCCCGCACCGCCATACTGCGGCCCGACACGGCCGCGCTGGTGGCCCGCCTGGGCTGCACCACCCTCCGTGATGAGGGAACCCACTGGGTCGGCTGGCGCTCGATGCGGCGCAAGCAGCTGATGCGGCGGCTGCCGCTGGGCGAGGACGACGCCCCGGCGCCGCTGCACATCCCGCAGCACGCCCTGTCCCGCGGGCTGCGGGAGGCCATCGCGGGCCAGGAACTGGTGCGGGTGGTCACCGGCAGCCGGCTCGACTCGCTGGAGCAGGACGCCCGCGGGGTCACCGTGCACACGCGCGGCTCCGCGGCGACCTGGTGGCGCGGCAGCCATCTGGTGGGCTGCGACGGCGCCAGGTCCACGGTCCGCAAGCTGCTCACCATCCGTTTTCCCGGGCGTACGGCGGTGGAGCGGCATGCCGTCGCCGCGCTCCGCGCCGAGCTGCCGTGGCCCGGCGAGGCGATGCTGCACCGGCAGCCGCCCTGGCGCTCCGGCGGCGAGGAGGTGTCCGCCAGGCCGCTCGCCGACGGCGTTTGGCGGCTCGACTGGCTGCTGCCCGCACGGGGTGACGTGGTCACGCCCGATGCGCTGGTGGCGCGTTTACGGGACACCCTGGCCGGCTGGTGCGGTGAGACACCGCCGTACGAACTGCTCGATACGGGCGTCTACACGCTGCACCACCGGCTCGCCAGGCGCTGGCGCGTGGGGCGGGCCTTCCTCGCCGGGGACGCCGCCCATCTGCTGGGCGCGGTCGGCACCCAGGGGCTCGACGAAGGGCTGCGGGACATCGGCAACCTCGCCTGGAAGGTGGCCGAGGACTGGCACCACGGCGCGTCGGAGACACTGCTGGACAGCTACCAGGCGGAGCGGCGCACCGCCGTCGCCGCGCGGCTGCGCGCGGCCGACCAGTCCCTGCCGATACTGCGGGGCGGCGGCGCGCTGCGGACGTACATGCCGGGGTCCTCGCGCGGTCACGACACCCTGCTCGCCGACGGGCATCTGGGGAACGGGCCGCTGGGAGCACCGCCCGCCTATCCGCACTCCCCCCTCGCACCTCCGCCCGCCGAGGCGCAGACGGCCGTCGGCACGCCCCCCGGCGGTCCTGTCGCCGATGTACGGGTGATGGCACCCGACGGCACGACCGCGCGGCTCCGGGACCGGCTCGGGCGGGGGCGGCTGCTGGTGGTACTGGTCGCGCCGGGGACCGGCGTGTGGGACCGGCGGCACTGGCAGACCGCGGGGGTGATGCCGCGACTGGCCGCGGCGGTGACCGCGCTGCCGGTGCGGGCCGAGCTGCTGGTGACCGAGGCCTATCCGGGCGCTTCGGCGCACAGTGTGCTGCTGGTGCGGCCGGACGGACATCTGGTCACCGCCTTCGGCGGGGTACGTCCTGCGGACCTCTACGCGGCGGCGGACGCGGCGCGGGGAGGCACCCCGCCGGAGCCGACCGTTCCGGTGGCGCCTGACCGGACTGCGAACATCAATTGACCGCCGCAGGCTCGCATGGTGTACTCCGGATTGTGACTGACACCGATGTGCGCCTGTGGCGGAGAGTCCATATGGACTTGCTCCGCTATGCGGGCTGCGTGTGTCGCCCGTCCTGCTGATTCGCCCTTTTTCCCTCGCGCCCGCCGGGTTCCGGCCGCGCTTCCTCGCGAACTTCTCAGGACGGACACCATGTCTTCTCCGGTACGTGCCTCCGCAGCCGCCACCACCACCGCTGCTGCCGCGCCTGCCGTTGCCGCCCCCGCGGCCCCCGGCCCCACCCCCGCCGAACTGCTCGACTTCGTGCGCCGGGCCGCGGCCGACGCCGAGCTGATCAGCTCACTCCCCCTCGACCCCGAGGGCCGTACCTGGATCCGGCTCGACGGGCCGGCGGGCAGCGAGGCCTGGCTGATCGGCTGGCCGCCGGGCACGGGCACCGGCTGGCACGACCACGGCGGCTCGCACGGCGCGTTCGCCACGGCGGCGGGCACGCTCAAGGAGGACTCGCTGGCGGCGCGGCTGCCCACCGAGGGGTGGAAGACCCTGGAACTGTCCGAAGGGGTCGACCGCGAGCGGCAGCTGGCGGCGGGCGAGGGCCGGGCGTTCGGCAGGCACCACGTCCACGAGGTGCGCAACGAGTCCGGGGCCGAGCACGCCGTGTCCGTGCACGCGTACTACCCACCGCTGCCGCTGATGCGGCGCTACAGCCGCACGGGCCCGGTGCTCCGCCTCGAGCAGGTGGAGCGTCCCGAGGAGTGGCAGTGAGCCGGGCGGGAATCGAGCCGGCGGGTAGCGAGCCGGCGGGTAGCGAGCGGGTGGGGACCGAGCCGGTGGGGATCGACGAACTGCTGGAGCGGGTCCGTGCGGACCTGGACCGGATATCACCGCGGGATGCCTTCGAGGCCGCAGGGGCCGGCGCGCTGCTGGTGGACATCCGGTACGCGGCGCTGCGGGATCAGGACGGGCTGATACCGGGAGCCCTGGTCGTCGAGCGCAATGAGCTGGAGTGGCGGCTCGATCCACAGGGCAGCCACCGCGCGGCGGAGGCCACGAGCCACGATCTGCGGGTGGTGGTGATCTGCAACGAGGGGTACGCGTCGAGCCTCGCGGCGGTGTCCCTGCGCCAACTGGGACTGCACCGCGCGACCGACCTCGTCGGGGGCTTCCAGGCGTGGAAGGCCGAGGGACTGCCGGTCGCCCGCTGAGCGGGTGCTCGCCGTCCGCCGCCGCCGGAATTCAGCACCCGGACAGGGCCTAGCTGACCCGCCGGTAGCTGCTGCCGTCCTTGGGCCGGTTCAGCAGACCGGCCACGACCAGATAGCGGCGCAGCGCGGCGCAGTCGTGGTGCACCGTGAGCAGGGCCTCGTTGACCTCACGCTCGCTGTAGGCCCGGTCCCGCTCGAACAGCGTCTCCGTGAGATGGACGAGCAGCTGCTCGCGGCGGGCGGCCCTCCGTGGGATCGCCGTCAATCGCCCTTGGGAGAAAAGGGCGGCCACTCCCTGGGAACCGCTCGATCTGTTGTCGGACATGGGCGGAAGCCTCCCAGCCGGCCCACCACGGGGCAACGCCTTTTCGCGCGTGTCACCCCAGCACGCTCTAGTACAGGCTCTCGTCCAGTCCCTCGGTGTCCTCGCCCTCCTCCTCCAGCGCCTGCTTGACCACCCGCAGCGCCATGCCCTCCGGGTAGCCCTTGCGGGCCAGCATGCCCGCGAGCCGGCGCAGCCTCCTGTCACGCTCGAGACCGCGAGTGGCGCGGAGCTTACGGGCGACCAGCTCGCGGGCGGTCGCCTCCTCCTGGTCGGAGTCGAGCTGCCCGACCGCCTCGTCGATCAGGGCGGAGTCCACCCCTTTCGTCCGCAGCTCGCGCGCGAGGGCACGGCGGGCCAGGCCCCGCCCGTGGTGCCGGGACTCCACCCAGGCGTCCGCGAACGCCGCGTCGTCGATCAGCCCCACATCCTCGAAGCGGGAGAGCACCTCCTCGGCGACGTCCTCGGGGATGTCCCGCTTCTCCAGCGCGTCCGCCAGCTGTTTACGGGTGCGCGGAGTCCCGGTGAGCAGGCGCAGACAGATCGCCCGCGCCCGCTCCGCCGGATTCTGGGGCGGCAGCTCCTGCTCGGCCCTCGACGAGCCGGAGCTGTCGCCCGGCCATTCCGTTCGCCGCCTCTTCGCATAAGGCACGGTACGAACTAGCTCTTGGCCACTGCCGCCTTGGCCGTCTTGGCCTTGGAGGCAGGAGCGGCAGCCGACTTCACCGGGTCCGCGGCCGGCACCGGGGCTCCGGCCGCGTCCACGCCGGGCTCGGCCGTCGGCGCTTCCGGCCTGACGCCGACACCCAGCTTCTCCAGGATCTTCTTCTCGATCTCATTGGCGAGATCGGGGTTGTCCTTGAGGAAGTTACGGGCGTTCTCCTTGCCCTGGCCGAGCTGGTCGCCCTCGTACGTGTACCAGGCACCGGCCTTCCGTACGAAGCCGTGCTCCACGCCCATGTCGATCAGGCCGCCCTCGCGGCTGATGCCGTGGCCGTAGAGGATGTCGAACTCGGCCTGCTTGAAGGGCGGCGCGACCTTGTTCTTGACGACCTTGACGCGGGTGCGGTTGCCGACGGCGTCGGTGCCGTCCTTCAGGGTCTCGATACGGCGGATGTCGAGGCGCACCGAGGCGTAGAACTTGAGCGCGCGGCCACCCGTCGTGGTCTCCGGCGAGCCGAACATCACGCCGATCTTCTCGCGGAGCTGGTTGATGAAGATCGCGGTGGTCTTGGACTGGTTGAGCGCGCTGGTGATCTTCCGGAGCGCCTGGCTCATCAGCCGCGCCTGCAGACCGACGTGCGAGTCACCCATCTCCCCCTCGATCTCCGCGCGCGGCACCAGGGCGGCGACGGAGTCGATGACGATCAGGTCGAGCGCCCCGGAGCGGACCAGCATGTCCACGATTTCGAGGGCCTGCTCGCCGTTGTCCGGCTGGGACAGGAGCAGGTTGTCGATGTCGACGCCGAGCTTCTTCGCGTACTCGGGGTCGAGGGCGTGCTCGGCGTCCACGAAGGCCACCGTGCCGCCGGCCTTCTGCGCGTTCGCCACGGCGTGCAGCGTCAGGGTCGTCTTGCCGGAGGACTCCGGCCCGTACACCTCCACGACGCGGCCGCGCGGCAGGCCGCCGACGCCGAGCGCGACGTCGAGCGCGGTCGACCCGGTGGGGATGACCTCGATGGGCTCGTTCGGCCGCTCGCCGAGGCGCATCACCGCGCCCTTGCCGAATTGCCGTTCAATTTGTGCGAGAGCGGCGTCGAGCGCCTTCTCGCGGTCGGTTCCTGCCATGGGTTCCACCCGATTTGCTTGAGTCGATCGCTTCACGTCAAGGACGCTATCCCCTGCCACTGACAATGCGTCCCGACGCCCTCCCGGGCCTGTGGACAACTCCACTGAAAACAACGCCGCGGCCGACCCCGGGAGACATCGGCCTCTCTCCCATAAGAATGGATGTTCGATTTTGGTGTCAAGCGCACCACCCGGCGGGAGCGCCGGTCTTTGTGCGGCCGGCTACCGGCCGTCGTCCGCGCGCCGTGTGCGCCGCACCTGGCGCAGGAGCGTGGCACCGGGGCGTGGTCTGCCGCCGCGCACTCTCGGGTCGTCCATCACGTCGTACCGCTTCACATACGCGCCAAGGAAGGCCTGCAGCGTGGCGACCGCGGGGATCGCGATCAGCGCGCCGACCGCGCCCAGCAGCGCCGTCCCGGCGATGACCGAGCCGAAGGCCACCGCAGGATGGATGTCGACGGACTTGGCGGTGAGCTTGGGCTGGAGCACGTAGTTCTCGAACTGCTGGTAGATCAGGACGAATCCGAGCACCCAGACCGCGTACCAGGGGTTCACGGTGAAGGCGATCAGCATCGGCAGCGCGCCCGCCAGATACGTGCCGATGGTCGGGATGAACTGGGAGACCAGCCCCACCCACACCGCGAGCGCCGGCGCGTACGGCACGCCCAGGA
This sequence comes from Streptomyces sp. NPDC042201, assembly GCF_055582185.1. Lineage (NCBI taxonomy): Bacteria > Bacillati > Actinomycetota > Actinomycetes > Kitasatosporales > Streptomycetaceae > Streptomyces > Streptomyces sp. NPDC042201. The sequence continues at coordinate 26,414 of NZ_JBVJDS010000003.1, read as the reverse complement.
TCTCCAGCAGGATGTAGTGCGAGACACCGGAGATCAGCGCCATCAGCCCGCGCGAGTAGAGATAGCCGCCGGTCTTGTCGACCGCGATCTCCCAGGCGCGCAGCACCTCGGCCTGCTTGGCGGGCGGGAGTACGGAGCAGAGCGCGCGCCGCAGCCGCGGGCCGTCGGCCGCGAAGTAGAACGAGAACAGGAAGATCGTCAGCAGCCGGAACAGTCCGCCCAGCACGGTGGCGGAGACATCGAGCACCCCGGTCGCGCTGTTCTGCACATATCTCTGCAGCCAGTCGGAGTGCAGCAGGCTGTCCCTGACCGCGACCCGGGACAGCTCCGTGTGGAACGTCTGGTTGATCCAGTTGATCACCGAGTCGAGGTACGCGGGGAAGGACTCGACCATGTCGACGATCTGGCTCGCCAGTATCGAGCCGAGCATCACCACAAAGCCGACGCTCGCGATCAGCACCGCGAAGAAGACCAGGAAGGTGGCGAGTCCACGCCGCATCCCGCGGGCCGCCATCCTGCTCACGGCCGGCTCGACCGCCAGCGCGAGGAAGAAGGCGATCAGCACATTGATCAGCAGCCCGATGAGCTGATGGAACGCCCAATTGCCCAGTTGGAAGCAGGCGACGAGCGCCAGCGCCAGGATCATCGCGCGCGGCAGCCAGCGGGGCATACGGACCTGGCCGCCGTCCCCGGAAGCCGGAGGCGGCGTCGTGATCGGAGCCGAGTTCGGCGGGGTGATGTCCGGTTCTACGTCCGGTGCGGTCTTGTCAGTCGGTGCCACGGAGCCAGTCTCGCCTACCGGTACGACAGCCGGTCGCGCGGACCCGCGTCATCGGGCCGCCGGCCCGGGCGTCATCGCTTGTCGGCCGGGACGCCCACGGCGGCGCAGACGCCGCGCCAGACGTCCTTCGCCTCCCAGCCGGCGTCGAGTGCCTCGTGCACCGTACGGCCACCCAGCTCGGCCATCACATGGTCACGGGCGAAGGACTCGGCGTAGGCCGCGCCGAAGTGGTCCGCCATCCGCTCCCAGAAAATCGTCAACCGCATGGACTCAGTATCCCGCCCCTGGGAGTGCGGCCGGCAGCGGGCGATCGGCCGGCCGTGTTAGCCGCCCATCGCCCGCACTCCTGCCGTCACGAGGACCGCGGACCCCACGACCACCAGGAACGGGGCGCGCAGGACCAGTGCGAGCGCCGCTGCCGCGAGCCCCGCGCCCCGGGCGTCCAGGACGAGTGCGCCGTCGGCGCTGAAGGTCTGCTGCGCGGTCAGCGCGGCGAGCAGGGCGACGGGCAGCAGGGCCGACAGCCGCTGGACGAGCGGGCGTTCCAGCGTTCCCGCGGGCACCAGCAGTCCCAGGAGCTTGACGAGATAGCAGCCGACGGCGGTCGCACCGATCGCGATCCAGATGGTCAACGGTCTGATCCCTTCCTGCGGCCGGTGATCTTGCGGCCTTCGAGCCAGAGGACCGCGGGCGCGGCGAGCGCCGCGACGAGCACTGGGACACCGGCGGGAAGCACCGGCAGGAATCCGAGGCCGAGGACGACCGCGAGGCCCGCGACCGTCCGCTCGGTGGTCGTACGGAGCATGGGCGCGAGCAGCGCGAGGAAGACGGCGGGCCCCGCCGCGTCGAGCCCCCACGCGTTGGTGTCCCCCAGGGCTTCCGCGCCCAGCGCCCCGGCGAAGGTCGTGAGGTTCCACAGCGCATAGAGCGTGAGCCCCGTGACCGTGAAGCCGATCCGGGCACTGCGCCGGGTGGGCTGGGCAAGGGCGACGGCCGTGGTCTCGTCGATGACCCACTGAGCCGCGAGAGGCCGTACGGGGCCCGGCAGCCGCAGCAGCTGGGACAGCCTGAGCCCGTAGAAGGCGTTGCGTACGCCCAGGAAGAACGCGCCCGCGGCGGCGGCGAGCGGATTGCCGCCTGCCGCGAGCGCGCCGACGAGCGCGAACTGCGAGGCGCCGGTGAAGACCAGCAGGCTGAGCGCGCAGGTCTGGAGGACGGTGAGGCCCGCGCCCGCCGAGGTGACACCGAAGGCGAAGCCCGAGAGCCCGACGGCGATGCCGACGCCCAGAGCGTCGCGTACGACGGCCGAGTCGGGCTTGGGTTCGGGCGCTGACCGGGCGGCGGACCCCGCGCGGCTGTCCGCCGGTATGTCCGGGGACGCTGATGCTGTCTGTTCTGGCACGACCTGGACGCTACGCGGCCGGGCCTGACCGGTCTTGTACGTTCTTGCGCGCTGTGGCGTCTTCGCACGGCGGGTGGCCGTGGGTCGGACCCTGGCGGCCGTCAGACCGTGGTGGCCGTCCGCTCCCTGCGATAGGCGCCGGGCGGCACGCCGACGATCCGGGTGAAGTGCCGGTGGAGATGAGGCTGGTCCGTGAAGCCGACGGCCACGGCCGCCTCCGCCGGCGCCGTACCCGCGTCCAGAAGGTGGCGGGCACGGCGGACCCGCGCGTCGGTGAGCCAGGTGTGCGGGGGCAGGCCGTAGGTGTCCTTGAAGGCCCGCAGCAGCGCGAAGGGGCTGGTGCCGAGACCGGCGGCGAGCTGCTCCAGGGACGGCGGGTCGGTCATCCGCTCCTCCAGCACGGCACGCGCGCGTGCCGCGATCCGCGCCCCGGCGCCCCGCACCGGGCGCTGCGGGAGCGGACCGCCGTTCGACCGCAGCAGCCGGGTCACCGCGATCCGCAGCAGGGTGTCGGCGGCGAGGGCGTTGCCCTCGTCGGCGGCGCGCAGCACCCGGTGGACGAGCCGGGCAGTGTACGGGTCGTCCACCACGGGGGCCGTGAAGCCGGGGGTGCCGCGGATCGTGGTGGTCTCCGCGGCGATGGAGGCGACGACATCGACCGCGGGGTAGACGGCCCCGTACCGCCAGCCCTCCGGGCCCTGGGCGTGGCCGGTGTGCGGGGTCTCGGGGTTGATCAGCGCGAGCGAGCCGGGGCCCGCGTACTGATCGCCGCCACCGTGGTGGAAGACCTCGACGCCCTCCGTGATCGCGGCGATGACGAAGGTCTCGTGCGTGTGCCGCAGAAACGTCTTGTCGATGTAGCGCGCACGCAGCAGATCGACGCCGGGCAGCTCGGAGTAGCGCCAGTGCCGTGCCTGCTCCCGGGATGCCATACTCCCATTCTGCGTTGCCGGTCCGCGGGCCGTTTGCCCAGGTCGGGGCGTTTGTCAGTGGCCGGGTGCACGATGGGGGGCATGGCACGGACTGCGCTCGACTCCTTCTCCCCCGCGACCCGCGGCTGGTTCACGGGGGCTTTCTCCGCGCCCACCGCGGCGCAGGAGGGGGCCTGGCGTGCCATCGGGGAGGGCTCGGACGTGCTGGTGGTGGCCCCCACCGGCTCCGGCAAGACGCTGGCCGCCTTCCTCGCCGCCCTGGACCAGCTGGCGTCGACGCCCCCGCCCGCCGAAGCGAAGAAGCGCTGCCGGGTGCTGTACGTCTCGCCGCTCAAGGCGCTCGCCGTCGATGTGGAGCGCAACCTGCGCAGCCCGCTCACGGGGATCCGGCAGGAGTCCGTGCGGCGGGGGCTGCCCGAGCCCGAAGTGCGGGTCGGTATCCGCTCGGGCGACACCCCGCCCGCCGAGCGGCGTTCCATGGCCACGAAGCCGCCGGACATCCTGATCACCACCCCCGAATCGCTGTTCCTGATGCTCACGTCCTCGGCGCGGGACGCGCTCGCGGGGATCGAGACGGTGATCCTGGACGAGGTGCACGCCGTCGCCGGGACGAAGCGGGGCGCCCATCTCGCCCTGTCCCTGGAGCGGCTCGACGAGCTGCTGCCGCGCCCGGCCCGCCGGATCGGACTGTCGGCGACGGTGCGTCCGGTGGAGGAGGTCGCCCGCTATCTGTCTCCCCAGCGCAGGGTGGAGATCGTCCAGCCGCCCTCCGGCAAGGAGTTCGACCTCTCCGTCGTCGTCCCGGTGGAGGATCTGGGCGAGCTGGGCGGCTCTCCCGCATCGGAGACGGACAGCGCGGAGAAGCCGTCGATCTGGCCTCATGTGGAGGAGCGGATCGCCGATCTCGTCCAGGCGCACCGCTCCACGATCGTTTTCGCCAACTCGCGCCGGCTGGCCGAGCGGTTGTGCAACCGGCTGAACGAGATCGCGTACGAACGCGCCACCGGGGAGCCCCTGCCCGAGGCGCACTCCCCGGCCGAGATCATGGCCGAGTCGGGCGCGGCCAAGGGGGCGCCTCCCCTGCTCGCCCGCGCGCACCACGGCTCGGTCTCCAAGGAGCAGCGCGCCCAGGTCGAGGAGGACCTCAAGGCCGGCCGGCTGCCCGCCGTCGTGGCCACCTCCAGTCTGGAACTGGGCATCGACATGGGAGCGGTGGATCTGGTCGTCCAGGTCGAGTCGCCGCCCTCGGTCGCCTCGGGTCTCCAGCGGGTCGGCCGCGCGGGTCACCAGGTGGGCGCGGTCTCCACGGGCGTCGTCTTCCCCAAGTACCGCGGCGACCTGGTCCAGGCAGCCGTGGTCACCGAGCGGATGCGCAGCGGATCCATCGAGGCGCTGCGCGTCCCCGCCAATCCGCTGGACGTGCTGGCCCAGCAGCTGGTCGCCATGGTCGCTCTGGACACCAGGCAGGCCGACGATCTGCTCGCCCTGGCCCGCCGCGCCGCGCCCTTCGCCGCGCTGCCCGAGTCCGCGTTCACCGCCGTCCTCGACATGCTCGCCGGGCGCTATCCCTCCGATGCCTTCGCGGAGCTGCGTCCCCGGGTGGTGTGGGACCGCGTCGCCGGTACGGTCACGGGCCGCCCCGGCGCGCAGCGCCTGGCCGTCACCTCCGGCGGCACCATCCCCGACCGCGGCCTCTTCGGTGTCTTCCTCGTCGGGGCCGACCCCAAGAAGGGCGGTGGCCGGGTCGGTGAGCTGGACGAGGAGATGGTCTACGAATCCAGGGTGGGCGATGTCTTCACGCTCGGTACGACCTCCTGGCGGATCGAGGACATCACCCGCGACCGCGTCCTGGTCACCCCCGCCCCCGGCGTCCCGGGCCGGCTGCCGTTCTGGAAGGGCGACCAGCTGGGCCGTCCGCTGGAGCTGGGCCGCGCGGTGGGCGCGTTCCTGCGCGAGGTCGGTTCCCTCTCCGAGGAGGACGCCCGGCTGCGGCTGCTGACCGCGGGCCTCGACGCGTGGGCCGCCGGCAATGTGCTGTCGTATCTGGACGAGCAGCGCCGGGCCTGTGGCCACATTCCGGACGACCGGACGATCCTCGTCGAGCGGTTCCGCGACGAGCTGGGCGACTGGCGGGTGGTGATCCACTCACCGTTCGGAGCGCAGGTGCACGCGCCGTGGGCGCTGGCCCTCGGCGCCCGTCTCGCCGAGCGGTACGGCATGGACGCGCAGGTCATGCACGCCGACGACGGCATCGTGCTGCGGCTCCCCGACGCCGACCTGATGGGCCTGGATCTCCTCGATGACGAGCCGGACCGCCTCAGCACGGCCTTCGACAGCGAGCAGGCTCCCCTCGGAGCCTCGGACGTGGTCTTCGACCGGGGCGACATCAGCGGGATCGTCACCGAGCAGGTGGGCGGCTCGGCGCTCTTCGCCTCCCGGTTCCGGGAGTGCGCCGCGCGGGCGCTGCTGCTGCCGCGCAGGAGCCCCGGCAAGCGCACCCCGCTGTGGCAGCAGCGCCAGCGCGCCGCCCAGCTCCTTCAGGTGGCGAGCGAGTTCGGCTCGTTCCCGATCGTGCTGGAGGCGGTGCGGGAGTGCCTTCAGGATGTCTTCGACGTCCCCGGCCTCACCGAACTCATGGGGGACATCGAGTCCCGGCGGGTCCGGCTCGTCGAGGTCACCACCCCGGAGCCCTCGCCCTTCGCCAGGTCCCTGCTCTTCGGCTATGTCGCCCAGTTCCTGTACGAGGGCGACTCCCCCCTCGCGGAGCGGCGGGCCGCCGCGCTGTCCCTGGACTCCCGGCTGCTGGCCGAGCTGCTCGGCCAGTCCGAGCTGCGCGAGCTGCTCGACCCAGAGGTCCTCACCGAGCTGGAGCAGGAGCTCCAGTGGGTCACCGAGGACCGGCGCGTCAAGGACCTCGAAGGCGTCGCCGACCTGCTCCGGGTCCTCGGACCGCTCACCGACGAAGAGCTGGCGGAACGCGGCGCGCAGGCGCCATGGGCCCAGGACCTCGCGGCGGCCCGCCGCGCCATCAAGGTGCGGATCGGCGGAGCCGAGCACTGGGCGGCGATCGAGGACGCGGGCCGGCTGCGGGACGCGCTGGGCACGGCGCTGCCGGTCGGTGTCCCCGAGGCGTTCACCGAACCGGTCAAGGACCCCCTCGGCGATCTCCTCGCCCGCCATGCCCGTACGCACGGCCCATTCACCTCGTCCACGGCCGCCGAGCGCTTCGGCCTCGGCACGGCGGTCACGGACGGCGCCCTGCACCGCCTCGCCGCGAGCGGCCGGGTCGTCCAGGGCGAGTTCCATCCTTCCGGCATCGGCCAGGAGTGGTGCGACGCCACCGTGCTCCGCCGGCTGCGCCGCCGCTCCCTGGCCGCGCTGCGCCAGGAGCTGGAGCCGGTGGCCCCCGGCGCGCTCGCCACGTTCCTGCCGCAGTGGCAGCATCTGGGCAGCAACAGCCTGCGCGGCATCGACGGACTCGCCCGCGCCGTCGAGCAGTTGCAGGGTGCTCCTGTCCCGGCATCGGCGCTGGAGAAGCTGATCCTCCCGTCCAGGATCTCCGGCTACACGCCCGCGCTCCTGGACGAACTGACCACCACGGGCGAGGTTCTGTGGGCCGGAGCGGGCGCGCTGCCCGGCAAGGACGGCTGGATCTCCCTCTATCTCGCCGACGCCGCGCCGCTGTTGCTTCCTCCCCCGCACCCGCTGGAGCTGACCGCCCTCCACGAATCGCTCCTCACCACCCTCTCCGGGGGCTACGGGCTGTTCTTCCGGCAGATCGCCGACCAGATCCGCGCCACCACCCACCCCGAGGTGACCGATCCTCAACTGGCCGACGCCGTCTGGGATCTGGCCTGGTCGGGCCGGCTCACGAACGACACCCTGGCCCCGCTGCGCGCACTGCTCGGCTCCGGCCGCACCGCGGGCTCCACGGCCCACCGGGCGCGGCGCCCGGTCCCGCGCGGGCGGTACGGCACCCTCACGGCCGCCGCCAGGACCGCGTCCCGTACGGGCCCGCCGACGGTCAGCGGCCGCTGGTCGCTGCTCCCGGCCCCGGAGCCGGACCGTACGCACCGGGCGCACGCGCTGGCCCGCACTCTGCTCGACCGGCACGGGGTGGTGACCCGGGGCGCGGTCGCCGCCGAAGGTGTGGAGGGCGGCTTCTCCGCGATCTACCGCGTGCTGTCCGCCTTCGAGGACAGCGGACAGGCCCGGCGCGGCTATGTCGTCGAGGGCCTGGGCGCGGCCCAGTTCGCGATGGACGGCGCGGTCGACCGGCTGCGCGCGGCGGCCACGGCCCGTGACCGCGCCGAGTCCCAGCCCTCGCCCCGCGCCGTGGTCCTGGCCGCGGCCGACCCCGCCAACGCCTACGGAGCCGCGCTCCCCTGGCCGGAGCCCCCGACCGACGCCGGCCACAAGCCGGGCCGCAAGGCAGGCTCGCTGGTCGTCCTCGTCGACGGCGAGCTGACCCTCTACATGGAGCGCGGCGGCAAAACCCTGCTGGCCTGGGAGACGGACCCGGAGGCCCCTTCGCTGCGAGCGGCCGTCGAAGCCCTGGCGGCAGCGGCCCGCGCGGGAGCGCTCGGTACGGTCACGGTGGAGCGCGCCAATGGCACGCCGGCCCTGACCTCCCCGCTGGGCCGCGCCCTGGAATCAGCGGGCTTCCATGCCACGCCCAGGGGGCTGCGCCTTCGGGCCTGACGTTGTTCGCCGCCAACGGGACGCGCGTCGGCGGCAAGGGTGTTCGTTTCGCCCGTGTTCGTTTCGCCTGTCAGGAGCGGGAGTTGGCGACTCGTCAGATATCGCGGCGGCCGCGTGGCCGCGCGGGCCTGATGCCTTGCCTGATGTCTTGCCCAATGCCTCGCCGGAACGCCGGCGCCCCCGCCGTGACGACGCGACATGCACCGGCAGCAGGCTCAGCCCCCAGCCGCCCGCCACCACCGCTCCCTCCACGATCCCCGTGTGCTCGGGCTCCAGCGCGAGCCGCAGTACGGCCCACCACCACAACCCGCCCAGAGCGAGCGCCGGCAGAAGGACCCATCGCCCTGCCATGGCCGCCTCCTCCGGTCGACGCTAGACCTGCCCGATCGCCCGCCGGGAGGGCGCATCGGATGCACGCCCCGGCGCGCGCAGGCCGGGCTCCCGCCGCCCGACGTGCACACCAACTCGTCATCAACACCGTGCTGTTCGTGGCGCCCGCTGTTGTCACGGATGCCCCTCTCTGCCGGCCCCACACGCCGTGGCCAAGCCCGCGCCGGCGTCGCCCCGGTCGACGCCGGCGCGACGCTCTCACTCGGTCAGGCGCTCTCGGCCTGGAACATCCACGCGTGCTTCTCCAGATCGCCGGCCACCTGGATCAGCGCGTCCTGGGTCACCGGGTCCGGCTCATCCGTCACCTCGACGCGCTCACGCATCCGTGTGACGACCGCGCCGAGTGCCTCCACCATGATCCGTACGGCGTCCCCATCCTTGATCCAGCCGTTGGGCACCGTACCGATGGCGCTTGTCGCCGCCACCGTTCCGGCCCGCCCGTCCGGGGTCACTCCGATCGCGGACGCCCGTTCCGCCACCGTGTCCGAGTGCTGCCGCGCCGTGGACACGACCTCGTCGAGCTGCAGGTGTACGGAGCGGAAGCGCGGCCCGACGATATTCCAGTGGACCTGTTTGGCGACCAGTGAGAGATCGACCAGGTCCACGAGCGCACCTTGCAGCGCCTCACCGACCAGCTTCAGATGCTCCTCGGACAGGGAACTCTTCACGACAGACATGCGTGTCCTCCAGTTCCGTTCACCGTTGTATTGGCACGCACCATCCACCATGGCATAAATGAGACAAAGCGGTCATCCGGAGATGGCGAAAACCCCGGCCGGTACTCGCGTACCAACCGGGGTTCAGGTCAAACTCTGGGGAATCTAGGCGGCGACGACGTCTACCGCCTCCGTAGGCACCTTGATCGTCACCCGCTCCGTCGGCACTCCGGCCACCGACGTCACAGAGACGGAATTGAGCATTGGGCGTACTGGCGCAGGCACCGGCTCGTTCGCCGCCGCCGACGCTGCCAGCTCGGCCAACGACAGTTCGTCGCTCACTTCTCGCATGAGCTCGGACATCCGTACATCAAGCGCGTCGCAGATCGCGGAGAGCAGCTCGGAGGAAGCCTCCTTCTGCCCCCGTTCCACCTCGGAAAGATAGCCGAGCGAGACTCGGGCGGAGGAGGAGACTTCGCGCAGAGTACGGCCCTGGCGCTGGCGCTGCCGACGCAGCACGTCACCCAGCAGGCGACGGAGCAGAATCATCGGTGGCTCCCTCCTCGGACCGCGTAGCCGCATCCTTCACGCCCCACCGTACCGCCTCGCGCTGCGGCCGTGCGGGGAGCGATGTCGTGTTCACTCAGGGCTGCAAACATCAATACCCCCCGTTCTGTTCCGTATCCTGTGCCCGTCTGTTCCCGGAGAGTTCGCCGAGGAGCAGTGCGAGTACACTCCGCACACTCTCTTTACGGATGTCCGCCCGGTCGCCGTTCAACCGCAGAGCGCTCACTTTCCCCGCGCCTTCCGGCCCCACGACCGCCACGTACACGGTCCCGACCGGCTGCCCGTCCTGCGGATCGGGGCCCGCGACCCCGGTGGTCGCCGCACCCCAGCCGGCCCCCAGCACCCGCCGCACGCCGGCCGCCATCTGCCGTGCCACCTCGGGGTCCACCGCGCCGCGCTGTTCCAGCAGGACCGGGTCGACGCCCAGAACATCCCGTTTCAGATCCGTCGCATAGGCCGTGACGGACCCACGGAAGGTCCGGGAGGCGCCGGGGACGGACGTCAGCTCCGCGGCCAGCAGACCGCCGGTGAGGGATTCCGCGACGGCCAGCGTCCCGCCGCGCTCCAGCAGAGCCGCCAGTACCCGCGCCGCGCGGTCGTCGACCGCGCCGGCCCCAGCCACCGCACCGGTTCCGGCCGCGGCACCCGCCCCGGCATCGGTCACCGCGCGGACTCCGCCGCCGCGCGCTCCGCCGCGAGCCCCTGACGCCGCAGCACGACCGCCTGCCGCACATAGTCCAGCGCGGTCAGCACCGTCAGCACGACGGCCACCGCCATCACCCAGAAGCGCAGCGTGGCCAGCGGCCCGGTCAGCGCGAGTACGTACATGCCCACGGCCGTGCCCTGCGCCAGGGTCTTGATCTTGCCGCCGCGGCTGGCCGGAATGACCCCGTGCCTGATCACCCAGAACCGCATCAGCGTGATGCCGAGTTCACGGAAAAGGATGACCCCCGTCACCCACCACGGCAGATCGCCGAGCGAGGACAGACAGATCAGCGCCGCGCCCATGATCGCCTTGTCCGCGATCGGGTCGGCGATCTTGCCGAAGTCGGTGACCAGGTTGTACGTACGGGCCAGATGGCCGTCGAAGATGTCCGTGATCATGGCGACGGCGAAGGCGGCCCAGGCCCAGGCACGCCAGGCAGGGTCGAACCCGCCGTCCTGGAGCATCAGCACAACGAAGCAGGGCACCAGCACCAGCCGCAGCATGGTGAGGATATTGGCGATGTTCCACAGACTGGCCTGATTGACCGCCACAGCCCCCAGCTTGCCACCACCGGGCGCCGACTTCGCGCTGGTGCCGCCCGCCGCGGACGCCGGGACTCCGGTCATCTGGCCGCCTCCTCGCCCGGGATCCGGGATTCGTCCCCCAGCAGGCCGCGGTACTCGGCCACCAGGTCCACGCCCTCGGTACCGACCACCTTCGCCTCGACCATACGGCCGGGAAGCAGGCCCTCGCTCGAAGTGAAGATCACCTGGCCGTCCGTCTCGGGGGCCTGGTGCGCAGCCCGGCCGACCGCCGCCTCCCCGGTGCCGTCCTCCGGGTCGACCGACTCGACGAGCACTTCGAGGCTCTCGCCGAGCCGCTCCTCGGCCCGCTGGGCGGTCAGCTCCTCGGCCAGCCGCGACAGATGCGCCAGCCGCTCGGCGACGACATCACCATCCAGCTTGTCCGCGTACGTGGCGGCCTCGGTGCCGTCCTCGTCCGAGTAGCCGAAGACGCCGATGGCGTCGAGGCGGGCACCCGTGAGGAAGCGCTCCAGCTCAGCGAAGTCCGCCTCGCTCTCGCCGGGGAAGCCGACGATGAAGTTCGAACGCACACCGGCCTGCGGCGCCTTGCCCCGGATGGTCTCCAGCAGCTCCAGGAAGCGGTCGGTGTCCCCGAAGCGCCGCATCGCGCGCAGCACGCCGGGCGCCGAGTGCTGGAAGGACAGATCGAAGTACGGCGCGACCTTCGGCGTCGACGTCAGGACGTCGATCAGTCCGGGGCGCATCTCGGCGGGCTGCAGGTAGCTGACCCGTACCCGCTCGATCCCGTCGACGGCCGCCAGCTCGGGCAGCAGGGTCTCCAGCAGCCGGATGTCGCCGAGGTCCTTGCCGTACGACGTGTTGTTCTCGGAGACGAGCATGACCTCCTTGACGCCCTGCTCGGCCAGCCAGCGCGTCTCACCCAGGACGTCCGAGGGGCGCCGGGAGATGAAGGAGCCGCGGAACGACGGAATGGCGCAGAAGGAGCAGCGCCGGTCGCAGCCGGACGCGAGCTTCACGGAGGCGACAGGGCTGTGGTCCAGTCTGCGCCGCAGGGGCGCCCGCGGCCCGGAGGCCGGGGCGATCCCCTCCGGCAGGTCCTCGGCGGCCGGCAGGATGTCCACCTGACCGGCCACCGGGGAGAGGTCTCCGTGCCCCGGCAGGGCCACCCCGGCGGCGGCCTGCCGCTCGACCGGGCTGAGCGGCAGCAGCTTGCGCCGGTCGCGGGGCGTGTGCGAGGCGTGGATGCCGCCGTTCAGGATGGTCTGGAGGCGCTCGGAGATATCGGCGTAGTCGTCAAAGCCGAGCACGCCGTCCGCCTCGGGCAGGGCCTCCGCCAGCTCCTTGCCGTACCGCTCGGCCATGCAGCCGACGGCGACGACCGCCTGGGTCTTGCCCTGATCCTTGAGATCATTGGCTTCCAGCAGGGCGTCGACGGAGTCCTTCTTCGCGGCCTCGACGAATCCGCAGGTGTTGACGACAGCGACGTCCGCGGCGGCGGCGTCCTGGACGAGCTCCCAGCCGTCCGCTGCCAAGCGGCCTGCAAGCTCCTCCGAGTCCACCTCGTTACGGGCGCAGCCAAGAGTGACAAGGGCGACGGTACGGCGTTCGGGCATGGGCGCAAGACTACTTTGTCCTGGCCCTGCCCCCGCCGTGCAGGGGTTGCTCAGCCGACCTCGGGGTCGCCCTTCGTGTACGAGAGCCGCTCGACCTGCCCGGCCTCGAACTCGTCCTCGACCTTCTTGCCGTTGACGAACAGCTCGATCGCCCCGGCATTCCCGATGATCAGATCGATCTGCTCATCGTCCTGGAAAGTCTTGGAAGCGCCCTTGAGGAGCGTGCCGTCGAACAGCAGCTTGCCGTTGTGCGCCTTGGCGGAGATCCAGCTCTTGTCGTCTATGGCGGAGAGCTTCACCGTGACCTTGTCGCGCGGCGCGGCGGCGATGGCGCTTTCCGACGGGTCGGGCTTGGGGGCGGTCGACTTCGTCGCACTGGGCTTGGCGCCCTTGTCGGGCTTCGCTCCCTCGGCGACGGACTTGGTCTTTCCTCCCTCGTCCCCATCGCTGAACAGGGTGAAGCCGGCGAAGCCGACCACGGCGACGATCGCGGCGACCATGGCGGCGGTCCAGTTGGGGCGGGCCCGCTCGGGCCGGATCCGCTCCGCCTCGAACATGGGCGCCGCGCCCGTGGGCATCGGACGCCCGCCGTGCGCGTCGTCGAATCGCTCGACGAGGTCATCAGGGTCGATCCCGACCGTGCGGGCGAGCATACGGATGTGCCCGCGGGCGTAGACATCGCCGCCGCAGCGCGAGAAGTCGTCCTGCTCGATCGCCTGCACGATGGGGACGCGTACGCGGGTCGAGCTGCTGACCTCATCGACCGTCAGGTTCGCCGCGACGCGCGCCTGCTGAAGAATCTGACCGATCGAAGGCAGGTCGTCTTCGGGCTCGGTGTCGAAGGCCGGGGCGTCGGAAGCCGAGCTGTCCGAAGCCGAGACGTCGGAAGTAGTGCTGTCCGAAGCCGGGGCATCGGAAGCCGAGCTGTCGGAAGCCGGGGCGTCGGGAGGGCTGACGTCGGAAACGGCGCCGTCGGAAGAGTTGACGTCGGGGGCGTTGTCGTCAGGTTCTGGGGCGTTGCCGTCGGGGGAGTTGCCGATGGACACGGGGGCGCCTTTCGAGCGTGTAGCCACCTGCTGGACGTTCAGTCTATGGGTGGTACGAAAGGGTGGGGCAACCGGGCGGATGCACTTTGTACGCCATCAGAAGGGCCTGACGACGTGGTAGAGGGACACGATGCACTTCCTCTCTCCAACTTGACGTCTGACCTAGGGAAACGGTTGCCTTCCTTTTCCCTAGGATTGAGCCTCCCCGCGTATCACGGCGAGCACTCCATCCAATTCATCCGCCTTCACCAGGACATCGCGGGCTTTGGAGCCCTCACTCGGTCCGACGATGTTCCTCGATTCCATGAGGTCCATCAGCCGGCCGGCCTTGGCGAAACCGACACGCAGCTTCCGCTGAAGCATCGAGGTCGAGCCGAACTGCGTGGAAACCACCAGTTCGGCGGCCTGGCAGAGCAGATCGAGATCGTCGCCGATGTCCTCGTCGATCTCCTTCTTCTTGGCCGTCCCGACCACGACGTCCTCACGGAAGACGGGTGCCATCTGATCCTTGCAGTGCTGGACGACCGCCGCGACCTCGTCCTCGGTGACAAAGGCACCCTGCATACGGGTCGGCTTGTTCGCGCCCATCGGCAGGAACAGGCCGTCTCCCTTGCCGATCAGCTTCTCCGCGCCCGGCTGATCGAGGATGACCCGGCTGTCGGCCAGCGAGGACGTCGCGAAGGCGAGCCGCGAGGGTACATTCGCCTTGATCAGCCCGGTGACGACATCGACCGAGGGCCGCTGGGTGGCGAGCACCAGATGAATACCGGCGGCACGGGCCAACTGGGTGATACGGACGATGGCGTCCTCGACATCACGCGGCGCGACCATCATCAGGTCGGCCAGCTCGTCCACGATGACCAGCAGATACGGATACGGCGAGAGCTCACGCTGGCTGCCCTCGGGCAGCTTGACCTTCCCGTTGCGCACGGCCCGGTTGAAGTCGTCGATATGGCGGTAGCCGTAGGCCGCGAGGTCGTCGTAGCGCAGATCCATCTCCCGTACGACCCACTGGAGTGCCTCGGCGGCCCGCTTGGGGTTGGTGATGATCGGCGTGATCAGATGCGGGATGCCCTCGTACGCGGTCAGCTCGACCCGCTTGGGGTCCACGAGCACCATCCGGACGTCCTCCGGGGTCGCCCGGACCATCACCGACGTGATCAGGCAGTTGATGCAGGAGGACTTCCCGGAGCCGGTAGCGCCGGCGACGAGCATGTGCGGCATCTTCGCGAGGTTGGCCATCACATAGCCGCCCTCGACGTCCTTGCCGAGCGCGACGAGCATCGGGTGGTCGTCCTCGGCGGCGTTCGCGAGACGCAGCACATCACCCAGGTTGACCATTTCGCGGTCGGTGTTCGGGATCTCGATACCGACCGCGGACTTTCCGGGGATCGGGGAGATGATCCGTACGTCCGGACTGGCCACGGCGTACGCGATGTTCTTGGTGAGCGCGGTGATGCGCTCGACCTTCACGGCGGGCCCGAGCTCCACCTCGTACCGCGTGACCGTCGGGCCCCGGGTGAAGCCGGTGACGGCCGCGTCGACCTTGAACTCCCTGAAGACATTGCTGAGCGAGGCGACGATCACGTCATTGGCGGCGCTGCGCGTCTTGCCGGGACCGCCGCGCTCCAGCAGGTCCAGCGAGGGCAGCGCGTACGTGATGTCCCCGCGGAGCTGGAGTTGCTCGGCGCGCGGCGGCAGCGGTTCGTCCTCGCGGGGCGCGGGCTTGGTCAGGTCCGCGACAACCCCGGCGGCGGCAGCCGGCTTCTCCGCCTCTCGCGCGCTCGGTACGGGTACGGAGCGCTCCCCGGCGGTGTCCTCCGTGCGCGCCCCGGGCGCCTCCCCCCGCTTGCGCGTACGGTCCACGGACACGCCCTGGGTGAGGTCCGCGACGATCGGCGAGGGCGGCATCCCGTTGAGGACGGCGCCGTCCAGCGCCGCCGCCGCGGCGGCCGCCACATCCACGGCGTCCATGGGCCGGCCCAGGTCCGGCTGGGCGGAGGACCGGCGCGGCCTGCGCCGCGCGGAGAGCGCCTCCCCCTCGGCCTGATCGGGGTCGTACTCCTGCGGTGTCGCGCTCCGGCGTGCGGACGGGCGGCGCGCGCCGGCGGGCAGCGACTGGCGCCACTGCTCGTCGTACCGCTCGTCGTCGCTGTCGGGCTCTTCCGGTTCGTACTCTTCCGGCTCGTAGGGGGGTTCGACTATCCCCAGCTTGGAGCCGAGCAGCCGCAGCCGCTGCGGGATGGCGTTGACGGGGGTGGCGGTGACGACCAGCAGGCCGAAGACGGTGAGCAGCAGGAGCAGCGGTACGGCGAGGACCTCGCCCGTGGTGAAGATCAGCGGTGTGGAGGCGGCCCAGCCGATGAGCCCGCCCGCGTCCTGCATCGCTTCGGTGCCTTCGCCGCGCCCCGGGGCGCCGCAGGCGATATGAACCAGCCCGAGCACGCCGATGACGAGCGCGGAGAGTCCGATGACGATCCGTCCGTTGGCCTCGGGCTTCTCGGGATAGAGGATCAGCCGTACGGCGACGGCGCCCAGCAGTATCGGCACGAGCAGATCGAGCCGGCCGAAGGCTCCGGTGATGAGCATCTCGACCAGGTCGCCCACCGGGCCTTGCAGGTTCGACCAGGTGCCGGCCGCGACGACGAGGGCGAGGCCGAGCAGCAGCAGGGCCACCCCGTCCTTGCGATGGGCCGGGTCGAGCCCCTTCGCGCCGCGTCCTATGCCGCGGAACATCGCCCCGATGCCGTGCGCGGCCCCGAGCCAGACGGCGCGTACGAGCCGGTACACGCCCCCGGTCGGGGACGGTGCGGCTTTGGGTACCGGCTTGGCGACCGCTTTCTTCGCGGGGGCCTTCTTGGCCGGTGCTTTCTTCACGGGCACGGTCTTCTTCGGCGCCGCCTTTTTGGCGGGCGCCGCTTTCGCGGCGCCGGTCGTACGGCCGGGCCGCGGCTTTGCGGTGCCCGCCGTGCCCTGGGAACCCTTGCCGGACGTACGTGAGGCCATGGTGGTGAGGTTACCGGTGTGAGCGGCCGCGGACACGTGTGCCCACGGCTTCACCCGATCGTGTCGTCCGTGGGGTGTCGGGAAACTGACGCTGCTTCAGCTGCTCAGTTCTGCGAGGGAAGTGTGGGCGAACCGCTTCCCGTGCCCGGCTCCAGCGCGTCCAGCGCCCGCCGCAGACCGGTGAGTTTGCGCTCCAGGTGGGCGGCGGTGGCCACGGCGGAAGCATCCGCCGAATCGTCGTCCAGCTGCTTGGAGAGCGCTTCCGCCTGCTCCTCAACTGCCGCGAGCCGCGCGGACAGTTCAGCCAGCAGACCGGTCGGCTCCTTGGCCTCGCCCGCCCCCGCCAGCTGGAGCCTGAGCAGCTCGGCCTGCTCCTTCAACTGGCAGTTCTTCATGTACAGCTCGACGAAGACCGAGACCTTGGCGCGCAGCACCCACGGGTCGAACGGCTTCGAGATGTAGTCCACCGCGCCCGCCGCGTAACCCCGGAAGGTGTGGTGCGGGCCGTGGTTGATGGCCGTGAGAAAAATGATCGGGATGTCGCGTGTCCGCTCCCGCCGCTTGATGTGCGCGGCGGTCTCGAAACCGTCCATCCCTGGCATCTGGACATCCAGCAGAATGACGGCGAAGTCGTCCGTCAGCAGCGCTTTGAGCGCTTCCTCCCCTGACGATGCCCGCACCAGCGTCTGATCGAGCGCAGAGAGGATGGCCTCCAGCGCCAGCAGATTCTCCGGCCGGTCATCGACCAGGAGGATCTTGGCCTTCTGCACCATGGCCACCCGCCCTCCTCGCCCCGGCATGGGGCGTCCCCTGCTCGCAAGGCCCGGCGAAGCACCGGGCGCCGCCCCAGGGGACGACTCCGTTACGCCGTCCGTCCTTGTGCCGGTCATCGTAGCCGCACCCCGCCTGTCGCCACACCCTGTCACCGTGATGTCACTGTGCACGAACGAGAAACGTTGCGGGAGACCAGAAGGTTCCCCGAATATCGCCGCCTCACACGCCGCCGGGCACAGTCGATCACGACATCGGGCTGATTCGCACAGCCACTGATCATTTGTCGCGCATCCACCCCTCCATCACCGACAGCAGATGGTCAGGATCGACCGGCTTCGTCACATAGTCGGAAGCACCGGAGTCGATCGCCTTCTCCCTGTCGCCCTTCATCGCCTTCGCGGTGAGCGCGATGATCGGCAGCCCGGCGAACTGCGGCATCCTGCGGATCGCCGTCGTCGTCGCGTATCCGTCCATCTCCGGCATCATGATGTCCATCAGAACGACCGTCACATCATCGTGCTGCTCCAGGACTTCGATGCCTTCCCGGCCGTTCTCCGCGTACAGCACCGACAGACCGTGCTGCTCCAGCACGCTGGTGAGCGCGAAGACATTACGGATGTCGTCGTCGACGATCAGCACCTTCTCACCGGCGAAGGTGAAGGTACGACGCTCCTGGGGCGCCTCCTGACGGCCCGTACCGCCCGTACCGACGGTCCAGGACTCCCGTCCCGCGGAAGACCCGCCCGAAGACCCCGGCGCCCCTGCCGGCGTCGCCTGGCCGCCCTGTCCTGACGTATCGGAGCCCTGCTCCGCGGCGGCGACGCTCCTGCGGCGGCGCCGGAACAGCGCGGCAGGACCCGGCAGCTCCGCGGGCGCGTGCTCCTCCGGCCGCGGCTGCCCCGCGGTCTGCGCGGTGACACCGCTCGTCACGCGCCCCAGCGGCTTCATGCCGGCGGGCGTCAGCTGCGGATAGCCCTGCGGAGGCAGTTCGCTCGGATGGAGCGGCAGGTAGAGCGTGAAGGTCGAGCCACGCCCCGGCTCACTCGCCGCGTGGATCTCACCGCCGAGCAGCCGCGCGATCTCCCGGCTGATGGACAGGCCCAGACCCGTACCGCCGTACTTCCGGCTGGTCGTGCCGTCCGCCTGCTTGAACGCCTCGAAGATCACACGCATCTTGCTCGCCGCGATGCCGATCCCGGTGTCGGTGACCGAGAACGCGATCAGGTCACCGTCGGCGTCACGCAGCGAACCCGCCTCCAGCAGCTGCTCCCTGATGGCATGCGGCACATCCGTACCCGCCGGCCGGATCACCAGCTCCACCGCGCCGCTGTCGGTGAACTTCACCGCGTTGGACAGGAGGTTGCGCAGTACCTGCAGCAGACGCTGCTCGTCGGTGTGCAGGGTGGCGGGCAGCTCCGGCGACACCCGTACGGAGAAATCGAGCCCCTTCTCCGCGGTGAGCGGCCGGAACGTCGCCTCCACATAGTCGACCAGCTGCACCAGCGCGATGCGGGTCGGGCTGACGTCCATCTTGCCCGCCTCGACCTTCGACAGATCAAGGATGTCGTTGATCAGCTGGAGCAGATCGGAACCCGCGCCATGGATCGTCTCCGCGAACTCCACCTGCTTCGGGGAGAGATTCGACTCGGCGTTGTCCGCGAGCAGCTTGGCGAGGATGAGCAGCGAGTTGAGCGGCGTACGCAGCTCGTGCGACATGTTCGCCAGGAACTCCGACTTGTAGCGCATCGAGACGGCGAGCTGCTCGGCCCGCTCCTCCAAAACCTGCCTGGCCTCTTCGATCTCGGTGTTCTTCACCTCGATGTCGCGGTTCTGCTGCGCCAGCAGCTCGGCCTTCTCCTCCAACTCCTCGTTGGACTCCTGAAGGGCCTTCTGCCGGTTCTCGAGCTCCGCGGAGCGCTCCCGCAGCTGCTCGGTCAGCTCCTGCGACTGCTTCAGCAGCACCTCGGTCTTGGAGTTGACGCTGATGGTGTTGACGCTCGTCGCGATCATCTCGGCGATCTGGTTGAGGAAGTCCCGCTGGATATGGGTGAACGGCTGGAACGACGCCAGCTCGATCACCCCGAGGACCTTCCCCTCAAAGAGCACCGGCAGCACGATCACATGCGCCGGCGACGCCTCCCCGAGCCCGGACGAGATCTTGAGATACCCCGGCGGCACATTGACCTGGATGGTTCGTTTCTCCTCGGCGGCCGTGCCGATAAGAGTCTCGCCGGGCCGGAAGGCCGTCGGCATCGCGCCGGCCGAGTAGCCGTAGCTGCCGCGCATGCACAGCTCGTACGAGGCGTCCTTGCCGACATCCGTACCGACCTGGGGCACCGCGCCGGTCTGCATCGCCAGGAAGAACGCGCCGTGCTGCGCCGAGACCACCGGGGTCAGCTCGCTCATGATCAGCGAGGCGACGTCATCGAGATCGCGGCGGCCCTGCATCAGCCCGGAGATACGGGCGAGGTTGCCCTTCAGCCAGTCCTGCTCCTCGTTGGCGAGGGTGGTGTCCCGCAGGTTGGCGATCATCGTGTTGATGTTGTCCTGCAGGACCTGGATCTCGCCCGCCGCGTCGACATCGATCTTGAGGTTCAGATCGCCGCGGGTCACCGCGGTGGCGACGGCGGCGATGGCCCGCACCTGACGGGTCAGGTTCCCGGCCATCTCGTTCACCGATTCGGTGAGGTCGCGCCACGTGCCGTCGACGTCCCGCACCCGGGCCTGGCCGCCCAGCTGCCCGTCCGTGCCCACCTCGCGGGCCACCCGGGTCACCTGATCGGCGAAGGAGGAGAGCTGGTCGACCATCGTGTTGATGGTGTTCTTCAGCTTCAGGATCTCACCGCGCGCGTCGATGTCGATCTTCTTGGTGAGATCGCCCTTGGCGATGGCGGTGGTGACCGTGGCGATCTGGCGCACCTGCCCGGTCAGGTTGGACGCCATCGAGTTCACCGACTCGGTGAGGTCCTTCCACGTGCCGGACACGCCGGGAACCCTGGCCTGGCCGCCCAGTTCGCCCTCGGTGCCCACCTCGCGGGCGACTCGCGTCACCTCGTCCGCGAACGAGGACAGCGTCGTCACCATCGTATTGACGGTGTCGGCGAGCTCCGCGACCTCGCCGCGCGCCTCCACCGTCACCTTCTTCGTCAGATCGCCGTTGGCCACCGCCGACGAGACCCGCGAGATGTTGCGCACCTGGCTGGTCAGGTTGTTGGCCATCGTGTTGACGTTGTCGCTGAGGTCCTTCCAGATGCCGGTGACACCCCGGACCCGGGCCTGACCGCCGAGGATGCCTTCCGTACCCACCTCACGGGCGACTCGCGTCACCTCGTCCGCGAAGTTCGACAGCTGGTCGACCATCGTGTTGACGGTCGTGACCAGGTCGAGGATCTCGCCCCGGGCATCGACGGTGATCTTCTTCGACAGATCGCCCTTGGCGACCGCCGTGGTGACCTCGGCGATATTGCGGACCTGCGAGGTCAGATTGTTCGCCATGAAGTTGACGGACTGGGTGAGGTCCTTCCACGTACCGGAGACACCCTGCACCTCGGCCTGGCCGCCGAGGATGCCCTCGGTACCCACCTCGCGGGCCACCCGGGTCACCTGTTCGGCGAAGTTGGACAGCTGGTCCACCATCGTGTTGAGGGTGTTCTTCAGCTCCAGGATCTCGCCGCGCGCGTCCACATCGATCTTCTGCGACAGGTCGCCACGCGCGACCGCCGTGGCAACGCCCGCGATGTTCCGGACCTGCGCGGTGAGGTTGCCCGCCATGCCGTTCACGGAGTCGGTCAGGTCGCGCCAGACGCCCGCGACGCCCGGCACCTGCGCCTGACCGCCCAGCCGGCCGTCCGTACCCACCTCGCGGGCGACCCTGGTCACCTGCTCGGCGAAGGCCGACAACTGGTCGACCATGGTGTTGATGGTGTTCTTCAGCTCCAGGATCTCGCCCCGGGCGTCCACATCGATCTTCTGCGACAGATCGCCCCGCGCCACGGCCGTGGTCACCTGCGCGATCTGCCTCACCTGATCGGTCAGATTCCCCGCCATGAAGTTGACGGAGTCGGTGAGTTCCTTCCACGTACCACTGACGCCGTCCACCCGCGCCTGGCCGCCGAGCCGCCCCTCCGTACCCACGTCCCGCGCCATGCGCGTCACCTGGTCGGCGAACGAGGAGAGCTGCGCCACCATCGTGTTGACAGTGTTCTTGAGCTCCAGCATCTCGCCCGCGACATCGACGGTGACCTTCTGCGACAGATCGCCATTGGCGACCGCCGTCGTCACCTGCGCGATGTCCCGCACCTGGCCGGTGAGGTTACGGAACGCCGTGTTCACCGAATCGGTGAGGTCCTTCCAGGTCCCCGCCGCACCGGGCACTTCCGCCTGGCCACCGAGCCTGCCCTCGACGCCGACCTCCCGCGCGACGCGCGTGACCTCGGAACCGAACGACTGCAGCTGATCCACCATCGTATTGACGGTGTTCTTCAGCTCCAGCATCTCGCCCGCGACATCGACGGTGACCTTCTGGGACAGATCGCCGTTCGCGACCGCCGTCGTCACCTGCGCGATGTCCCGCACCTGCGTGGTCAGATTGCGGAAGACGGTGTTGACCGAGTCCGTCAGGTCCTTCCAGGTCCCCGCGGCGCCGGGCACCTGTGCCTGACCACCGAGCAGACCCTCGGCTCCGACCTCGCTCGCCACGCGTGTCACTTCGTCCGCGAACGTACGGAGCGTCTCGGTCATCTGATTGATGGTCTCGGCGAGCTGGGCCACCTCGCCGCGCGCGCTCACCGTGACCTTCTGCGACAGATCACCATTGGCGACGGCCGTGGTGACCTCGGCGATGCCCCGCACCTGGTTGGTCAGGTTGCCGGCCATCGTGTTCACCGAATCGGTGAGGTCCTTCCACACCCCGGCCACACCAGGGACGGTCGCCTGACCGCCCAGCTCACCTTCGGTGCCGACCTCCCGTGCCACGCGTGTGACCTCGGAGGAGAAGGACGACAGCTGATCCACCATCGTGTTGACGGTGTTCTTCAGCTGGAGCATCTCGCCGGCCACATGGACCGTGACCTTGCGCGACAGATCGCCCTTGGCGACCGCCGTCGTAACGAGAGCAATGTCACGTACCTGAGCGGTGAGCCGGTACGCCATCGTGTTGACGGAATCCGTGAGATCTTTCCACGATCCGGACATACCGCGCACCTTGGCCTGGCCGCCGAGCTTGCCCTCGGTACCGACCTCCAGCGCCACCCGGGTCACCTCGTCGGTGAACGCGGAGAGCTGGTCGACCAGATTGTTGACCGTACGGGCCACCTTCAGGAACTCGCCGCGCAGCGGCCGCTCCGCCCCGTCGGTGGAGTGCGAGCGCAGGTCCATCCGCTGTTCCAGGTCGCCCTCGGCGACCGCGGAGAGCACCCGCCCGACCTCGGACACGGGCCGCGCCAGATCGTCGACCAGCGCGTTCGACGCGTCGATCGCCGCAGCCCAGGACCCCTCGCAGGCCCCGGTCTCCAGGCGCTCTGTGAGCTTTCCCTCGCGCCCGACCATGCGCCGCACGCGGGCCAGCTCACCCGTGAGATGGAGATTGCGGTCGGCGACCTCGTTGAAGACGGCGGCGATCTCCGCCATCACATCGTCATCGGAGACGGTCAGGCGCTTTCGGAAGTTGCCGTCCCGCATCGACACCAAGGCCGTCAGCAGTCTGCTCAGTTCCGCCGCGTCCACCTCGACTGTCCCATTGCTCCGGGATCGTCCGCCTTTCACGCGTGTGTTCGCGCCACGCGCCGCCATGCCAGACTCCACCGTGTCCCTCCCGCAGGGGTTGACCGAACTGTCCGGGCTGTTTCGGAAAGCCTGCCCAGTGTTTCACCATGGCCGAACCAGGCCATAACAGTTCGGCAGCTTCGCATAGCGTCCCCGAACCCGGAGGACGGAAACTGTGGTGACCGGCATCCGCTCGGACAGCGAAGGTAAGTAACCTGGCATCCGGCTGTCCAACCGCCCCGGTCCGCCCGGCAGGGGCGGTGTGGCGAAGGTACTACCACCGGGCACCTGGAGGGGCGGGGCCGATCATGGCGGAGCCGGGCGTCGAAACGCGTACGAGGAGTTCTGTGATCACCGCGCGGGCGGCTGCCAGCTTCGACCCTGTCGGGCGGTCCGTCGCGACGGCCCGCGCCTTCGTCCGTGACACGCTCCAGGGATGGGGCTACTCCGAGGTCGTCGACGACGCCGTCGTCCTCACCAGCGAGCTCGTCACCAACGCCGTCATCCATGCCGGCACCTCCGCCGATGTGCTCTGCCTCCGTACGGAGGACGGCGTCCGGGTCGAAGTCGCCGACCGCTACCCCGAGCGCGAGGTGCCCATTCAGGGCACCGGGCAGTCGTTCGGCAGCCCGGACCGCGAGAACGGCCGGGGACTGCTGCTCTGCGCCGCGCTGGCATCCCGCTGGGGCGTCGAGTACACGCCCACGTACAAGCAGGTGTGGTTCCAGCTCGACCTCCCTCAGCGCCCGGTCGGCACCCGCTCCGCAGGCCCCGTCCTGCCCACCAGTCTGCTCCCCGTCGCCGACGAACGGGTACGGGTCGCCGTCGTCCAGATCGACGGGACCGGCGCCGTCGTCCGCTGGAACGAGGACGCGGAGCACATCTTCGGGTACGCCCCCGAGCAGGTCGTCGGCAAGCCCCTCACCGACCTCGCCGCCTGGCCGCAGACCCCCGGCATCGGCACAGGCATCGTCGAGGCGCTCCAACTCTCGCGCTGGGAGGGCAGTTACGGCATGCGGGGCGCCGACGGCCGGGTCATCCCCGTCTACGCCTCACACCTCCGGGTGCGTGACACCCAGGGCGAGCCGTCCACGGTCTGCCTCCTCGTACGTGATTACGAACGCGCCGTCATCCAGACCCCGCTGCGCGCCCCCGCGACCGAGGCGGGCGCCGAGAGCCGCACCGCGGACCCCTTCGAGATCTTCATCGGCTCCCCCGCCCCGGAGGACCTCGACGGACTCCTCCAGCGGACGGTCGAGCGCGCCCGCGACATGCTCGACGGCGACTCCGCCTTCCTGCTGCTGGCCACGGACGACGAGACGGAACTGGAGGTACGGGCCTCCACCGGGCTCCCCTCCGCCCGCCAGCGCTTCGCCAGGGTTCCCGTGGAGGCCGGCACCGGACGCTACGGCTCCGCGCGGATGCCGGCCGTCCACGACGACCTCACGGCCGTCCCGGGAGCGGTCCCGCTGCTGACCGGCACCGGGATGCGCTCGGTCGTGACCGTCCCGCTGAAGGTCGAGGGCCGGCTCACCGGCTCCCTGGGCGTCGCCGCCGAAGGAGCGAGCCGCTTCTCCAACGAGGAGGCGCTGCGCCTCCAGTTCGCCGCCGACCGCATCGCCCTGGCCGTCGAGTCGGCCCGGCTGGGCGAACTGGAGCGTCTGCGCCGCGGCTCGCTCTCGTTCCTCGTGGAGGCCTCGGACCTGCTCGCGGGAACCCTGGACCGTGACCAGACGCTGGCCCTGATGGCGCAGATGACCGTGCCCACCCTGGCCACCTGGTGCGCGGTCTACACGATCGCCGACCAGTCGTCGGACCCGTATCTCTCCTATGTGCTGCACGAGGACGAGGAGCGCATCGACGGCCTCAAGGCCCTGCTCTCCAAGATCAACCCGCCGGACCCGGTTCCCACCCCCGGCGCCCGCATCTGGACCGCCCCCGCGGACGCCGCCCACCAGGCAGCCCTGCGCACCTCCATGCGCCAGCTGGGAGGCGGTTCGGCCCCGACCGCGTCGAGCGTCGGCACAACACTGGCCACAGCGGCCGCTGTCGGCGGCGAGACCGTGGTGCTGCCGCTGGTGGCCCGTAACCGGGTCATCGGCATGCTGACCCTCGGCAAGCCCTCCGACGACCACTTCCGCCAGGAGATCCTGGAGCTCGCGGAAGACCTCTCGCGCCGAGCGGCGCTGGCCCTCGACAACGCCCGCCTCTACTCCGAGCGCACGGCCATCAGCCAGGCCCTGCAGCGCAGCCTGCTGCCGCCGGGGCTCCCCCAGGTGCCCGGGGTCGAGGTCGAGGTCATCTACCGCGCGGCGGGCGAAGGCAACGAGGTCGGGGGCGACTTCTACGATCTCTTCCCGATCCGGGACGGTGCCTACGGCTTCGCCATCGGTGACGTCTGCGGTACGGGCCCGGAAGCCGCGGCCGTCACCGGCCTGGCCCGGCACGCCCTGCGGCTGCTGGCCCGCGAGGGCTTCGGCGGACCCGCGGTGCTCGAGCGGCTGAACGCGGCCATCCTCGACGAGGGCGCCCGCAGCCGCTTTCTCACCCTGCTCTACGGGGAGTTGTGGCCCCAGGAGGACGGCAGCGCGATTCTCAAGGTGGTCTGCGCCGGCCATCCGCTCCCCCTGCGTCTGCGTCAGAACGGCACGGTCGAACCGGCGGCCGAACCGCAGCCGCTGCTCGGCGTCATGGAGGACCTGGAGCTGTACGAGCAGACGATCACCCTGGACCCGGGAGACGTCCTCCTGTGCGTCACCGACGGCGTCACGGAACGCCGGGAGGGCACGCGCATGCTCGGGGACGACGGCCTGGCCGATGTTCTGACGACCTGTACGGGACTCACGGCCGGCGCGGTCGCCTCCCGCGTACTACGCGCGGTGGAACGCTTCGCGGCCGAGCCTGCCTCGGACGACATGGCCATCCTGGCGATGCGTGTTCCGGAGCCCCACCCCAGCTAGAACGACAGAACGCGAACAGCGAAAGGCCCCCGCCAACTGGCGGGGGCCTTTCGCTGTTCCTTGAGCCCCAATACGGAATCGAACCGTAGACCTTCTCCTTACCATGGAGACGCTCTACCGACTGAGCTATTGGGGCGAGCAACAAGAGAAAGCATACCCGATGCTCGACCTGCTCAGCACCCTCCGCCGGCCGCGAAGTGTCGACTGGTCAGGCCGGATCAATGACACGGGTCTGCGCAAATGGGTGGTGAACGCAGAAATGCCCCGCACCATACGGTGCGGGGCATTCCCACAAAGGTTGTTCGGCGGCGTCCTACTCTCCCACAGGGT
The DNA here is from genome assembly GCF_055582185.1 of Streptomyces sp. NPDC042201. Lineage (NCBI taxonomy): Bacteria > Bacillati > Actinomycetota > Actinomycetes > Kitasatosporales > Streptomycetaceae > Streptomyces > Streptomyces sp. NPDC042201. The sequence continues at coordinate 242 of NZ_JBVJDS010000003.1, read as the reverse complement.
CCCCCCTGCAGTACCATCGGCGCTGTGAGGCTTAGCTTCCGGGTTCGGAATGTAACCGGGCGTTTCCCTCACGCAATGACCACCGAAACACTATGAAGATGTCGAACCAGACGGATAACCACACGACTGTTCGTTACTTCAGAACTAACACAGTGGACGCGAGCAACTGAGGACAAGCCCTCGGCCTATTAGTACCAGTCAGCTTCAACCGTTACCGGTCTTCCACATCTGGCCTATCAACC